>CALVDH010000023.1 GCA_944326235.1 uncultured Bacteroidales bacterium | reverse complement strand
CGGCCTTTCTGCTGCCTTCTGAACTTGGTTTTCTTTGGTTGTAACATTGTCTATACTTTTTGTAAGTCTATTATTTCCAGTCAACTAAATATAGTTCTCCCATTAAACGGGGCTGCAAAGATATTACAAATTCCTTTAACACCAAACTTTTTTGAAGATTTTTTGAAAAATTTTTACTGCATTTTCGACCGGACTTTTTGAAGGTCAAGCAGCGCTCGGTCAGCCGCTTAGGAAAATATAAACATTTTCGGGAAGGGCGTTTTGGACACGGGTGCGGGGTGCGGCGGTGAGGGAGGACGGCGGTGACGGGGCACGCCGACGGCTGCCACGATAGCGGACGGCGGAACGATAATGCAAAAGGTCTACCCAAGCGATGCTGCTGCGCCCATCTTCTGAAGGCGGACGAAAGACGCGGAAAACTGCGCACCTTCGGAAGGTGGGCAGATATTGCGCATGTTATAAACGATGGCAGGGCACTGAGGCATGCTCCGGAATGTTTCTGAGCATGGTGAACGGGTAGTGGTGCCCGGTGGTGGTGTCCGTTGCTGGTGTCAGGTGGTGGTGCCCAGGTGGTGGTGCCCGCTGCTGGTGCCCGCTGCTGGTGTCGGGTGGTGGTGTCGGGTGCCGCTGTCGGGTGCTGGTGCCCAGGCTCCGGCGTTCGGTGCTCAGCGCTCGATGTCCTTTGTCCGGTCCTTGGTGTTTTGAGCTTGAGAACGAAAATGAATCAGCCGCACGTGCCAAGAGCAGGAGAGACTGATAATCAGCATGTTGCCGAAACACCCCGTGGACAGGTACGGTTTTAAAACTGACCGGTACACCTATCGGCTCGCCATAGCGTTGAGTATCTGACGATTACGAAAACAGGGTGTGCGGGCACTTCTGCTCCTGCATCACTTCGACATCAGACTCAGCCCCGAAACACCGCCATACGAAGTCATTCAACAGAGGAATCCGGTATGAACCAGCCACCACGGTCGGCCATCGGGGTCAACCACTGCGGTCAGCCATCGGGGTCAGCCACCACGGCCAGCCACCACGGTCAGCCACCACGGCCAGCCACCACGGTCAGCCGTCGCGGCCTGCCAACATGGTTTACCCAGGAGGGAGGACCACGTCACCGCTCACCGACACGAACACAGAGATTCTGCACGGCACCCAGCTACACTGACCGGAACTCAACCGGCACACAAAACATCTGTGCCCCTCCTCCTCACAAAAGTATCTTCAGAACCTCATAACTCGCACCGCTCAGGCGGGCCAGCTGCTTAGCTCCCAGTCCATAGCGTTTCCGCAACTCCTTGGCCAGGCGACAACGGTTCTCAACAGACAGGCCGTCAGCGGATTCGCAGCGGAACATCTCCCGGCAGAGCTCACTTACCGAGCCATGCAGCTCAGCATCGGTGTATTTGGTCTTACGCAGAATGTCACCCGTCAGCTCCATTTCCATATCATCATTCTTAGACATCATGTAAAGCAACCTGGCCGGGTAGACAAAAAGTTCCTCGACAGCCTGCCAGTCCACATAGCACTCCGGGCACACCATCCCGTCCGACGTCAGGACATAGTCATCCGGCAGACGGTAACGGGAACGCAGTACGCTCCTCAACTTCCTCACCCCGACATCGCCGACCGTCTGCATGCCGCGTGACAATGCACTTCCGGGGGTCACCCGCTCTGGATTGAAATACACACCTGCCGAACTCCATCTGTACGTCGTGGGCAGAACACCCAATCCGGCCGCCATAGGATTGCGCAGAACATACCCTATTGCACGCATGAGATAATCACCTCCCTCAATACACTTCACGCACACATCCGCTTTTGACACATCCGTCAACGTCGCCAACCGCGCCTTATACTGTTTGATAAACTCCCGACAGACCTGCTCCTCCCCGCGCAAGATAAAATGCACATGATTGTCCATCAGACAGAAAGCCAGCACAACCACCTGATACTTCAGCGAATACACCGCCACTCCGTTCATTCCGTACACATAGTCCTCCCTGCTCCTGAAAATCAACCCGCTGGTCAGACCCTTCGTACACACATGCCAAAACTCATTTTCCATAACAGCACTTTTATCTCAATACTACTCCCACAAAGTTAATCATTATCCGGCAAAATACCTAAGCGGTGCGGACAATTTTCCATATCGGGAGATGCTGCCGGAACTGACCGGGGCGGCAATGGCGGGGAGGCGGGTGTCGAAGGATGGCGGGTGCGGTGGGCAACGAGAAATCGGAACGAAAAAGAATCGGTCGCACGGGGGCGGAGCAGGATGGGCTGATAATCAGTCCGTTGGCGCAGAGGCCTGTGGAAGCCAGCGTTTTTAAAACGGACCAAAGCACACGCCGACTTGGTATGATATTGGGTATCTGATGGTTACGAAAACTGGGCGTGCGGGAATTTCCGAGCCCAGCATAGGATTCAGCCCCGTAGTGACATTGCACGAAAAACAATGCGGATGCGCCTAATAATAAAGCTGCCGGAGCATAGAGCCGAACTCCCCTATCGCATCAACGACTTCGTCTTCAGTCAGCACGTCGCGCATGCTCAACAGACTGCACACTGCCGATTTCCTGCGCCGGACGAGAGAACGCTCGTTCAGATTAAAGGCCTCGATGGTATGCCGGCCTTTTTCGCAGTCCTTGACAGCCAGCACTTCTCCGGTAAACGAGAACTCAAGATACCTGGAAGGATCCTCCTGCACAGGGTCTATAAGAAGATCATAATCCTCAAGCTGTTTCATCCTCCCGTCCTTATGCCTCGCGCCGAAACGGTCAGATGTAAAGGCAACCAACAGGTTACGGTAATCAAATACCTTTCCGGGAAAAAGATTCCTCGTCCGAAAATGGTCTATATGACACTTCTCATCAGAAGTAATACGTATCTCGGTATATGCACACAGTCCATATTGCTCTCTCAGAATATGCTTTCTAAGATCTTGCCTTACCGGTCCTACATCATCCCAGCCTACAGGATGCTCCTTCGCCACAAACTCAGAGAAAAACTCCGGTGCGTCACCTTTCTCTATCTTTTTCATTTCCAGTCCCCCTCATCTTTCTAACAATTTCCATTCTAATAAGTGACAGATCAGGATCCGAATATCCGAGCAGATCCTCCAGGTATCCCAGCCGAGACTTGAAACCATCCGTATCATACACACCTTCCGTCAACATGCCGTGCAACTCTTCCAAAGCCGCCTCTACTTCCGGAGTCCTTTGAATACGCACATTCTGAATCTCGTCCAAGACTCTAGCCACAGTCCATCCATAGGGCCCGTCCCCGCAACATTCCGCAACTACAGCCCCCGACTCATCACGCGAAAGCACCCTGATCTCTTCGTTACGGGTAGACGAGATAATCTGAGGAGAATGTGTCGCAAGGATAAACTGACAGCCGTTCCTCTGAACACATCGTCTCAAAACTGGAAGCAGATAGCTCTGCCATGACGGATGAAGCGAACTTTCAGGCTCATCCATAAGAATCACGCGTTGAGCCATATCCATGTCGAAAAGAGGAAACACTTTAAGCAGGATCTGTTTCTCACCGTCCGACAGACCTTCCACACCAAACTCTGCACCGTCCATCCCTTGAAATATCAAATGCTTGTCGGCATCTATCCCTTTAAAGCGAATCTGAAGCCGGAATCCCTCAAAAATATCATCCATCATACTCCTGATGCTGCTGTAGGCCTCGAAGCTGGTCTTCCCGTCCACATACACAAAACGGTCCACGTATTTAAGTATTACATTCTCCAGCTGCTTGGATGCATTGTCGTCATTAAGCGCTCCATAATACACCACCTGCGAGAACAACTTTTTGTACTCGGCGGCCTGTGACAGATCAGGCGGAATACGGAACAGCTTGTCCCTGCCCTCATCCTCCACCACCGTATTTCCGGAATGAGCGTCCTTCACCGCTAAACCTGAGTGATAGCTAAGGTATTCGAGCAATGTACTCTTTCCACTCCCGTTAACTCCTGCCAGAACGACTATATCCAACGGCTTCCCGGCGCTGTCACAGAAATCAATATCAAAATTGTTGAACAATTTGTATTTAACGATATGTACACTCTTGATTCTCATAAACTTAAACTCATCTGAGAAAAATACGGACTTCTCATATCCCACAAAATTAATCATTATCCGGTGAAATACCTAAGCAGTGCGGACAATTTTCCATATCGGGCAATGCTGCCGGAACTGACCGGGGCGGCAATGGCGGGGAGCTGCGGGGAGGCGGGCGTTGCGGAATGGCGGGTACGGAAATGGGGTGGGGAATTGGCGGCGTTGAGTGATGGCGTGGGTGCGGACGAGGTGACTGGGGGATACGGCACGCAGGTGGATGAACGTGCCGGGGGATGGGTCGGGTGGATAGACACGTTGGCGAGTGGATGTGCTGGTGGATGGTATAATGAATGAGTGGGGGAATGAGAAATAAGAACGAAAAAGAATCGGTCGCACGGGGTCGGAGCAGGATGGCTGATAATCAATTCGTTGGCGCAGAGGCCTGTGGAAGCCAGCGTTTTTAAAACGGACCAAAGCACACGCCGGCTTGGCATAGTATTGAGTATCTGATGGTTACGAAAATTGGGTGTGCGGGCATTTCCGAGCCCGGCACAAGATTCAGCCCCGAAGTGACATTACACTAAAAATGGTGCGAACAGGCGGCTGAGGGATACGGCACGCATGTGGATGAACGTGCTGGGGGATGTATCGGTGGATGGCACGTTGGCGGATGAACGTGATGGTGGATGGATCGGTGGATGGCACGTTGGTGGACGGATGTACCGGCGAATGAACGAGATGGATGCCGCACATCTTCGGAAGGTGCGAGGAGGAAGGCGCGCAGGATGGGGCAAAAAAAGAGCCGCTCCGGGCGGGGCGGCTCTCTGATTAGTTATCGCAACAGTAAGGGTCAGAAGCGGAATGCCAGCTTGAGGCGGGGCATGGTCAGGATCTTGACGTCGTGGTTGATGGCCCTGTAGGGAGTCATACCCGAGGGATGAAGTTCCATGACGCTGCACTGATACATACCGGGCGCCACCTCGACTCCGAGCACCAGGCCCGGGGCCACCGAGTAGTCAATACCGGCTACTATGCCTCCCTGAACTGCCCAGGACTGACCGGCCTGATAAGAGGGGGTGGTCAGCTCGATGTGCTCCCCGCTGTCGTCATACTCTCCGGTGTAGGGGAGGTATGTCTCCAGGCGGGCGAACTGGAATCCGAACACCACTCCGATATAGGGAGAGATGCGGGGATTGTCCGGCAGGAAGTAGAAGTTGGTACCGACCTGAGTGTAGAACTGGTGGCTGGTACGTCCCACTACATACTGCGCGTCAGGGATAGGCATGTCGGGTACCGTGAAATCGCCCTCGATGAAGTCCTTCTTGGGTGTCGCACTGATGTTCATGCCGAACATCACGTTGACATCGAAGCGTTTGTGGACGAAGAAGGCGTAACGGATACCTACGGTGTTGATTATACTGTTGCTATTCATACTGCCCAGGTCGAGGTAGACCAGCGGGTCCGCCCCGAAACCGATGCTCTGCTGGTTTCCCATCCCGTAGTCACCGTAAGGCATCAGGTAACTGAGTCCGCCGTCCTCCGAGTACAGGGAGAAACTGGAGGAGCCGAGCAGCAGGGAGAACTGCATGTCGCCGAACTTCGGCTGCTCGATGGCGTATGACTGTGCCTTGACGGGAACCGACAGGATCAGCAGGGCCGCAATGGTTATGAATAGACTTTTCTTCATGGCTGCTGCTGTTTACGCTTCAGGAGTTTCTTCAGTGTTGCCTGTGAGGCTGGCGATGTAGTCGCTCAGCAGGTCGTTCCAGTAGTTGAACTCCTCGAGGAGCTCGTCATACTTGGCCTGGGCCTGCGCAAGTTCTTTCTCTGCCGTCTTCACCTCCTCATTCTGTAATTCATCGGACATACCGTCGTGCAGTTTCTGCAGAATCTGCTGAGCCTGAAGCAGCTCGTACTCGAGTCCAGGGGTCACGTCCGTACCGTCTCCCTTGATCTCCTTCTCCAGTCTCTCGATCCATGCTTCCTTGAGCTCGGCGAGATCCTCGGGCACGTATTCAGTACCCTCCTGCTTAACCAGGGTATAGTCCGTACCGTCGATAACAACAGTCGTACCCTCCAGGATGGCATCGAATACATCCAGCTTGTCCTCCAGACGGCCGGCCTTGATGTTAAGGACTGCCCACTCGCTGCCGGTATCTGCAGTCAGTGCGTTGAACTCGAATATGATGGCTTCCTTCTCAGCCTCCTTCTCTTCTTTGAGCTCGTTCTGCTCGGCACGCTGCTCGTAGAGAGAGCGGATCTGAGTCAGCAGATCGGTGACGGCGGCAGTGTTGGTCTCATCGGCGGTCTTAATCTCCTCCTCGAGAGCCTCCACGGCGGCTATCAGCTCGGGGAACTCGGGCAGGGCCTCCATGTGAGCCTGTGCCAGTGCGGCCCTCTCCTCATAGGACACCTCATTGACGAACCAGGAATTAGCAAATGCTCTTCGAGCATCCTCTCTATCAGAGAAATTGTAACCTATTTGCGCCAGAACCGTCTCATAGTCCTTATGGAAGGATACAGAAAAATAAGGCCATGCTTCATAATCTGTAGTGTAGGTTATAGTATAATACTCTCCGTAACCTGTATATTCAAGCACTGTCTCTATATCCCCAAGCAATTCTTCGTCTGAATAGTATTCTATTCGTTCAGAACCCCAAACATAATCTCCTCCGAAAAGGCTAATAGATGCATTATTCCATCTGGCGGCGGCTGAGGGAGCGTCGTCATAAAAACCGTCATAATAAACGGGCCCGTCATAATACCAAGATCCGTCAGGATAGTTGTACCGATAACTAAATGCAGGATTAATTGAAATGTTATTGACGGCATTCTGCAAATCAATCAGAGTAATCGGAGTCTCCGAGGCAGGGTCAGTGAGATTGGCATAAGTGAAGTTCTCCCAGTTCTCCTCCGCATAGCCGGTCATGGCCAGGCGGATCTGCTGCTCGAGACGGATGGTATCCAGCAGTACGGTCACGCGCTCCTTCACGTCGGCAGCAGTCAGATCTGCTATTGTCGTCAGTTCACTTAATGCCTCGTTAGCCTTAACGTCGAGAGGTTGTTTAGCTGTATACTGATACTGCCTGCTCAGTTCATTCCACTCATCCCTGGCCTCAGTCAGCATCGTCTTATAATACTCGTTCTGAGCAGCTATGTTCTTAGCTCCATCCTGCCAGTACTTTATATAATTCTCCACAATCGCCTTCTGAGGCTCAGAAAGCTCGTATGTATACAGATATTCCTTCAGATCAGCGAGAATTTTCTCATGGTTATCCTGAGTAGTAGTCCAGGAGACAGTTCCGGAAGGAAGCTCGTAGCGGTTGGTCTCCTCGTTTTTCTTGAACTCGCTCTGGAAGACGAGGGCGTCCTCATAATTCTGGTTACTGGTATCCTGATACTGGTCGCCGTAATAATAAGAGTCGCCATTATCCTTGACTGTGGTCTCAAAGAACTGGCCTACGAAGTGAGCCACGATAGCATTGTCTATCGGCAGGCTCAGCTGGGTACGGGGATTCTCAGCCCTCAGGGCTTTGATCTCCAGATTCAGTTCCTCTATCTGCCTGTCGAGTCCCTTGATGACAGTATCTATCGCTGCTATCTCGGCCTCAGGCACCTCGAGGGTCAGCTTCAGGTCCTCGGCCTGCATCTTCAGGTCGTCCTGCTGCTTTCTGATTGCGTCTATCTCGGCCTCCAGTTCGGCCTTCTGAGTCAGCAGGGCCTCCTCGTCGGTGAAGTCCAGGGCATTGGCCTCTTCCAGCTCGGCGTTGGCGTCATCCAGAGCGGCCTGAGCCAGCTCCACGGCACGGGTATACTTCTTGTCAAGAAGAACGGAATCCTGACTCCAGTTGTACTTGGCTTCCAGATAAGCAGTCTGAGCGCCTACCAATTCATTCTCGGCGGTCTTAAGCTCGCCGGAAAGAGCGTCGATCTCGGCGGTATACTTATCCACGATAGCCTTCTCATCTTCCGTCAGAGTGTGCTTCAGGGCCTCCAGGTTGCGGATAGCCTCCTCATATTCCTTCTGAGCCACAGCTGTAGCCTTCTGCAGTCTGAGCAGTTCCGCCTTATGTATCTCGACCATCTCCTGACGCTTAAGTTCGAGCTCCTCCATATCTATCTCATTTTTAAGCAGCCAATACTCATAGCCGGCAATCTCCAACTCCAGCGCCTTCAGATATGCCTCATCCGCACCGGCCCTCCTGGCATAGTCAAGCTCCAGAATACGCATGTCATAGTCATACTTGGCCTCCTGATATTCGAGGTTCAGCTGTTTCTCCTGAATCTCCAGTTCCTTGAGATTATTCTCCAGAATCTGGTTCTGTGTCTGCGCCTCCTGCAGAGCAGTCTGCGCATTCAACAGTGTCACTTTAGCCTGCTCATACGCAGCCTGCGCGCTGATAAGCTCAGCTCTCGCCTGCCGCATGGCCTCAATGCCTGCCGGCTCGGTGTTCTCCAGACATGACGTGGTCATGAAGAACATACCGAGGGCGGCGGTTCCGATTAATAAGATTTTTTTCATAAAGTTAATGTGTTTTTTGTCGCCCGATCTAATCTAACTGCAAGCCCGACAGTGCCAGACCGGAATATGCACGGCGGACAGGTAACGGAGAAGACACCATTTGCAATACTGGCAGACGGGGGGATATGTCTTCATAGCTCGTTTAGTGCTCGTAAAGTTATGCAAAATTTTTGGGAAAATCGCAAATTTTTCAAGCATCCCGTTAATGAAATTTGCGTATCTTTGTGACAGAAAAATCAGAACTGGTATGAACGATAATTTTACAAACGTCGAAAAAGCCTACATAGGCGACGTAAAACACAGATTTCCTACCAACATCCCCTACATCACGGTGGAGAATTTTCCCAAGCTCGGCAAGCTCACCGCATTCCGTTTCCTGGAGTGGGCGGCGGAGCATCCGGACGGAGTCATCAGCCTTCCTACAGGCAAGACTCCTGAATACTTTATCGCATGGGTTAAAAAGGTCCTGAACGAGTGGGACACCAAGGAAGGCGCGGCCTCCAGGGAAGAGAGCGGACTCCTTCTCAACAAGAAGCCCGACCTGCGCGGCCTGCATTTCGTACAGATAGACGAGTTCTACCCGATCGACCCCCGCCAGCACAACAGTTTCTACAACTATGTTCAGAAATACTACGTAGAGGACTTCGGCCTGGACGCCTCGAAGGGCATCTTCATCAACTGCGAGCAGATACCCCTCGCGGACGGCAGGCACTTCACCGAAGTGTTCCCCGACGGAGTGATAGACCTGAGTCTGCGCTACCGCAACGCCAGGTCAGCCGCGGAGGACATACAGCAGAAGTCTATTTTCATGATTGACAACTGGTGCGCGGCCTACGACCAGAAGGTAAGGGACATGGGCGGTATCGGATTCTTCCTCGGAGGCATCGGTCCCGACGGGCACATAGCATTCAACGTCCGCGGCAGCGACCCCCACTCCACCACCCGACTGACCCACACCAACTACGAGACCCAGGCCGCCGCAGCAAGCGACCTCGGAGGCATCGAGATATCCCGCATCAAGCCCGTAATCACCATCGGCCTGGAGACCATCACCCATGACCCCGAGGCTGTAGCCATCATCTTCGCAGCCGGAGAGGCCAAAGCCCCGGTAGTAGCAGATGCCCTGGAGAAGACCCCCTGCAACCTCTACCCCGCCTCGGTGCTCTCGAAGCTGCCCAACGCCCGCTTCTATCTCACCACTGGCGCCGCCTCGATGCTGCATGAGTCCGTGTACCACTACTACGCCGACTCACCGTGGTCCCAGGAGAAGACCGACCGCGCCGTCATCGACTGCTGCAACCGCATCAACAAGTACGGTGACAAGATCACCCTCGAGGACCTCAAGGCCGACGAGTACTGCAGCATGATTCCCGGTCTGGACGAGCACACCGTACAGAGCGTCATCGACTCCCTGACCCGCAAGATAGCCCGCGGCACCTCGACCTGGAGCAACCAGACATTCTACTACACCGGTCCTCACCACGACGACATCCTCCTGGGCCTGCTGCCCCACATCCACAGGGTATCCCGCAACGAGACCAACGAGTCGCATTTCTCCGTGATGACCTCCGGCTTCAACGCCGTGACCAACCACTTCCTGATCGACGCCCTTCAGGAGACCATCGGCTTCCTGGACGCCGGCAAGATCGAGATGACCGACTATCCCGACTTCTTCACCGAAGGATGGAAACAGAAACGCGACAAGGACATCTACCATTCCCTGATCAACGTCGCCTCCGGCAACATGGAAGAGCGCCGCAGGGGACGTGCCCACCGCCTGGTACGCGACTTCATTGAGATCTACGGCGTCAAGAGCAAGGAAGAGCTGAGAGCCAAGATCCTCGACGTCATCGAAGAGACCCGCCGCAGCTACGACGGCCAGAAGATGTCGGCCGAAATCCGTCTGCTCAAGGGCATGATCCGCGAGTTCGAGGAAGAGCTGGTATGGGGCTTCTTCGGCATCAAGAACGAGAACGTGCATCACCTCCGCCTGGGCTTCTACACCGGCGATATCTTCACCGAGCAGCCCAACCGTGAGCGTGACGTGGCCCCCATCCTCGAGGAGCTGCGCACCATCAAGCCCACTGTTATCAGCATCGCCTTCGACCCCGAGGGCAGCGGTCCCGACACCCACTACAAGGTGCTCCAGGCCATCGCCGAAGCCATCCGCGAGTGGGGCAAGGAAGCAGACCTGAGCAACCTCAAGATCTGGGGCTACCGCAACGTATGGTACCGCTTCCTCCCTTCCGAGGCCACCCACATCGTGCCCGTATCGCTCAACGCCATGAGCGTGTTCGACAACGCCTTCTGCAACTGCTACGCCTCCCAGGTACACGCCGACTTCCCGAGCTACATGCTCGACGGCAAGTTCAGCGACCTGGCCAAGATCATCTGGGTGGACCAGCTCTCGAAGGTACAGCACGTACTCGGCAAGCCGTTCTTCTACCAGAACCCCAGCCCGAGGCTCAGGACCACTCACGGCCTGCTCTTCTTCAAGGAGATGAACGTAGAGGAGTTCCTCCAGTCAGCCCGCGAGCTCCAGAAGTCAATGACTATGTAAGCGGAGGGTACTCCGTAAGAAAAGGATACGGTGTTCCGTCAGAACTTGGACGGGACACCGTATTTTGCAAATATATCCACAGCTGCCTGCAGGTCTGCCTCGGAGGGCGCGGACATGGGCACGGCATCCGGGTTGTAGACCGTCCCCATGCGGGAATGTTTGGACTTGCCTATGTCATGATAAGGCAGCAGCTCGACGTAGCGCGGCAGACGGGGAAGGGAGGAAAGGAAAGCGGCCGTCGCGGTGACATTGGCCTCATCCGCATTGACACCTATTATATAAGGTATACGGATGATGTAGTCGGCGCCGGCCTCCGTCAGCACGCGCAGGTTGCTCAGGATGGGCTCGTTCGGAACTCCGCAGCAGCGGCGGTGAACCGCTGAGTCCATGTGCTTGAGGTCCACCAGGTACAATTCGCAGCGGCCCAGGGTCTCCCGCACCAGAGACTCCGGAGCGAAGAGAGTAGTGTCCAGGGTACGGTGCAGGGTGTACCCGTCGCGGGCGGCAGCCTCTGAGATGAAGTCCAGCAGGGGAATAATGGGCTCGCCCTGATACAGCGGCTCTCCCCCGCTGAAGGTCACTCCGCCGCCGGAGGACTCAAAGAAGGGCCGCTCCTTGGCTATCTCGGCGTATATCTGCTCGGCTGTGTAGGACCTGGCGGCCATCTCCACGGCTTTCGTGGGACAGACCTCCGCGCATTTGCCGCAGAGGGTACAGCGGGAGGCATCGCAGCGGATACCGCCGGAAGCGCCGCGCCGGGGCACGGAGAGGGCTCCGGAAGGGCAGAAATGCACGCAGGCCCCGCAGAGAATGCACTTGGAGGGGGTGTACATGCGGGTCTGGGTGCGGGATATGCCCTCGGGGTTGTGGCACCACAGACAGGACAGCGGGCATCCTTTGAAGAAAAATGTAATCCGGATGCCCGGTCCGTCGTTAATCGAGTACCGCTTGATGTCGAATATCCGGTACATCATCAGAATGAGGCGTTCTCAGTACGTGCTATGATCTCCTCCTGGTAGTCGGCGCAGAGGTCATTGAAGTAATCGCTGTAGCCGGCCACGCGGACCATCAGGTCGCGGTACTGCTCCGGATGCTTCTGAGCGTCGCGGAGAGTGGCGGTGTCCACGATGTTGAACTGGATGTGGTGACCGCCGAGACCGAAGTAGGCGCGGATGAGCTGACCGAGCTTGGTGAGGTCCTCCTCCTTCTTGAGTATCTGAGGTATCAGCCTCTGGTTGAGCAGAGTACCGCCGGAAAGGCTCTGGTCGAGCTTGCCCAGGGACTTGACCACGGCTGTGGGTCCGTGGGTGTCGGCGCCGTGCGAGGGAGAGGTTCCGTCCGAGATGGGCAGGAAGGCGTGGCGTCCGTCGGCCGAGGCTCCGAGCACCTTGCCGAAGTAGATGTGGCAGGTGGTGGAGAGCATGTTCATGTGATAGCACGAGCCTTTGATGTTGGGACGGCCCTCGATGGCCTTGAAGAGGTCGTTGTAGACACGTACTGCGATGGAATCGGCGTACTCGTCGTCGTTGCCGAAGAAAGAGGTGTGGTTTATAATCCACTGGCGGTCGAACTCATGACCCTTGAAGTCAGCCTTGAGCATCTCCAGCATCCGGTCCATGGTATAGCGGCCTTCCTCGAAGACATGCTTCTTGATCGAGGACATGGCGTCGGTGACGGTGCCGAGGCCGGTGCACTGGATGTAGTTGGTGTTGTAGCGGGGACCGCAGTTGTAGTAGTCCTTGCCCTTGGCGATGCAGTCGTCGATGAGCACGGAGAGGAAGGTGGCGGGAGCATACTCCGCGAACATGCGGTCGATGTAGTTGTTGACCTTTATCTTCTCGAGCACCACGTATTCGAGCTGCTTCAGGAAAGCAGAGTACAGGTCCTCGAAGGTCCTGAACTCCCTGGCGTCGCCGGTGGCGATGCTGATCTGACGGCCGGTGACGGGATCCACACCGTTGTTCAGAGCCAGTTCCAGAAGTTTGGGCACGTTCAGATAGCCCGTGAGCAGATAGGCCTCCTTGCCGAAGGCGCCGACCTCGATACAGCCGCTGCAGCCTCCCTCACGGGCGTCCTCCAGGCTCTTGCCCTGACGGACGAGTTCCTGGACGTATGTATCGGGATTGAAGAGGGACGGATAGCCGTATCCGAGACGGATGACCTTGCAGGCGGCCTTGACCAGGTCGTCGGAGGTCTTCTCACTCACGTGTACGGAGCAGCCGGGCTGGAGGATGTGCAGTTCCCCGAGCACCTCGAGGAGGATGTAGGACACCTCGCTCTCTCCGGAGGTGCCGTCGCGCTTGACTCCGCCTATGTTGATGTTGGTGAAATCATTGTATGTACCGCTCTCCTTGGCTGTGATGCCCACCTTGGGGGGAGCGGGATGGTTGTTGACCTTGATCCAGAAACAGCTGATGTACTCCTTGGCCTGCTCGCGGGTGAGGGTGCCGGCAGCCGTCTCCTTCTCATAGAATGGCGCCAGGTGCTGGTCGAAATGACCGGGGTTCATGGCGTCCCAGCCGTTGAGCTCGAGAATCGTGCCGAGATGGCAGAACCAGTACATCTGTACGGCCTCGCGGAATGTCCTGGGTGCATTCTCCGGTATCCACGTGCAGACCTCTATGATGTCCTGGAGTTCCTTGATACGGCGCCTGTAAGCGTCCTCCTGAGTCTCTCCGGAGAACGGAGTCACCTTGAAGGCAGGACCTCCGGCCAGAGCTTTCTCTATCCTGGTTATCTGCTTACGGGCCTCGTCTGCATGACGGCGTCCGAACAGTATCAGGGCGTCGCAGGAGATGGACATGGCCCTGAGTTCCTCCTGCTTGTCGGTGGCCTCGGGGTCATTGAGGAAGTCCAGCCGGGAAAGCTGCTCGTCGATACGGGCCTTGAAGTCCTTCATGCCCATGCGGTACATCTTGCCGTCCAGGGCGGTATGGCCGGGAGCCCTCTGCTCCATGAATTCGGTGAAGACACCGGCCTCGTAGAGGGATTTCCAGCTTTCGGGCACGTGGTTGAAGATGCGGTCACGCTGGGTACGGCCCTTCCAGAAGGGAATCACTTCCTTCTTATATTTCTCAATCTCGCGGTCGGAGATGGTGTAGTGCTGGATCTCGCGGCTGCGGAGCACCTTGAAGTCCTCCACGGAGTGGCAGTTCAGTTCGGGGAACGTAGGCACGGCTTTGGGCTTGGGCCCGCGCTCGCCGACGATGAGCTCGTTGTCGCCGATGTAGATCCTCTTCTTGGCGCAGAGGTTGTAGAAGTTCTTGGCCCGGAGGACGGGGATGGAGTATTTCCCCTCGTTCTTCCTGTAAAATTCGGTTTCGATCAATGCCCTTTCGATAGTGAGCGAAGGCTCGGCATTGACAGACTGCTCGCGCAGCATATTGACTCTTTCTGTCATGATGATATGTGATTTATTGATTGTTGACGAATGTTATCCTGATGCGGCGCAGGGGCCGCGGCGGGAGAACCCCGCAGCAACTCCGCCCTAGCGTATGAAGCAGGAGTAAAGCCCTCTGCCGGGCTTGTGGTACATATTTACTATGTAAGAATAAACTGTCATCGGCGCAAATTTAAAAGAAATCCCTTATATTCGCAACATTAATGTCATGAAACATCTCATTTTCCTACTGATGGTCCTGACCGTCATCCCTACTGCCGCACACGGACAGGACAGGGACAGCCTCCTGATGCAGTACATCATTGACGACAGGGGCGATACGGTCTATCTGGACAACATCGAGCCGGTGGTCAAGACCGCCAGGCGCAAGGGCAAGGAGTGGAGGCGCTACTACCGCCTGGTCCACAACTTCGCCAAGACCTACCCCTACGCCCTGCTGGCCGAGGAGAAACTGAGCGAGGCCGACTCGACCATCACCACGGACGGACTCAGGCGCGGCAAGCGCAACCGCTATATCAACATCCTCCAGAAAGAGCTGTTCGAGACATTCGAAAAACCGCTGAGGAATCTTACGATCAGCCAGGGCAAACTGCTGCTGAGGCTGATAGACCGGCAGACCGGTATCACGCCATACGAGATCATCAACGAGTACAAGGGACGGGCGGCGGCGGGTTTCTGGCAGGGCATCGCCAAGCTGTTCGGCTCGGACATGAAACTGCCCTACGACCCGGAAGGAGCCGACAGGCAGACCGAGGAACTGGTGATCCTCTATCAGAAAGGGGAATTCAATGTCCTGTACCGCTCCGTATTCGGACAGAATCCGCCCGAGCCGGTGGTCAGGTCCCGGCTGGACGTGGCGCAGCGCTGATCTCCAGCCGCTCACCGTCGAAGACGGCATATTCTCCTCCGTCCACCCAGCATCCCAGGATGACCATCCGTCCTCCCGAGGGGATGCCTATCTCCCCCGGAGTGTGGTAATGCCCGAAAATGTAGTAGTCGATCCCCTCACCGGGATGCTCCGGATTCCATTGTCTTCCGAAACTGTCCGCGAAGCGGTAAAGGGGCTCTTCCTCCCCGCGGAACCGGTAGAGGGAGGAGCGCTCCGGAGCATTTTTCACCTTACGGGAATGGGAGGCCCAGGCATAGCCCAGTCCGAAAGCCCAGCGCGGGTGAATGGCGGAGAAGAGCACCTGCAGCACCCGGTTGTGGAACATCCAGCGGATCAGCCTGAATCCCGGCTCATTGCGGCCCAGCCCGTCTCCGTGTCCAAGACAGAAGCGGCGACCCGCGAGTTCCGTCACATAGGGTTCACGGACCACCTTGATTCCCAACTCGCGCTCGAAGTAGGAGTAGGCCCAGACATCGTGGTTGCCTGGGAAGAACCACACCGGCACTCCGCTGTCCGTCAGTGCGGCCAGTGCACCCAGGGCCCGGGTATGCCCCCGCGGGATGACATAGCGGTACTCGTACCAGAAATCGAAGATATCCCCCAGCAGGAAGACCCCGGCCGCATCGTCCCGGGCTCTCGCGAGCAGCGACACGAAACGGTCCTCCAGTTCCCTGGGGTCACATCCGCAGACACCCAGATGGACGTCCGAGATAAAATAATATCTGTCTCTCCCGGCCATCCGTCCTTCCTAGGCCAGTGACTCGAAGATGAAGCAGAATGCGGCGGCCACCAGGCAGTAAAGGGCGAACCAGCGCAGACGGGCCTTCTGTACTATGCGGATCATCCAGCGGCAGGCGATGTAGCCGGAGATGAAGGCCGTGAGGGTGCCGAGGATAAGGGAGAAAGCGGAGATGCCCGAGGACGAGGCGGAGAAATCCCCTCCCACGAGCTGCAGGAAGGCCTCTCCGAGTATCGGGATGAGCACCATCAGGAAGGAGAACTGCGCCATGGAGCTCTTTTTGACTCCGAGCATAAGGCCGGTGGAAATGGTGGTGCCGGAACGGGAGAGTCCGGGCATCACGGCGAAGGCCTGGGCAATGCCTATGATGAGGGCATCCCACCAGCCCACCTCGCGTCCGGGCTCACGTCCCCCGACGGCTGCCCTGCGGGCCTGACGGTTCGAGAGCGTCTCGCCCAGAGTCAGCAGTACTGCGGTAAGAACCAGCATGCTGCCCACGATTATGAGGCCGGAGCCGAAAATATCAGTCACGAAATCCTTGAAGAAGACTCCCACGATGAAAACGGGGATCATGGATACGCAGATCTTCAGGAAATACTCTGTCTGCGGATTGTACTTGAACTTGAGGACACCGCCGATGATGTCCCATATCTCCTTGCGGAAGGCTACAATGGTGCTGAGCACGGTGGCGGCATGGACGGCTACCTCAAAGCTGAGATTGTCGGCGTCTATGCCGAAGATGGCCTTGAAGATGGTGAGATGTCCGCTGCTGCTGACGGGGAGAAACTCCGTAAGGCCCTGGATCAGACCCAGGACCACTGCCTGAAACCATTCCATCAGTTCCTGCCCTCCTTGTCCTTACGGTTTCTGAACAGGGTTATGGGCCTGCGGCGGAGCAGGACGACCAGCTCGATGACGAAGCCCCCGACTATCAGCAGGGGAGCCACGTACATTCTCGAGAAGCTGAAAAGTGCGTAGTTGAACACTTCCGGGCTGTCAGCGCCTCCGCCCATGAGGAAGAGGCAGCCCAGGATGATGACGGCCAGACCTATGATGAGGTAGAGGACGTTTTCCTTGGGAATTGCGAATTTATCCATTTTCCTATTGTTTTATTCCTATTAATAATACAGTTCACTTCGGTTGAGGGATATGAGGCTGCGCACACCGGCCGATGTGGATATCATGCAGATGAGCATGCCCAGGACCACCGTGGCCGCCATAACGGCTCCCAGCAGCATGGCGTCGAAGAGGGAGAAGAGCTGATAGAACTCGTTGCGTATCAGATACAGGGCACCCAGGATGAAGACATCGGCGATGGCTCCGGAGATCAGGCCCTGGAAGAAGGCCTGGCCCACGAAAGGACGGGTGATGAATCCCTTGGTCGCGCCCACCAGCCTCATGGTGTGTATCGTGAAGCGCTTGGCGTAGACGTTCAGGCGGACGGTGTTGTTGATCAGCACCACTGAGATGAACAGCAGCAGGAGCACGAACACACCTGTCACCAGACCTATCCTCTCCAGGTTGGCCTCGAGAAGTTCCACCAGGGACTGCTGGTAGACCACCTCGTCCACAGCCGGCCAGGCGTAGAGAGACTCCTCTATGACAGCCAGACTGTCCGTAGAGATGTAGCCCGCGGCTATCTGCAGTTCCAGGGAGACGGGAATGGGATTGACCTCGAAGACATCCATGAAGTCATCCCCCAGTATCTCCTTCATCTCGTCAGTGCCTTCCTCCTTGCTGATGATGCGCACATCCCTGACGTAACCTGTACGCTCCAGGCTGTCGGCCAGGGCCGAGGCATCGGCCTCGTCGGCCTCGGGCGTAAGGATGGCCGAGACGGTGATGTTCTCCTTGAAATAATTCGATACCGAACGGGCATTGACTATGAGCACTCCGGCCATTCCCACGAGGAAAAGTACCAGACTGATACTGATCACCGATGAGAAATACGACCTCAAGAGTCTCCTGTACAGAATGTTGCTCTCGTTACGCGCCATTTTGGTATGTTGTATAAAACCCTCAAAGATAAATAAAATGATGATATTTTTAGATATTTTATTCGTATATTTGCGGAAAAGTATCCAAAATGAAAGATCCCAAAAGAGTTTTATTCGTCAATTCGGAGATTTACCCGTACCTGCCCGAGACCACTGTCTCGACGGTAGGAAGATATCTCCCCCAGGGCATACAGGAGGCCGGAAAGGAAATCCGGACATTCATGCCCCGCTACGGCTGCATCAACGAGAGGCGCAACCAGCTTCACGAGGTCATAAGGCTCTCAGGGATGAACATGGTCATCAACGACATCGACCGTCCCCTGGTAATCAAGGTAGCCTCCATATCCTCGGCCAGGATGCAGGTCTACTTCATAGACAATGACGACTACTTCCACCGCAAGTCCATATACGTCAACGAGCAGGGAGAGTTCATGGAGGACAACGACGAGAGGGCCGTATTCTTCGCCCGCGGCATACTGGAGACAGTAAAGAAACTGCGCTGGAAACCGGACATCGTGCACTGCTCCGGATGGATATCCCATCTGGTGCCGCTGTACCTCAAGAAAGCCTACAAGAACGACCCCATCTTCTCAGACGCCAAAGTAGTAGTCTCCCTGTACGACGAGTTCCCGGACTGCACCTTCGCCGCCGATATGAAGTCCAAGGTACCGGTGCCCGGCATCAAGGCCAAGGATGTCGAGCTCCTCAAGACACCCACTGGCATAAATCTTGCAAAACTCGCCATTCAGTATGCGGATGCCGTCATCATGGGCTCTGAGTCCGTGAGGGAAGAGATCGCCGGGTACGCCGCCTCCAGGAAACTGCCGGTACTGGCGTACACCCCGATAGACCACCCCGAAGGCACCTACATACAGAAGTACAACGAATTTTACGACAAATTAACTGAGAACGATGCTCTTTAGAAAGACAGCACCCGCAGTGCTGATAACTCTTCTGGCAGCCGCCATGACGGCTGTCTCATGTGTAGACAACGACCGCACCATGGGCGAGGGCCTGATACCGGGCACCGCCACCATCACAGTAGGGACCAGGACATTCGACCTGCCCGTAACCAACCGCACCATAGACTCCGTACAGTCCTCCAACAGCACCAACATGCTCATCGGGACACTCACCGACGACACCTTCGGAACCATGATGGCACATTCCGCCTCCTACATACTCCCCTACTCGGACTCCACGGACTTCGGAGACACCCGCGAGCTCATAGGCGCCTACCTCAGTCTGTCCATAGACTCGACATACTATCTGGACCCCAACCAGGAAGGCATACACCAGCGCATCAGGATATACAAGCTCACCGTGCCCATGGACAGCACCCTGCAGTTCTGCAACGCCATCGCCCCCGACTGCTATGACCCCGTGCCGGTGACCGTAAGTGACCCGGTCATCTACGGAAAGGGCACCATAAAGGTTGACCTCACCGAGAGCTTCGCCTCCGAGCTCCTGGCACTCGAGAAAGAGGACTTCGAGGACATCAATCTGTTCATCGACAAGATAAAGGGCCTGTACGTCATGACCGAGGACCCCGTAGGCTCTGCCAGCGGAGGAAGACTCAACTATCTCAACCTGGGATATTCCACCATCAACCTCAACTACCGCACGGACGTCACCCGCAATGACGGCAGCGTCGAGAGGGTGGACACCACCGAATCATTTGTCTTCGGATACACCACTGCACTGAATAAATTCAGCACCTCCTCCGCCCACCTGGAAAACGACACCCCCGGAGATGCCCTCTACCTGGAAGGTCTCACCGGAGTGAAACCGCACATATCCGCCAAGGCGCTGAAGGAGATGATTGACGCCTGGATTGCCGAAGAGGGACTGGAGGACGACATAATGGTACTTTCCCGCGCTGAGCTCAGATTCCCCTACGAGAAACCCGACGACTACGACAGGTTCGACAAGGAGCATCCCGCCAGAATATACGCGTTCACCAGCACCCCCTGGGCCACCGACACCCTCAGATTCCTCACTCCGCTGGATGACGTATACCGCTCCAACGCCACCATAGGGGACATCGACCGCGCCAACATGGTATACAGCCTGGACATAACGGCATACATGCAGGAACTGCTGATGACCCCGTCCGAGGAGATAGACGGGAGCATGGACCTGTGGATAGCACCTCTGCTGGAGGTCACCAACAGCTACGGCGAATATTTCTACGACCTGGACAACGGGAACTACAACAAGATAATCCTCAACGGTCCGTCGGCCGAAAGACATCCCACGCTTACTCTGACATACGGGAAAACACCGCTCCACGAATAAGGGGCGGCTCGCTAATAAGCCTTGAAAATCAAGCAGGAATTGTGCCCTCCGAAACCGAAGGTGTTGTTGAGGGCCACTCTCACGCTGCGCCTGCGCGGATGATTGAGAGTAAGGTCCATGCGGTAGTCGATCTCCGGGTCCTCATGCCGGAAGTTGATGGTAGGAGGCACCGTCGAGGACTGGATGGCATGAATGCAGGCAAGCGCCTCTACCGCCCCGGCCGCTCCCAGAAGATGGCCGTGCATCGACTTGGTGGAACTGATGCTGAGCCTGTAGGCATGATCTCCGAACACTGTCCTGACACCCTTAAGCTCCGCGACATCACCCAGAGGGGTCGATGTGCCGTGGACATTGATGTAGTCCACATCCTCAGGCCGCAGACCGGCATCATCGAGAGCCAGCCGCATGACCTTGGCCGCACCGCTGCCGTCCGGAAGAGGAGCAGTGATGTGATAGGCGTCGGCGCTCATTCCGGCACCGGCCACCTCGGCATAGATACGGGCCCCGCGGGCCAGAGCGTGCTCCAGTTCCTCGAATACCAGGACAGCGGAACCCTCGCCCATGACGAAACCGTCACGGGTGACGTCGAAGGGACGGGAGGCCGTCCTGTACTCGTCGTTGTTGGTGGAAAGAGCCTTGGAGGCATTGAACCCTCCGATGGAAGGAATGGTGACGGGAGCCTCCGCCCCGCCGGTAAGTATCACGTCGGCCTTACCGAGACGTATCAGGTTGAGAGCGTCGCCCATGGCGTGGGAGGACGAGGCGCAGGCCGAAGTGGTAGTGTAGTTGGGCCCCGCAAATCCATAGTGAATCGATATCAGGCCGGGAGCCATGTCCGATATCATCTTGGTAATAAGAAATGGGCTAAAGCGAGGGATATGTTCCCCTTCACAATAGCCCATTAACTCTTCTGTGAGGCTGCCTATGCCTCCGATACCCGAGCCCAGTATGACTCCGGCCCTGTCCTTGTCAATCTTCTCAAGGTCCAGGCCGCTGTCAGCCACAGCCTGAAAGGCCGCAGCCATCGCGAACTGGGCGAAACGGTCTATCCGCCTCAGTTCCTTCCGGTCGATACCGTGTGCCGCGGGATCAAAATTCTTGACCGTGCAGGCAAATCTGGTCTTGAAACGAGAAGTGTCGAAAGCTGTTATAAGCTCAGCACCGCTGACTCCGTTGTCCAGACTGGAGAAATATTCCTCAACTGTACTTCCCAGAGGGTTGATAGTGCCGAGTCCTGTTACGACTACTCTCCTAAGACCCATGCAGTAATTATTTGGTATGCTCCTCGATGTAGTCGATAGCCTCGCCTACAGTCGAAATCTTCTCGGCTGCGTCATCGGGAATCTCGATATTGAACTTCTTCTCGAACTCCATAATCAGCTCTACTGTATCGAGGGAGTCAGCACCTAAATCGTTGGTAAAACTTGCATTGCGGGTTACTTCGCTTTCATCAACACCGAGTTTGTTGACGATGATGGCGGTTACTTCTGAAACAACATCTGCCATGGTTTAAACTTTAGTTAATGGTTAGTTATTAAATCAAAATTTGCTGCAAATGAACATATAATTTTTGAAATAATGAAATTTTTATGAACTTTGCAGGAATCCAATCCCGGTTTTCAATGATGAAAAAAATCCCCAACATCGTCATATTTGCCTCAGGTTCAGGCTCTAACGCCGAAAACATCATCAACTGGTCCAAAGAGCGGAAAACCTACACCGTAACAGGTGTATTCTGCAACCGGAAGGACGCCTACGTCCTCACCCGGGCAGAGCGGCTGGGGATACCGCACTGGACGTTCACGGGAGCGGAGTTCAGGGACAACACCTTATTATATAAGGGAAAGCAGACCTCCCTCACCGCAGCCCTGACCGACCTGGACACGGACTACGTCATCCTGGCCGGATTCCTGCTCAAGGTGCCGGGATACCTGCTGGAGGCCTATCCGGAGCGTATCCTGAACATCCATCCGGCGCTGCTGCCCTCATACGGAGGCAAGGGCATGTACGGAGACCACGTCCACAGGGCCGTAATCGCCGCACGGGAGAAAGAGTCCGGCATCACGATACACGTCGTGGACAGCCAGTACGACCACGGGAAGACCGTCTACCAGGCCCGCTGCACCGTCACTCCCGAAGATACTCCCGAGACCCTCTTCGCGAAGGTCCATGAGCTGGAAAGAGCATATCCGGAAGTAATCGAGGACTATGTCATGGGGAAGATTTGAGGCTTTTTCTAAAGAATTTTTATAGATTGCGGAGCACCTTCTCCGTCTGCAAAATTAATTGAAAATAAAATATTTTCACCCGCTGAGACCCCTCAAAGGCGGTTTTCGGCATCTTTACCCGTTCGGGTATAGGATAAATAGAATTTTTAAGGGACCTTTGAATACTAAAAGTCAATATTATGGGACGGTATGACTATAATCGGATTTTCATCTCCGACCAGGAGCAGGAGACAATCCGAAACTGCAGGGTATTTATCGGCGGAGCTGCCTCCGGCAGTGTAATAGCCGAATGCGCTCTAAGACTAGGCTTCGAAAAAATGACCCTGGTAGACAACAGCAGTGTTCAGATGTCCGATCTCAACCGCCACAATTTCACCATGGAGGACATCGGACACAACAAAGCTGAAGCCGTAGGCAGACGCCTTCTATCCATAAACCCCGACGCAGACATCAGGGTCATAGACCGGACAATCAATCAAGACAACGCCGAAGCCCTGCTGGAAGGACACAGCATCGCCGTCAACGCAATCGACATCAGTGCCGAATCCCGGGCCGAGACCAATCTCGCTTTTGACAATGTCTGTGAGAATATGAACATCACCGTCATACATCCCTACAACATAGGCTTCGCCTCCCTCGTCGTGGTCGTCAAGCCCGGTAAACCCAGGCTGGCGATACTTAAAGAGAACGGGGATGCTGCTGAAGAACGTTTCGAGCGGGCAGTCATAGAATACATAGACAGGTACTTCGACCACAAGGCCAATCCCAAGATATGGCTGGACCAGCTGCTGTGGGCCACCGTAGACACCAAGGAAGAACGCCTGCCCGAAATGTCGATAGCCGCGTACATCGCGGGAGGCGTATGCACCAATCTGCTCTACAAACTCGCGTGCGGCAAATTCGTAAAGTTTTTTCCGAACTTCTACTTCTATTCCGCCAAGGACGACATGAACTAAACCAGCTTTCTGGCTTTAGCGCAGGCTATGGCCTCCGTGATGTTGCTGACTCCCAGCTTAGCGAACAGGGACTTGCGGTAACCTTTGACAGAATCTACCGATTTGAAGATGGCTTCGGCGATCTCGTTCATGGTAAAGCCTCTGTTGGAGAGAATGAGCACCGCTTTCTCAAGGTCCGTAAGAATCTCCTGAGGGCTCTCTTTCCATGTCATCGTGTCAAGGTCGTAATACCACACCTTGGACGATATTTCGCTGGTGACAGCGGCCCGCAGGACGGAATCATCAGGTGCCCAGTCTATCGAGCACAGAATCAGCCACAGTTCCCCGGCATCCGAAAGAGCCAGGGGTGTACGCTTGTGGTGAACCAGCCTCCACTCGCCCATACGGGGACTGCGGATGTGGTAGTTGTATGAAACACTGTACCGGGTACGCTCGGATACCGGCAGATGGTGAATAAAATCCAGGGATGCTCTGTTAATCTCAATCAACGCATGAACTTCTTCCGGCTTACACTGCTCGATAAGGAAATCGAAACCCTTCGCCATGACCTCCTCCCGGGAGCTGCCGCAAAGAAAGATAGGATTGTCCGAAACATACAGAAAGTTCATCTTACAATAATCCATTACATAAATTGACTGATAAGTAAGCCTTGATACTGCTTCGAGCATCTCGAAATAGGACTGGACTTTGCTGTACTCCACGTCGGAAACCTTGGCGAGCGTCTCGTTTCCGGCGAGGAGGCCTGACATAGCGGCAGTTCTATTATAGTCACTCATAGTTAAAAGATGTTTTGGAGTAAAAAAGATATAGTATGCAAAATTAACTATTCGGGTATTTTTTTCAAATAGTTCGGGGAATTTTGTACCTTTGCGGGCCTGTGAATTACCCATTTGGATGAATTTTGAACTAACACATCAGGAAGCGCTGACTTTGGCACGCACCTCCTCCACGGAGGAACTGTGCAGGTCCGCCGAAGAGACTACACGGAAATACGCCCCGCGGAAATTCGACCTGTGCTCGATCATCAACGCCAAGTCGGGCCGCTGCCCGGAGGACTGCAAGTGGTGCGCCCAGTCGGCTCACTACCATACCGGAGCCCAGGAATACGGGCTGGTATCCGAGGAGGAATGTCTGCGCCACGCCTCCGCCAACGAGGCTGCCGGCATCGGCCGCTTCTCCATAGTCACCAGCGGACGGATGCTCTCCGACAGGGAGGTGGACGAAGTCTGCTCACGGGTACGCTACCTGCGCGGGAAGTGCGGACTCAGCTTCTGCGCGTCCCTCGGACTGCTCTCCGAAGAGAGCCTGAGAAAACTATACGAGGCCGGAGTGACCAGATACCACTGCAACCTGGAGGCCGCTCCCTCATTTTTCCCCACCCTCTGCACCACCCACACCCAGGAGCAGAAGATACAGACCCTCGAGGCTGCCCGCCGCGTCGGGATGGATATCTGCTCGGGCGGCATCATCGGCATGGGCGAGAGCGAGGAACAGAGGATTGAGCTGGCATTTACCCTGAAAAAGCTGGACGTGCGGTCCATTCCCCTGAACATCCTCTCTCCCATTCCCGGGACACCGCTGGAGAACGTAGCGCCCATATCGGAGGAGGAGATTCTACGGTGCATTGCCCTTTTCCGCCTCATTCATCCCACGGCCTGGCTGCGCTTTGCGGGCGGACGCGCCAGACTCTCCCGTCAGACGGTGCTGGAGGCCATGCGCATCGGCATCAACTCGGCCATCGCCGGAGACCTGCTGACCACAGTAGGCTCGAAAGTAGCCGAGGACCAAGAACTTATCAAGCAAGCCGGATATGAACTCTGAGACCACTGTCAGCCCCAATTTCGACACATTTGACCACGACCATCTGTGGCATCCCTATACCTCCACCATCAACCCCCTGCCCACCTACAAGGTGCGCAGTGCACGGGGCTGCCGGATAACCCTCGAGGACGGCACTGAGCTTATTGAGGGCATGTCATCATGGTGGTGCGCCGTGCACGGCTACAACCATCCGGTGCTCAATGAGGCCGTCCGCCGGCAGCTGGACAGCATGGCCCACGTCATGTTCGGAGGGCTAACCCATGAGCCGGCCATAGAGTTAGGCAAGCTGCTGCTGAGCATTGTCCCGCCTTCGATGAGCCACATCTTCTACGCCGACAGCGGTTCAGTGGCCGTGGAGGTGGCCATGAAGATGGCAGTGCAGTACCAGGTAGCCGCCGGACATCCCGACCGGACCAATTTCGTAACCATACGCACCGGCTACCACGGCGACACCTGGAACGCCATGTCGGTATGCGACCCCGTCACCGGGATGCACTCCCTCTTCGGCTCAGCCCTGCCGGTGAGGTACTTCGCTCCCTCGCCCCACAGCCGTTTCGACGGGGGCTGGGACCCGCACGACATAGACCCGCTGCGGGAGATTATAGAAAAGCACGGAAAGGACATAGCAGCCCTTATCCTCGAACCGATAGTGCAGGGAGCCGGGGGAATGCGGTTCTACCATCCCCAGTACCTGCGGGAGGCGGCCGCCCTCTGCCGGGAGCACGGGCTGCTGCTGATATTTGACGAGATAGCCACCGGATTCGGCCGCACAGGGAAACTCTTCGCCTGGGAACATGCCGGGGTGGAACCGGACATCATGTGCATCGGCAAGGCCCTCACCGGAGGCTATATGACCTTCTCTGCGGTGCTGGCCAATGACTTAGTGGCGGACACCATCTCCTCGCACGACCCGAGGGTGTTCATGCACGGACCCACCTTCATGGGCAATCCGCTGGCATGCTCCGTCGCCGTCGCATCCACCCGCCTGCTGCTAGAGAGCGGCTGGCAGGAGAAGGTGCGCAGGATAGAGGCGCAGCTGAGGGAAGAACTGGCTCCCGCCCGCCGGATACCGTCGGTAGCGGACGTGAGGGTGCTCGGAGCCATAGGAGTGCTGGAGATGAAGCAGCCGGTGGACATGGCCTGGATGCAGAAGCGCTTCGTAGAGGAAGGCATCTGGCTCAGGCCCTTCGGAAGGCTGGTGTACACCATGCCGCCCTTCATCATTGAACCCGGGGAACTGTCCGTGCTGACCTCCAGGATGCTGAAAATAGTAAGCGAAATCCCGGGATAACTTTTTGATGCCGTTGATCATGGAAACAAATAGAGCTGTTTACGGAAGTTATGCCGCCGAACTCGAACGGCTGGAAGCCACGGGGAGCCTTAGAGCTCTGCCGCAGGCCGAGAGCCTGGGCCGGTGGATCAGCCGTGACGGCCGCAGGATGCTCAATTTCTCCTCCAACGACTACCTCGGCCTGGCCTCGGAGCGGAGGCTGGCGGAGGAATTTGCGGACAGCCTGCATTCTACCTCCTCCGGCGGGGGCTGGCTGCCCCTGTCCTCCTCCTCGTCCCGGCTGCTGACCGGCAACCATGAGGCATACGGGGCACTGGAGGAACGCCTGGCCGCCATGTACGGCCGGGAGAGCGCCCTGGTGCTGAGCAGCGGCTACCACATGAACAGCGGGGTGCTGCCGGCCCTCTGCGACCGGAAAACCCTCATCTTAGCGGACAAACTGGTACACGCCAGTCTCATCGACGGCATACGGCTGTGCGAGGGCCGCTGCGTGCGGTTCCGGCACCAGGACTACGCTCAGGTGGAGAGCATCCTGGAAAAGGAGGCCGGAGCGTACGAGCGCATATTCATCGTCACCGAGAGCATCTTCAGCATGGACGGGGATCTGGCTCCGCTGCAGCGGCTCGTGGAGATCAAGCACAAGTGGCCGTCAGTGATGCTGTACGTGGACGAGGCCCACGCCGTGGGAGTACGCGGGGCCAACGGGCTCGGCCTCGCGGAGGAATGCGGCTGCATCGGGGACATCGACCTGCTCTGCGGCACCTTCGGCAAGGCCCTGGCCTCAGTAGGGGCATACGTGGTCTGCGACCGGGTGATCAAGGAATATCTGGTCAATAAGATGCGCACCCTGATATTCACCACCGCCCTGCCTCCGGTCAATGTCGCATGGAGCCTCTTCGTCATGGAGCGGCTGCAGCAGTTCGGAGGACGCAGGGAACATCTGGACAGGATATCCTCTGAGGTACGGAAGGCATTCGCCCTGCGCGGGATGCAGATGCCCTCCGGGAGCCATATCATACCGATGATCATAGGCTCCAGCGCCGATGCGGTGCTGCGGGCCGAAGACATGCAGCGGCACGGATTCTATGTACTGCCCATCCGTCCTCCTACGGTCCCGGAGGGGACTTCCAGGCTGCGGTTCTCGCTGACCGCTGCTCTCGAGGAGGAGGACATAGCCAAGTTGATTGAATATGAAACAGGTTTTTCTGAGACGAGTTGAGGGGGCCTCCGACCTGCTGCTGTTCTTCGCAGGTTGGGGCGCCGAGCCCGGTATGTTTAAGTACGACGAATTGACTGACGGAAGCGGAACCAGCGATGTGATGATGTGCTGGGACTACCGCGACCTTGACTTCGACGCCGGAGTGCTCGAAGGCTACAGCACCACAAGGGTGCTGGCATGGTCGATGGGAGTCTGGGTCGCCGGTCAGGTGCTGTCCGGACTGGACATGGCACCGGGCTATAGGGTGGCCGTCAACGGCACTCCATTCCCCATACACGACAGCCTGGGCATCCCGGAGGCCGTGTTCGACGGGACGCTGGCCATGCTGTCCGAGAGGACTCTGAATAAGTTCCGCAGGCGGATGTGCGGCTCAGCCGAAGCCTTCGAGAGACTGATGAGCTGCTCTCTGTCCAGGACACTGGAAGAGCAGCGGGAGGAGCTGGATGCCCTCGGAAAGGCAGTACGCGGCAACAGGCCCCGGCCATTTGCCTGGACCCATGCCGTGGCCGGACTGGAGGACATGATATTTCCGGCCGCCAACCAGAAAGCCGCGTGGGCCGCTGCAGGAGTGCCCGTGAGCGTGCTCGACATACCGCACTGGAGCAAAGACATCCTCAGAAAACTTATCTACCTCGACAATACATGGACAAACAGCTGATACGCACACGTTTCGCTAAGTCCATAAGGAGTTATGCGGAGTACGCCCAGGCTCAGACGGTCATCGCCTCGAGGCTGTGCTCGCTGCTGTCCGCAGTACTCCTGGAAGAGCCGCGGAGGGTGCTGGAAGTCGGCTGCGGGACCGGGACATTCACAAGGCGGTTCCTGAAGCAGTTCCGGCCGGAGGAGATGGTCCTCAACGACATCTGTCCGGAAGTGGAGGAGGCACTGGCCGATCTGCTCACGCCTCAGGCCGGTGAGAGCACTCCGCAGATATCATTCACTGCCGGAGACGCCGAACTTTGCAGCCTGCCCGGAGACCGGGACCTGATAGTCTCCTGCTCCGTCCTGCAGTGGTTCGAAGACCCCGGAGCCTTTATCGCCCGCTGCCGGACGCTGGTGCGCGGGGGAGGCTGCATCGCCCTGACCACCTTCGGCCCGGACAACCTGCAGGAGGTCACCGCCGTCACCGGGACGGGACTGAGCTACCTGCCCTTAGGGTGGCTGCAAGGACTGCTCGACGAGGCAGGGCTGAGGACAGTGCTGGCGGAGGACGAGCATCTCACCCTGCATTTTCCTTCCCCCACCGAAGTCCTGCGCCATCTCAAGCACACCGGAGTCACCGGTGTCACCCGCACCTCCTGGACCCGGGGACGGCTGGCTGAATTCTCCGCAGAATACTCCTCCAGATACGGCGACGGCGACGGAAGCGTACCGCTGACCTACCACCCCGTATACCTGATAGCAAGAAAGTAATTTTCATACAGTACCACCTCATCATGAAAAACAACGTATACTTCGTAAGCGGAATCGACACCAACGTCGGGAAAAGCTACGCCACAGGATTCATAGCCCGTACCTGGAACTCAGAGGGCAGGCGTACCATCACCCAGAAACTCATTCAGACAGGGAACACAGGCATGTCGGAGGACATAGAGCTGCACCGCAGGATCATGGGATGCGGCCTGCTGCCCGAGGACCGCGAAGGACTTACCATGCCAGAGATATTCTCCTACCCGTGCTCTCCCCACCTGGCCGCCGAGATAGACGGACGTCAGATCGATTTCTGGAAGATACAGAAGGCCACTGAGGAACTGGCCGGCCGCTACGATGCCGTACTGCTCGAAGGTGCCGGCGGACTCATGGTCCCGCTGACCCGCAAGCTGCTGACGATAGACTACATCGCATGGAAACGCTACCCGCTGATCTACGTCACCTCAGGACGCCTGGGCAGCATCAACCATTTTCTCTTAGGGCTGGAAGCCATCCGCGCCCGCCGCATCCGTCTGCACACCGTAGCCTACAACCTCTTCCCCCGCGAGGAGGACGACCGCATCAGCCGCGACACCGAGGGCTACATCCGCGATGTGCTCGCCCGCGAGTGGCCGGATACTCAGTTTGTCACTGTTCCGGTGATGGAATAATGCCCTCCAGAAGGCCGGAGACATCGTACCTTACGAGGAGCTCCTGACCTGATATCAGGACGTAGAGGCATCCGTCTGGAATGTCCATATCGTAGAAAATGCCCCCTTCCGGCAGAGGTATCCCGGCAAGCGGTTCTCCCTCATAGCTGAACAGGCGGACGTATTGCTTGACCTCGGGTTCCCGGAACCAATGCAGGACAGAGATAAAGTCCGGGTAAGTCTTGGGCCGGAGAGCCAGCCTTGCATCGTTGTCATGTTCCACGGACGATACGTCGTCCACTCTGTCTCCGTAGGTGCAGACTGTCCGGGCATATGTCCCGTCTGCAGAGAAGATGTTCATGGTGTTCAGCGTCCGCTCCGCCTCGACTATCAGGCCGCGGCTGCTTTCATAGGCATGGCTGCCGTTTATGAGATTGAATCCGGGCACGCTGAACGACACCATGTTGCCTGAGCCGACAACGCGGCCGCTGCCGGACTCAGGTTCCGCTTTCACCGTTACGCTGTTCAGCCTGGCCAGCGGAGGTGTCGTCCTCCTTTCCCCGTCTGAGGTAAGGATAAAGCGGTTTATGGAATTGCGGTCCGCACCGGCGTGTACTATCAGATACTCCTGCCCGTCAAGAGGTACTGCATCCAGCAACCATGGCGAATCCTGCAGTTCAAGACTCCTCGACGTCACCTCCGTCTGCCCGCTCTCCAGTGAGGCCGTCACATCCCATTCCATCAGATTTCCCGCATAATCCGTCCAGCAGGCCGTCAGATGACCGTCCTCCTTGTAGCTGAACTGCACACTGCTCACACCATTGAAACTTACTATCTCGCCCGGGCCGCGTCCCATCCGCAGGAATTTCCCGTAGACCGTCCTGCCGTCCAGACTGAGGACCGTCACCCGTCCGGCGTTGTCGTTATTGCTCACTATCAGCAGCGAATCCTTTACCACGAAGTCGCTCACTCCCAGTACCGGAAGATCCAGCGTATCCCCCTGGGCCAGTTCCCAAGTCACCGGATACCCGTCCTCCACATACACCACATCAGCGAACGCCAGCGAATTCTCCGGCACCTTCCGCCCGTCACCGCATCCCGCCACCATCAGCATCATAGCCCCTCCAGCCGCCGTCACAAACATAGATTTGCTAAAATTTCCTGCTTTCATTGTAATTATTCAGAATTTAGTTACTACTATCTTCAAAAATAATACTTTTTTTGAAAAGGCAATCGTGGAATACGAAGCAACGGTAAGCAGAAGAGCACCCTATAAATGCAAAACTCGTATTTTCAATCAGTTATTATCCTAACGAGTATCTTTAGTAGGTGTCGGAAGGCACGGCAAGAACATCGGCTTCTCCCAACTATCTGATTACTGAGCGGTTACGAAAACACCCTGCGCCCGTACTTACCGTTGTCACCCAACTGCGAGGCGCCAGCCAGCAGTCGTCCCCATCCTCCACACCCATTTACTGCCACTGCTGCCCGAATAACCGCCCGAGTAAAGAGAATTGCCACGCACCCGTACCCCCTCGGAGCGAAGCGACTAAGCCTCCCCCTGAGGGGAGGTTTGGAGGGGGTCTGACAAGGACAGCGAAGCGTCTTGAGCACAAAAAAGCCGGCTTACACCGGCTTTTTTGTGCTCGAGACGGGAATCGAACCCGTACGGACATTGCTGCCCACAGGATTTTAAGTCCTGCGTGTCTACCTATTCCACCACTCGAGCTGATGAGACAGACTGCAAATGTACACAATTTTTCCAATTCGCCAAGTTCCATTTGGAAAGGTAGACTGTTATCATTAATTTTGCAGGAAGCAAATTATAAACTACTCATAAACTATGAAAAAAATTTTCAGATTCATCTGGAAACTGATTGTCCTGTGCATAATCCTGGCTCTTGGACTGAACTTTTTTACTTTAACCCGTCTTTCTTTCAATAAAGCCGATGAAAGTTTCGCCCAGGAATGCGCCAGAACAGTCCGGACTCAGTTCGCGACCACACTCACACCTATCCCGCTGCAGAAAGACGAAAGCGGGATGTACACCGGGATAAATGTCCCCGCAGGCACACGTGTAAAGATTCTGGCCGTCTACATGGAGGGTCTGTTCGACAAGACCGCGCCGCAGTACTGCAGCATCTACCAGGACCTGTATATCGAACTTCCGGACGGAACACGGGGGTATGCGAAGGTCCCGGAAGCATGCATCGGTCTCAAATGCAGGGACAGTCAGGGCAACGAGACTGTCATCACCGGACTCGTAGAGCAGGACAAAGGACCTACAGAGCCACCCTATGCACTGAAGCTCAAGGATATCGCTGGAGTCTACCCGTTCAGTGACATCACATTTATCCGTGACGGCGCCTTCCCCGTATTCGTATACAACGAAGTGGCTCAGAGCGCAAAAAAATCCCGCCTGTACAACAACTCCATAAGTATGTTTCTCGCCGGAGGTGACGGCTACTACTCTTTCCCCTACATCTTAGACAAGTATACCATTCCCCGGAACCTGAGGACGGTACTTGGAGTGGCCGGCATCCTGTTCCTGCTGTTCTACATACCTTCCAGGTACTTCCTCTGGCTGAGCGGCGTGTCACTGAAGCCTCTGTACAACAAGAAACTGACCAACAGGGAGGCCCGCTCGAAGGCCCGGGCACGCCACCGCGTAGGCTGGTGGGCCTTCTTCATCCTTTCCGGCTCTATCTTCTGTCCCCCTGTGTGGCTGATCTACTGGATGACAGCAAACTGGAAAGAGGAGCTCGACGGAATGATGAAACTAAGATGTCCTGAATGCAACAGGATGGGCATGGACATCCGGACCAGCGGATTCCGGCGTGTCCTCGTAGGCTCGCATATCGAAAAATTCAACAAGACAAAGGATTATAAGGACGGGGTCTACACCTCAAACCTCGATGAAAATGACAGACAATATATGGAAAACTCCGGCAGGAATCAGACACTGGAATTCAAAGGCCGGCGCAGGATATATGATTTCATCGCTTCCTGGACTGAGCATTTCAAATGTCCTCACTGCGGATATGCGGCCGACAAGAAAGTTGCACATAAAGAGCACAAAGACGGCGAGATCATTGACGGAACGGTAACCCGCACTGTCAGACCAACCAGCGGACCCCGCCTATAACGGTTACAGCAGAAAATCCGGCAGTTCGGAAGGGGTTATGCATGAATTAACGGGCTGCCGGATAGGAATGCGTGAACTGAGCCGGAATCCTGACCGTCCTGCCCGGTCTCCATTTGAACTCGAATGCATCCAAAGATACTTAAAATCCATAAATACTAAAATATTTACGGAGGACACTCCATAAAAATTATAATAAATCTGGAATCAGCCGCGTTTTTTGTAGCTGAGGACGGCCCAGCCGATGATGACCACGAAGAAGGCCAGGAGCGGGTAGACGTACGGGAGGATGTCCCGGAAGGTACTGCCCTTCAGATAGATCATCCGCATGATCTCGGCGAAATAGGTGAAGGGATCGAAGAGGGATATGGCCCTCGCCCACTCCGGCATGCTGCTGATGGGGGTGAAGATACCGCACATCAGGATGAATACGATGATGATGAAGAATATCATGAACATCGCCTGCTGCATCGTGCTGGAGTAGTTGGAGATGATCAGACCCAGGCCGGAGAGGCCGAAGATGAAGAGCAGCGACAGGCCGTAGAGCAGAAGCACGCTGCCTTCCGGACGCAGGCCGTACAGCAGCCAGGCGACCACCATGCCGACACTGAGCACGATGACACCGATGACCCAGTACGGAATGAGCTTGCCGACGATGAAGGTAATCTTCGGGACGGGGGTGACATTGATCTGCTCGATGGTGCCGGCCTCCTTCTCCCCGACGATGTTCATGGCCGGAAGGAAGCCGGTGATAAGGGCCACGACGAGCATGATCAGGGCCGGAATCATGGGTATCTTGTAGTCCATCGTGGGATTGAACCAGTAGTAGGAGTCCACGGCTATGCCTCCGGGAGCCGTCAGCGTCACGGCCCCGCGCTCCAGGTTCACCTCCTCGGTGAAGTCCAGCACAATGACGTCGAGGTAGGACGTGCCGAGGCTGGCCTTGGTTCCGTTGACAGCATTGGCCTCTATCAGAAGGGAGCTGCTGCCCTCCGAGAGCAGATCCTGCTCGAACCCGTAGGGCACCTCGAGGATGATGTCCGCGTCCCCGAACTCCACCTGCTCCAGGGCCTCGTCCGAGCGCATGAAGACCCCGGTGATGTCGAAATACTCGGTAGAGGCTATCTTCTCGGTCAGCAGCCTGGAGAGGTCCGAGCGGTCGTTGTCCACCACGGCCACGTTGACGTTCTTTATCTCCATGGTGGTGGCCCAGGGGAAGACCAGCATCACCAGTACGGGCAGGGCTATGACGATGAAGAGGATGAAGGGGTCTCTCGCCATCTGCTTGAATTCCTTTTCTATGAGATATTTGAGTATCATAGCCTGTCCTTGAATTTAAATACGCTCAGTCCGGTGATTACCGTCAGGAAGCCGCACAGAATCAGCACCGCGTCGAGGCAGTAGCGGATACCGAGGCCCTGGATCATCATCACCTTAATAGAGTCAATATACCATTTGGCCGGCACACAGTAAGATATCCACTGCAGCACCTTCGGCATGCTCTCGATGGGGAAAAGCATGCCCGAGAGCAGCATCGTAGGGAGCATCAGCACCATGCCCGAGATAAGTATCGCCACCTCCTGCTTGGCCACGAGAGTAGATATCAGGATACCTATCGACAGCGATACGAGGATGAACAGCAGCGACACCAGCACCACCCACATCAGACTGCCCGATATCGGCACCTTAATCAGGAACACCGACAGGCAGAGGACTATCAGCAGAATGAAGGCCGAGACCACGAAGTAGGGTATCGCCTTGGCCAGTATCACCGAGAAGGGCTTCACCGGCGAGACCAGCAGCACCTCCATCGTCCCCCTCTCCTTCTCGCGGACGATGGATACCGAGGTCATCATCGCGCACACCAGCATGAGGATCATGCCCATGACTCCGGGCACGAAGTTGAAGGCGCTCTTCATCTGGGGATTGTACATCATGCGGGTGGAGGTATGTATCTGCACGGACGGGACAGCCTCCGCCGAGGATGATGAGCCGCCCGCAGCTGCCTGGTTGAGAGCCGCCTCCTGCGCCAGCTCCTTCTGGAAGGAGGAGACTATGCTGCTGACGTAGAAGACCGCCATCGAGCCGATATTGGTATTGGAGCCGTCCACGATGACCTGCAGGCGGCCGTCGGAATCATGGACCGCGCGGTGGTAGAAATTGTCCTCGAAGACCAGGGCGATGTCCGCCGAGTTGGAGCGGAAGGCCTCCAGCACACCCTCCTCACTGTCTATGAATGCCGTCACCGTGAAATATTCACTGGCGTCTATCTGACTGATGAGCCGCGATGTAGCCGCATCCCGCGAGGGGTCGTAAACCGCCACCTTGACATCCTTGATCTCAGTGGACAGGGCGAAGCCGAAGAGCACTATCATCACCACCGGCATCACGATGAGCACCATAAGGGTCCTCGTATCCCGGAGAATGTGGTTGAACTCCTTGCCCACAAACGACATGAACCGTTTAAAATCCTTCATCCTTCCCATAGCATCATTCCTCCCTTTTGGCCCGCCCGGCGAGCATTCTGAATACCTCGTCCATACCCGAGGCCCCGTACCGCTGCTTGAGTGCCGCCGGCGAGTCGAGCGCCTCTATCCTGCCGTCCACCATGATGGACACTCGGTTGCAGTACTCCGCCTCATCCATGTAGTGGGTCGTGACAAACACCGTGATACCCCTCTCGGCGGCATCGTAGATCATCTCCCAGAACCCGCGGCGGGTCGCCGGATCCACTCCTCCCGTAGGCTCGTCGAGGAACACGATCCTCGGATCATGGAATATTGCCACGGAAAATGCCAGCTTCTGCTTCCATCCCAGCGGCAGGTCCCGCACCATCCGGTTCCTCTGCTCCGTAAGGTCGAGCCGCTGCAGCAGCTCATCGGTCTTCTCCGCGATATCCCGGTCCTTCATCCCGTAGATGCCTCCGAAGAGCCGGATATTTTCCCACACCCTGAGATTCTCGTAGAGGGAGAACTTCTGGCTCATGTAGCCGATGACCTTCTTGAGCCGCTTGACGTCGCTGTTGAAATGCAGGTCGTAGCCGGCCACCACCGCCCTGCCTCCCGTAGGCTTGCTCAGGCCGCAGAGCATCTTCATGGCCGTAGTCTTGCCCGCGCCGTTGGCCCCGAGGAAGCCGAATATCTCTCCCTTATTGACAGAGAACGAGATATGGTCGACAGCGGTGAAGTCCCCGAAACATTTCGTGAGTCCTTCCGTGCGTATCACCTCATCCTCCCCGAGGAAGCCGTCGTCGGCGTACCCAAGGAGCTCGCGGATGCGTTTTCTGGTATTTTCTCCTCTGCTCATGAGTGTTCCTCCAGTGTGTCAAGATACATGTAACAGTCCTCCACATTGGGACGTATCGGCTTGATGGAAAGGCCGCTGTGACCCTTGGCGTGGAGGGCGGTGTTCAGGAAGTTGATCTGCGCCTCCAGGGACAATTCTCCGGGCCGCATGACCACATGGTGGGTGTCTCCGAAGGCGAAGCAGCTGAATACCTGCGGTATCAGGCGGATGTCCCGCAGCAGCGAGGGCATGTGGGGACCGCTGACGGCCAGCAGGGGAAGGGTAAATTTGGAAATAATATCGGCGGGAGTATCGGTATCCAGGAAAATGCCTTTGCGGATCAATGCTATCCGGTCGCAGAGCGTCGCCTCGTCCATGTAGGGGGTGGAGACGACTATCGAGAGTCCCTGTTCCCTGAGACGGCGCAGCATCGTCCAGAATTCCTTGCGGGAAACGGGATCCACACCGGTGGTAGGCTCGTCGAGGAAGAGGACGTCCGGTCTGTGAATCAGGGCGCAGGAAAGGGCCAGCTTCTGCTTCATGCCGCCGGAAAGGGCTCCGGCCTTGCGCTTGCGGAACGGCTCCAGGTAGGAGTAAATGTCCTTGACCAGGTCGTAGTTCTCCTCGATGGTGGTGCCGAAGAGGGTGGCGAAGAAACGGAGATTCTCCTCCACGCTCAGGTCCTGGTAGAGGGAAAAGCGGCCGGGCATGTAGCCCACGCGGCGGCGTATCCCGTGGTAGTCCTGCACGACATCGAGGCCCAGGACCCTCGCGCTGCCCCCGTCGGGCAGGATGAGGGTGGTCAGGATCCGGAAGATGGAGGTCTTGCCGGCACCGTCGGGTCCGATGATGCCGAATATCTCCCCCTCGGAGACCCTGAAGGAGACTCCGCGGAGAGCCTCGTTGCTCCCGTACCGCTTGATGAGATTATCTGCCTCGACGCTGTACATTTTGTTTAGAATTTCAGGTCGCCGTACATGCCTATCTTGACATAGCCGTCGTTGACGAACGAGACCTTGATGGCATAGACTAAGTTGGCCCGCTCGTCCCGGGTCTGGATAGTCTTGGGAGTGAACTCGGACTGATCCGATATCCACGATACAGTGCCTTCGTACTCGCGCACCCCGTCCTCGCCGGAGTCGGCGAATACCCTCACCTTCTGGCCTACCTTGACGGCCGTGAGCTGCGAGGCGGTGATGTAGGCCCTCAGGTTCATCCGGCTCAGGTCGGCTATCTTGAACAGGGGCTTGCCGGCGGCTGTCAGCTCTCCGGCCTCGGCGTACTTGACCAGCACCGTACCGTCTATCGGAGAGGATATGCGGCAGCGGCGCAGGGACTCCTCTACCTGGGCAATCTGGGCCCGGTAGGAGGCGGCCTCGGCCTCGGCTATGGTGTTGTTCTGGGCGATATCGGCTTCGGTGGCCGCCAGCTGGGTCTCCAGGAGCTTGATGGCAGAGGTGATGTCGTCCAGCTGCTTGGTATTGGCGGCGTCTGCGGCTATGAGGTTACGCACGCGGTCGGCCTCCCGGCGGTTGACCTCTATCTGCTCCTTGATGTAGGCGGTCTGGGTCTCCACGTCCCTGCGGCGGCTCAGGGCCGCTGCGACTCCGGCCTCCAGCTGACGCTTCTGGAGGTAGAGCTGGAGGGTATCCACCAGGCCGCAGTCCTGCCCGGCCGTGAGCGCCCCGCCCTCGTGCACGTTCAGGGCGAGAATGCGTCCGGAGGCTTCGGAGGAGACCATCACTTCGGTGGCCTCGAACGTACCCGAGGCATCGTTGGTCCCGTCAGTGTCCTTGCAGGAAGTAACCGTCATCAGCACTGCGCCGGCCACTGCCGGCAGGAGGTATATCCATCTGATCTTTTTCATGATATCCGTGTTGTTTCTATTTTCGTTTGTCAGCTGTTCTTTATAGTCTTGAGTTCGTACATAGCCTTCATCATCTCTATCTGGTGCATGATGAGCTGCTTGCGGGCCGCGTTCTCCTTGTTTATCTCGGAGACCAGGTCGGAGGCGTTCTTGGTGCCGTTCTCCACTCCGGCGGCGGTGGACTCACGGATTTTCTCCCTGAGTTCCACTATCCGCTCATCATCCTCCACAGTCTTGAAATAGCGGCGTATCTCGGCCACCTGCTCCTGCACCTGGAGGTTGGTGTTGAAGAGGAAAGTCTCGCGCACCGAATTGACCTGCTCCTTCGAATAATTCACTATCTTCTTACCGTAGCCCAGGCTGTAGAGCTGGCTGATGTTCCACACCAGGCGGATACCGCCGATGGCGAAAGGCTGGAAACTGTCGTCCAGCATGTTGAGTCCCGGACGGCCGTAGCCTCCGCGGATGAAGAGGCTGAACTGGGGCAGACCTCCGGCAGTCCAGTAGTCGAGCTGGGTGTCTATCTCCAGTTCCTGAGCCTTGTAGAGTTCCAGTTCAGGGCGGCGTATCTCGGATACAATCAGGGCATTGAGCATCTGTTCCTTGTCGGATCCCTCAGGGACGGGCATCACCAGCTGGGCGGCATCGCTGATCCTGACTCCGGTCATGAGGGTGAGTACCCGCAGGTAGGCATCCAGCATCGACGAGAGCCTGTCGCGGCTCTGGTTCTGGGTAATGCGCTCGACCTCGATCAGATCCAGGTCGGAGAGGCTGGCCACTCCGTTAACGATGCAGCCCTCGATGCGGGCGTACTCCCTCTCCAGCTCCTCCATCATGATGTCCACCTGACGGATCTGCTGGTCGAGGTAGAGGATGCCGAAGTACAGCTCGTTGACCTTCTCCCGCAACGAATACATGTTGATCTCCTGCTGGGCCATGTCCACGTCGGCCTTGGCCCGGATGTTGGCCCGGTTGGCCGCAATCATGCCGCCGTCCCAGAGCACCTGCGACAGCTCGATGACCGCCGCGTACTGGTCCTTGCTGAAAGTCGGCATCTCGATACCGTAGGGGCTCAGGTCGAAGGGAAACTCCAGCACGTCGGTCTGCCAGGAAGCCGAGCCCTGGAGGGATATCTGGGGAAAATAGTTCATGTAGGCGTTCTTCAGGGTGTACTCCTCCGTCAGGTCCAGCAGTTCATAGCGCTTGACCAGAGGGTAGTTCTGCCGGACAAGGTCGTAGCACTGCTCTATGGTGTAAACGTCCGGAGCGTCCTGCTCCAGGCTGTCCTGCGGGAACGTTTCCAGTTCCTCACTGCCCGTGAGCACCCGCTCCGCAGACATGGCGGACGCCCCGGACACAGGGAGCACCGCTGCAGCTGCGAGGGCCGCCGCCAGTATATATTTTACAGTCGTTTTCATGGCTTGAGACTTCCTATTATGGTTCTGATTATCTCCTGCTTGCGCTGGGCGATGAATTCCTCTTTGTTAGCCTCGGTGACCAGGCCCATGTCCTCCAGGAAGGGCAGGACCACGAAGAATGTCACGACGAGGGAGAACATATTGAGCGTGATGTCCATCGTGCCGGTGGGCCGGATGCGGCCGCTCTCCACCTCAGCGGCGATCATCGCCTCGAGACGGGAAGTAGCCTCCGCGCAGAGGTTGAAAATGCTGTCCTTGAGGGTCAGGCGCTGCTCCGGATTGATGACGAACTCGCTCAGAAACATGAACGGCAGCCGCTGATTGTCCGCCATCAGGTCGAAGAGACGGGACGTGCGGGCGGAGATAAGTTCCGCGAACGGAAGTTCCTCGTCCTCCCGCTGGACTATGCAGCCTATGAACTGGTGGAACTTCGCCTCGAAGATCTTCGAGAAAAGATTCTCCTTTGTCCTGAAATAGTAGTGCACCAAAGCCTGGGTGCAGCCGGTCTCCCGGGCTATCTCGGTCATGCTGGTGAGATTGTACCCCTTGCTGAGAAAGAGCCTCTCCGCACTCGCGAGTATCCGTTCCTCCATGCTGCTGTCGCCGCCCTCCCGGCCTTCTTTGTCGTCCTTGTCTTTCATCGCGTATTTAATAAGCAATTAAATGATTTATTAAATGCAAATATAATACCATTTTCCGTTTCTCTTGCAAGTTTTTGCTACTTTTGCGGCCGCTTTCCCAAAACACGGCAGATATGACTTTAAGAGAATACGTACCTTTCTATAAACGAAACCTGAAAGTGGCCTTCCCCGTGATGATTACCCAGGCCGGGCAGGTGCTGGTGCAGCTGGCGGACAACATCATGGTCGGGCACCTCGGCGCGGCTCAGCTGGCGGGAGTGTCCTTCGCCAACGCCATCATCATGATCGGGCTGGTCTTCGCGATAGGCTTCGCACAGGGTGTGACCCCGGTAGTGGGCCAGCACTTCGGCAAGGGTGACGGCCGGGCCGTGGCGGTGGCCCTGAGCAACTCGGCCGCCCTCAACGCCATCATGGCCGTGGTCCTCACCGGCATCATGCTGACCGTCGGAGCATTCATGGACCGGATGGGCCAGGACCCGGAAGTGCTCCGGTACGCTAAACAGTACTACTTCATCATCGTCGCAGGATTCATCCCCATGATAGCCTTCTTCAATGTCCGCTTCTTCTCCGAGGGCATCGGCAACACCCGCAACGAGATGTGGATAACGATAGGTACGAACATCCTCAACATCTTCCTCAACTGGGTGCTCATCTACGGAAAGCTGGGCGCTCCCGCACTCGGAGTGGCCGGAGCGGCCTGGTCCACGCTGATATCCAGAGTTCTGGGCGCAATAGCCTTCCTGATCATCCTCTTCCGGGTGGAGGAGTACCGCAAGTTCGTCAGGCTCACCCCGCGCCGGGCGGTACACCTTCGGGAAATGCTCCGCCAGCTCAAGCTCTCCCTGCCCATATCGCTGCAGAACCTTCTGGAGGTCACGGCATTCAGCTTCGCCGCCATCATGGTGGGCTGGATGGGCAAATACCAGCTGGCAGCCCACCAGATAGCCCAGAACCTCAGTTCCCTGTCCTTCATGATAGCCACCGGCATCGGAGCCGCCGCCACCATCCGCGTCTCGCACCAGTTCGGAGCGGGCCGCCGGGAGGACGCCTACCACGCCGGCATAGCCGCAGTCCACATGGCCGTGGCCATCATGGTCTTCTTCGGTCTGCTGTTCATCAGCCTGCACCGGGTAATACCTTTTATATATACTGAGGATCCGGCCGTCATCCCCATAGCCGGAAGACTGATCATCATCCTGGCCCTCTATCAGGTCTTCGACGCCGTACAGCTGGCCAGCCGCTCATCCCTGCTGGGACTCAAGGACATCAACATCCCCACAGTGTTCTCTGGCATCTCCTACTACATCATCTGCCTGCCGAGCGCCTACCTCCTCGGATTCACCTTCGGACTGGGACCTGACGGAGTATGGATCGGCCTGCTGCTGGGACTGGCCGTTGCCGCGCTGCTGTTCAATGTAAGGTTCCGCCGCGTCTGCCGGCGCTACATCACGAATTCCCGCCAGGCCTCGCCGTCCCACTTGGAGGAATAGACCTCCGGTGCCTGCGTGCGGCCGTAAAGCTGCCTGGACACACGCTCCACATTGTCAGATATATAGTCAAACAGATCTCCGTAGGAGATGACTTCGGGACGGTCCTGGAGGGCCTTCAGGAGAAAATAGGTGAACAGGCCGTGCCGCTTCTCCGGATAGGGATAGGCGCCCTCGTCCTCCCCGGCAGCGTAGAACACCACCATACGGTCGGAGGGCTGCAGCCATGACTCCTCGATGTCCCCGTCGTCGAAGACCCCGACCCTCATGCCGTTGCGGCTGAGCTTGCCGTAGGAAGCGTCGATCAGGAAGAGGGCGTCATCTATTTTAACGTGAGTTCGAGATAATTTAGAATAGGACCAGTTGTCCGTCATTGATAAAAGTGACGTCCACCGATGGCTTT
>CALVDH010000022.1 GCA_944326235.1 uncultured Bacteroidales bacterium | reverse complement strand
CTGCAGGTGTAAAGGCGGCAACGTCAAAGCCGAGCAGTACTAATAGCCCGACACTTCTGATATGACGCAGAAACAAACAATCAATAATACTGAGTTGTCTCTCTCATTTCTTATAGAATACGTCACATTAGTGACAGAGAAATCATGGTGGTTATAACGGTGTGGACCAACCTCTTCCCATTCCGAACAGAGAAGTTAAACGCACTTGTGCCGATGGTACTGCCCTAACAGGGGTGGGAGAGTAGGTAGCCGCCGCCCCTTAGAGCCCCCGGAGGACTGATCCCCGGGGGCTTTTTTTATGTCTTCGTGCTGCGGTGGTCCGTGGCGTGGTCCGGGGTGGGGCTCCAAGGGGCGGGTGTCTACCCATCCCCCCGCCCTTCCCGTGGGGAAGGGGGCCGGTCGCTGCGCTCCGATGTTGCCCCGGAGGTTATTCCCCCGGGTTTTTTATGTCTTCGTGCGATGGTGGTTCGTTGCATGGTCGGGGTCTCGGCTCCAAGGGGCGGGTGTTGTTTCAGGGCTTTTTTGTTGTCGTGCGTCAGGGGTCTTTGGCGTCGTCCTTTTCGCCGGCGGTCTGCTTTGGTGTGCCGGCAGACTCCGTTCCGGTTCGTCCTGTGTTTTCCGTCTTTCCGTCCCCGCACACCCTGTTTCTGTAACCCCTTTGTGGTCAGTTAGGAACGACATAACTATGTGCTTTCGTCCGTTTTGAAAACTGACGCGTCCACGGCCATATCCGCTAAGTCTCAGGGTGTCAGGGCGTTCCTGGATTCACATGCGCTCACTGTTCATTTTCGTTCTCTTGCCGGCACGGAGTGAAACCGCAACGGCAGCATTTCCCGCGATTCACTGCCGTTGCAGTACGTTATTTTCCGCCTCACCCTTCCAGCATGCCTTCTGGACTGCATTGCCTCTCCGGACCCTTTCCACAACGGCACCGATTCCCGCATTTCTCTGCCATTGTGGTAAAGAGAGACGCACTCACCTTCCGAAGGTGATACGGAAACTGCCGGATATGGCCCGCCTTCGGAAGGTGGATATGTGGCACGTCAGGGGAAAACGGCTTTACATAGCCTGTGGGACACATTTGCTGAAATCCCACCTTTGGAAGGTGAGATAGAAACGGGGGAAACTGCACACCTTCGGAAGGTGAGACTAAAATGCGATAAAACTACTCACATTACGGATAAGAAATCGGAGCGAGTCCGGTAAGAAGAAACTCCGAGCCGACTCCTACGGAAGGAGTGGACGAATCACTGGAAAGCACGACTCCTTCGGATTGAGTATGAAAGTGCGGGAGCAACGGTATCGCCTCTGCAGGCTCTGTACAATGGAAATACTATATATGAGATCCCTTTACCCCTTCAGAAGGAGCGGACGAATAACGGGAAAACACTACTCCTTTCGAAGGAGTGAAGAGGTAAGTGGGAAGGCTTTGGAATGAGGAAGATGCAAAAGGTTGGACGAGACCAAAACGAAAAGGTGACGGGCAAACGGCACTTTCGCCGGCACCTTCCGGATGGGGGGCCCGGGTAGGGCCGGCGAGGAAGGCCTCTGGGGCAGGTCGGCTTATAACGAATTCGAGAAGGTGGTGGAGAAAAGTCATTTGACCCGTCACCTTCTCGATTGTGGGTGTGCTGACGGGTTTGGAGGCAGTCTGCTGGCGGCTTGTGTTGTTGTATCTGCTTTACTCCGGGATGGTGGACCAGATACGTATGGCGGTCGGGATGGGAGAAGAGGTGGGTTTGGAGGGATAGGTGTTCTTACGCAGGGTCCAGGGCTCTTCGAGAGAGTAGTAGTCGATGGAGAGGGCGGGGTCGGGACCAGTGGGGTCGGCCAGAAGCCTGTCGAGCCAGATTTTCCAGCGCAGGTAGTAGAAGTCGGCAAGGAGGCCGGACCATTCCTTGTGCGCGTAGTCATGCAGACCGCCGGTATCGGAGGCGGTGCGGTTGCCCCATGTGGTTATCTGGACACGGGCGTTCCATTCGAGCCAGTCTTTCATGGCCTCATCCTCGCCCAGTGCCCTGGCCTGTGCTATCCAGTTGCCTACCATAAATTCTCTCCGCGATGACAGCAGGCTGTCCTGGAGCAGTATCAGTGTCAGAAAGTTTTCTCCATGTGAGCGCAGAGCTGCTGTGTCGCGGCTGGTATATGCTTGTTGGATAGCCTTGTAAGTAAGCCTGCCTTTTTCTGCGATAGCCTGACGCAGGATATCCACCAGGTCATATTCAAAGTTATCACATCCGGCAAAATCCGGGGCAGCCTGCACCATGAGGTCTGCAGCCAAGATTACATCAGCCGGGTCGTAGTAGTCCGACATCTCAGACCAGGAAGAAGCCTGGTAGGTGTTCAGGGACGGACGTGCGCAGAAGATGGACTCGTGGGTGCCCTGCTGGGTGGAGGCGGCGGGACATTCGTAGATGGACCGTGCCAGCAGCCTCCAGGTCGACCCCGGCCGTTCTGCCTCCCTCGTGGAATGGATCCATGCTGTAGAAGCGGGCATTGCCGAAGAGTTTTTCCGATTCCTCGTAGTAGATATCAGCTATTTTCTGGAAATTATCGTCCTCGGGCTGCAGGAATGCGGGACGGTGATATCCCTGCCACAGTCCCGGATCCGCGACATTCAGCCCCAGGCGCTCCGCTGCGTCATGCGGCAGCATTCCGGAGTATCCGGGCAGGACCGGCTCGATTCCCAGCTCTGCCATGCGGGCGAGGATTTTCTTCTGCAGTTCAGTATTGCGGATGTACCATGAGGGGGGATTGGGACCGCCCCAGCCTTCGAGATTGTTCATCAGCCACCAGGCTTGGAATGCGGGTCCGGCTATGAAGTCCGCGGCATCGGCACCGGAGTATCCGAGGCGGTGCAGGACGTTGATCCACAGTGCGTCGGAACCTACCGCCGCGAGACATAGGTTGGTGCCGTGGAGGGCCATCCAATCCAGTTCCTGCTCCCACCGGGCCCAGTCCCAGAAGGCCATGGTGTAGGAGAATGTGCAGTAATTGAGGTAATAGCGGTATTGCGAGCGGGTAGTACGGCGCTCCGGAGTGGGCACAGGAGGCAATTCTGTCGGAAGTTCCGCCCGCATGCAGTTCCAGCTCAGGTGGATGCCGGCGTAATATTTAAGGTACCAGTTGAGTCCGGCGGCGGCGCTTACTGGGCAGTCCGCAGAGATGGAGATACGTCCGTCAGGGCTCTGGCTGAGCTCAAAGAAAGATCCTGACGCAGCGGTGTCAATCAGTATGATAAAATTTCCGGAGGAGCCGGGACAGATACGTTCTATGAGAGAATAGACCGGTGCTGAAGGGGAAATGCCTTCGTGGCATGATGCGGATATGGTCCGTGTAAGGGCGGCAATGCAGAGTAAAATAACTGCGGCAGGGTGTTTCATAGGCGGTGGGTGGATTAGTCTTGTTTCTGTCTGCGGCGGCGGGGAAGTTTGGGAAACATCTTCCTGAAGCGGGTCATCTGCAGGGTGATGCTGCCCCCGGCGATGACGAATGTGACGGCTATCAGGATCATCACTATGCCCAGTCCCTCGCGGGCCGTCATCCGCTCTCCGAAGACGGTAATGCCGAAAAATATGGCTGTCACCGGCTCCAGGGCACCGAGGATGGCAGTGGGTGTGGAGCCTATGTACTGTATTGCGCTGGTGGTGCAGAGGAAGGATATGGCTGTGGGGAAGATGGAGAGCGCCAGGATGTTGGCCCACATGTACCAGTGGGAGGGAGTGGTCAGCTCGACTCCCGTGAGCAGCCGGATTATGAATAGTGATACACCGAAGACCAGTACGTAGAAGGTAACGGTCAGGGTGGCTGTGTTCCTGAGGGTGGTCTGGTTGATACCTACTATATATATGGCGTAGGTAAGGGCGGAGGCCAGGGCAAGTACCGTACCGATGAGACTCAGGGTCGCTCCGTCCGGGCCTTTGTACAGCAGGGCTATGCCTCCCAGGGCAAGGGCCATGCAGAGGGCGGTCTGCAGGCTGATCTTCTCCTTGAACACCAGAGCCATGATGACGGCGACCATTATGGGGTAGACGAAGAGGATGGTGGATGCGATACCGGCTTCCATGAAGTTGTAGCTCTGAAAGAGGGTGAGGGAGGATACGGCCACCAGAAGTCCCATGACTATGAGAGTGAGAGTCTCCTTGCGGCTGACCCTGAAGGAGCGTCCGCGGGCATGGATCATGACGGCCAGGATAGGAATGGCCAGGAGGTATCGGAAAAACAGTACGGATTCGGGGTTCATGCCGTCCTTGTACAGCGGCAGTGCGAACAGCGGGTTCATGCCGTAAGTGGCGGCGGCGACGGTTCCCAGGATGTAGCCTTTGGTCTTCTGGTTCATATCTTGTATATAGTGCGGTGCAAATGTAGTAAAGTAATTCTATATTTGGATAATAGTAACTGATTTCATATTTTTGCAGATTGTGAGATTAACGAACAATTAAATTATAACTATGTCAGAACAGCAGAATATTCAGCAGCCTGTCAGCCAGCCGGCAGATGTGCAGGAGCAGGAGATTGACCTTATCGCTCTCGTGAAGAGACTGTGGAAGAAGAAAATATTCATCATCTACGTGACTGCGGCCTTTATGGTCCTGGGCCTTATGGTGGCGCTTTTTTCCCAGAAGGAATTTACGGCCTCCACTACTTTCGTACCCCAGACAGGCAAGAGCGGCGTGAGTTCGTCTGTGTCCTCCCTGGCGTCACTGGCCGGTATCAATCTGGGGCAGATGGGAGGAGGAGACGCCATGTCCCCGACTGTGTATCCTCAGCTGCTGTCCAATGTGGATTATGTCAAGGACCTGATGTACACTCCCATCAAGTTCGAGGAGTGGCCGGAGAAGATAACCCTGTTCGATTATTTTACCAATGAGGAATACAACAAGCCCACGTTTTTCGGAACCATAAAGAAGTACACGATAGGTCTGCCCGGAGTGATCCTTGGGGCTATCAGGGGAGACAAGAGCGGAGAAGATTCCCTTGAGACTGCTGACAGCGGACTCAACACTCTTTCGGAAGACGAGTACTCATGTATGAAAGCACTCACTCAGCTGGTATCCATCACTATAAATGATAAGGACGGCTATGTCGAGCTCTCCGCCCGCATGGGTGAGCCGGTGGCTGCGGCGGAGCTGGCCAAAGCTGCCTTCAATCTGTTGGAAAAATATGTGACAGAGTATAAGATAGAGAAAGCCAAGTCCACACTTGATTTTGTCAACGCCAGGTTCGATGAGGCCAAGGCAGATTTCGAGGAGAAGCAGCTGGCCTATGCCCGTTTCAGGGATTCCAACCGGGGTATCACCTCCGCTACTGCACAGATAGCGGAGAGCAGACTGCGTCAGGAGTATGACCTTGCCAACACTATCTATACCGAGCTGGCCCGTCAGAGAGTGCAGGTGGAACTCCAGGTAAAGGAGGACACGCCGGTGCTTTCCGTAATCAAGCCGATAGTGGTTCCCGTCGAGAAATCCAAGCCTAAAAGGGCTGTCATATTGATTGCGTTCACATTCCTCGGAGGCTGTCTCGGATGTGCATCAGTGTTCGGACTGGACTTCATCAAGCATCAGGGCTCAAGCTGGCCGCGCAAATGGAGGACTGAGGAGGAAGAAGAGGCGGAAGCCGGGAGAATGAATAATGGGGAGGTAGTTGCGTAATGTCGTGGTTCAGTAGAAAAAATCGCGACAAGGAGGAAGTCCTTCGCGACAAGGAGTCTCTGGACAGAGGTCTGGAGAAGACCAAAAGAGGATTGTTCGACAGACTCTCCCGCGCGGTGGCGGGCAAGTCCAAAGTGGACGATGATGTCCTGGATGCTATAGAGGATGCTCTCATCGCCTCTGACGTGGGTGTGGACACCACGTTGAAGATTATCGATATGCTGGAGGAGAGAGTGGCGAGGGACAAGTATATGAATGCCGCGGAGCTGCGCTCCATCCTCAAGGAGGAAATGGCGTCGCTGCTGGATGTGGAGGGAAAGGAGGATGCCCCGGTGTTCGATTTTTCCAAGAAACCTTATGTGATAATGGTGGTCGGCGTCAACGGAGTCGGCAAGACGACAACTATCGGAAAGCTGGCGGCCAATCTCAAGGCATCCGGCAAGAAGGTCATGCTGGGAGCGGCCGATACCTTCCGTGCCGCGGCCGTAGACCAGCTGGTGATCTGGAGCGAGAGGGCGGGAGTTCCCATAGTGAAGCAGAACATGGGTGCTGATCCGGCGTCCGTGGCCTTCGATACGGTCAAGTCAGCCGTGGCCCAGGATATCGATGTGGTACTGATTGATACGGCCGGCCGTCTGCATAATAAGATAAATCTGATGAACGAACTTACCAAGATACGCAATGTCATGCGCAAGGTCGTTCCCGATGCTCCCCACGAAGTCCTTCTGGTTTTAGACGGCTCTACCGGTCAGAACGCCTTCGTTCAGGCCCGGGAATTTACCAAGGCCACCGATGTCACTGCTCTCGCCGTTACGAAGCTGGACGGTACGGCCAAGGGAGGAGTGGTCCTGGGTATCGCGGATCAGTTCAATATCCCGGTCAAGTTCATAGGTGTGGGAGAGGGCATAGAGGATCTTCAGATTTTCGATAAAAAAGCATTTGTGGATTCATTATTTGACTAGAAGAGAGTAAATTATAACGACATGGATGTTTCATATAATTGGCTGAAAGAGTATGTCTCTTTCGATCTCTCCCCCGAGAGAGTGGCCCAGATTCTGACTTTCATAGGTCTGGAAGTAGAGGAAATCAATACTGTAGAGGATATCCCAGGCGGTCTGGAGGGTGTTGTTGTAGCAGAGGTGGTGGAGTGCGCTCCTCATCCCGACTCGGATCATCTCCATATCACCAAAGTCCGTGCCTCGCAGGACGGAGAACTGCTGCAGGTAGTGTGCGGCGCACCCAATGTGGCGGCAGGTCAGAAAGTTCTGCTGGCTACAGTCGGAACCAGTCTGCCCGCACCCGACGGAACCAGGATCAAGATCAAGAAATCCAAGATCCGCGGAGCCGAGTCCTTCGGAATGATCTGCGCGGAGGACGAGCTGGGTATAGGCACATCGCATGACGGTATTATGGTACTTGAGCCCGAGGCCGTCGTAGGTACTCCCGCCAGGGAATATCTGCATCTGGGTTCTGATACTGTGTTTACGATAGGGCTGACACCCAACAGGGTGGACGGAGCCTCCCATATCGGAGTCGCCCGTGACCTCTCGGCATGGCTGAGACTCAACGGTCTGGGCGGAGAACTGACACTTCCGGACGTGTCCTCGTTCCGCGAGGGCGAAGGAGAGTCCATTCCCATCGAGGTGATCAGTCATGACGGTGCTCCCCGCTATATGGGCATAACCCTTACCGACATCAAGATAGCACCCTCTCCCGAGTGGCTGCAGAAGAAACTGCTGGCTGTAGGGCTGAGGCCCATCAACAACGTGGTGGATATCACCAACTTCATACTCATGGAAATCGGTCAGCCCCTCCATGCCTTTGACGCGTCCAGGATTACAGGAGGCAAGGTGGTTGTACGCCGTGCAGCCGAAGGTGAGAAGTTCGTCACCCTTGACGGAGTGGAGCACATCCTGTCCGCACAGGATCTGATGATCTGCAATACCGAGAAGCCTATGTGTATCGCAGGTGTATTCGGAGGCCTGGAATCCGGTATCACTGACTCTACCACCACGGTCTTCCTGGAGAGTGCGTACTTCAACCCTACGTCTATCCGTAAGACCTCCAAACGTCTGGGCATCAAGACAGACGCCTCATTCCGCTACGAGCGCGGCACTGACCCCGAGATCATACCCTACGCAGCCTGCCGTGCCGCCCTGCTGATGCAGGAACTGGCCGGGGCGCGAGTAGTGGGCTGTGTACGCGAGGACTATCCCGAGCAGCTTGAGCGCAAGCGGGTGCAGTTGGATTTCGGCAGGATGGAGGCACTGATGGGCAAGAAGATAGGTGCTGAGACCATTCTCAAGATACTGCGTTTTATGGACTTCGGCATCCTCTCCTCCGATGACCGCGGAGCCGAGGTGACCGTACCTACCTACAAGGTGGACGTATACCGGGAGTGCGACGTAGTGGAGGAGGTGCTCAGGATCTACGGCTATGACAATATCGAGCTTCCGGACAGGATAGTCTCATCATACGACAATACCCCTAACCCTGACCCCGAGACAGTCCGTGTAAAAGCCTGTGACCTGCTGGCCGCCAACGGTTTCATGGAGTGCATGAACAATTCCCTGACCAAGGCCGACTACTATACCGGGCTCAGGACATATCCCAAGGCCAACCTTCCGATGGTCATCAACCCGCTCAGCTCGGATCTCAACGCCATGCGCCAGACACTGCTTTTCAGCGGTCTGGAAGTGGTAGCCTACAATCTGAACCGTCAGGCCGGAGACCTGAAGCTCTTCGAGATGGGCAATGTATACCGCTATGAGCCTAAGGGAGAGAATGATCCTGTAAACAACCTGGCCTCCTACAGCGAGCAGATGCATCTGTCCATGTTCGTCGTAGGCAAGGGTACCCAGTACTGGAGGAATACCACCGGTGCAGGACATTTCTTCACCCTCAAGGGATATGTGGAACTGCTGCTCAAGCGCCTGGGAGTAAATCTCTATAACCTCGACTGCTCACCGGCACCGGCAGACCTCTTCTCCGAGGGCCTCATGTACACGGTGCCTGCTTCCGGCAAGACACTGGTCATGCTGGGTACGGTTTCCCAGGCCCGTCTGAGACAGTTGGACATCAAGCAGCCAGTGTTTGCAGCTGAGATCAACTGGAGCCTGCTCGTAAAGCATTACCTCAAGGAGAAGGTGCAGTACCGTGAACTGCCGCAGTACCCTGAAGTCCGCCGTGACCTGGCTCTGCTGCTGGACGAGAACGTCTCGTTCGCGGATATCCGCAAGGCGGCTCTGGCTGCCGAGAAAAAGCTCCTGCGCAAGGTTGTCCTCTTCGACGTATACCGCGGGGACAAGATACCTGCCGGCAAGAAGCAGTACGCTGTCAGCCTGACCTTCCAGGACTACGAGAAGACACTTACAGACAAGTATGTAGAGCAGATGGTCAGCCGCATACTCGGAGCACTGTCGCATCAGTTCGGAGCAGTGCTGAGGTAGGAGTGCCGTAAAGTGCAACAAAAAAGTGGCGGGGCCCGGAAGCTCCGCCACTTTTTTATATACAGCCGTACCTTTTAGAAAAGATAGCGGATGCTGAGTGCTATACCTCCCTGGAAAAGACCCAGCGAGTTGAATCCTACACCATTGTTGTAGAAGTGCGGACCGAGGATAGGACGCCAGTCGAGTGACAGGTTCATAGGGAACCAGAAGTTGTATTCCACTCCGATACGTCCTGCGACTCCTACGTATCCTACTACATCGCTGAAACCGTACATACCGCCGCCGGCACCGACTCCTGCGTACCAGTTCCAGGAACCCTGCTCCTGCCATGAGTTGATAGGGAATACCCAGTCATAGGTGGCTGCTGCCTCGATACCATAGAATCCGGGCAGACCGAAATCAATGTCCAGCATATTGTTCCCAAGGGAGTGCTGGTAGTTGAGCTCCAGACCATAACCGAGCCTGCCGCCGATAGCGCGGGGCTGGGCGTAGACTGCTGCGGCTGTGAAAAGCGCGATAGCGATAATGATAAATTTCTTCATCTTGTAGTGATTTAGATGTTAGTAATATTGATTAATAATAAGTTACTGATGATTTCTCCACCTCTGATATGATGGAGTTGGCCACTCTGCTGGCTCCTAGTCGGAACAGGGCGGGTGTCAGCCATTCCTGACCGAGCACAGTCTCTACGATGGCGTAGTAAACAGCAGCGTCCTTAGCTGTGGATATGCCGCCGGCGGGCTTGAAGCCTATACGGCGTCCGGTCCTGGTGAAGTACTCTTTGATGCAGTCGCACATGACGATGGCTGCGAAGGGAGTGGCGGCGGGTTCCATCTTTCCGGTGGATGTCTTGATGAAGTCAGCGCCAGATTCCATGGCCAGGAAGGATGCTTCCCTGATCTTTGACTCGTCGGCCAGCGCTCCTGTCTCCAGGATGACTTTCAGTACAGCGCCTTCGGTCTCCTTGCGGACGGCGCGGATCTCTTCCTCGCATCTGCTCAGGTTGTGATCAAGAAAACTATTGAGTGCCAGAACTATGTCTACTTCATCTGCTCCGTCGGCCACAGCCATCCGGCTTTCCAGGACCTTTACCTCCAGAAAACTCTGGGAGGCAGGGAAGCATCCGGCGACTACGGTGGTGTGCACGCCCTGGACCGTAAGGTTTTCCTTAACGGTCCTTGCAAAATTGGGATAGACACATATGGATGCCGGCAGGGGATAATCGGGGAAACGTTTCTGGAAGTCATTGACTTTGCTGACCAGCCGTGTGATACCGGTGTATGTATCAGTCGGCTTGAGCGAAGTCAGGTCGGTCATGCCCAGGCAGGCTTTCAGCACTTCGGGAGTCATCCAGTGACTGAGATTGTCATGGATGGCTTTTATCCTGTTCTCGATAATGTCCATTATTCTCGGTTTTTAGTGTCGATAAGGATGGTTACCGGACCGTCGTTTACGATGGTCACTTCCATATCAGCACCAAAGATACCTTTTTTAACGGGCTTTCCCAAAATATTTTCCAACCTTTCGAGGAATTTTTCATAAAGCGGTACGGAAATCTCTGGTTTAGCCGCTTTTATATAAGAAGGCCTGTTACCCTTTTTCGTCGAGGCGTAGAGGGTGAACTGACTTATCACGAGTATATCCCCGTCCACGTCCAGGACCGAACGGTTCATGACCCCGTCGGCGTCGTCGAAGACGCGCAGGTTCACTATCTTGTGGCAGAGCCAGTCGATATCCTCCTCCGAGTCGCCCTCGGTGATGCCTATGAGGATATTGAGGCCGGTGCCTATCTCGCCGTGGCAGACTCCTCCTATGACTACGGAGGACCGGCTTGTTCTCTGTATTACAGCTCTCATCAGCCCCGGATCTGAACGGTGATGCCGGCTGCCTTGAGCGGTGCGGCGATGGCTTCCATCTCCTCCACGGTCACCTTCTCCAGGTCCTTGGCCGGAGTCTCCCTGTCGATGGTGTACATCATGACCTCGCGTGGCCTTAGGCTCAGGACAATGTCTCTCCACGGGGCGACGCTCTCCTCGCAGGTGAGGTCTATCCGGCGTCCGCCTATTGTCCCCTTGAGGAACATGGTCTGAAGGATGAAATTGCCGTTGAACAGGCGGAGATTCTCCACGGTCTCTGCCAGGGAGTAGTGTCCTACAGGATTGTCAATGAGGCGGATGTATTCCTCCAGTCCGCTGTCTATCTTTAGGATGGGATTGGTCACTTTCATCAGGGCCTCCCGGACTTCCCTGCGGCCCGTCATGGTCGCGTTGGACAGGACGGATACGGCGGCGGAAGGGAAATAGCGGTCCCTTAGCTGCAGGGTGAAATCGATGATTTCGGGAAAATCCGGATGGATGGTGGGCTCTCCGTTGCCGGAGAAAGTGATGGTGTCCACCGGAGTGCCCTCGTCATGCAGCTCGGCGAAGCGTTCCTGCATCCGCTGGAACACGGCTTCTTTAGTGGGGATGACCTGGTCGGCGCGGCCGTCCTTGTTCCATCCGCACTCGCAGTAGACGCAGTCGAAGGAACAGAGTTTGCCGTTGTCAGGCAGAAGGTTGATGCCCAGGGAGTTGCCCAGGCGGCGGCTCTTTATGGGGCCGAAGACTATCTTGTGAAAAAGTATCGTGGACATAATGTGTGCTGTTTGGTCTGTTCAAATATCTCAGAGCAGCCTTCTCGAGGTGCTTTCGGGCGTGAGCTGCATGCTCCCGAAGTCCACGGCGTCGATGAGCACGGCTCCGGGACGTTTGCCCGGCTCGAAGGAGCCGAGTACGGAGTCCTTGCCCAGGGCTGCGGCTCCGTTGAGACATGCCCAGGTCAGGACCGTCTGGAGTGGAATCTGGGGGTAATGGCTGTGGATGCACTTGAACTCCTCTACCATGGACAGGACGTGGTTGGAGGACAGGCTGTCGGTGCCCACGGCTATGCGCACGCCCATGCTCATCAGCAGGGGCAGGTCGGCCATGGCCCTGTGGATGAAAATGTTGGAAAGGGGGCAGGTTACCCAGGTGCAGTTGTGCAGTACGCTCTCTGCTGCACGGATGCTGTCCTCGCGGGCAACTGTGTTATGTATCAGCAGTATGTGCTCGTCGAACGGTGCCGGATGCACTTTCAGGAGCTGGTCCAGGAAATGGAATACGGCGGGCTTGCCGGTGGCCGGAGCCACGCTGAGATGCCGGTTGACATAGTTCTCGTAGAGGGGGCCGCGGTGGAAGCCGATCATGTCGTCCTCCTCCTGGGATTCCTGGTTGTGGTAGGAGATGAATCCGGCATTAAGACCTTCGGCCGAGGCCATACGGAGCAGATCCGGACTCATGGTGTAGGGCGAATGAGGGGTTATGGCTGCGTCCAGTCCGGCGGCAGCGGCTTTCTCCACCAGCTTCCGGGCATCGGCGATGACTGCCGGAGCGTCTTCCGGCTCGGAGCCGAAGACCTCCACGAATGTCCTGGTGTACAGGGGACCCTCGCTCTTCATGGCGAAACTTTCGTCGCAGTTGGAGATATCGGCCATGGCGCTGACTCCTTCGGCGTAGAGTTTCTCGAACTGCAGTCTCATGGCTTTCTGGCGCTCTTCCGCCGGGGCTGACTCCCGCAGGGCGTTGATCTGGTCGATGAATCCGGACATGCCGGTAGCCTCGCGGAACTTGCCTTCCAGGTGCGAAAGCTCTATGTGGCAGTGGGCGTTGGTGAATCCGGGCACCAGGATGCCGTTGTAGAATTCGGTGCTGCCGGTCTCTCCGGACATCTGTCCGATACCGGTGACCGTGCCGTCATCGGCGAAGTCCACATAACCGTTGCGGATGGGATCCGAGGTTATGGGGAATATGTAATTTGCAGAAATCCTTCTCATTGTATCTTTTTTACTTTTAGTGGTCTGAGTTTTTTTGCCGTATCCTGTTCAGATGTCTTGCGGTGCAGTTTCAGAGGCCTGTCGGTTTTTATGGCGCTTACCGGTCCGGCCTCAGTCATCTCCGGGTCAGCGTCAGTCTCCGGGAATATTCTGGAATCAGAGTCAGGAGCAGCGGGAGCACCGGAGGCAGTGCTGTCGGCAGCAGTCGTGTCCGCCGCCTCTTTCAGTTCGAGCATGAATCCTAGGGAAGAGTAGAACTCGAAGCGGCTGTCCGAATTAAGGGCCGAATCACTGAATATCATGAACGGATAACGCGGCCTGAGCATGGCCGAAGAGTCCGGCAGGGGGGACGACTGCAGAAGGGTGTCCGGCTTGAAGAACAACATTCTCAAGCACTTGTACATGAGCGGCGAATGTACTCCGTCGGCAGTCAGAATCTCCAGGGAATCGATGAGGGGCCAGTTCCTGGGCCGGTTCTCCTCTGCCTCTATTATCTTCTTGAGCTCTGCTCCGCGCATCTCCAGCATGTGCTTTGTCTTCTCGAACACTTCCAGAAAACGGTCGGGGCGTTCCAGGTAGTAGTTCACGCTGCGGGTGTAGTCTTCCGACGTGTATCCGTAACGGTTGAACACCGGCTCGTAAATCATGAGGGTGTCTATCATCCTGCGGTACTTGAGATCGGCTTTTACAGCCTCGTCGGTCATGTACATGTCGTAGTATATGCTGGACATGACATCCTCCGGTATGATGTCCCTGTTCCGCAGGCAGGATGATGCCGCAAGCACGGTACAGGCTATGCAGAGGAATATCATGCAGGTCTTTCTGCTCATATCTTTTCAGTGACTGGTTTCAATGCGCAAATATAACTTTTATTCTCTATCTTTGCATCCTCATTGCAACGCTATGCTTATACGTCCGCCCAGGCTTCTGAGGAAGATTTATCCCTCGTTCATCTGGTCCTTCCCCAAGGAGAAGGACGGGATATTCATTACTCTCGACGACGGTCCTTGTCCTCAGGTCACGCCCTGGGTGCTGGACGAACTGGACAGATGGGGTGCCAGGGCCACCTTTTTCTGTATAGGCAAGAATGTGGAGCTGTATCCTGACCTGTTCGCGGAGACAGTGCGCCGCGGACATTCGGTGGGATGCCATTCCTACAGCCATGTACCCGGCTGGGGCATGCCGCTGGATGATTACGTACAGGATGTGGATATCGCCGCAGAGCTTATCCGGACCAACCTGTACCGTCCTCCGTATGCCAAGATCACCGTCCGTCAGGCCGAGTCCCTGAGCCTCCGGTACAACATCGTCATGTGGAACATCATCAGCCGCGACTACAACCGCAAGCTGGGGCACAGGGCCTGCGCCCGCAATGTAGTACCCTATCTCAGCCCCGGCTCCATAATCGTCTTCCATGACTCGAAGAAGGCAGCCAAGAATCTCTGGTATGCCCTGCCCAAGACCCTGGAGGCCGCGGCAAGGATGGAATTGAAGTGCAAACCTATTATATTATAAAAGAAGATATGAAGTACAATGTATTGCTGCTGGGCTCAGGCGGCAGGGAACATGCCCTCGCCTGGAAGATTGCGCAGAGCCCGCTTCTCGGAAATTTCTACGCTCTTCCCGGCAACCCTGGAATCAACTCCCTGGCAACCGGAATACCAGGCAGTGTCGGGGACTTCGACCTGATACTCAATACTGTGGTGGAAAAGGACATAGACATGGTGGTGTGCGGACCGGAGGATCCTCTGGTGGGCGGTCTCCGGGATTTTCTCCTCTCGTCACCCGGACTGAAAAAAGAACTGCTCTTCGTGGGGCCTGGCCGTGACGGCGCGGAGCTGGAGGGCAGCAAGGACTTCGCCAAGGAGTTCATGTCCCGCCACGGTATACCTACTGCGGCATACCGTACGTTCAGTGCAGGTCAGAAGGATGAGGCAATGGATTTCCTGCGCGGTCTCAGGCCTCCGTATGTGGTAAAGGCCGACGGTCTGGCTGCCGGAAAGGGTGTAATCATATCTCCGGATCTGAAGGAAGCGGAGGCGGCCCTGGACAGTATTTTCGGCGGACGTTTCGGCTCTGCCGGCGCCAAGGTGGTCATCGAGGAGTATTTGGACGGGGTGGAGGTATCCTACTTCGTACTGACTGACGGCCACGGCTGGCTGATGCTTCCCGAGGCCAAGGATTACAAGAGGATAGGAGACGGGGACAAGGGACCCAATACCGGAGGCATGGGCTCTGTCTCGCCGGTGCCTTTCTGCGATGCTGACTTCACATCCAAGGTGGTGGACAGGATAATCGCTCCGACCGTCCGCGGACTGGAAAGCGAGGGGATGGATTACCGCGGCTTCATCTTCTTCGGTCTGATGAACTGCGGCGGAGATCCCTATGTCATAGAATACAATGTGAGGATGGGAGATCCCGAGACGGAGTCCGTGATGCCCCGCATAGGCAGCGACCTGCTGGCTCACATGGCGGCGGCGGCCCGAGGGGACCTTTCCTCTCAGAGACTTGAGATCCTTCCGCAGTCGGCGGTAACATGTATAATGGTTTCCGGAGGATATCCGGACAAATACGGCAAGGGATATCCTGTCAGCGGCCTGGAGAAGGCGGCCCCTCTGACTGTGTTCAATGCCGGGACAGCCCTCAAGGACGGCCGCCTCGTTACCTCAGGCGGACGGGTACTGGCCCTCACGGCCCTGGGCGGAAGCCTGGAGGAGGCCAGGGAGGAGGTTTATTCCAGGATAGACGGGATAACCTTCGAAGGAGCGTTCCACCGCAGTGACATTGCCCTGGATATGATCAACTGGCCGGGGAGAAAATGAGAGAAAACCGGATCTCCCCGCTGCTGATACTCCTGATGGTGCTGCTGACCGCGGCGCTGGGAGTATCCTATTTTTTCCTTCCCGGCACTCAGGACAGGGCGGGGGGGATTTTTTCCGCGCCGTGGCTTTCCGTACTGGCGGCGGTGCTGTCCCTGGCTGCCGCATCGGTGTCGATGGGACTATTGAATTACAGGAGTTTCCTTTTCAGTTCCGATACCAGACTGCTTTATCTGCCGTTTCTGATCTGGGTTCTGCCCATACCCGGGTCGATGACATTCGGTCTCTACCATATCGCCCTTCTGCTGACGGTGTGGTCCATGTTCCTGGCCCTTGCCTACGTGAGTTCCGAGCGCCTGCGGCCGGAATGTGCCTTCGGGGCAGTCCTTCTGGCCGGCGCTGCGTCGCTCATGGTGCCTCCGCTGATGTACATGGAGATATTCATCGTACTTTACTGCCTGTATGTCAGAAGTCAGGAGCCAGTCCGCTACCTGCTTTCCTGTCTTGCGGGAGCTGCGCTGCCGTGGCTCTATGTCCTGGCTGCAGGATATATTTTCCCTGACCTGACGGGGATAGAAGAGTGCGCGCAGACATTTCTCGAAGGCATAGCGCTGTCCAGGCCGGCTCCCCAGGTGATGCGGCCCGATGAGATGGTGTGGGCCGGCTTTGCATTGCTGCTCATTCTCAGGTCCCTGGTCTTCACGATCACGCACAGGCGGGAAAAAAACAAGGCCCAGAAAAACTCTTTCGGGTTTTCCGGGGCCCTGTCGGTGCTGGCGATGCTGACGGCCGCATTCTGCAGCGGACTCGAGGCTCCTCTCTATACGATGACGGCTGCGGTGCCGGTCTCGTTCCTGACATTCGATTTCCTGACGAACGGCAAGAAGGGGGAAGTCAGCCTCTGGCTGGTCCTGCTGATGCTTCTGGCGGCGGGTCAGCGGGTGCTGGGGTTCTTCCCTGAATTTCAGTTCTAGTTGGTCCTTCCGGGATATACCTTCAGGGCTTCCTTGAGGCAGATGAGAGCCTCGCGCAGATCCTCTATCTTGAGGACGTATGCGATGCGGACCTCGTCGCGTCCCTTGCCGGGAGTGGCGTAGAAGCCTGCCATAGGAGCCACCATCACGGTCTTGCCGTTGTAGGAGAATTCCTCAAGGAGCCACTGGGCGAACTTGTCGCTGTCATCCACGGGGAGGCGCACTGCTGCGTAGAAAGCGCCCATGGGGGTGGGGCAGAGGACTCCGGGGATGGTTCTGAGGGTCTCTACGAGGTAGTCTCTTCTCTTGATGTACTCTTCCTTCACAGCCTTAAAGTAAGACTCGGGAGCGTTGAGGGCGGCCTCGGCGGCTATCTGTCCGTATGCGGGGGAGCAGAGACGGGCCTGTGAGTAGCGCAGGACGGCGTTCATCACTTCCTTGTTCTTCGATACGATGGCTCCGATGCGCACGCCGCAGAGGGAGTATCTCTTGGATACTGAGTCGCAGAGGATGACGTTGTTCTCCAGTCCCTTGATGTGCATGCAGGAGTAGTGGGGCTCATCGGTGTAGCAGAATTCGCGGTACACCTCGTCGGAGTAGATGTAGAGGTTGTGCTTGCGGGCGATGTCGCCGAGCTTCTCTATCTCGTCCCTGGTGTAGAGGACTCCGGTGGGGTTGCAGGGGTTGCAGATGATGATACCCTTGGTCCTGGGGGTGATGTGGCGCTCGAACTCCTCGATGGAGGGGATGGCGAAGCCGTTGTCGATGGATGTGGTGATGGGCACGAACTTAACGTCGTTTACGATGGCGAAGGAGTTGTAGTTCGTGTAGAAGGGCTCGAGGACGATGACCTCGTCGTCGGGGTCGCAGGTGACGGTGAGGGCTATCTGCAGGGCCTCGGAACCTCCGGTGGTGACGTTGATGACGGTGTAGTCCACGTCGATGCCGATGTTCTGGTAGTAGCGGGCCAGTCCCTTGCGGTAGGACTCGTTACCGGCCGAGTTGGGGTAGGCGACGAGCTTGAGAGTGTTGTCCTTGACGGCCTTGAGGGCTACGTCGGGGGACTCGATGTCAGGCTGGCCGATGTTGAGATGGTAGACTGTTATGCCTCTTTTCTTGGCTGCGTCGGCATAGGGTACGAGCTTGCGTATGGGCGATGCCGGCAGGATCTGGGCTTTTTTGGAAAGGGTAAGCATGGTTTTTTATAATAAATGTTAAAAATTGTTGTCTGTGGCAACAAAGTTATGAACTTTTCCGCAAATTCTTCTTAAATTTGTAGTCTGTAAACGAAATATTGTTAATCCTGCGAAAAGAGATTATGAACAACACTGAAAGCAGATACATGCTCAGAGGAGTCTCCTCTGCCAAAGAAGATGTACACAATGCCATCAAGAACATAGATAAAGGCCTTTATTCCAAGGCTTTCTGCAAGATAATCCCGGACATTTTCACCGGTGATCCGGACTGGTGTCTGGTCATGCACGCCGACGGCGCCGGTACCAAATCATCCCTCGCCTATACCTACTGGAGGGAGACCGGAGACATGAGCGTGTGGAAGGGCATAGCCCGCGACGCCATGGTCATGAACACAGACGACCTGCTCTGCGTGGGCATTACCAGCGGCATGCTGGTGTCCTCCACCATCGGCCGCAACAAGAACCTCATCCCCGGAGAGGTCATCTCGGCCATCATCTCCGGTACCGATGAGTTCATCAAGGCCATGGACCGCTACGGTATCAGGATGACCCTCACCGGCGGAGAGACCGCCGACGTGGGAGACCTGGTGCGTACGGTCATCGTGGACAGCACGGTGTGCGCCAGGGTCCGCCGCTCCGAGATTATCGACAACTCCAGGATAGCCGACGGCGACGTAATCGTGGGCCTGGCCTCCTTCGGACAGGCTGAGTACGAGGACGAGTACAACGGCGGTACCGGCAGCAACGGCCTGACCTCCGCCCGTCACGACCTCTTCGCCCACTATCTGGCCGACAAGTATCCCGAGAGCTACGACCACGCCATGCCCGCGTCCCTGGTCTACTCCGGCAGCCGTCTGCTGACCGAGAAGGAACCCGAGACCGGCCTGACCTACGGCAAGCTCCTGCTGTCTCCGACCAGGACCTACGCCCCTGTGATGAAGAAGATATTCGAAGGATACAAGGACAGAATCCACGGCATGGTGCACTGCTCCGGCGGAGCCCAGACCAAGGTCCTGCATTTCATCGACCGCCTGCGCGTGGTCAAGGACAGCCTCTTCCCCGTACCGCCCCTCTTCAAGGCCATCCAGATAGAGTCCGGTACAGACTGGCAGGAGATGTACCGCGTCTTCAACATGGGACACCGCATGGAAATATACACCGACCGTGAGTCCGCTTCGGCCATGATCGACATATCCCGCTCTCTGGGAGTGGATGCCCGCATCGTGGGCCATGTGGAGACAGCACCCGAGGCAGAGGTGGTGATCTCCGGCGACAACGGAACATTTGTCTACAACAAGTAGCGCATGCTCCCCTTGCGAATCAAATATCAGGCTGCAGTCCTGGCTGCAGCCGCCGTTCTGCTGTCAGTTTCCTGCGGAGACCGGAACAGGGCCGGCGGACTGTTGCCTATAGCCCAGAAGGCACTGGCTGACAGTTCCTCCATCTATTACGGGGATTTCTCGGAGTATCCTCAGGAACTCTCTGACCTGCCGGTAGGCATCTTCGACTGCTCCCCGGACGGGTTTACTGTAGCTGAAAGATTTCTCACGGTTGACAACTTCGACAACATCACCGGGCGTCCCGGTTCCGACGGCATAGCCGATTTCGGCGGGGAGCATCTGCAGATACTCTTTGACAGGGCCAACAGCCCTTACGGAGGATTCATAGATACAGGCAATCCGGCATTCCTGAAGGAACAGCTGATACGCAATACCCTTTTCCTGATGGGGGACCGCTACTATAACCTGGCCGTGGACGAGTACCAGTCAGGCTACAAGGATCCTGTCAAGATCGTAATAGTCACCTCTCCAGTGGCGGACTACTATGCGCTTTCCGACATGCAGGCACTTCTGGGCCGCAGCGGTACCGGAGTAAAGGCGGTGGGTGTTATCGAGTCCAGTATCAAGGAGGCCCTCAAGGGCGTGGACGAGGAGGGGAATTTCTGCGTCGGCGTGCTTTACTCCCCGGAAGGAGTGACATCCCGCGAGTACGAGACGGCCATACGCAGGATGGCTTCGGAGAGCGGTGTGACCGGACGCATCCAGGTCTTCAACCAGGAAGGGCTGGGCATAGAGGAGGCTCTTGCCGGCAATCCGGCCTATGTGGACACCTCCGCCAGGGTATCGCGTTCCGGCTATGCCGGTCCTGTAACAGGCATCAGCTACAATAACATAGACGCATCCCTCTTCGACCGTTACGGCTTCGATACCAGGGGCAATGCCCTTCTCTTCCCTGCCGGAGGCAGGAACATATCCGGCGTCCAGCTCAATTCGGTGGAGAACTATGTCCGCTATCATCTGGTATCCATGGTGGAGCGCCACCGCCGCAGCGGAAGCAGGATACCTATCTCCTCCATTATACTTGCGGACTGCGGTTATGACCGGCTCCGGGGTTTCATGGACCAGGTAATGGTGGAGCTCTACAATTACAGAAGGGGCGGAATCTACCTCTACCGCGGCAGCATTTCCCCCGACTTCCGCTTCATAGACCCCGCGGAGTGCGCGGTGAACGAGGCTTACCGTATCCTCCGGGAGGACGGCAACCTGGCGCTGCGCGGGACGAAGTCCACACTCTCTCCCTTCATCACCCTGCCTTCCTCCTCGGTGCCGGCCGACTCGCTGGATGCCTCCGGATTTTTCCGGGAGAGCTTCCTCTATGGCCGCGTAAGCGGGACAGAGGACATCACTACCAAGGCGGTGCCCTTCGCTCCCCGTTATATCGATGCGGCGGAACTCCGTGAGATAGAATATAACCACGAGACATTCACATTGATCAGAAACGCACTATACTAGAATATGCAATATCCGGAAAGTATATCTACAGAAGAACTTACACAACTGGACCATATAGACTTCAACGGCCCTATCGTCGTCGTCTCGGACGTGGACGAGGACTTTGCCGAGGCCATAGACTATCTCAGAAGCCAGACCGTAATAGGCTTTGACACTGAGACCAAGCCCAGTTTCTCCTCCGGTTCGCCCCGCCATCACGTGGCGCTGCTGCAGCTTTCGGGGGGAGAGAAAGCCTATATCTTCCGCCTCAATATGCTCGGGCTTCCGGCCCCTCTGGCCTCTCTGCTTTCGGACGGCAATATCCTGAAAATAGGGGCGGCGGTAAAGGATGATGTGCGCGGGCTGATGTACTACCGCAAGTTCACCCCCCGCGGGTTCGTCGACCTCCAGGTCATGGTGGGAGAATACGGCATCACCGACAAGAGTGTCCGGAAGATGTCCGCCATCATCCTGGGCAAGAAGGTGTCCAAGACCCAGCAGCTCTCCAACTGGGAGGCTCCGCAGCTCTCGGGCGCCCAGCTCAAGTATGCGGCCATAGACGCATGGGTCTGCCGCGAGATGTATCTCAAACTCAAATCGGAAAATTGATATGGGCAGGGTAGTGCTCCGGAAAGGCCGGGAGGATTCCCTGCGCCGTTTTCACCCCTGGATATTTTCAGGTGCTGTAGCCTCTGTGGAGGGAGATCCGCGAGAGGGAGAGGCCGTCGAGGTAACGGCCCATGACGGCGGTTTCCTGGCCGTGGGACACTGGCAGAAAGGCTCCATCGCCGTGCGTGTCCTGAGCTTTACGGATGAGTTCATGCCTGACGGGGACGGAAAGATGCCCCGCGGGTTCTGGATTCAGAGACTCTCCCGTGCCCTGGCTCTGCGCCGCAGGCTCGCACTTCCGCAGACTACCTGCTGCCGTCTCGTCCACGGAGAGGGCGACTCGCTCCCCGGGCTGATAGTCGATGTCTATGGCGAGGTGGCTGTTATGCAGGCTCATTCGGCCGGAATGTATCTGTCGGCAGAAGATATAGCCTCCGCTCTTGTGGAGTGCGGCGGCGGGACTGTCCGGGCCGTGTACAACAAAAGCGAGGGCACGGCTCCTCACCGTGCCGGTCTTCTCCTGCAGGACGGATATCTCACGGCACCGTACGGGGCGGACGAGACTGAGGTTCTGGAGAACGGACACCGCTTCCATGTCAACTGGGCAGCCGGTCAGAAAACCGGTTTCTTCCTGGACCAGAGGGACAACAGGGCTCTGGTAGGGGATTTCGCCGCGGGCCGGCGGGTGCTCAATCTGTTCTGCTATACCGGCGGGTTCTCGGTCTACGCTCTCAACCGCGGAGCTGCGTCCGTGGTCTCCGTCGACTCCTCTGCAGTGGCTGTGGAGATGCTCCGCCGCAATGTCGAGCTGAATATAGGTGCGGAGGACGCGGCTGTCCGGCATCGTGCCGAGTGTGTCGACGCCCTGGATTATCTCAGGGACGTCCACTCCGGAGAGTTTGACCTCATGGTGGTCGATCCTCCTGCCTTTGCAAAGCACCGGGATGCCCTGGACAATGCCCTCAGAGCTTACCGCCGCCTCAATGCCGCTGCCATCTCCAAGGTGGCTCCGGGCGGGCTCGTATTCACCTACAGCTGCTCTCAGGCGGTGGACCGGAAGACATTCGAGCTGTCCGTGTTCTCGGCTGCGGCCCAGACCGGGCGCGGGGTGCGCATACTCCGCAGGCTCACTCAGCCGGCGGACCATCCGGTGAACATCTACCATCCGGAGGGCGACTATCTCAAGGGACTCTTGCTTTATGTAGAATAAACACAATCTGACACATGCACGAAATCAGAATCAATACATCCGGAGACAAGGCCGGATGCTATCGGGAACTGCTGCCGCAGATACGCTCTCTCATCGAGGGCGAGCCGGACATGACCGCCGATCTGGCCAATGTGGCCGCGGCTCTTAAGGAGGCTTTCGGGTTCTTCTGGGTAGGGTTCTATCTGGTAAAGAATGCCGTCGGGACGGATGGCGGGAAGGAACTGGTGCTGGGGCCGTTCCAGGGACCGGTGGCCTGCACCAGAATAGGATATGGCCGTGGAGTATGCGGCTCGGCATGGAAGTCCGGGAAGAGTATCGTGGTGGAGGATGTGGAGAAATTCCCCGGGCACATAGCCTGCAGTTCGCTTTCCAGGTCGGAGGTGGTGGTGCCGCTGATAGTCCGGGGACGGGATGTCGTCGGAGTTCTGGATATAGACAGCGCGGAGGTAGGGACGTTCGATGAGGTGGACAGGCAGTTTTTGGAGGAACTTTGCGGGATAATATGCAGGATAATTTGGGAATGTGAGAAATAGTTCATATATTTGCACCCCAATTCGGTAATGGTACCATGGCCGAGTGGTTAGGCAACGGTCTGCAAAACCGTGTACAGCAGTTCGATTCTGCTTGGTACCTCAAAAGAAAAGCCCCGCGAAGGGGCTTTTCTTTTGAGGTACCAAGCAGAGAAGCGGGCTAAGCCCGCTTCTCCGCAGGTACCTGTCTTTATCTACCCCTCCAAACCTCCCCGTGGGGGAGGCTTGGTCGCTTCGCTCCGAAAGGGGGGCTTGTTGCGGCATCGTGCAGATCGGGCGGGTGCCGTTTTTTTGTATATTTGTGTGCGATGTTGAAGTTATTGTTTTGCTTAATCGGTTTTGGGATTATGACTAAGGTTCATTCTCCGGCGGTGGCCGGACAGTTTTATCCATCTGATGCGGATACGTTGAAGGCTGTCGTGGACGGCTTTCTGGACACTGCTTCCGCCCGGCCTCAGGGACGGGTACAGGCGGTGATTGTGCCCCATGCGGGGTATGTGTTCTCGGGAGCGGTGGCCGCGGAGGCGTATGCTTCCATTGCCCCGACGGAGAGGTATGAGCGTGTCTTCCTCATCGGCCCCAGTCATCGGGAGGCCTTCCGGGGCGCTTCCGTGGATGTGGAGTGCGACTGGTATGAGACCCCTATAGGGCGGTTGAGGGTGGATACGGAGGCGGGCTTCGAGCTCATAGGGGCGGATTCCATTTTCCGGGATTTCCACAATGCGCATGTGCGGGAGCACTGCCTGGAGGTGCAGCTGCCCTTCCTGCAGGAGAGACTGCGGGAGGTTCCTTCCATTGTACCTATAATAATAGGCTCGGTCGACGGCGGGGGGCTGCGGAGGATTGCCCGGGTGCTCGGACCTTATATGAATGAGGACAACCTATTTGTGATCAGCAGCGATTTTTCCCATTATCCCTCGTATGAGGATGCCTGCAGGGTGGACGGGGCTACGGGCGAGGCCATTGCTTCCGGGTCGGTGGACCGCTTCCTGGATGTTCTGCTGGACAATGCCCGCGCGAAGGTGCCGAATCTGGCGACAAGTGCCTGCGGTCAGCTGCCCATTGCGGCTCTGCTGATGATGATGGAGGAACGGGATGAACTGGAAATCAGACATCTGGATTACCGCAACTCCGGTGATGCGGCGGTCTACGGGGACAAGAGCGAGGTGGTGGGGTATCACGCGTTTTCAGTGGTGTATAAGGAAGGTGCGGAAAAGAATACCGGGGCCTCGGGGGGATTCTCCCTGACTGCCGAGGAACGGGAGGTGCTGCTGGAGACGGCCCGGCGGAGTATTGAGACGGCTTTTGACGGCAAGTACTGGCTGCCGTCCGACACTCAGCTGACGCAGACGCTCAAGGCGGAGTGCGGGGCGTTCGTTACCCTGCATCTGCATGGGCGGCTTCGCGGATGTATCGGCAATATAGTGGGCGTCAGACCGTTGTATAAGACTGTTGCGGAGATGGCCAGGGCAGCGGCATTTGAGGATGACAGGTTCCGGCCGCTGACCAGGGAGGAACTGGAACAGGTGCATATCGAGATATCGGTACTGTCTCCGTTGAGGCAGATATCCTCGCCGGACGAGATAGTGCTCGGGCGGGACGGGGTGCTGATGGTCAAGGACGGCCGCAGCGGGACCTTCCTGCCGCAGGTGGCGGACGAGACCGGCTGGAGCAAGGAGGAGTTCTTAGGGCACTGTGCCCGGGACAAGGCCGGAATCGGCTGGAACGGGTGGAAGGATGCGGACTTGTACGTTTATCAGGCGGAGGTGTTCGATGAGCAGTGACTGCTTAGGTGGGGTGGAGGCCCGGTACTGTGAAGCCGGGGCTGACGGGAGCGTGACATGTACGCTCTGCCCGCACCGCTGTCGTCTGACCGAGGGACGCCGGGGGCTCTGCCGCAGCCGGGAGGTCCGGGACGGGAGGCTCGTGTCGCTGGCTTACGGACGGGTCTGCGCCCTGCATGTGGATCCCGTCGAGAAGAAGCCGCTGCTGCATTTTCATCCGGGGGAGATGTGCCTGTCGCTCGCTGCCGCAGGCTGCAACCTTTCCTGCCGCAACTGCCAGAACTGGAGCATTTCCCAGGTGCGCCCCGAGGAGGTGGAGAGCAGTTTCATTGTTCCCGGGATGCTGCCGGAACTGGCCCGGAGGACCTCCTGCCGGATAGTCGCTTATACCTATACCGAGCCGCTGACCTGGATGGAGTACACCGTGGACTGTGCCCGGACGTGCCGGGAGGCGGGGCTGCTGAATATCCTGGTTTCGGCCGGATATGTCAATGAGGGGCCGCTGGATGACCTGCTGCCGTATCTCGATGCGGCGAATATCGATCTGAAGTCATTTTCCGAGGATATCTACCGGAAGGTGAGCCGGGCCTCGCTGGCTCCGGTGCTGAGGACCCTGGAGAAGATGCGGGATGCGGGGGTGTGGCTCGAGATTACCAATCTGCTGATTCCGGGGATCAACGATGAGCCGGGGATGCTGCGGGAGATGTGCCGCTGGTTGGTGGACAACGGATTTGCCGGGGCGCCGCTGCATTTTTCGAGGTTCTTTCCGCAGTACAGGATGCGGGAGGTGCCGCCTACGCCGATAGGGACTCTGCGGATGGCGGAGGAGATTGCGCGGGAGTGCGGGATCCGTTATGTGCATCTGGGCAATGTCTGATTTTTGCAGAAGACCGTACTGAGGGCTGTTGCGGAGAATATGACTCCGGTGATGCAGACGCCGGTCCAGCCTGCGAACCGCCAGCCGATGCCCGAGAGCAGGGTCGCGAGACTGCCGCCGAGGAAGAGGGAGGTCATGAAGATGGTGTTGGCCCGGTTCGAGGCGTCGGGAACGGCCTGCAGGCAGCCGCTCTGGTTGCTCAGCTGCATGAACTGGGCGCCGAGCTCGAGGAGGATGATGGCGGCGATGATGCCGGTGTAGGTGTGGCCGAGGGTAGCTGCTGCTGTCCAGGCCGCGAGCTGGAGGATGGCTCCGATGGCGGTCATCCGTCTGATACCGAGGCGCGGGACGTAACGGCCTATGCCGCTGGCCGCTATGGCGCCGACCACTCCGCAGAGTCCGAGCAGACCGACGGTGCGGCTGCCGGCGTGGAAAGGCTCTCCGGCCAGGTGAAAGGCCATGCAGGCCCAGATGCTCATCATGCTGCCAAAGGTACAGGCGCCGCGGAAAGCGTACAGACGCATGCGGGGATGGGTCGCGAATATTTTCCAGACACTTTTGATCAGGCTTCCGTATGTGCCGCTGAAAGTACCCGGCATACGGGGCAGCATCCTCAGGGTGAGGACTAAGCAGAGCAGCATCAGAACGGCTGCCGCTATGAACATCGTGCGCCATCCGGCCCATTGGCCTACATAGCCGCTGATGACCCGGGCACCGAGGATGCCGGTGAGCAGGCCCGAGAGTACGTAGCCCATGTTGCGGGACTTGTGCTCCGGCTCCGAGAACTGGCCGGCTATCGGGATGAATATCTGGGGGATGACCGAGCAGACTCCGAGACCGAGCGAGGCCGCAAGGACGGTCCAGATGCTGTGCGAGACGGCTATGGCTGCCGACATGAGGGCGGCTATGCTCATGATGGTCAGCACTATCCTGCGCCTGGACCACATGTCGGCCATGGGGACGATGAGCAGGAGCCCGAGGGCGTAACCGGCCTGGGTGACCACGGTGATGAGGTTGGCGAGGGTGCCGCTGCAGGCTAAGTCGGTGCGGATGTCCTCGAGCAGCGGCTGGTTGTAGTAGAGGTTGGCCACGGTCAGGCCCGCCACTGCCGACATCATTAGCAGGGTGGGAGCGGGGATGCCCTGATCGGGTCTGAGGGTAGAGAGTCTGGCCATCCGGAGTACTGTTTGGTTCGTCCTTCAAATTTACGAAAATTTACTAAATTCGCGCTGTATGGATACGATGTCCCCTCAGCAGCGGCATAAGAACATGGCGGCCATCCGTTCGGCAGACACCAAGCCCGAGATGACCGTCCGGCGCTGGCTGCACTCCCGCGGCTTCCGCTACCGGCTCAACCACCCGCGCCTGCCCGGCCACCCCGACATCGTCCTGCGCAAGTACCGCACCTGCATCTTCGTCAACGGCTGCTTCTGGCACGGCCACGAAGGCTGCCGGTACTTCCGCCTCCCCAAGACCAACGTGGACTTCTGGCGCACGAAGATAGAGCGCAACCGCGAGCGCGACCGCCGTGACTATCAGGCCCTCGCCCGCCTCGGCTGGCACACCATAGTCATCTGGGAGTGCAGCCTAAAGCCCGCCTCCGTCTGCCAACGCACCCTCGAATCCCTCGAACAGACACTCTATCACATCTATCTGGCTGACCGGGAGGTCGGGAACGGGCCTTCGCGGGCTCTGGAGTATCCGGTCCGCGGGGAGGAGGATGGAGGCGATGGGAAGATGGTGGCGGAGCAGTAAACTTTGGAGAATTTTTGGAAATGCTTTTTGTAAAAAGCAAAAATGAACTATATTTGCTCAACGTATTAAACACTGGCGCTGAAATGAACTCACTATTCGAAAGACAGGATGCGATGTTGCGGACTACGAGCATGGTTATCGTAAGAAATTTTATGAATTCTGTGAACTGGTCTGCCCCTATGTTGTGTATAAGAGGCTCAAGAGGAGTGGGAAAATCAACTTTGCTGAGGCAATACATTAAGAGCAATTTCAAACCGGGCAGTGAAGAAGTGCTGTATTGCTCCCTGGACTGGGTGTACTTCAGTCAGAAGTCCATCCTTGAGGTGGCGGAGGATTTTTATAAGCATGGCGGAAAGGTGCTGGTGCTGGATGAGGTTCACAAATATGAGCATTGGAGCAGGGAAGTAAAAGAGGTCGCTGAGGTATATCACGATCTTAAGTTGATAATGAGTGGATCTTCCTTGCTCAAACTTATGGACGGGGATGCAGACCTGTCCAGGAGATGTCGTGGATATGATATGCCGGGGCTTTCATTCCGGGAATATCTTCAATTTTATAAAAACATTGTACTTCCGCCATATACACTGACGGAGATACTGGAAGACTCAGCCCGGATTGCGTCGGAAGTCAATGCCGTATGCCGCCCTCTTCAGCATTTCCATGAATATCTTAAGTATGGGTACTATCCGTATTATCTCACCAATGCGATAGATTACTATGCCCTGGTGGAGCAGTCGCTAAACTATATTATCGATGTGGAGCTCCCGCAGCAGCGGAGGGTAGAACCTGCTAATTGCAGAAAAATAAAGGCCCTGTTGGGAATTTTGGCGCAACAGGTTCCTTTCGAGGTCGATATATCCAAACTGGCATCAGCTTCCGCGCTTCAACGTAATACCGTACTGGAGTATCTCAGGCATCTGAATGATGCAAAAGTTATCAGCCTCCTGTACAGCGACCTCGTCTCCGTCAAAAAAATGCAAAAACCTGACAAAATCTATCTGGAGAATCCTAACCTGATGTATACCCTCGCGACATCTCCGGTGAAAATAGGGACTGCAAGAGAATGTTTTGCAGTCAATCAGTTAAGTTATGGGCACACGGTGGAATACGGTAAGTCATACGGTGATTTTAGAGTAGACGGCAGATGGACATTTGAGGTAGGAGGGGAAGGCAAATCCTTTTCGCAGATAGCGGACATGAAAGACTCGTACATACTTGCAGATGACATTGAGTCGCCTCATGGGAAAAGGCTGCCGTTGTGGATGGTCGGGTTCTTGTATTAGAATATGTATGACTATGGAGAACTTAGAAGAAATAAAAAGAATTCAGGCGGCCGGCATGGATGTGGCTGCGGTGGAACGTATGAAGTTCATGATGCTGCGTCATACGGATTCCGGACGGTTGCTGGTGGAGGATGCGGGGACGGTCCGGCTGTGTTTCAATCATGTGGATTACAAGGATATGAGCGAATCCTTGTATGGGACTATTTACTTTGATTTCGAAACAGCTGAGGACGGATGCAAAGCAACGTATGTCGTAAAATACGGAGTGGAGGAATATTATCGTCAGCTTTGTGCTGTCAATCTGGACCCGGCCATGCGGAGCATGAACTATACTCTGAGTCCGTTATCATCCGAAAAAGAGATAAAAGGCATAGTGCAACCAGCCTGTCGTGACGGTCTGTGGTATCTCGTCAGAGGGAACGGACACAAGATAAACGATAACGGCTATACGTACATCAAGGAACTGGGGGAGGGGTATTTCGTGGCAGAGCGTGGGGCGCTCCGCAATGTGTTGCGCAGGGACGGCAGCGAGGTCCTGTCTGAATGGTTCAGGGATGTGTACGATATCCGCAACGGGTATTTCACGATAGGAGTTACCGTCAACAAGACAAAAACTACCCCGACAAGGTATTTGTACGGGCTGGCGCATGTCAGCGGAGATATTCTGTATCCTCCGATTTTTGAGGGACTTGCATGGAACATGGAAGGAGACTCATTGCATGCCTGCATTGATGGCAAGATGCATTATTTCGGTCTGGACGGAGGAGTCCGCGATGCTTTTAATGATTATCTGCCCTACAGGCTTAAAGTTGACTCAGCGCTGCTGATAGAGAAGATAGTCTCATGGACGATGCACGGACTGAGTTTTTTCTTCCGCGATACCGATGAACCGGTGGATGCGGAGATGACTTATCGGCCCGGAAGGACCCTGAGAGCCGGTATTTTCCTGAATGCCGCACATCATTTGCTCCGTCCTGTGCATAAGACCCGTTTCTTGATAGCGTCCGCTCATGCCGTGCGCCAGAAGGAAGAGTATGTCTTTCATTGCGACAGTTTTTTCAGGGTAATGGATGTATATCGCCTGGGGAGTGTCGTACAGGTGCTGCTTCTCCATGTGCCGCCTTCCGCCATCTGGTTTCCATACGAATACGACATGGCTGTCAGTTACGTAGAGGCGCACGGAATAAACGGCTCGAGCCTGATTGCGGCTGCCCGCAGAAATCTGGACAGGAACATAAATGCAGGAATAAATCCGCTGTCGCTGGATCCCGAATGGACTGCGGCGACAAGGCAGCTGCCTGGAGAAGGGACTGGAGTGGAGACGTATGTCCCAGACACATCGGATTACGGGCGGAGGATTCACTATTTGGCTCATGATGAGGATATCAGCGGATTTGTCCGGAAGGTGGACAAATTCCGGTATCTCGGCATTGAGGATACGGTCTGTGAAGGCTGTATTTTCTCCCGGTGGATAATGGGGAATGGAGAGTGCTGCGGACGTCTTCTGAAAGAAATTTTCAGGCAGAAATACGTCAGTGGACAATGTGAGTTCAAAAAGACAGGGGCGGACGAACCATCTGAATATGAGCTCCGGGAAGCAATGCGGCTGGCAGAGGAGAAGGAGAAACGGGAGAAAATCTCCGGAGAACATGCACGGAGGTTACTGCAGAAGTTTGCGGCGGAGCATTTGGGCGGTAATCAGGCAGCATTGTCACAGTTCGACCTGTCTGCTCTGAGAGAATTCCAGGAGTATGGAGATCCGGACTTGTCCCGTGCGCCTCTTGTCCAGGCGGTTCTCAGCCTGGCTTACCGCGACAGATGGCCGGGACTCGATATCTACAGCATAGAGCGCAGGAAATATGCAGCGACAAAGATAACTCTTTATCAGAACCTTCTCGGGGTCAATATCCTGGATGAATATTTCAAGGGACTGCGGAAGTTCGATCCGGATATGCGGTATCACAGCCGCGCCCTTTTGTCGGCCAGGCTCAGCAACACCATAGGCAATCTTATCATCCTGCCGGCCGGCATGTCCGGCTATCTGGAGTGGGAGTGCCATAACAGGATTGACCGCTTTCTCGCAGCTCTGCTCAAAGCCATGCGGGGCGACAGGGATGCCGACCGGGAACTTCTCGGCATACTCCGCTGCGATGCCTCCGACGGACTTCTTCCGTCCTATTTCTCCGAGGGAGAGAATGGCTTCCACCAGTTTGTCCATGAAATGATGCTTGAGGACTTCGTCGCTCCCGACGGGTCATTCATAGACCCCTGCTGCGGCGTATGGCCTTCCAGGCCGGGGCTGACGGCTGAGGGTTATCTGGCGGCAGTTGAGAGGTTCTGTGGGTTTTGCGAGAGGGTGCTGCCGTCGCGGGCGATGAGGATGGTGGCTGAACTTTAGAGACAGCACTTGGAATCCCTTTGCGTAGCGTAGGGTGGGGTGCATACAGCGCAGTCTGTTATGTCTTACTTTTTTGTATTTTACTGTTTAATAGAGTCTTGCGTAAAATTTGAGATTTACAGACTGAGGAGTGTCGCCGCTTGTCTGTTATCCTGCTTTCCTCATACATCGCTATCTGACAACGTAATGCACGGATCATTGGATAACAGACTCGTCCTGGAGATAATGTGCTGACTACTGACAACCCCTGCCACAGCACTTCCTGATCGCATTTAAAGAAATACGTGTCCCGGAGCACTGTTCGGTCTGTTATCCGCATAACCACGTAACAGCTTGTTCTATGGCCGTATATCCCATATGGTCAGTTACAGACTGTCGGCGGTACGGCCGCGGCACCTGAACACACACCCGGCCGGTCAGAGGCACACACTGTAAATGAAAACAGTGATTCTGTAAAGACTTTTAGAGATAAAAAACACCGACTGTAAACCCAGTCAGTGAATATGTAAAGTATATTAGTTTAACCGCTCTAAAAGTGACAACCGAATTCAGGGAAGGTCACACCAATATGACTTCTACAACATATAATGCTTGAAATTTGTGTTTTAATTGGTATATTCGTAATTTTATTACAATATTTTAAATTATATTTTGCGGTAGCTGTTTTGTTTGTATCTTTGCAGTTAAACAATGTAAAAAACAATAAATATGATAGCGAACTTCTCGGTCGAAAACTTTTTCTCCATTAAATCGGCTCAAAAAATCAGTTTTGAACCTACGTCAGACACTTTTATGTCTGATGAATATTCGTACGAGGTTAAAGAAGGGGTCAGGCTGCTGAAAGTTGGAATCATATATGGAGCCAATGCTTCCGGTAAAACAAATGTGTTAAATGCCATCGAGTTCTTCAGAATGTTGGTTCTAAGAATGCCTAAAGACCGAAATGAGAAAACCGGAGTTGTTCCTTTCATGTTGGACGATACTTCCAGGAATGAAACAACCAGGATGTCGATGGTATTCTATATCGGCCAATCGAAGTATGTCCTCAGTTTTGAATTGGATGCAAAACATATTTATTCCGAGACATTGATTGTTTATGATTCCGTTCGCCCTACCAGACTATATAACCGCAGTTATGATGCAGCGACAGATTCCACCATCATAGACTTTGGCTCAAATCTGAAAATGTCACGGAAGAGCCAAGAAGTAATTTCCGGAAATACAATCAATAATTGCAGCGTACTTGCCGCATTCGGCAAAAGTAATGTGGAACGGACAAAACTGAATGACGTTTACGATTACTTTGCCAAGCATATAAAAGACATATTGGCTCCTGGCATGCTGCTTTCGAGGTATGTCAAGGCGCGACTGGACAAAGACGAAACTGGCGATTTGAAGAAATTCATTTTAAACTTCCTGATAGCATCCGACTTCAACATAGAAGATGTGGTGCTGCACGAAGAAGAAGAGTTGATAACTCCTGAATTGGAACAACTCATTCAGGATGCGCCTATCGATAAAGAAGCAAAAGCAGAAATGCTAAGAAGAGGCAAAATCACAAATGCGGAACTGACTTTCAAGCATAAGGCCGGCGATAGAGTATATGATTTGTCTGAAAAATACGAATCCAATGGCACAATGAGATTTCTGGGAATGGCGGTGATTCTGAATTTCTTGTTAAAGACTGATCGGTTTGTCCTTATTGATGAAGTGGAAACAAGCATCCATTACGAACTGCTGGCTTATTTCCTAAAAGTATTTTTAGCGAACAGCTACAGGCCGTCCCAAATGCTCCTGACAACGCATGACATCAATCTGCTTAACGAAGATTTCATTCGCCGTGACACGATATGGTTTACTGACAAAAACGAACTTGGCGAGACCCAAATAGTCCGCCTATCATCTTTGGGACTGCATAAAAATCTTTCCCCCTACAATGCCTACAAACAAGGAAAATTAGTAAAGTTGCCGTTCCTTGGCAGTCAATATATCAACTTAAATGACCAATGACATGGGAAGGACAGTAACAAAAAGTATCGCAATCATAGGCGAAGGGGATACAGAATGGTTCTATTTTGACTCCTTGAGGATCGCGTGCCGCTACCCCTTCAAGGTCGCACCGGATTTCCCTCAGCACAGCGACGTCAATCATATTCTGAAACTGGTCGAATCCTATCTGAACAGACAATATGATTATGTCGTATGCTTGTTTGATATGGACAGACTGTTTCAGTATCCTTCTGAAATGCAGTTATATCAACAGGCAAAGAAAAAGTACCATGCAAAGAAATATGCCGGGAGAGTGATGTTTGTAGAAACGAATCCCTGCACAGAATTTTGGTTCTTGCTTCATTTCCTGCCTACTGTCGTTTACAGGCGATATGAGAGTTACGAACAACTGCTCCCAGAATTGCAAAAGTATATGCCGGGGTATGAAAAGACTAAACGCTATTTCATACGTACTAATCTCTATAAGTACTTGACAGAGAATGGCGATTTGGAACGGGCGATGTCAAATTCCGAAAAACTGTACCAACTTTGCCAGGAGTCGCCGGAGGATTTGAAGGCATATTCTGAGATTCACAAGGTGATAAGGTTGTTGAATGATATTAAACCCATATAACATATGGCAAAGAGTAGAAATTTCTCTGTTTATCTTTTGAAAAAGGATTCGATGCACAGAACTCATTAAAGGAGGGACATAATTTAACCCCTCTAAATGAGGCTAATACCAATATTCCCGCAGGCGGAATAATGTATTATGGGCAAAATCAGATAAAATCACCTTGGTGGAAAGAGTATTGGGGAATAAACCAAAACTTACGGCAAACATCAGTAAGTGCAATAGTTTTTTCCCCTGTTAAAGATAGGTGGTTTGCTGTAACATTTGGACCAAGTTATCATAATCTGAAAGAGAATTCTTACGAATACGATTTCGGACTTAGAACGACCTTGAATGCGTTAGATCCGGAAAAAATCAAATCAACGGATTTATTGATGCCCGAGACGGCTAAAAGACAGCGCATTCAAATTCCAAGTGCTTCCAGTTTGACATATTTTGATTTTAACACTGATGAGTCAATTGTTAAACGATTGACTGGGGCTGTAAAAGAGGAATATAAGAATTTATTACGAAATGTAACAGGCTCAAGCAGTTTTAGATTTACCACGGCGTGTGAGGCTAGTGAATTAACGAAATTGTGTTCCCGCTTGCTTGAAATTTATACACGGCGAGACTATGAAGTGGCTTTTCCTGATTTACATAATATTACTCCCATAAAAGATCCTGATTTGATAAGTTCCCTCAAAGAACAACTTTTGACTGCTTTTCAAGAGGAATCCTCAGGTCTTACATTAGGAATTCCAGAAATCGTTGACTATTCAACGAATTTCAGGGTAAAATATAGTGTGGCAACCAAACATTCTAAAGAATATGAAGAAGTGGATATCTCAAATTATAGAGAATATCTTGACGAGTGCCATGTGGATATTGATAATGTTTCATTATTTGGCAAACACACGCTCTGCATATTAGACGAGAATGAGAACTTACTACAAACCTTTTCGATTTATAAGTCCTTGTTGTTCGACTGTAAACATGGTGATAAGACGTATCATCTTTGTGAAGGCAATTGGTATGAGATTAATACAAACTTTATAGTGCGACTCAAAACGGAATTAGACCCCATATTTGTTGATGATCATGATATACTATGTGCATGTAATCAAAAAAGAGAAGATGAGTATAACAAATATGTAGAAGGGCGTTCTCCAGAAAACATTCGTTGCCTTGATAAAAGCTCAATTGCCCCTCAAGGACAACGCACAGTAGAACCGTGTGATTTAATTGCTGTTAAAGACAATACTGCAGAGCTAATACACAACAAAATATCAACTCGTTCTGCATACTTAAGCCACTTATTTAGTCAAGGCGTTAATTCCGTGATACTTTTACGTCAAAACGCGGAAGCAAAAAATAAATTGAAAGAATTAGTGGGGCACAACCCTTCTTTGGAAGAAAAAATTGACAAAGATCAATATCAAGTAACATATGGAATTATTACAAATAAAACAAGGGAAATGAAATCCGATGCTTTGCCGATTTTTTCTCGCATAAGTCTTCTTAGATGTGTTAAGACATTGAAACTCATGAAGGTCCCCACAGCTGTATTTCTTATTCCAGATAACGTTGATAGGAAACATCCGAATGAGGATTAGTTATGTTTCAAGTAAGTTTTTAGTGAGGGCAAGATGCAATACCTGCCCTTGTTTTGTTACATTGGCTTTACATCGATGGTATTTCAGATAGAGTTGCTGGTCTATTTCGATAGAGCATAGGGCAAACTTTGTTTTACTATCGAAATATGGTATGGATTCCACCGAAAACTATGCGTATGCTATGAGCGGTTGGGACGGACAGCGAGGTGTCTGCAAACGTAAATGCAAATCTAAAGGATTACTTGTCCGAGAAGGGGCAGACTATGGTGCTTATTGGCGCATCGTTGTAAAATCATAATAAGGAAAGGCAGTTTCGCTTCCAAAGCTCGTAATCACTGCAGCAATGATAAAAGATTGTTATGTACGGGACGATTCGGGCGATATGTTACTTGTTAAAATGGAACAGAAAGCGTGACTGAGCGATTTTTCCTAAATTCATCATCCCAAGTGATTCTCAACTCGATTGTATCTTTGTGTCTCTCACATAATGAAAGGAGTTCTTCTCTGTGGGATTGATGATTTATGATATCGTATAGGCCAAAAGCCATACGGAGAATTTTTGACCTCACTAGCTCCGTGACTCGGAATTTTGCAAAAATTTTGAGAGAACAACGAAATGCTGTGCGTATAAGTTGTTGATTTATAGATATGCTATGATTCTGTGTGGTGACTGTGCGGTTTTTAATCGGAAGTAAGCAGAAAATCACTATTTTTGCAAAATTGATAACTATAATGCGACAAAAGGACCGATGGCTAAAAAGGCAGAGAAATATACATTCATAGATCTTTTCGCAGGTTGCGGAGGGTTAAGTGAGGGGTTTTATAGAATGGGATTTGAGGCACTTGCCCATGTCGAAATTAACCATTTTGCTTGCGAAACACTTAGAACAAGGATGAGATATTATGGTTATAAAAATCCGATGGATGATGTTATAGAGCATGACATTACTTCTGAAGATATTATAACCAGATTAGATGGAGCAGTAAAAGGAAGGCCAGTAGACATTATAATAGGAGGTCCACCTTGTCAGGCATATTCAACGGCTGGTAGAGTTCGTGACGGAAAAGGTATGGCTAGTGATCCAAGAAATTTCCTTTTCGAAAGTTATGTTAAAATTCTCAACTACTTTAATCCAAAATTTTTCGTTTTTGAGAATGTTACGGGAATCCTTACGGCAAGGGTTAATGGACATCCTATATTTCCACAAATAATTAAGGCATTAGGTGAAAACTATAAAGTTATTGATGACCCTAAAATACTCATCCATAATTCTGCCAATTATGGTGTCCCGCAACTTAGAAAGAGAGTTATTATTATGGGTGTCAGACGAGATATGGTAGATAAAGATCCAATAGATTTATATTCAGCCGTTAAGAAAACTCACTATGATCCTGAAATGCCAGAGGAGAACAGAGGAAAGCTATTAAGATATGTAGATGTAAAAGACGCAATAGGAGATTTACCCTCTGTAGAGCCTGGACAAGATGCCTCTACTAATGAATTCTACTACCCTTGCAATAATGCTTTTTTGAAAAGAATAGGTACTCAAGGAATTCACCCTCTCATGGATCACATATGTAGGAAACATAATGATTTAGACCGGGAAAGGTTTAGGGTTATGATTTCCAATCATTGGTCGTTTGGTGAAATGAGAAGAAAGAGACCAGATTTAGAGCATGAACATGCTCGCGTGTTTGACAATAGTTATGTCGTTCAGTGGTGGGATTTACCAAGTAAGACTATACTTGCGCATATTTACAAAGATGGTTTTCAGTTTATTCATCCTGATTTAGCCCAAGCTAGAACATTTACGGTAAGAGAGGCGGCAAGAATTCAGTCCTTCCCAGACGATTTTGTATTTGAGGGGTCAAGGGGTGAAAAGTATAAGCAAATAGGGAATGCTGTACCAGTATTGTTTGCCGAAGCACTTGCTAAATCCATCAGGTCCAATCTTAAAGATCTTGTTCGATGATATTTGAACCTTCAAAGTTGGAAGATAAGAAGTTCAGAAATCAATTTGCTGAATTGGTATCCGTATATGTGCGACTCGTAGAGTGCTATGCAGAAAAGAATGCCCTAACAATACCAGATATTACGATATATAGTACGGAAATGCTCAAAGAAATGAAGCAAATGGGTGTTATTGATAAACTCCATAATGTAGATTTTTTTGAGAAAAATGTTGGAACAGACCTATCACATCGATTCCGGAGATGCATCGCCTTTGCTGTTACTCATTCTAAAGGTATAGGAAAATTGTTGGACAATTTAAGTAATTACAAAAGACACTTACTTCAAATTCAAGAATTCAGCTCTGGAAAGCCAACGATAGTTGATTTTTTTGCAGGAGCTGGAGGTTTGAGTTGTGGCTTCGTTAAAGCAGGATATAGAGTGTCTTTTGCCAACGATTTTGAAGAAGTTTGTATCCAAACATACAGATATAATCATCCAGAAGTTCCAGCATCAAAAATTCTTAATGCTGACATCCGTAGCATTGTTGATCACATAGAAGATTATGTGACAGAGGATATTGATGTTGTTGTTGGCGGACCTCCATGTCAGGGGTTTAGCTCTGCAAACAAGCAAAGGATTATAGATGATCCCCGAAATGAACTGTACAAATACTATATTCGTGCGATAAAAAAAATTCTTCCAAAATTCGTTGTTATGGAAAATGTCCATGGGATGTTATCCGTTGCAAACCAAGTTGTTGAAGATTATGAATCTATTTCTGGGATAAAAAATGGACAAGAATATTCATATAGGGTCTCATACAAACTTCTGAACTCCTACGATTTTTCAGTTGCTCAGGCTCGTGAAAGACTTATTTTTATTGCAATAAGAAACGATATAATTGAAAACCAAAATATTACTCCTGACGACATATTCAAAGAAATATCTTTTAGAAATATTGACAGTAAGTCCTTTGTCTTGAAAGATGCTCTTGATTATATTGCTCCATTAAGAGCACCTCGTATCAAGAATCAAAATGAAGTTGATTCAGATACTTCGGGCAAAAAAATAGATGTTAATCATTTTAGTGGTGATGATAGCCCGTACCTTAGGTTAATAAACAATGGTCGGAGAATACCGTTTGTTTTTAACCATAAGGCTCGTTACTTAAATGATATTAATTATGATATATATCGGCTACTTGAGCCAGGGAATGATGCTACAGATGCAAAAATCGCCGATATCATGCCATATAAACATCGATTACACTGTTTTAAAGATAAATATTATAAACTTATACCTGATAAGCCGTCAAGAACAATAACTGCTCATTTAAGAATGGATTGTCATTCTCATATTCATCCTTTCCAAATAAGAGCTATCACGCCACGAGAGGCCGCTCGTTGCCAGTCATTCCCAGATGATTATCTCTTTCTTGGAGCATATTTAAAGACTTATATGCAAATTGGCAATGCTGTTCCCGTTCTGATGGCAGAAGGAATAGCCAATGTAATTAAACAACATCTCCTATGACAAAAATATACCAATACATCCATCGTCCTAACAATACCGAATTAGGTAAAGGAAATACGCACGAAACTTATCTTCTTATTAGTAAAGATGTTGATTTGTCGCATCTATTCCCTCCTGGACAAGAAGTAAAAGTAAATGATTTAATTAGTGACAAGTCTTATTATTTAAAATCAGCAGAGGGAAATGAGTTCCGTGTCAACCAAATGGGGCCAATATATCGAGATTATGATGTGTGTGAAGGGGATGATGTTTTATTAACGAAGATAGAAGGAGATGAGCAATCTATTTTCACAATAAGAGTCGTAAAACATAATCGCATTACTATCTTTGTGACTGGCAATGGAGCCACGATTGGGAATATTGAAAGGTTATCAGAATATGGGTCTAAAACTGATGGTTACTCCATCAGTGTGCAGAATGGGGATAATATCAATAAAATGACTATAAGTTTTGATGCGCCAAAACTAAAACGATCTGATTCTCCAGATACCACTGATTTTTACAAAATAAATGTAGCTGATCAGCCTCTGAAAAATGGCAAATACCTTTTCGATGTTGATACAAAGGAACTTATAGTATTTGAAAAATATTCATACAATACAATAGATCTTAATGGAGAGAATGTAATCTCTCATTTAGATAAATCAAGTGTTGATTTCGTTAAAAAAGAAGAGACTGTCCAAACCATCCTCTACGGCCCTCCGGGCACAGGCAAAACCTATGAAATGCAGAAAATATTTGCCGGATATCCAGAGGGTAACCGTTCCGTCATCACCTTCCACCAGTCCTACAGCTACGAGGAGTTCATCATCGGTCTGAAAGCCAAGACTAAAGAAGATGGCAATATAGAATACAGTTACGAAAAAGGTGTGTTTTACAATGCATGTGAGAGGGCTGCTGTTTTAACCGGCTACAGTTCCTTGGCAGAATGTTGCTCCGACACCAAAGAAAGTAGGAACGCCAAATTCGCAGCAATAGCTGGGGACACATCCAGGCAGTTTCTGTTCTGCATAGACGAGATCAACCGCGCAAACATATCGGCAGTATTCGGAGACCTGATATCCCTGATAGAAGAGAACAAGAGACTGGGAGCCCAAAACGAAATGATAGTCAGGCTGCCGTACACTCAGGAGCTTTTCGGAGTCCCTGCCAACCTCCGCCTACTCGGCACCATGAACACCGCCGACCGCAGCATCCAGATACTGGACACCGCACTCCGCCGCCGCTTCCAGTTCAAGGAATATCTGCCGGACTACGATGTGTTGAGGAATGAGAAAGCCAAAACCGTTCTTCAAGCGATAAATGGCAGAATCCGTGCCCTCCTTGGCCAGGACCGCCAGATAGGCCATTCCTACTTCTACGACATAGAAGCCTCTGCCGCAGACGAGAGCATTCGGATACTCAAAGCACTGGCAAATAAAATCATCCCTCTCCTGCAGGAGTACTTCTACAACGATGTGGAGAAGATACGTTTCGTCCTTGGAGAAAAGGACCGCATCCCTGATGAACACTCTTTCTATATCGAGGATGGTGACGCAACAGCAGCATTCAGTAGATACGACTCTGACAGCGAGGAAACCAGTTTCTACATCCTGAACACAGAGGGTATAGAAAGCGCCTCCATGAGCAATGAATCGGCATCCGCATTCATAGACCACATCACCGCATAGAATATCCGATGGCAGAAAAGCTCATAGTCATTTCAGAATACGGCTCCATAGAAGAACGTGGAGACGGATTCTTCGCAGACGGCGGTCAGGAATTGTCCCGGAAGTCGTTTGAGAACCTATGGGCATTCAGCCATTCGGACAGCCGCACCTTCCCCGACATCGACAAAGTCTTCAAAAAGACCATCCGCGGCGGCAAGCGCAGGATACAGGCCTGCAACTATGTCGGCACCGTCCAGACAACCGACGGGACCATAATAGAAATCCTGCCGAAAATCTACCGCCACTCCGGCCAGGAAGAGACCGACCGGAACACCTGCCGCCACATCTTCCTGAAGATGCTCTCGGCCCTCCGCGGCATCGACGCCGTCACATTTCAGGACACCGGCCTGCTGACCCGGAAGAACTTCCCCATACTCGAAGTCTACATCAGCAACTACCTCAACGAAGCGGAGCAGATTTATCAGACCGGCCTCGGGAAAAGCTACATCCTGACCGAAGGCAACAAACGTTACCTCAAAGGCCGCCTGCTGGTCAGCGAGCACATCCGCAGAAACAGCATCGACCAGTCCCGGTTCTACGTCCGTCACCATATCTACGACGAGCAGATTCCCCAGAACAAAATCATAGTAAGCACCTTGAAAAGGCTCCAGAGCATCACCACCTCAACCAGAAATTCGGCCCGCATCAATATGCTGCTTGACCTGCTCTCGGACATACCCGCCTCCAGCGACATCCACGGTGACCTGCACAGGTCCCTCTACGCAGACAGGATGATGGACAAGTACACCCGAATCATCCGCTGGAGCGAAACCATCCTCCTCGGCAGAGGATTCACCACTTTCAGTGGCAACTGCATCAACCAGGCCCTGCTGTTCCCAGCGGAAAAACTCTTCGAAAGCTTTGTCGCCAAACTCTTCAAAGACTACTTCCGCACCCGGGCGGACGAGTTCAAAGTCCACACCCAGCACACTGCCCATTACCTTGTGGACAGACAGGGCTCCGGCAGACGCTTCCAGCTGCGGCCCGACATCTTCATCGAAGCCGGAGTCCGGACCGACCCCTTCAGGACATACCAGAGCATCATCATCGACACCAAATGGAAAAACCTCAACCAGGAAAAGCCCGACAGCAACTACCTGATTGAGATCAAGGACATGTACCAGCTTTTCGCCTACGGCCGGAAATATGAGAAAGGCCCCGATCCGGACAAAGCCGTCACCTTCCCCGCAATCCCCAAGCTGCTCCTGCTGTACCCCTTCTCACAGAAATTCAACAAGCCGCTGGACGACTACATCTTTGACAAGACAGCCGGAAAATACAACCTCCGCCTTCAGGTCGAGCCCTTTGACCTCACATCAGACCACAACGGCTACATGGAGCAGATAAGCCGTATACTCTCCCGCGCCTACCGGGAAATCCTCCTTATCGGCTGTTACCGGAGCAGCCGCCACCTCGAATGGATCCGGCAGCACCGCCTCTACAATGTCCGCCTGCAGGACGGCCCCAACCACCGTCCCGGAGCGATATGCCCCACCGACCAGACCCTCCACGCAAGCAAGCTCCTGCTGTACGATATCAACCACACAGACCAGTACACGTGGTACGACATAACAGGCGCCCCAAAAATCATGGACCGCAATGCCTTGCACTCCATATCCTATCCATTCGACCCCCAGTCCTCCACCTCCACTCCGCAGGATAAGTACCTTGTCTACTCCATAAAAGAAACATCCGCTCCAGAACCATCAGTTACCCCCGCCGAAATCGTACAAAGAGCCGTTGGCTATGACCTCATAGACGGCACCAAACTCCCGTCGGGCTCATTCAACTTCATCCTCGGCACCCCCATCTACATCGACAGCTACACCGACCTCCTTTATTGATGGAATATTTTGAATGTGCAAAATGGTAAATATGGAAATAAGAATAGCATAGATGTGTTGTATATGGAAATAGTTTTGGCGAAAATTGCAATCTTATGGAAATATACTTATCTTTGCATTAAAATCTAATGAATGGCAAACTATGAATACGCAGGCATTATTATCAGTAGTAGCAGATCAGCGTGAGGAGTTGTTGTCCAATGATTGCTCTGAGTTATGCTCCCGTCATGAAGAGTCACGGCTTGATTTGAAAAGTTATAGAGCTCAGGTGGTGATAGGTGTCAGGCGATGCGGCAAATCCACTCTGTGTGAGATGTTCCTCAAACAGAGTGGGGCGGAATTTGCTTATGTGAACTTTGATGATGACCGAATGAAGGATATGGAAGCAAGCGATTTGGACCGTTTGCTCGAAGCATTGTATATGATATATGGTGAATTTAAATGTCTATTCCTTGATGAAGTACAGAATATAGATGGTTGGCCATTGTTTGTCAATAGATTGCTTCGTCAAAAAATACACCTGTTCATTACGGGGTCTAACTCTAAATTACTCAGTAAGGAATTGAGTACACATCTGACGGGAAGAAACAATAAGGTAGAACTGTATCCTTTTTCATTTTCGGAGTACTGTGAGATGAAGAAGGTTGATGCGGCTTCGGTGTCGACAAAAGCAAAGGGACTCCGCAAACGTGCCCTGCATGAATATTTTCAACAAGGCGGATTCCCCGAATTATTCAATGAGGGTAATCGTAGAGGTTACATTGGCGGATTGCTGGATGCAATCATTAAGAACGATGTGGCCGGACGTTTCAAGGTCCGCAATGTGGAGGCATTGCGAAGAATAGCGGCATATCTTGCCGATAATTATTGTCAGGAATTTGTAGCAAAGACTGTAGGAGAATTGTTCGGGGTGTCGAACCATACGGCGGAAAACTATTATTCATACCTTAAGGAGGCTTTCTTATTGGTGGGAGTCAATCGATTCTCATATAAAAGCAAGGATCGCGTAAGAAACGAGAAAGTATATGTTGTGGATACCGCATTTGTAACAGAACGTGAAGATAGCTTCTCATTGGAAAATCTCGGATGGAAACTGGAGAACATAGTGTGTATAGAGCTGATGAGACGCTATAAACCTCTCTTCTGTGATGTTTTCTACTATAAGGAGGCATCCTCGCAAGTTGATTTTGTCATTGCCAGGGACGGCAATGTGCAGGAGTTGATACAGGTGTCATATGACATCTCGACTGAAAGGACACGCAATAGGGAGATAAGAGGATTGAAGAATGCTGCAAAGAAACTTAAGTGCGGCAATCTTACGCTTGTAACATTTGAGGAGCAGGAGACAATTGAGGAGGAGGGCTGTACAATAAATGTTATTCCTGCTACTGAGTGGCTGCTTGGTAGATAAATGATGCTGACAACACGACAGGCTGGAGGAATTTGGAGTTATCCCCCGAAAACACTAAGTTTGCCCCGCATTTTAAAGGAACCGTTATATGAAAAAACACATCGTGACGATAATGGCGCTGATGGCGCTGGTGACAGTGGGGGCTGGGGCGCAGGCTCCTGAGGCTCAGGAGGTAAAATCTATGCTAAGGCTTGTGGCTGACTGGGAGAGGGCGAATCATCTGATAGATGAGGGGGAGCACGGCGATCTGGCCTGGACGCAGGCGGCGCTGTATGTGGGGATGCTGGACTGGGCCGAGGTGGCTGAGAGGGAGGACGGTGATGACAGCTACTATCAGTGGATAAGGAGGATAGGGCGGAGGAACAGCTGGCAGACGGGGAAGATGATGTACCATGCGGACGACATTGCGGTGTCGCAGGCGTGGCTGACGATGTATGAGAAATACCGTGAACGCAATATGCTGCTGCCGACACTGGCGCGGACGGAGTTCGTGCTCAGGTATCCCTCGTGCAGCACTCTCGAACTGGACTATACGGATGGGGCGACTCTCGAGCGCTGGTCCTGGTGCGACGCGCTGTTCATGGCTCCTCCGGTGTATGCGAGGATGTATGTCCTGACCGGAAGACCGGAGTTCCTCGAGTTCATGGACCGCGAGTACAAGGCTACCTATGAATATCTGTACGACAAGGAGGCCCGGCTCTTCTACCGCGACTGGCGGTATTTCGATGACCGGGAGGCCAACGGCGAGAAGGTATTCTGGGGCCGCGGCAACGGCTGGGTATTAGGCGGCCTGGCGGAGCTGCTGCAGATTCTCCCGGAGACGAATGCTTACAGGGACTTCTATGAGGACCTTTTTGTGGACCTGGCCTCGCGTCTGGCCGGGCTTCAGAGTCCTGACGGCTACTGGCACGCGAGCCTGCTGGATCCGGCGTCATATCCCTCGCCCGAGACCAGCGCGACCGGCTTTATCGTCTACGGCCTGGCCTACGGGGTAAACGCCGGACTTCTCGATGCGGCGACTTTCACCCCGGTGATTCTCAAAGGCTGGAAAGCCCTGACCGATGCAGTGGAGCCGGGCGGCAAGCTCGGCTGGGTGCAGCCCATCGGCGCGGATCCCAAGAAGGTGACCCGCGAGATGACCGAGGTCTACGGTGTCGGAGCGTTCTTAGCTGCAGGAGTTCAGGTCTATACGATGTTGGGCGGTGCCGGGGACAATGGAAAATAAGCGGAGGATAGAGGTGGTGGCGGCGGTCATCCATGACGGTGGCCGCATCCTGGCGACTCAGCGCGGCTACGGGGAGTTCAAGGACAAATGGGAGTTCCCGGGCGGCAAGATGGAGGCCGGGGAGAGCCGTGAGGAGGCTCTGCGCAGGGAGATCCGGGAGGAACTGGACACTGAGATCAATATCGGGAAGCTGCTCTGTACGGTGGAGTACGACTATCCGGCATTTCACCTGACGATGCACTGCTACCTGTGCAGTGTGGTGTCCGGGACTCTGGTGCTTAAGGAGCATGAGTCTGCCCGCTGGCTTCCGGCCGAAGCTCTGGAGTCTGTTGACTGGTTGCCCGCGGATCTTCAGATTCTTCCGATTATCAGGCAGAACCTCTGAACTGCAATTGTTACAAAGCCGTTAAAATACCGTTACAGAAAGGTGAAACCTGAGGTCCGGGTCTTGCGGACTCGGAGGAGGCTGATATCTTTGCGGCCTGTCGGGACAAATCCCGGCGGAAAATACAGAGATGAACCGTAAAAAGATTCTTATTTCCGTATTTGTCGCAATGCTCGCTGCCGGGTCGGCTCAGGCCCAGCGGGTCAAGGGCAGCGACACACTTCTCCCGCTTACACAGGAACTTGCTGAAGACTACCTCGAGGAGCATCCCGAGGGGGAGGTCATCGTCACCGGCGGCGGCTCGGGAGTCGGCATAGCGGCTCTGATGGAGAACACGACAGACATCGCGATGGCTTCGAGGCGCATCAAGTTCGGGGAGAAAATGAAGTTTGCCGAGGCCGGTCTGGAGGCCCGGGAAGTCATCGTGGCCTACGACGCCTTAGCGGTGGTGGTCAATCCCTCGAACCCCGTCACTCAGCTCACCCGCGAGCAGCTCGAGGACATCTTCCGCGGCAAGATCACCAACTGGAAAGAGGTGGGCGGTGAGGACCGCAAGATAGTGGTCTACTCCCGCGAGACATCCTCCGGCACCTACGAGTTCTTCAAGGAGAGCGTTCTGGACAACAAGAACTACATGAGCAGCATCCTCTCGATGCCCGCGACCGGGGCCATCATCCAGTCCGTCAAGCAGACCAAGGGGGCCATCGGCTACATCGGCCTGGCTTATCTCAACCGGTATGTGAAGCCTTTGGCGGTATCCTACGACGGAGGTAAGCACTACGCGGTGCCCTCGGTGGAGACAGCGGCCGACGGCTCCTATCCGATAGTGCGCCCGCTGTACTACTACTATGACGCTGCCAAGGAGCAGACAGTCAGCTCCTTCATATCATACGCCCTCTCGCCCGAAGGGCAGAAATCGGTGCTGGAACAGGGTTTCGTGCCGGTGAGAATGGAAGGTGACGGCGGGGAGGCCGTGCAGAGATGAAGCGCTTCCTCGAGAAGGCCGTCAAGTGGCTGCTGACCGCCAGCGGCTTCGTCACGAGCCTCGTCATCCTGCTGATTATCGGCTTCCTCTTCACAGAGGGCGCGGGTCTCTTCCGCGAGAAGGTCATCGAAGAGGGCTATGTCTTAGCCGTACACAAGGACAATCCGGTTAAGGAACTGACCGCCGCAGAGATCAAGGCCGTATTCGACGAGGACATCACCCGCTGGAGCGAACTCGGCGGTCCGGACATGGAGATAGTTACTTTCCGCTTAGAGGATGCGGACGAATATTTTACCGAGGAGGAACTCGGAGCGCAGTACGAATATGCGGCGGGGAAGATCGACTCCTTGATAGCCGCCACTCCCGGGATGATCGCCTTTATCCCCGAGAGCATGGTCGAGGAGGGGGCGCAGCTTAACCTTATAGAGGACAATGCCATCTCCCCGGCCGAGGTGCTGGGCGGCAGCGAATGGTTTCCGACCGCCACCCCCGCGCCCCTGTTCGGCATGTGGCCCCTGCTGGCCGGTACGCTGTGGGTGAGCTTCTTCGCGATACTCTTTGCCCTGCCTTTCGGCATCAGCATAGCGGTCTATATGGCTGAGGTGGCCCCTGAGCGGGTGAGGAATATCCTCAAGCCCGTCATCGAGCTGCTCAACGGCATCCCTTCGGTGGTCTACGGCTTCTTCGGCCTGATCATCATCGTGCCCCTGCTGCAGCAGGTCTTCGGCCTGCCGGTGGGAGAGAGCGGACTGGCCGGCAGCATAGTCCTGGCCATCATGGCCCTGCCGACGATAGTCACTGTGGCAGAGGACGCCATGCGCAACTGCCCGAGGGCGCTGCGGGAGGCTTCATTGGCCTTAGGCGCCTCAAAGTGGCAGACCGTGTCCAAAGTGGTAATACCCTCATCGATGTCCGGCATTGCCTCCGGAGTGGTGCTCGGCATCGGCCGGGCGATAGGAGAGACCATGGCCGTGCTCATGGTGACAGGCAACGCCGCCGTAATCCCTCATTCGATTCTCGAGCCGCTGAGGACCATCCCCGCAACCATTGCGGCAGAGCTGGGCGAAGCCCCCGCCGGCGGAGCGCACTACCAGTCCCTCTTCCTGCTGGGCGTGATTCTCTTCTTCATCACATTTTTCATCAACCTCTGCGTGGAGTACATCTCCCACCGCAACAAGGCCAAAAACCAGTAACATCCCATGAATTCCCCTGTATATCCTACCGGCTATCACCTCCGCAAGCGGCGCTCGCAGGCTGCGGCCTTCACCGTATTCCGGGTACTGAGCTATTTTATTGTCCTGGTGCTCTTTGCCATCCTTGGCTTCATCATCTACAAGGGGGCCGGAGTCCTGAGCTGGGACTTCCTGACCAAGGCCCCTGAGGACGGGATGACTGCAGGAGGCATTTTCCCCGCGATAGTGGGAACCCTGCTGCTGATGCTCGGAAGCGCCGTGGTAGCCTTCCCGATAGGCATCATGAGCGGCATCTACATGAACGAATACGCCTCCAAAGGGTGGGTAGTGCGCTTCATCCGCCTGATGACCAATAACCTCAGCGGCGTGCCCTCGATAGTCTTCGGACTTTTCGGCATGGCCCTGTTCGTAAAGTATCTGGGATTCGGCGACAGTATTCTGGCCGGCTCCCTGACCCTCGGGCTGCTCTCCCTGCCGCTGATTATACGTACCACGGAGGAGGCCCTGAAGGACATTCCCGCCGGTATCCGCGAGGGGAGCCTGGCCCTGGGCGCCACCAAGCTCCAGACTATCTGGAAGGTGGTGCTGCCGATGGGTATGCCCCGCATCATCACCGGACTGATTCTCTCCCTCGGCCGTGTGTCGGGAGAGACCGCCCCGATTCTTTTCACCTGCGCCGCCTATTTCTTCCCGCAGCTGCCCGCATCCATATTTGACCAGTGCATGGCCCTGCCGTACCACCTCTACGTGATTTCGACCAGCGGTACGGACATCGAGGCACAGCAGCCGATAGCCTACGGGACGGCCCTGGTGCTGATTATCATAGTCCTGATCATCAACCTGCTGGCAGGAGGACTGAGAAAATATTTTGAAAAACGGTTAAAGATAAAATAATGGAGAAAATCGAAGCCAGAGACGTTAATTTCTACTACGGGGCCTTCCACGCCCTCAAGGGCATCTCTATGGATATTCCCCAGAACCAGGTGGTCGCCTTCATCGGGCCCTCCGGCTGTGGAAAATCCACCTTCCTGCGGCTGTTCAACAGGATGAACGACCTGATTCCAGGGACACGGCTCGAGGGGCAGATACTCATCGACGGGCAGGATATTTATGGAGCGGATGTCCATGTGGACGAGCTGCGCAAGAATGTGGGAATGGTGTTCCAGAGGCCCAATCCCTTCCCCAAGAGCATATTTGACAATGTAGCCTACGGCCTGCGGGTCAACGGCATAAAGGACAAGGCCTATATCCGGGAGAGGGTGGAGGAGTCCCTGCGCGGGGCGGCCCTCTGGGATGAGGTCAAGGACAAGCTGAACGAGTCGGCATTCGCCCTTTCGGGAGGTCAGCAGCAGAGGCTCTGTATCGCCCGTGCCATGGCGGTGTCTCCGTCGGTGCTGCTTATGGACGAGCCGGCCTCGGCTCTCGACCCGATTTCCACGGCCAAGGTAGAGGAGCTCATCAGCGAGCTGCGCAGTCAGGTGACCATAGTCATCGTCACGCACAACATGCAGCAGGCGGCCAGGGTCAGCGACAGGACGGCTTTCTTCTACATGGGCGAGATGGTCGAATATGACGACACCAAGACTATCTTTACAAATCCTCACAAGGAGGCGACACAGAACTACATCACAGGACGTTTCGGTTAACAGACAAAAATATTACAGGATATGGTAAAATTCGTAGATCAGCAACTCACCCAGCTCCGCAACGAGGTATACCGCATGTGGGCTATGGTGTACAGTCAGATGGACCAGGCCCGGCAGGCAGTGCTTGCCATGGACCGCAATATAGCCCAGCAGATATGGGTGCGCGAGCGCTTAGTGGATGCCCAGGACATCAAGATAGATACTCAGGTGGAGGACTTCATCGCTCTCTATACTCCCGTGGCCGTGGACCTGCGCTTCGTGCTGGCCATGCTCAAGATCAACAGCGACCTCGAGCGCATCGGGGACTACGCCTACAGCATCGCCCGCTTCGTCAAGGAGACGGATGTGGAGAAACTCGATGCTGCCTTAGTGGACAGGCTCCAGCTGAAGCGGATGTTCGACATCGTATTAGAGATGATGAACGGGCTGCAGTCTTCCCTGATGGACGAGAATCCCTCGAAGGCCTCCTCGGTCATCGATATGGACGACGAGCTGGACCGGCTCAAGGCCGCTTCCGACAGCATCCTGGTGGAGTACGCACGGGAGCATACGGATGAGCTTCCGGTGGTCATGGGGCTCGGCAGCATCTTCCGCAAGCTTGAGCGTACCGGAGACCATCTGACTAATATCGCTGAGGAGATAGTCTTCTATGTCGATGCGAAGGTGCTTAGGCATACGGCCATGTTCTCAGGCAGTAAGGAAGAATAGCGATGCAGTGTTAATAGGTTAATAATTAGGTTGGAAAACAACTATGTTGGAGCGCGTATCGCGGCCTAACATAGTTGTTTTGTTTATAGTGGGCGGGAATATCGCTATCTTTGGAATCTAAAACACATACCGTATGAGATTCTATATCGTAGACTGTTTCGCCGAGGCGAAATACCAGGGCAATCCACTGGCCGTCCTCATCCCCGACCGGCCTGTCTCCGATGCCGAGATGCAGCGGATAGCCATAGAGATAGGCTTTTCCGAGACGACCTTCATCATGTCCGGACGTCAGGCCGACGGAGGCTATGACGTGCGGATTTTCACGACCTCCTGCGAGGTACCTTTCGCAGGGCATCCTACGCTCGGGACGGCATACGTCATCAGGGAAATGCTCGAGGGCGGACGGCCGTCGCGTGTGCTGCTCAACCTCAGGGCCGGGCAGATTCCGGTGGACTTCGCTCCGGACGGCATGGGTGTCATGACGCAGAATCAGCCGGTGTTCGGAGAGATTCTGCCCCGGGATGCGGTAGTGGCTGCGGTGTCGCTGTCGGAGGACGATGTCCGGGACGATTTTCCGGTCCAATGGGTGTCGACCGGGCTGGAGGCGGTGATCACCCCTCTGCGGTCCGTCGAGGTCCTCGAGCGCTGCTGGGTCAACTACGACGAGCGGCAGCGGTTCATCGACCGGCACTATGCGTGCAGTCTGCTGTACTTCGTGCCGATGCCGGACGGCAGTCTGCGGGTGAGGGTCTTTATGGAGGACCCCGGCTTCCTCGAGGATCCGGCTACGGGCAGTGCCAACGGTGACCTGGCGTGCTGGCTGCTCCGCCACGGCTTCTTCGGCGAGGCGCGGAGTCTCAGCTATACGGTGAGTCAGGGCAGCGAGATGGGACGGCCCTCGCGGCTTCATGTGGAGGCCTCGTATGATGCGGCCGGCGGGCTTTATTCGACCCGGGTCGGCGGCAGGGTCTTCGTGGTGGCCGAAGGGGAATGGAGGTGACGGCAGTGCGGCGACGGACGCTTCTGATGCCGGTCTGCATATAACGAAATCGAGAAGGTGGTGGCGAAAAGGCACTTTCTCCGGCACCTTACAGTCAACTGAAATCAGGAATACCGGCGAGAGGTGCTTCTGAGGACGGTCCGCTCATAACGAAATCAAGAAGGTGGTGGAGAAAAGGCACTTTCCCCGGCACCTTCCAGTCAACTGAAATCAGGAATACCGGCGAGAGGTGCTTCTGATGCCGGTC
>CALVDH010000021.1 GCA_944326235.1 uncultured Bacteroidales bacterium | reverse complement strand
AGCATGGACAAGGCTGAGACCACAACCATCCCTTACTTCAACCTTGCCATCCCTACCAAGCTCGACCAGGTGGACACCAACATCCTCGATCCCCGCAACACCTACGCTACTCCTGAGGAGTGGGAGGTTAAGGCCAAGGATCTCGCCGGACGCTTCGTGAAGAACTTCGAGAAGTTCACCGGCAATGAGGCTGGAAAGGCACTCGTAGCCGCCGGTCCCAAGCTGTAAATTTCTGACTGAATAAATAGAGGCTGTGCTGAGTGATTCCCGGCACAGCCTTTTTAATTTTATGAAAATGAGACGCGCAATGCATATCGTACTTTATGTTCTGGCTGCGGTGGCAGCCGCATTCCTGATATTCCTGCTGACTGCTGTCATCACTGATTATCGGCCGGCCGAAAGAGAGGTGCTGCAGGACTTGTCCGGGCTTTCAGGCTCCGGTTCCGGAGATCGTTCCGGAACTACGGCAGGAGTACTCCCCGACTCCCTCTCCATCCTCTGCTGGAACATCGGCTACGGAGGCCTCGGGGACGACATGGACTTCTTCTACGACGGCGGCACGCAGGTTCGCACGTCCAGGGAGCGGACCCAGGCCAATATCAACGGCATCCTTGAGGAAATCCGCCGCCACAGCCCCGACATCATCCTCCTCCAGGAGGTGGACGAATGCTCGAGGCGGACCTACCGCATCAACGAGGTGGAGATGCTGCGAAGAGCCTTCCCCGACTATCACATTTTCCTGGGGTACAATTACAAATCCTTCCTAGTCCCCATCCCCCTGAAGGCACCGATGGGACGGGTCGCCAGCGGAGTGGTCCTGATGTCCCGCATTGCCCCGGAAGAGGCGGTCAGGTGGCAATACCCCTCCCGATTCCCCTGGCCCGTCAGCATGTTCAATCTCAAGCGCTGCCTGCTCACGGCAACCTTCCGCCTCGCAGACGGCAGCAGCATAGTCATCGGCAACACCCACAACACCGCCTACGACACCGGAGGCATGCGCACCGCCGAGACCCGCTGGCTGGGCGGACTGACCGCCCGTCTCGCCTCGGAGGGCACCCCCTTCATCATCGGCGGCGACTGGAACCAGTTTCCGCCCGACTACACCCCCTCGCCGGCCGAGACCGACGACCCGCATTTTACCACCGTAGCCCTCGACACTGCCCTTCTCCAGGGCACCGGCCGCATCGCCTGGGACCCCTCGGCCAGGACCCTGCGCCACCTCAACGTTCCCTACGGCCCGGAATCCGTCCTCACTGTCACCGATTATTTTTACATCTCCCCTGACGTCCGGACAGACAGCGTCCGTACCATTGACCTGAGCTACAGATACTCAGACCATCAGCCCGTCCTCCTGCACTGCAGGATAAAAAAAGGGTGACTGAATCAATCATCAGCCACCCTAAATCTAAGGATTCAAACAATTATTTCTCCAATACCCTGACAGTGTTGGGCTTAGGGGTAGAATGAGATAAGGCCTTGGTTCCGAATGCACCATTGTACCAGTTGACAAATTCGTCAGCATCATGTGATGCTCCTTCCTCTGTCACTGTAAAAGGCTTGCTGCGCCATACCTTGGTATAGGCTCCGTTCTTGTCTATGGCAAATCCGGCAATCACGCACTCCTGGCCATACGACATGATGAATACTCTAGCCGGATCTGTAACCGAATAATTGTTCATCAAGTCCATCTTGATATCATTATCGCTCATAGAGGAAAGAGCGCTGCGGTCATACATATAGTAATAATACTTGTCGATGGACTCGAAGTCAGCTTCCACTTCCATGGGCATGACGCAGTCCCAGCCGCCCACATAGAAGCCGTACTCATCCGGCATAAGCTCTGCAACTTCCTCAATGGAATACCATTTGTCAAAGTTTACCTGAAATGCGACATCGGAGGTCACTTCCTCAGGAGTGGTGAAGATATGCTTGAACAAGGATGTTGTCACTGTGCCTCCGGAATATCCGAACGCGAGTATCATGTAGTCAGTATCGGCATTGAGTCCGCTGAGATATTCGGTCCTGTCACCTGAGTAGACATTGTATATCGGATAGTAATCGATGATCATCTGGAGAATCTCCTCATCGGTGTAGCCCTCGAAACTTACGGGATCGGTCTGTACCCACACGTATGAATCATCATTGGTTGTAGTAATGTTCAGTGTCGCTGTATGGGCCGTCACATTAGTGGTTTCCATTGTGATAACATTGTCCGAAGGCTCTACCTTCTCTGTATCGAATGTCTCATAGTATGGTATGGAGCACAACTGAGGAGTCTCATCAAGAGCAAATACTACAACTGTATACTTCTTCTCCGGCTCAAGGTTGAATGTATCAGTAAATACTCCCTGATATCCTGAAACCAGCAGAATAGTTTCAGGATCCATACCCATGCCTATATAAAGAGCGATATCATTCAGATAGAACTGATAGCATGTGGTAAGCATATCCACCTGCTCGGGGTCCAGTCCCTCCAGTATATTCGCATAATACCATCCGCTGTATGAACCCGGATCTACAGTAAGAGTCACAGCCGCACCGCTGACTTTCAGATCTACGTTGAAATCCACATCGATCGTCTCGATATCCCCGCTCGTCACATCTACCCTGACAATATCCGTAAGTCTGGTCCCGGCCTCCAGGTCGATTCCGTATGCATACACCGTAAACGCCGTAGCCGGCATTACCGGTGACTTGACATAATCTATCTGGTCTCCCGTCATGGCCACAGTCTCCAGAGCTATGCCCTCGCTTTCGAAATAGACCATGTCGTCATTGAACAGGTCATCGTCCTCCGGGAACTGTGCGACGTATTCGGCAGGCGACACGAAGAATATATAATCCATCTCCTTGTCCAAAGGAATGATGTCAAAAGTAATGCTGGATGTCTGCACATCCTTCACCGTAATCTCGAACGGGGCCGGCTGAGGCTCTGCAGGCTCCTGAACGACTGCGAAAGAAACTTCTCCATCAAGGCCGGGATAAGCCACATTTAACTCCGCTTTACGACTTTCCTCAGTCTCATTCTTTGCAACTGTAAGGGTAATCTTACCTGCTACCGCGACATCAATATCTGATATCCAGTCAACAGCTTCCACTGGTTCAACAGCGATTGTGGTGCCCTCAACGGCATTCTCGAGGGTATAATCCAACGAGACCTGCCCACCGGCAGCACTTACTGCAAGTTCAGTCTGAGAGAGTTTCAGAGATGGTGGAAGAATTTTCTCTTCCTGTTCACACGAAATAATGAGAAATAATGCCGCAAACAGGCATCCGACAGTGATTTTTAAAGAATTCATAAATTTGATAGTTAATTTTAATTGTTCGTTAAAAAATCAACCAGCGGTTATTTTCTAAAAAAGTGTTTGTCAAGATAATAAATTTTTAAAAATTTATTATCTTTGTGTCAAATTTAACCAACGATTTAATATTTCTCAAGTCCATCTACAGGACAGGCCGGAAAACAGCAGCCGCTCCCCTTGAATCTGCCGACAACCTCATATAATTGTAGCAACCCTTATTCCCAGCGACGGCCGGTCTCCGCCAAGCGGAAATATCAGCTGCCCCCTAAAATTCCATTGAGAAGACCTCGGACCTGGGCAGACTGACCAGACGGAGGTCCGCAGGCACGGACAGGCCCATGGATTCAAGGCTGCGGAGAGTGGCGTCATAGGCCAGTGCGGGGGTATTGTTGTCCTTGCTGATATGGCAGAGGAAGATGCCGCGCAGGCCGGGATGCCAGAGACGGCGGACGGCTGCGGCGCAGGACTCGTTGCTCAGATGGCCGCAGTCACTGACAATACGGGACTTGAGGTCCGGGGGATAGGGCCCGCCCATGAGCATGTCCAGATCGTAGTTGGACTCGATGATAAGATAATCGGCTCCCGCACAGATTTCATAGGCATAATCCGGAACTTTCCCCAGGTCGGTCATGAACACGAACCGGGTCCCGAAAAAGTCCAGCCTGTATCCCAAGGTCTGGGTAGCATCGTGCGGCACCTCGAATGTCAAGCACCTGACTCCCCTCATCTCCGTCTCGAAACCTGGCCGCAGCACCCTGCGCGATCCTCCGATATCCGGTCCTACAGCCTTGCGCCGCGACAGGGCATCGTGCAGCCGCGCCGTAGCGTACACCGGCACCGACAGCCGCTGGGCCACGGAAGCCAGTCCGCGGATATGGTCCACATGATCGTGGGTGACGAAGATCATCTCCACCGACGCGATATCCACACCGGCACCGGCAAGCCTGGACTTGACAGTCCGGAAGCCCACCCCGGCATCCACTATCAAAGCCGTGCGCTCATCCCCTATGTAGTAACAGTTACCGTTGCTCCCGCTGGAGATACTCAGAAATCTTGCCATAAAGGTCTTCCTTGGAACTGAAGAGCAGCGAATGCAGACCCGCTGCCCGACCGGCCTCCACATTGGCCGGAGAATCGTCTATGTACAGTGTCTCTTCGGGGATTATTCCGGAATCCGCGATCATCTTCCGGAAGATAGCCGGATCCGGCTTGGCCACCCGCATCTGATAGGACAGATACAGCCGCTCGAATATCTCCTTGACATCGTAGCCGCGGGCCCTGAAGAGCTTGCGGCAGTAGTTCATGCCGATAGGATTGGTGTTGCTGAGCAGCAGCATCCGGTACTCCTTCCTGAAGCGCAGGAGCGCGTCTATCCTGTCCTGGGGAATGCCGCAGAGAAAACAGTTCAGCGAATAGTCGATCTGCTCGTCCGTCACCACCCTGGGCTGACCGTCCGCCGTAGTCATGACGGCCCGCGAGCGTATGATGTCGCGGAACTGCGGTGCCGTTATCCGGCCGGTCTCGAACTTCTCGAAATACCCCACCTGCCGGTAGGAACGCAGCACATCCCCGAAGTCCTTATATCCTACCACTTCGTTGAACGCCCTTATGCAGGCCACGCGGTTAAGGGGCACTATCACCCCGCCCAGATCGAAAACCAAATTCTTTATCATACTGTCTTCTCATTAAGTTTCAGGAAAGTAAAATCGTACGGAGGCCGGAATATCCCCTTTTCGGTGACTATACCGGCAATCAGGCCGGCAGGGGTCACGTCGAAGGCCGGATTGTAGACCTTCACCCCTTCAGGGGCAATCCTCCGGGAAAAATACAGGTCCGTCACCTCGTTCCCCTGCCGCTGCTCCACCGGAATATCGGCTCCGGAGGCAGCCTCAGGGTCAATGGAGGATGTCGGTCCCAATATATAAAAAGGTATGCCGTAGTACCGGGCCAGGATGGCCAGGGCACTAGTTCCTATCTTGTTGGCAGTGTCCCCGTTGCAGGCCACCCGGTCACATCCGGTGAAGACCAGGTCCACCCGGCCGGAGGCCATCAGGGAAGAGGCCATGCTGTCACATTCCAGGGTCACGTCCACCCCGGCTTTCTGCAGTTCGAAGGCGGTAATCCTCGCTCCCTGCATCAGCGGACGGGTCTCGTCGGCATAGACTCTCGGCGCCAGTCCACGGCTGTGCGCCAGGTAGATGGGAGCCAGGGCCGTACCGTAGCGGGAGACGGCATAGTGACCGGCATTGCAGTGAGTCAGGATCCCCATATCGGGACGGTCGATGAGTCCGGCACCATACCCGGCTATCGCACGGCACATGGCCACGTCCTCGGCCTTTATCGCCTCCGCCTCGCTCCTGAGAGCCTCCAGCAACTGAGGCAGTCTCATACCGGCGCAGGCCGCGTACCTTCTCTCCATCCTGCTCAGGGCCGCGGAGAGATTGACTGCGGTAGGTCTGGCCGAGCAGAGGTAACGGCTGATACGGAAAAATTCCTCCGCCGCGTGCCGGAAGTCGAACCCGGGCACTGTCACCTCCCTCCGGAACGCCACGTACAGCCCGTAGGCCGCCGCTATCCCTATTGCCGGCGCTCCCCTGACCCGCAGTTTCGCGATGGCCTCGTAGACCTGAGCCTCGTCCCTGAGCGTGAGGAATTTCTCCTCCCAGGGGAGCAGAGTCTGGTCCACTATCACCACCCCGTCACCCGCGGGCGTGAGGTCCACACTGTCGTATGCGAAAAGATCGTCCAGCTGCACGGCCTTGTCCTCCTTCGCGTCAGAGCCTGGATATAAGTTCAGTGAATATCACGGTCATACGGTCGGCGGCGGCGTCCGCTGCGCGTACCACGTCATCCCCGTTGTTCTCGAAGTCCTCGGCGTAGTCGTCGTGGGCCTCGTTGGTGATGACGGACATACCGAAGACCGGTACGGAGCTGTGGCGGGCCACTATCACCTCGGGGATGGTGGACATGCCTATCGCGTCCGCTCCTATCAGACGGAAATACTTGTACTCCGAGGGAGTCTCGTAGCTCGGACCGGTGCCGGCGAGATAGACGCCTTTCTTGAGTTCAATGCCCTTCTCGCGGCCTATCTCCTCGGCCAGGGCTATCAGCCTGGGATCGTAGGGACGGGTCATGTCCGGGAAGCGGGGGCCGAACTCGTCGAGATTGGGACCGATGAGGGGGTTGGGCAACTTGTTGATGTGGTCGCGGATAATCATGAGGTCGCCCACGTGAAAGTCAAAGTTCACTCCTCCGGCGGCATTGGATACGAAGAGGGCCTTGATGCCCAGTCGGACCATCACCCGCACTGGGAGGGTCACCTTGTCCATGGGATAGCCCTCGTAGTAGTGGAAGCGGCCCTGCATGGCCATGACGGTCTTCCCGCCGAGGGTTCCGATGATGAAATTGCCCTTGTGGCCGATGGCCGTGGACTTCACGAAGCCCGGCACATCGGTGTAGGGTATCGTCAGCGGAGCCTCTATCCGGTCCGCCAGCTTGCCCAGACCGCTGCCCAGGATAATGCCGACCTGGGGTCTGAGACCTCCGAGACGGCCTTCGAGGTACTGTACCGCCTCGTTTATTACTGTCATTCTGTTGTCCATATCTTATGCGTTTATTTTCCTTAAAAACCTTTCTGTCTCCTCCCTGGCCCTGGCGAGAATCTCTTCCTGTCCCTCTACCCTGCCGCCCTGCATGAGGATGCGGCCGCCGCAGATGAGGGTGTCGATGCAGGAGGAGTTGGCCGAATAGATGAAATTGGCCTTGAAATTATGCGCCGGAACGAAGAATGGCGAGGCCGTGTCCACCAGGATCAGGTCCGCGAGGGCTCCTTCCTCCACCTTCCCGGAGTTCAGGCCGAGGGCGCGGGCACCGTTGACCGTCCCCATGGCCAGCAGCTCGTCCAGGGGCAGGGCCGCCGGATCCTCCCTCCAGGCCTTCTGGGCCAGGGCGGCGGTCTTGAGGGCCTCGCGCAGGTCGAGATTGTTCGAGGAGCCGGCCCCGTCCGTACCCATGGTCACATTGGCACCGGCGTCGCGCAGCTCATTGTACCTGAACCGCCAGCCGGAGGCCAGCTTGAGGTTGGAGTTGACGTTGTGCACCACCGTAGTGCCGGAGTCTCCCAGCAGCCGGACGTCCTCATCGCTCAGCCAGAGGGTATGGGCTGCTGTCAGGTCGCGGCCCAGCAGCCCCATGTCGGCCAGACGGCGGGTCGGAGAGACACCGTAGCGGGCCTGATGGGCCTCATTTTCCGTCCGTGTCTCGGAGAGATGGGTATGCAGCAGCAGTCCCCGGCTGCGGGCAAAATCCGCGGCCCAGAGCATATTGTCGTCGCTGACGGTATAGTGCGCGTGGATAGAGACTCCGAACCGGACCCTTGAGGACCAGGAACGGGACTCCGCGTACATTGCCTCACATTCCTCCTTCTGGAGCCTCTGCTTGTCGGGGTCGCCCCCGTCGAGGAAGCAGTAGGTCAGCTGGGCCCTCATCCCGCTGTCCTCCACGGCCTGAGCGGCGCGGTCTATCCTCCAGTACATGTCATTGAAGGCCACGGTGCCGGTGCGGATCATCTCCAGGCAGGCCAGGCGGGTCCCCCAGTAGACCAGGTCGTCGTCCAGGGCCGTCTCAGCCTTCCATACGGCGTCGAGCCAGGCCTTCAGGGGCATGTCCTCGCAGATGCCGCGGAAAAGGGTCATTCCGGCGTGGGTGTGCATATTGACAAAGGCCGGCAGCACGCTCATGCCGCGGCCGTCGAGTACCTGGATACCGTCCCCGCACTGAAGGGCGGAGCCTATGCGGGAGATTGTCCCGTCCTTTATATAAATGTCGCAGGAACAGCCCTCCAGGAGGACGTTCCTGAGCAGAAGATTTCCTTTCATATCGTCCGTTTCACATCTGTCGCAAACAACAAATATAGGAATAAGTGGCGGAAATACGGAATTTTTTGCAAAGAATTTAAAATTTTAAGAAGCGGAGGCGCTGTTGATTAAATTTATAAGCAGATTAGATATTTTTGGTATATATTTCGTATATTTGCAGAATGTAAATAGAATTTTGCACGCAATGATAACAAAAGAGTTAATCGCGCCTAAAAGCATCGTGGTCGTCGGAGGTTCGGACGATGTCCACAAGCCGGGTGGAGCCACCCTCAAGAATCTTCTGAACACTCACTATGCCGGAGAGCTGTACGTCGTCAACCCCAAGTGCGACACGGCCCAGGGAGTCAAGTCCTACAGGGACATAGAGCTGCTTCCCTCCGTGGACTGCGCCATCCTCGCCATCCCCGCGAAGATGTGTCTGGCCACAGTGGAGACCCTCTGCAACAAGAAGGCCTGCAAGGCGATTATCATCCTCTCCGCCGGATTCAAGGAGGACAGCAAGGAGGGAGCCGAGTGGGAAAGAAAGATCACCGAGGTCTGCAACTCCACAGGCACCGCCCTCATCGGCCCCAACTGCGTGGGTGTGATGACTCAGCACTATATCGGAGCCTTCATCCAGCCGGTGCCCAAGATCAACCCCATGGGCGCGACCCTCATCTCCGGTTCCGGAGCCACCATCGTATTCATCCTCGAGGCCGCTATGCAGCTCGGCCTGCACTTCAACCAGGTGTTCTCCGTGGGCAACTGCGCCCAGATCGGAGTCGAGGACGCCCTCGAGTACATGGACGAGAACTACGTGCACGGCAAGAGTTCGCCCGTCATCATGCTGTACATCGAGAGCATGAACGATCCCGCCAAACTGGCCAGACACGCCAGGTCCCTCATCGCCAAGGGAGCTAGGATAGCAGCCATCAAGGCCGGATACAGTGAAGCCGGCAGCCGCGCCGCATCCTCGCACACCGGTGCCATGGCCTCACCCGACAAGGCCGTCAGCGCCCTCTTCCGCAAGACCGGCATCGTAAGGTGCTACAGCCGCACCGAGCTGGTGACCGTGGCCGCCGCCATGATGTATCCCGAACCTCAGGGACGCAGGGTCGGCATCGTCACCCACGCCGGAGGTCCCGCCGTCATGCAGACCGACGTGCTCTCCTCCAACGGCATCGAGATACCCCGCCTCTCCGGTCCGAAGGCCGAGGAACTCCTCAAGAAGCTCTACATCGGATCGTCCACAGCCAACCCCATCGACTTCCTGGCCACCGGCACCGCTGAGCAGCTCGGCTACATCCTCGATGCCTGCGAGAACGATTTCGACGTGGACGCCATCACCATCATCTTCGGCAATCCCGGCCTGACCACTGTCTATGACGTGTACGACCTCATAGGCGAGAAGATCAGGACCTCCCGCAAACCCATATACCCCGTCCTGCCCTCCGTGGTCAACGCCCACGACGAGATCCATGCCTTCCACGACAAGGGCTTCATCAGCTTCCCCGATGAGGTGGCCCTCGGCTCGGCCATCGTGAAGATCATGAACCGGCCCAAGCCCATCGACGGATGCACCCTTCCGCCCGTGGACAAGAAGATGATCCGCGAGGTCATTGACTCCAACGGCAACGGCTATCTGGCCCCCGACCAGGTACAGCTCCTGCTCGACGCCGCCGGCATCAACCGCAGCCGCGAGTACGTGGTGAGCGAGCTGGGCGAGGCCATCGAGGCCGCCAAGGAGATCAAGTATCCCGTGGTGATGAAGGTCGTGGGTCCCATCCACAAGTCGGACGTAGGCGGAGTATCCCTCAACATCACTGACGACAATACCCTGACCTCCGAGTTCTACCGCATGATGCGCATCAAGGACGCTACAGGAGTCCTCCTGCAGCCCATGCTCAGCGGCACCGAGGTCTTCGTAGGCGCCAAGAGGGAAGAGAAGTTCGGCCATCTGATCCTCTGCGGTCTGGGAGGCATCTACGTGGAGGCCCTCCACGACATCAGCTATTCCCTCTCCCCTGTCTCCAAGGTGGAGGCTGACGAGATGATCCGCGGCCTGAGAGCCATCAAGCTGCTCGAGGGTGTCCGCGGCAAGGAAGGGGTCAACCTGGTACTCTTCAACGAGGTCATCCGCCGCGTGTCGGCTCTCTGCGCCGCCGCTCCGGAGATATACGAGATGGATATCAATCCCCTGCTGGGCAACTCCAAGTCCATCACTGCGGTGGACGCCCGCATAAGGATAGAAAAAGTAGACGCGGCAATATAAAACCCTGAACGAGATGAACAACCCATTCACTAGACTCAAGAACTGGTACTCTGAGCAGACTTCCACCGCCAAGGGATTCATCTGGATCGGGCTGCTGCTCATCATAGGCATCATCCTGCGCTGGGACTATATCAGCAGCAGGGTGGTGGCTGCATTCGGATTTTTAAACTTCAACCAATAACAAACACTAATTTTATGGCAACACAAGGAGCTATTGTAGTAGACAAAGAGAGGTGCAAGGGTTGCGGCGTATGCGTCGTAAACTGCCCCACCGAAGCCATTGCCCTGTCCCACGAGGTCAACGGCAAGGGTTACAACTTCCTTTCTCTGGTCAATCCCGAGAAATGCATCGGCTGCGCCAACTGCGCGACCGTATGTCCTGATTCAGTTATTACTGTTTATCGTGTTAAAATCTAAATTTTGAGAATATGGCAGAAAAGATTCTTATGAAAGGTAACGAGGCCATCGCATACGGAGCCATTGACTGCGGATGCGACGGATACTTCGGATACCCCATCACCCCTCAGTCGGAAGTGATGGAAACCCTGATGAAAGTACAGCCCTGGGAGACCACAGGTATGGTTGTCCTTCAGGCAGAGAGTGAAACAGCATCCATCAATATGGTATACGGCGGCGCATGCTGCGGAAAGAAGGTCATGACCTCATCCTCCAGTCCCGGAATCAGCCTCATGTGCGAGGGACTCAGCTACATCGCCGGAGCCGAGCTGCCCTGCGTAGTAGTTAACGTAATGCGCGGCGGTCCGGGACTCGGAACCATCCAGCCCAGCCAGGGAGACTACTTCCAGACTGTGAAAGGCGGCGGACACGGTGACTATCATCCCATCGTCCTTGCCCCTGCATCGGCTCAGGACATGTACGACTTCGTGGGTGAGGCATTTGACCTCGCTTTCAAATACCGCAATCCTGCCATCATCCTCGGAGACGGTGTCATCGGACAGATGATGGAGAAAGTGGAGCTCCGCCCCGCCAAACCCCGCAGGACAGAAGAGGAGATCCGCGCCCTGTGCGACTCATGGGCTACCATAGGCAGCAAGGGACGTCACGGCAACACCATCACATCCCTCTCCCTCGACCCTCAGGTTCAGGAGAACTTCAACATCAAGCTGCAGAAGAAGTACGCCGAGATCGAGGCCAACGAGGTCCGCTTCTCCACCTACATGGCCGAGGACGCCGAATATCTCATCGTAGCTTTCGGCTGTATGTCACGTATCGGTGAGAAGGTAGTGGAGCTGGCACGTGAGGAAGGCATACGCCTCGGTCTGCTGCGCCCCATCACCCTCTATCCTTTCCCCAAGAAGGAGATTGACTCACTCGTACCCCAGCTAAAGAGCATCCTGTCGCTCGAACTGAACGCAGGTCAGATGGTAGAGGACATCAGACTGGTGGTCAACGGACGAATCCCTGTAAACTTCTACGGCCGTCAGGGCGGTATGATTCCTGACCCCGAGGAGATCCTGGAAGTCTTCAAAAAAACTATGTAACACAAGGCTATTATGATGGACATTAACGAAATAATCAAACCTGAGAACAAGGTTTACGGCAAAACCCCCGTACTTAAAGACAATATTCTCCATTACTGCCCCGGCTGCTCACACGGCGTAGTCCACAAGATCATCGCTGAGGTTATCGAGGAGATGGGCATCCAGGACAAGACCATCGGTATATCCCCTGTAGGATGCTCCGTATTCGCATACAACTACCTGGACATCGACTGGCAGCAGGCCGCTCACGGACGTGCTCCAGCCCTCGCGACAGCCACCAAGAGGCTCATGCCCGACAAATATGTCTTCACATACCAGGGTGACGGCGACCTCGCTTCCATTGGTACCGCCGAGGTAATGCACGCCTGCAACCGCGGAGAGAACATCGTCATCATCTTCATCAACAACGCTATCTACGGTATGACCGGAGGTCAGATGGCCCCTACCACCCTGCTGGGACAGGTGACGGCCACCACTCCCTACGGACGTAAGGCCGAGCTCAACGGTTATCCCCTCAAGATTACCGAGCTCATCGCCCAGCTGGAGGGCACCTGCTACGTGACCCGTCAGTCCGTGCAGAACCCCGCCGCAGTGCGCAAGACCAAGAAGGCCATCCGCAAGGCATTCGAGAACTCCATGATGCATAAGGGCACCTCTTTCGTAGAGGTTGTCAGCACCTGCAACTCCGGCTGGAAGGTCACTCCCGTAGAGGCCAACAAGTGGATGGAGGAGAATATGTTCCCCTTCTATCCCCTCGGCGACATGAAGGACCGTTGATTTAAAATCTTGCGAACTGCTGCGTCACTGCTCAGTCCTCGTATCCTCATTTACGGAAGTAAACTCCGGTACTCGGACTTTCGCGTTCCTTGCATTTCACAAGATTTTGGAAATCAACGAAAGACAAAGCAGTACACAAGATACTGAGATCATAATTTAAAATACTACAAAATTTAGACAGAAATATGAAAGAAGAAATCATCATAGCAGGATTCGGAGGACAGGGAGTCCTCTCCATGGGCAAGATTCTGGCCTACTCCGGTATCATGCAGGACCAGGAAGTGGCATGGATGCCTTCATATGGTCCTGAAATGCGAGGCGGTACCTGCAACGTGAGCGTCATCCTCAGCGACAAGAAGATCAGCTCTCCTATCCTGAGCAAGTTCGACACCGCCATCATCCTCAACCAGCAGTCCCTCGACAAGTTCGAGTCGCGCATCAAGCCCGGCGGACTGCTCGTCTATGACCCCAACGGCATCACCCACCACCCGACCCGTACCGACATCCAGATCTACAAGATCGACGCCGCCGACGAGGCCGCCAAGATGGGCAACGCCAAGGCCTACAACATGATCGTCCTCGGAGCCTTCCTGAAGGTTAAGCCCATCGTCAAGATGGAGAACGTGACAGCCGGACTGAAAAAGTCCCTCCCTCCCCGTCACCACAACCTCATCCCGATGAACGAGCAGGCCATCAAGGTCGGCATGGAAGCCGCCGTAAAGGTCCGCTAACCGCCCTCCCGCGCAAACATTGAAGAATCCGGCAGAGACACCGCTCTCCGCCGGATTTTTCATTTCCGGCTCCTCCGACTGCTTGCGATCAAAAAATTTGATTGCAAATAACCTCCTAAGCTGGTCAAAAATTTTGACTACCCTATTTTTTATCAAGCATCTCGCAATGGCAGGGAATTGCTGGATTTGCTGCCGTTGTGGTAGGAGGACGGAGAAGAGATGCCGCTCAGAAGGGCTGTGGCAGGGGTGGCGAGGAAGATGCCGTTCCGCAACGGCAGAGAATTGCGGGATTTGCTGCCGTTGTGGTAAGGGCACGGAAGAGGGATGCCGCTCAGAAGGGCTGTGGCAGGGGTGGCGAGGAAAATGCAGTTCCGCAACGGCACCGAATCGCGGGTTTTGCTGCCATTGTGGTGAGGGCACGGAAGTGGTATGCCGCTCAGAAGGGCTGCTGCAGGGGAGACTGGGAAAAGGCTGTTCCGCAACGGCACCGAATCGCGGGTTTTGCTGCCGTTGTGGTAAGGGCACGGAAGTGGTATGCCGCTCAGAAGGGCTGTAGAATGGGTGGCGAGGAAAATGCTGTTCCACAACGGCAGAGAATTGCGTGTTTTGCTGCCGTTGTGGTAGGGGCACGGAAGAGGGATGCCGCTCATAAGGGCTGTGGCATGGGTGTCGGGGAAGATGCAGTTCCGCAATGGCAGGGAATCGCGGGTTTTGCTGCCGTTGTGGTAGGGGACGAAGAAGGGATGCCGCTCAGAAGGGCTGTGGCATGGGTGGCGAGGAAAATGCAGTTCCGCAATGGCAGGGAATCGCGGGTTTTGCTGCCGTTGTGGTAGGGGACGAAGAAGGGATGCCGCTCAGAAGGGCTGTGGCAGGGGCGTCGGGGAAGATGCCGTTCCGCAACGGCACCGAATTGCGGGATTTGCTGCCGTTGTGGTATCGGGGGTGATGTTTTTTTATAAATTTGCGCACACTTTAAAATAAAACGTATATGGCAACAGAAGATATCAAAGTAGGAATTTCCGCGACATCGACCACCAAGGTCTGCAAGGAGAACTGCGCATCCCTCATGGGCTCGGGCGCACTGGACGTATTCGCAACACCGGCCGTAGTGGCCTATATGGAGATGGCCGCCTGCTATGCGGTCAACGGGCTGCTCGAAGAGGGACTCTCTACCGTAGGCACCAGGATTGACATCGCCCACATCAAGGCATCCCCCATAGGAGAGACCATCACCGCAACAGCTACACTCAAGGAGATCGACGGCCGCCGTCTGGTCTTCGACGTGACCGCCCGGGACTCCAAGGGCGAGATAGCGAACGGCACCCACGAGCGCTTCATCATTAAAGTGGACAAGTTCCTGGCTAAGATTCAGTAGCACATCCGGAGGGCAGTTTCCCGACCGAACTCCTGTAACATATCACTGGGAGCAAGTTACACATCCCGGCGAACAAGTTAAGCAACGTATCTCAGACAGAGCAATGAACAGCACGCCAGACAGCCCCACACCCAAGGAAAGACCGGAGATCAAGCTCTTCGAGTCCATCCACGCCGGCTTCCCCTCCCCCGCGGAGGACATTCCCGGCACGGCCCTGGACATCAACAGGCTGGTCGTCAAGAACCCGGCCTCGACCTTCTTCGCCCGCGTCAGCGGCGACAGTATGGAGGGCGACGGCATCCGGGACGGGGACATCCTGGTCATCGACAAATCGGAGGAGCCGCGCGACGGAGCCATCGCCGTATGCTTCATCAACGGAGAATTCACCGTCAAGCGGCTCTCCATCCATGACGACGGAAGCGTCACCCTGCTGCCCTCCAACCCTAAATACCGGGCCATCACCATCCGCGAGGGAGACGACCTGACAGTCTGGGGGATAGTCCGGTACGTCATCAAGAAAGTCTGACGGCCATGTACGCCCTGGCCGACTGCAACAACTTCTTCGTCAGCTGCGAGCGGGTCTTCCGGCCCGACCTCGAGGGCAGGCCCGTAGTCGTACTCTCCAACAACGACGGCTGCGCCATAGCCCGCTCCAACGAGGCCAAGCGCCTCGGCATCAAGATGGGTCAGCCGATGTTCGAGTTCCGCCCCCTCATAGAGTCCGGAGCCGTCACCGTATTTTCCTCCAACTTCGCCCTATACGGCGACATGTCCCGCCGCGTCCAGCAGACCCTCTCCCGCTTCGCCCCGGCCATCGAGGTCTACTCCATAGACGAGTCCTTCATCGACCTGACCGGCCTGAGTCCGGACACAGACTTCGACCTCTGGGCCAAGACAGTATCAAGGGAATGCCGCCGGTGCACCGGAATCCCCGTAAGCGTAGGCGTCTCCCCCACCAAGACCCTGGCGAAAATAGCCTCGAAGCTCTGCAAGCAGTACCCGGCTACAAGAGGCGGATGCTGGATGTACCGGCAGCAGGATGTGGAGAAAGTCCTGAAAAAATTCCCGATAGAGGACATCTGGGGCATCGGCCGCCGCTACACCAAGCGGTTCAAGGGCTATTTCGGGATGAGCACCGCCTGGGACTTCTACACCCGGGACGAGTCCTGGGTCAACGCGGAGATGGGCATCGGCGGAGTCCGGACATGGCAGGAACTCCACGGTATCCCCTGCATCAGCTTCGAGGACACCGCTCAGGCGAAAAAACAGATAATGATCTCCAGGACATTCGCCAAGGAGATTACAGACCTGGACGAACTCTCTGCCCAGGTATCCATGTTCTGCTCCATGGCCGTGGAAAAACTGCGGAAACAGAACTCCTGCTGCGGCAATGTCACCGTATTCATCATGACCAACCGCTTCCACCGCGACAGCACCCGCGAACAGTTCGAGAGCCGTATGGTTCAGTTCCCGACAGACACCGACAGCACACTTGAAATCAATACCGCCGTCATGCGCACCACCCGGGAAATGTACAGAGACGGATACGGCTACAAACGGGCAGGAGTCATGCTGGGAGACATCATCCCCGCAGACAAGGTCCAGCTCTCATTCTTCGACAACGTGGACCGCGAGCGGCACTCCCGCCTGATGAGCGTCATGGACAGCATCAACCGGAAGGAGGGGCGCAACACCATAGGAGTAGCCTCCCAGTCCCTGGAGGGTATAAAAATGAACAGGGAGCACCTGTCTCCCTGTTATACTACTGACTGGAACGATATTATTTCCGTAAACTGTCGATGACTGACATATCTCCGGTATATTCCAGAGTCGGATAGCCCCGCTGCTCATCCCGGAAGTGGAAATAGAAGTGCGTATCCGAATGTTTCATAGATCCTTCCCGGGTCACTCCCGTCTCTGTATCCTTCAGGGTCAGGCTGACGTCACCGTATATCTCCACGACATAATATGCGGGATACCGGTAATAGGTAAAGGTTCCGGTATACTTCACCGTATCTGCCCCGGTGATGAAATAAAGATCGACCTTTCCGTCCTCCTTTGTTCCTGTCTTCTTGGTCTTCGCCTCGTATGACGTCACTTCTGAGTCATAATAGCAGAAGTACAATACATCACCTCGGGCATCATTGGTCCCCTTCCAGACGGAGCCGCTGAGCACTTCCGGCGGATCGATTCTCCACATCTTGCCGCATGACACAGTCAGGCATGCAGCCAGCAGCACTAATCCGGCAAAACCGTATACCCGCCTCATAACTACTTGGCGAAGGCCACTGATCGGGTCTCGCGGATCACGGTTATCTTCACCTGACCGGGATATACCATCTCATTCTGAATCTTCCTGGCTATCTCGTTGGACAGCATCTCGGACTCAGCGTCGGACACCTGGTCGGCTCCCACGATAACCCTGAGCTCACGGCCGGCCTGGATAGCGTATGTCTTGGTGACACCGGGATAAGAGAGTGCTATGGCCTCCATATCCTTCAGCCTCTTGATGTAGGACTCTATCACCTCGCGGCGGGCGCCGGGACGGGCACCGGATATGGCGTCTCCTACCAGCACTATCGGGGAGATCAGAGACAGCATCTCCACCTCCTCATGATGGGCTCCGATGGCATTGCATACCTCCGGCTTCTCCTTATATTTTTCGGCAATCTTCATACCGAGGATTGCGTGAGGCAGTTCCGAATCCTCTTCGGACACCTTGCCTATATCGTGCAGCAGACCGGCACGCTTGGCCAGCTTGGGATTGAGACCGAGCTCTGCGGCCATAGTCGCACAGATATTGGCCACCTCGCGGGAGTGCTGGAGCAGGTTCTGGCCGTACGACGAGCGGTATTTCATCCTGCCGACCAACCGGACAAGCTCTGCATGAAGACCATGGATACCCAGGTCTATGCAGGTCCGCTTTCCTGTCTCCATTATCTCGTCCTCAAGCTGCTTGCGCACTTTCTCCACCACTTCCTCGATACGGGCCGGATGGATACGTCCGTCGGTCACCAGCTGGTGAAGCGCCAGGCGGGCCACCTCCCTGCGGACAGGGTCGAAAGCGGAAAGCAGAATGGCCTCGGGCGTATCGTCCACCACGATCTCGACTCCAGTCGCCGCTTCCAGCGCGCGGATATTGCGGCCCTCACGGCCGATGATACGGCCCTTCATCTCGTCATTCTCGATGTTGAACACGGTAACGGCATTCTCGATGGCCGTCTCGGGCGCTACTCTCTGAATGGTGTTGATGACTATCCTTTTTGCCTCCTTGGCCGCATTCATCCTGGCCTCGTCCATCACATCGTTGATATAGGACATCGCCTGAGTCTTGGCCTCCTCCTTCATGGTCTCTATCAGCATCTCCTTGGCCTCCGCCGCAGACATACCGGCGATATTCTCTATCTTCTCGACGGCCTCCCTGTGCAGCCTGTCATATTCCTCGGCCTTGCGGTTGAGCATGTCGGACTGCGCCTTCAGATTCTCACGGGCGGTCTCGTTCTCAGCCTGCCTGCGCTGAAGGTCCGAGAACTGCTGCTTCATCTGCATCTCACGCTGTTTCAGCTTGTTCTCTGTCTGCTGGATCTGCTGGTTCTTCTCGTTGATGTAACGCTCGTGCTCGCCCTTGAGCTGGAGAAACTTCTCCTTTGCCTGGAAGATCTTCTCCTTCTTGATGTTCTCACCTTCGAGCTCGGCTTCCTTTATAATCTTGTCCGCCTGTTTCCTGCGTGCCGTGTTTACGACCAGAACAGTCACTGTCACAGCCACAACGGCAACGGCGACTAATAAAATAACTACTAGTGTAATATTCATATCGTATCTGTTTATATATTGAGTTAAAATTTCTCAACTATATAAGAACTACAACATGGAAAGATAAAAGAAAAAAGCCGTTAGAACACTGTTTATCAGAAAAACCTGAATAAGTAGGATTTGAGCTCCGATTGCGGACTCAGACTTCCAACGTCCGGTATGTACCGAATCCCCTTGCGGGTCACCCAGGCCTGTCTTCATCCATCGAGTAGGCTCAGGATTGTAAATAATGTTGATTTTCGCAAAGAGCGGTCTAACGGCTAAAGCTGTTATATGACATCTGTCTCTAAATACTCGTCCAACTGCTTGTCCAATGACTGAATCTCCCTGATCATCCTCCCCGCCGCATCCTCATTCCGCGCCATCTCCAGCAGTACCGCGAACTGTATGAGCACTACTGTAAGCGCCTGCTGGTTATCCTTGAAGCTGTGCCTCTGCCTGAGTTCCGCCAACTTGTCCGTAATATTCTTCACGGCACTGCGGACCACGCTCTCCTCCTCGGGCAGGAGCTTGTAAGTGATTTTCCTGTCCAGTATCGTAAAATTGCACAAGAACTTTCCGTCTTCCATATCAGTCATTCAACAATGAAATACATTTGTCTATCTCCCGCACCAGCCTGCCTATATTCTGCCTAGCTTCTTTAACATCTGCGGCGGACGCCTCGAAGGCTCCGGCCAGCTGTAACTTATCTATCTTCTGTTCTAATTCTTTAATTTTGTTATTACTGTTATTCAATTTCGCCCTGCAGTCCTCAATCTCGGCATCCTTCTTCCCCAGCGCCTGCTCCAGGTCCCTGTTCCTGGCCTTCAGGTTCTCGTATCTGGAGATTAGAAGTTCCAATTTCCTTTTATGAGTCTCGAGTGCTATTTTATAACTTTCGTTCATAATAAAAACTTACGGGCGGCACAAAGTTACAAAAATTATTTTATAAACCGCCACGAACCGGTCTTTTTCGCAGCAGCAATTTCCTTCGGATTTATATCTCCATGACTTTCAATGAAATCACAGAGCATCTCCCTTATCTCAGGGTAGATTTCCACCACACGGGATTCCATCCTGTCCCGGTCCAGACCCGCCTCTGCCAGAAGTCCTCCGGCTCCGCTGGCACGATATGAGGTCATTGCCACACGATAGGTTCCGGACATGTCGAAAGGAGTGCCGTCCCACATAGAGATGATCCTGATGCGGCTGCCCTTGTGAGATGACGGGCTGACGGTATAGACCAGTCCTCCCGCGGTATCATAGTTGTACAGGTAGTCTGAGCCGGTAATGCGCTTGTCATAGGCCCCTTCCAGATAGTCCTTGATCTCCTTTCCAGTCATCTCCACCACATACAGCAGATTCTCGAAACGGTAGAGGGTAAACAGGTCGTTGAACTTCAGCTCCCCTGCCGGCATCACTCCCTCCGAGACCAGAGGGGCCGTGAACGATATATCCACACCTGGGCACGAGAGCTGGACATAGTGAATCAGAGCCAGATAGTCCGAGCGCCGGTCCTGCCTGTAACTCAGGTCCAGGGGAGCGGTAAGGCGGCCTATCGTCCTGTTGGAGAAATCACATACTGTCTGCCAGTCCTGCCCGAACTCACTCATGTACCGCTCACAAGGCTTCAGGTGCAGGACGTCGGACACACCCGGCTCCACGCTCAGGGAGAGCATACGCCCGCCCTTTTTCACGGCGGAAATACTCAGCCGCGACACCGCCCCGGCCTTCGAGCCGGACTCGACTACACAGACACTGTCTCCGTCAGCTCCCATAACCTTGACTGCCGTACGCCTGTGGTCGTGCGCGGCTATCACTGCGTCTATCCCCGGCACATGGGCGGCCAGGTACATCGCATTGTTCTCGATACTGGGCACATCCGCCTCCCCAAGGCCGCAGTGCACAGCGAGAATCACCACATCGGGCTTCTCCATGCGCCGCACCTCACTGACCAGGGAGGCAGCCAGGGAATCCACGGGGACGAAATCCATTCCTTCATATTTGTCCTTGGAAATCCAGGACTTTACATTGGCATTGGTAAAACCGATGACAACAACCCGCAGCCCGCCCTTCTCCAGGACAGCATACCGGTCGAAATACGCCTGACCGTCCTCCAGTCCTACGGCATTGGCAGCCAGGTAAGGGCAGTCCAGTTCCTCCGCCATGCGGTCATATACGGGATGACCGGCCTCCAGGTCATGGTTCCCGACCACCGCGGCGTCATATTTCATGAAATTGAAAATCCTGCTTATCAGATGCCTGCCTCCCGAAGAGTCCACATAGTTGAAATAATAGACGGCATTGTCACCCTGAAGGTGATCCCCGCAGTCTATAAGTATCACATTATCCTCCCCCGCAGCCTGCCTCAGACTGTCCACATACGAGCAGACTGACGCAAGGGATGAATGTTCCGTGGAATCCTCCGTATATCCAAGAGGGAAAACCGCTCCGTGAGTATCGTTTGTAGCCACAAGCTCCACCCTCACCGTCCTCTCGGCGCATGAGCAGCACAGGAGAAGGGAAAGGGCCGCTGAAACAATTGTTGTTCTGGTCATATTCTATTTTTCTACTTATTATTCCAATTCAAAATTATCCGCGTCCATCCATGCCGGAAACTTCTCCCTGAAGCGGCGCAGTTCCCTTATGTCCAGCGCCGCCCGGAGGAATCCTCCGTCCTGACCGGTGGCCCCGTCGAAAAGGAGACTTCCTACGGAACGTCCCTTATAATCGACAATAAGCGAGCCCCCGCAGTAACTGTTCTCCGGACTCTCACCGACCCTGTTGCAGAAAACCATCCAGCACTGATTCTCCACTGCGCGGGCATGTGCAAGAATAGAGGCCGCCGCCATCCGGGAGGCAGGCCATGAGGCAACGTTCAGCAGCAGGTCATAGTCGTTCGAGGGAGTCCTGCGGCTCCATACCGGGAAGCGGAGGTCATAGCACACATTCAGGCCTATCCTCCAGCCCAGATACTCCACCGTCTTTCTGGTGCTTCCGGAGGCAAACACCTCATTTTCCCCGCTCATCCGGAAAAGATGCCGCTTGTCGTAGAACTCCGTACGGCCGTCCGGAGCGGCAAAATACATGCGGTTCAGCACCTTTCCTCCAGTTGCGGTGGGGACGGAACCGGTTACGGCAGCTCCCGAGAATGCGGCCAGGGCCTGCATCCACCTGAGGGTAGGACCGTCCTCCGTCTCGGCGAGCTGTACATTGGAAGTGAAGCCGGTGGCAAAGAACTCCGGCAGGACGATCAGGTCCGGGCGGTCATTGTCCCCGCATTGTTCCAGATAGCCTCCTATGAAAGCCTGCAGACGGGCGAGATTCTCCTGAGGAGCCTCCCACACCACTCCGCACTGGCACACCGCTATATTGAGGACCTCCTTCATCGGACTGCCTGCTTCTTGAAGATGCGGTCGACTATCAGGGCGATGGCGCCGTCACCTGTGACATTGCAGGCCGTTCCGAAGCTGTCCATCGCGATATACAGGGCTATCATCAGTCCCTGCATGTCCTCGTCGAATCCCAGGATAGAGCCGATAATGCCGATCGAGGCCATGATGGCTCCGCCCGGCACTCCGGGTGCTGCGACCATGGCTATGCCCAGCATGAAGATGAACTCGGTATAGAGTCCCAGGTCAGTAGGCATGCCGGTCATGAACGATATCGCGAAGGCGCAGGCTACTATCTTCAAAGTGCTGCCTGACAAATGAATCGTACCGCACAGGGGTATCACGAAATCCGCCACCTCAGCCCTCACACCGTTCTTCTTGGCCTGCGCCAGGGTAACCGGTATGGTGGCCGCCGAGGACTGGGTGCCCAGGGCCGTCATATAGGCCGGGAGCATGTTCTTCAGACATCTGAGCGGATTCTTGCCGGCCACGGCGCCCGCGATGCAGAACTGGATCAGCAGGAGCGCGACATGCAGTATGAAGATGACTATGATAACCTTGAGGAACAGCCCGATAATCATCATCACCGTACCCTCTACGCCCATCTTGAGGAAGATACCGAAGATGTACAGGGGCAGCAGCGGGATGATGACTTTCCGGATAACGAGCATTATCACCTCCCGGAACTCATTGAGGACCGTACGGAAGGCATTGCCCTTGACCGATGCCAGGGCTAGACCCAGTACGAAGGAGAGTATCAGGGCCGACATCACGCCGAAGAGAGGCGGCATGTCGATGACGAAATACGGCTCAAGCCCTTCGGCCGCCGCAAGCGCCTCGCTCGAGGAGAATGAACCCTGCTCCAGGATATGCGGATAGGTCAGGCCGCAGACACCGTAGGAGAAATAGCCGGACAGCACTGTCGAGCCGTAAGCCAGAAGAGTGGTGACTCCCAGCATCTTCCCGGCTCCGCGTCCAAGTTCCGCTATACCGGGGGCCACGAGACCTAGAATCAGCAGAGGAATTATGAAATTCAGGAAATTACCGAAAAGTGAATTGAATGTCACGAATATACGCGCCAGCGCTTCGGGGAAGAAATACGAACAGCCGATACCCAGAAGGATGGCTATCACAATCTTCAGCAGAAGCGACATCTTGATACGTTTCATATAATCTGATAGGTGTATTAGGAATTTTGGCCGAAGATAGCAATATTTTTCTACCTTTGTATGGATGTAAAGAAAATGTCATGGAACACCGCAAGATAGTAATCATTCCCACCTACAACGAAAAGGAGAACATAGAGAAGATGATCCGGAAGGTCCGCTCCCTGGACGGGGACTTTCACATCCTGGTAGTCGACGACGGATCCCCCGACGGCACGGGCGCCATAGTCAAGGGGCTGCAGACAGAGTTCCAGGAGTCGCTCTTCATTCTGGAGCGCTCGGGCAAGCAGGGACTGGGCACAGCCTACATCGCCGGCTTCCGATGGTGCCTGGAGCACGGTTACGACTACATCTTCGAGATGGACGCCGACTTCTCGCACAACCCGGACGACCTCATCCGCCTCTACCGGGCCTGCACCGAGGGCGGCGCCGACATGTCCATAGGCTCCCGCTACGTCAAGGGCATTGCCGTCAGGGACTGGCCGCTGAGCCGCATCATGATATCGTACGGGGCATCCTACTACGTCCGCACAGTACTGGGCATGAAGATCTACGACTCCACCGCCGGCTTTGTCTGCTACAGCAGCAAGGTTCTCAGGACCATCGACCTGAACAAGGTGAGGATGAAGGGATACGGCTTCCAGATAGAGATGAAGTACAATGCCTGGAAACTCGGATTCCAGATCATTGAGGTCCCCATCATCTTCACCGACCGCAAGGAAGGCAAGTCCAAGATGAGCAGTTCCATCTTCGGAGAGGCATTCCGCGGAGTCATCGCCCTGCGGTTCAGGAAGATTACCCCCAATCCAGAAGCAAAATAAACGGCAATGGCAGGCAGCACTCTCATCCGGGACATCCGGATAGTCAACGAAGGCAGCATCCGCGAGGGCAGCGTCCTGATTGAGAACGGAATCATCTCCAAGGTGATGCTTCGGTCCGACCCGGGATACGAGGCGGCGGTAAGGCAGGCCGGGTCCTCCGCAGAGGAAATCCTGGGAGACAATGCCGACGCCCTCCTCCTTCCCGGCGTCATCGACGACCAGGTGCATTTCCGCGAGCCGGGAGCCACCGCCAAAGGCTGCATAGCCTCCGAAAGCGCAGCTGCCGTCCTCGGAGGCACCACCTCCTTCATGGACATGCCCAACAACAACCCTCCGGCCACCACCCTCGCATCCCTCGAGGAGAAATACTCCACCGCCGCCCGGGACTCCTACGCAAACTACTCCTTTTATATAGGAGCCACCAATGACAATATACAGGAGCTGCGCAGCGCCGACCCCCGCCTCATCTGCGGCATCAAGGTATTCATGGGCTCCTCCACCGGCAACATGCTCGTGGATTCGCAGCAGGCCCTCGAGGCAATATTCTCCCTCCCCGGCCGGCTGATAGCCACCCACTGCGAGGACGAGGCCACGATACGCAGCAACCTGGCTGCCGCCCGCTCCCGCTACGGCGACGGAGCCATTCCCTTCAGCGCCCATCCCCTGATCCGCAGCCGCGAGGCCTGCATCCTCTCCTCCTCCAAGGCTGTGGAGATGGCCCGGAAGCACGGCACCCGCCTGCACGTGCTCCACGTCAGCACCGCCGACGAGATAGAGATGATCTCCGAGGCCCGCAGAACCTGCCCCGGCATCAGCGCCGAAGTCTGCGTACACTATATGTGGTTCGACGACAGGGACTATGACAGATACGGCTCACTGATGAAGTGCAACCCGGCCGTCAAGACACCCGCCGACCGCGAGGCCATCACCGCCGCCGTCCGCGAGGGCCGTGTCCAGGCCGTAGCCACCGACCATGCCCCCCACCTCTACGCCGAGAAGATGCAGGACTACCTGCACGCCCCCTCCGGCCTGCCCACCGTCCAGCATTCCCTAGTAATGATGCTCCAGCTCGCCGAGCGCGGCTGCTTCCCCATTGAGCAGGTAGTCAAGATGATGTCCCATTCCCCCGCCGACCTCTTCCGCATCGACCGCCGCGGCTATATCCGCGAAGGCTGGTGGGCCGACCTGGTCATCGTCCGCCGCCGCCCCTGGACCGTCTCCAAGGCCAACATCGCCTACCGCTGCGGCTGGTCCCCCCTCGAAGGACAGACCTTCGACTGGGCCGTCACCGACACCTTCACAAACGGTACGCCTGTCGTCCGGGACGGCCGCCTGACCGGCCTGCGCAGCCCCTCACGACTGGAATTCCATCCATCATAGTCTGTCAGAATGGCATAAAGCAGCAACGACGGCAACAAACCGCAGGATCAGGGACCACGCACCAGTTCCTTTGTAGGAATGCTGGTGGTAATCGTTGTGGTACTGATACTCAACTGGCTGGTCTTCCCCAAGATGAGCGGCCAGCGCATCATTCCCACCGACTACGGCACCTTCATCAACAAGGTCGACAGCGGCCTGGTCGAGAAGGTTATGATCAAGAACGACTACATCTATTTCCTGACCGATGAGGGGGACAACGGCAAGACCACTTACTCCACCGGCTCGGTCGGCGACCCCGGCTTGGTAGACCGTCTGCTGGCTGCCAAAAGTCCGAATGAGGACGGCCGCATAGCATTTACCCGCGAGATTCCCCGCGAGAATTCCCCGATAATGAATTTCATCCTGCTGTGGGTCCTGCCTTTCCTGATATTCTACCTCATCTGGAGACAGGCCGGCAAATCGATTCAGTCCCGGCTGGGAGCCGGCGGGGGCAACTTCATGTCCTTCGGAGGCAGCGGGGCGAAGATCTACGCTGACTCGGATGTCAGGACCACCTTCGCCGATGTGGCCGGACAGGACGAGGCCAAGGAGGCCCTGACGGAGATAGTCGATTTCCTGCACAATCCTGGCAAATACACCGCCATAGGAGCGTCCCTGCCCAAGGGGGCCCTGCTCGTAGGTCCTCCTGGTACAGGCAAGACCCTCATCGCAAGGGCAGTGGCCGGAGAGGCAAAGGTGCCGTTCTTCAGCATGTCCGGCTCGGAGTTCGTGCAGATGTTCGTCGGCATGGGTGCTGCAAAGGTCCGCGACCTCTTCAAGCAGGCCTATGAAAAGGCCCCCTGCATCATCTTCATAGACGAGATAGACGCCATAGGCAAGAAGCGCGACAACACCCTCGGAGGCGGCAACGACGAGAGGGAGCAGACCCTCAACCAGCTGCTGACCGAGATGGACGGCTTCGACGCCCGCAAGGGAGTGGTCATCCTGGCCGCCACCAACCGGCCCGAGAGCCTGGACAAGGCCCTGCTGCGTCCGGGACGCTTCGACCGCCGCATCCAGATGGAGCTCCCCGACCTCGAGGGGCGCAAGGCCATCCTCAATGTACACCTCGCCCACGTCCGGCATGACAATGTGGACCTGGATGTAGTGGCAAGGGCAACCGCCGGATCGTCCGGAGCCGAGCTGGCCAACATCGTCAACGAGGGTGCGCTGAGGGCCGTCCGCATGGGCCGTGACAAGGTCACTACAGCCGACCTGGAGGAGAGCGTGGAGACAGTCATCGCCGGTGCCCAGAAGAAAGGCAAGGTTCTGTCCGAGACCGAGCGCAAGACAGTATCCTACCACGAGATAGGCCACGCCATGGTAGCCGCCATGCAGACACACTCCGCTCCTGTGCACAAGATAACCATAGTACCCCGCACCTCCGGAGCCCTCGGCTACACCATGCAGGTGGACAGCGGAGAGCAGGTGCTCCTGACCCGCGAGGACCTCTTCAACCGCATCGTGACCCTGACCGGAGGCCGCGCCGCCGAGGAGATTTTCTTCGGCCAGATCACTACAGGCGCATCCAACGACATAGAGCAGGCCACACGTATGGCCCGCGCCATGGTCACCCGCTACGGAATGAGCGACAAGTACGACATGATGGCCCTCGAGACTGTCAGCAACGCCTATTTGGGCGGAGATACCACCCTCGCCTGCTCGGCCGACACCGCCGCCGACATCGACCGGGAAGTGCTGGCCCTCATCAGACAGGCCCACGAGAAAGCCCGCTCCATCATCACCGCCAACCGCCCCGCCATGGACGAGGCCGCAGCCTACCTGCTCGACAAAGAGACCATCACCGGGGACGAGTTCATGGCCATACTTGCCAAATACCGCAAATAAACCAAGGGGAGAGTGCCGCTCTCCCCTTGATTTATAACGTTATCCTAAACAGTGTCGTAGTGCCATCCTCACCGAATACGGAACTGTAGATTACATTATCCTTGACATAGTGTGGGAACATCACATATTCCATTCCGTCATAGTTGAGAATCCATCCGTCATTACCGTCATCATACACCTCTTCCTCCGTACGCCTGTTGTGAATCAGCCTCTTGCCTGTCTTTATATCATAGACATCGTAAAAATATGACTGGTCACTGTGATAAGCATAACATACAAAAACATACCGGCCGGCGATATACGCCCCCATCTCATCCATGTATTTCCCCTTTTCTTCATATTGTCCCACAGATACAGACAGCCCGGCCGGCATCCTGTACCGGCCCTGCCCCATTTTAAGAAAAGGTCTCCACACTCCCTCCTCATAGCGGTAGTAGGTATCCTCCGCACGGGGAATGAACATCACATCCGAGTTGAAAACGTATATCGGCTCAGCGACTATCAGACCTCGTTGGGAAGTCTGCGCCTGATTGAATATAGGCAGGGCAGATCCGATGACACTCAGATTGCGGTCCAGATAAAGCAGGGATGAGTCCCTTCTGAGGTGTGACATGATCGTCGCCACATAACTGCTGTCATCGAGAGGGACAATATCCGCCAACGAAGACGTCACTTCATTCCTTACCTCATCGATATAGTTGCCTTCCGCATCATAACGTATCACTTTGTTCTGAAAATCATAAATGATAATCTCGTCCCTGAAGCCATCGAACCGGAAAAAAGGTGTTACATATTCCCCGGGGCCCCTGCCCTTCCTGTCAAAGGAATAAAGCAGCTTCCCGTCCTCGGAAAAAACAGCAAGAATGTTATCCGCCGTCCTGCCATACAGCTTCCCGTCAGATTCCCCGAATATACGTATATCGTACAGGCCCTCGCCCTTTAATTCCACCGGTCTTATATCTTTTGCAATGGCTTCGATACCGGTCCTGTCAGGCTTGGCGGCAATGCCTGATGCAATATCCAAAGTCACTATGCCGTCCCGGCTGCAGGATGCGGACAGAACTACGGCGACAGCCATCAGGAAACAGAACTTAACAGTTTTCATGGTTAATTGAATTTCAAAGCGGTTTGACAATATAAGTGGCAAATGAAAGCTCATCCTCCGATGTCAGCAACTGGAGATTAAGGCCCTCCTCCGAGACAAATGCCGTATACCGGAAAGACGCATCCATATCTTCAGAGATATCTGTCTCTCCTAAAATCCCAAAATCAGGTCCTACTATGATTACAGACAGCTTCTTTGCCCTGTTGCTTAGATTGACACCCGGCATGGGAGTACTTTTCTCGACTATTCTATAATAAACATCTCTGTATCTGTCATATAGAATATTGGCATAAGTAGTGTTCTCCCGGAAATACTCTATCTCCTTTTCAGGTAACACATTTCTGGGCACCGTCTCTATACGGGAATGATACCTGCTTTCCAAAGCATAGCGCCTCAACGTTTTTCCCCCAACGTCGTAAACATATATGTGGCCGTCAACAGGATAACCGGTCACAATCAGTCCTCTTGCCTGGTTGAATGTCGAATAGGGGGTATTCATGAGCAGATATCCGTAAAAGTTCCTCCTGTAGGTATCCGGATACGGTATAAGCGGCTGAACCTCTCCGCTCACAGGTTCCACCGAATACGCCGACACCTCTCGTTTTGAATGGGCAGCCACATAATACAGTGCATCACGGGTCACGTAAGGCTGGCCAGAACTTCCGGGAAGCAACGTGGAACTTCTGTTTACCGGAACCGTATCCTTCACAGTCCCGCCGTCATCCAACAGAAGAATCCTCGTATTGTCCAGGTCGAGCACATATATCGAATCGCGGGAAAGCACATTCATGCTCCATGGCATTGCCGGAGGCTTGACCAGTGTCTCCTTCCGTCCCGAGCGGATATCGAACATCTCAATCTTCCTCGTAATGGCATTGAAGAAGTACAGTGTACCGGACTCAGCATCATACGATACAGACTGAATATCCGGAATAGTCCGCTCATCCAGCTCCCAACAAAAGCCCCCTTGCCTGACCAGGGCAAGGGAGTCCTTGCGTGCGCCTCTTACTGTTTCTATTTCCGTGTTGACTGCTGAGTTGCATGAAACACTTGTAAGAAGCATTAGAAAAAATGAAAAGACACGTGAGTAAATACTCATATCTAAGCTTATTGGGTCACTACTTCACCAGGGTAAATTCCCTTGAAACAGTCTTTACCACTTAAAGAAGCACAAAAAAAGTTCTTTCCGTCATTGACGCATCTTCCATTATTAATTTCTTTGCCTTTCGATATACATCCATTAGGACTCGAAGCATGCAATACTATGCCTCCAATAAGAACAGATGCCAGCAATGCAATACAAAATGCTGCAATTACGATAATCTTCTTTTTCATATCTGTAGAATTTAAGGGTTAGTGTTTTCTAAATGATGACGCAATGACCGCAGTCCGAATTCTTTAGTAGACTGAGATACTAAAGCCGTAGCCTTTCCTTCCTTCATTATTATCACGTTAGGATATATCCTGTTCCCACGAGGCAACATCGACAAATAAATATTCGAACTATCTACAATGGTATTCTCGTTATTAATATTCAATTTACTATGAAGCATTTTATATGACATGACATTACAAAAAACGAACATTATATCATCTCTAAGACTGTAATCCCGATAAAACGCCTCTGCTACCGAAACACACCCGGCACACCCTTGTTCTGGAATAATTATCATGTACTTTACATCTTTTACGAACTGCGTTACGCCATCATTTTCCGATAAAAAGACATTAATTTTATTGAGACTTTCTGAATACGATTTAACATCAGAACAAGAATATAGCGATATAAATATGATGAAAATAAATAACTTTTTCATAAACCTTTACTTTACCTGGAACGTTCCTTCTGCATAAATTATCGGGCTGTCAATTATCAGCCAGTACCTGCCCGGCAGAGCCGGAGCACTCAGCTGATACTCGCTTTCGATTTCTCCGAAGTAAGCTGTACCTGACGCGACGGGATTTGAGTTCGCATCATATACATAGATATAGGCATCTTTGAGTCCGGAAGCCACTATTGAGATCTGACCGGAAAGATTATCTATCCAAGCGTCTACCGATACTATTGATACGGATTTGTCTCTTCCAGTATTTTGTTCTTTCCTAAGCTCGATCTCTGTCCTATCCTTTTCCGGTGCCGAGATGTCTTCCGCATAAAGAAACGGAATATATAGAGTCATGAGAATTGAGACTGCTATAAAATATTTCATAGGCTACATTCGTTTTTGCAAATATAGCACTTGGAATATTTCATTTCCAAATCTTTCATTTCATCAATACCGATATTCCCCTCTTGATTTTCAGCAACTTATAAAAAATAGTTTCATCTATTGGCATTGTCTGTGACTTTTGTTTCATTTTCAGGAGAAAGCAACGACCTTATGTATAAAGACAGATTCGACTCCCTTTCATTAAGTCCTACTTTAGAGCGGATTCTGCTTGCTATGTTATAGTGGCTGTTACTTCCGAAAATCACACTTATATCTTTACCACTAAGACCGGATGCATAGAGACAGCAGTATCCTATTTCCTGATTCGTCAGACCTTTCATTCGCAGATTCTGGACAAATTCATGGTGGGTGAGAGAATATGAGGCGAGCATGACCGATATCAAGGCGTTCCTGTCGTTTAGAAATTGCTTAAGGCTGCCCGCCGTACTTCTGTCTGAAAAACTCCGCTCCTTTTCCAGAGAGATAAATGTCAATAATGACAACACATTATTTATGGATTGTATCGATTTTTCATCTGCCGTATGGGATGACAGAGATTCGAGTTTTTCCTTTTCGTCCTTCAGAACAGAATAAAGCCTTGTCATCTCAGACATTTTATTGTCCCTATCAATTATCTCTGCTCTACTATGTTCCAGCTTTTTTCTATACAGGTGCAGGACATGCAGCAACAACAGAACGACTATTACACTCAATGATGACAGCAACAATATGGAATACCTTTGCCGGAGGCGCTGAATCTCATTTTCCAGACGTTCCTCGACAAAACGGGTGTCCTGCCTGTAAATCACCTCATCCTCTTTATCCCGCAGGTCAATATACTTTTCCAAGGCAATCACCGCATGCCTGTAGCGGCCTTCCGCCTTTGATATCAGATATTGTAGGAGATGATATTGTATTGATTCCTGATAATCCGGAAATGCGACCTCATAATTATCCAATGCCACTCTTGCCGAATCGGTTTTTCCGGCAAGCAGATACACGCGGGACACAAGTCCCCATTCGATGTCATGAATATCCGTAACAGTGCGAAGGTAGGCATGCAGGCAGTCCATTGCATCCCCTATCCGGGTATCCTGCAGTCTGACAATCCCGGACAGATAATAGCGTCCTCTCTGACTGTCATCCATACCTTTCCACAACGAATCACGGACATATCTCATAATACTGTCTGCCGCAGAGTCCATTTCCATGATGTCTGCCACATCCACCGCTGTTATCAGTGACTTGCTTTGAAGAACGGTATCTTTTGATCTGGCATAGCTATCTGCTGCTTTCAGCGCATAATCATATGACCGCGCGAACTCATATATTTCGTAATAAATTGATTTCATCGCCGAGTACAGTCTTCCGACCGCCTGATGGTCCGATGCCTTGTCCGCATACCGCTCGCCATGCAGGAAGCACTCCAGTGCCTCGTCCAAGTCTCCGGCATTCCAACGGATACAGCCTGAATAGTACTGCGTCAGCAGCCTCTCATCTGCTGTCCCGTGATGCCTGTAGTATCGCACGGCAGGGGCTATCACACTGTCGGTCTCGAGCAGTATGTCATTCTTTTCCAAAGCCTGGGAGTAAAGCAGTGAATAACGGGCCGTCTGCTCCCGCCCGTGCAACATCTGCCGGCTCACCGTGTCCAGAATGGCCAGGGCCGAGTCGGGATACTGCTCCATCACCGACTCCGCCCGTGACAGCAGATTCTCTGTCTCGTTTTTCTCCACACTTCCGGTACATGCCGACAGACATCCGGCCAGCGCGAAAAGGCAGATATAAGGCAACAGTTTTCTCATACCGCAAATTTACAATAAAATCCGCTATTCCCGTCAGCCGATGAGCTCCAGCGCGATGCGGCCCCGCTTGAGGTCGACTTCGATGACGCGGACGCGGACGTGCTGGTGGACCTTGAGGACGTCGGAGGGACGGGCGACCCGGCGGCGGCGTCCGTCGGGACCGGCGGCACCCATACGGGAGACGTGAATCAGGCCGTTCTGCTTGATGCCGAAGTCCACGAAGGCCCCGAAGTCGGTCACATTGGTCACGATGCCGGGCAGTTCCATACCGGCCTGAAGGTCCTCTATCGTGTGGATATCCTCGGCGAACTCCAGCACCTTGTAGGAGGCGCGGGGGTCGCGGCCCGGCTTGTCCAGTTCCTGCATGATGTCTGTCAGGGTCGGCATACCCACCTCATCGGACACATAGGCTTTCAGGTCGACGGCATCGCGCAGGTCCTTGCGGGCTATCAACTCGGCCACACCCACACCGGCATCGGCGGCCATCCTCTTCACCAGCGCATACCGCTCCGGATGCACGGCAGTGTTGTCCAGCGGGTCTGCTGCCCCCGGTATGCGCAGGAAGCCGGCGCACTGCTCGAAGGCCTTTTCGCCCAGCCTCTTGACGTGCAGCAGGTCCCGGCGCGAGGTAAAGGCTCCGTGCTCGTCCCGGTACTCCACGATGTTGCGGGCCATGGCCGGTCCGACACCGGAGACGTATGCCAGCAGGTGCCGGGAAGCGGTATTGAGGTTGACCCCCACACTGTTGACGCAGTTCTCCACCACCTCGTCCAGACGCTCTTTCAAAAGCCCCTGATCCACATCGTGCTGGTACTGTCCCACCCCTATCGACTTGGGGTCTATCTTCACCAGCTCGGCCAGAGGGTCCATTATGCGCCGTCCGATGGACACGGCTCCACGCACGGTCACATCGTACTCCGGAAACTCCTCCCGTCCCACCGGCGAGGCCGAATAGACCGATGCCCCGTCCTCGCTCACCGAGTAGACACGGACACCCTCGGGCAGGGCAATCTTCTTGATGAACGCCTCGGTCTCGCGGCCTGCCGTGCCGTTGCCGATGGCTATCACCTCTATCCTGTAGGTCTCCACCATATTGGAGATCTTCTTCATCGCCATGGTGCGCTCATTGCGCGGCGGATGGGGATATATCGTATCGTTGTGCAGCAGCGCTCCCTGCGCGTCCAGGCAGACCACCTTGCAGCCGGTGCGGAAACCGGGGTCGATGGCCAACACCCGCTTCTGTCCGAGAGGCGGGGCCATCAGAAGCTGCCGCAGATTGTCCCCGAAAACCCGTATCGACTCAATATCTGCCCTTTCCTTGGCCGCCTTCAGGGTCTCGTTCTCAATCGAGGGATGCAGCAGGCGTTTGAAAGAATCCTCCACGGCGTAGTCAATCTCCAGTGCGACGGCATCAGAGGGAGAGGGCTTGCCGCGCAGTACCGAGGAATATATCCGGTCCAGCGTCCGGTCCTTGTCCACATCCACCTTGACGCTCAACACCCCCTCACGCGCCCCGCGCAGCACAGCCAGCACCCGGTGCGAGGGTGCCCGCGAGATATCTTCCGAGAAATTGAAATAATTGCGGTATTTCGAGGCCTCCTCGCTCTCCTCATCTACGCCCTGAGCAACCTTCGCCGACAGCCGCCCGTACTTCGAATAGGAACGCCGCATCATCTCCCTTACCGGCACCGACTCGGAAATCCACTCGGCCATGATGTCCCGGGCTCCGGAAAGGGCCTCCTCGGACGATGGAACGGCATCATTGAGGTATTTGCCCGCCTCGACGGCAGGATCCTTAACCTTGCAGGCAAATACAGCCGCCGCCAGAGGCTCCAGCCCCTTCTCCTTGGCAACGGAGGCACGGGTGCGCCGCTTGGGCCGGTAAGGCAGATAAAGGTCCTCCAAGACCACGGGGTCAAGACATTCCCTGATCCGCTTCTCCAGCTCCGGAGTCAGTTTCTCCTGCGAGGCAATGGTCTCGAGGACCGACGCCTTGCGCTTCTCCAGCTCTTCGAATTTCGCGCTGTAGTGCTTGATTTCAGCCACCTGGGCCTCATCCAGGCCTCCGGTACGCTCTTTACGGTAACGGGATATGAAGGGTACGGTCGCCCCTTCGGCTATCAGTTCTACACAATGCTCCACCCTCCAGGGGGCCACGGACATAAGCTCCGCGATATGATTGACATATAGACTTTCCATACTTGTGATATCTCAAAAACAGACTATGAAAACAAACATAGCTGTAACTCCTTGCAAATCATACCGTCAATACTGCAAAATGATTTTCCAGATCCTGAATATCCTTTGTCTTGACTATCGTTTCATCTGATCTTACCTTCTTCTTATTTTTTTGAGTCGCCATAACCGCTTTCAATGTTTTATCAACATCCATGGGCAGATTTTCCAAACGCACTTTGCCTTTTTTCATATTGTCCTTAAACAACACAAAAAATTCATCCATAAAGCTTCTCGTTGCAAAATGGACATCTGAAAAATCTACAATAACCTCGGGGTCATTCGAATTTTCTATCAAATTATAAAAATCGCCTGCCAATGGACGTGACATCAGGTCCTGGCCTAAAATCTTTGCTATATAAAAAGTAGTCATCGCGCCTATTCTATATAATTGACATATTCAAATTCATCATTCCAGTAAGGGATTCTCAATGCTATAATAGTTCCCTCAAAACGAATACCGTACGGCAATTCAAAATAGCCGGATCCGGCCTTGGTATTAACATATACAGTATCTCCTGACACCATCATATATTGGCCGCTCATTCCGTCTACAAGCATCCTTCTTGTCGTACTTATGCCATAACCTCTATTTTCTGCCTCAGGCAGATTCTTTGTAGATATACCGCTGTTGGCCGCCAACATCGCTTCCCCATCATTATTTATATCATAATCGGGTAATTGGGAATAACTTCCCAAAAGCGTTATACCTGTATCACCGATGCAAACATCTATATATCTTGATGCCGGATAACACTGGGCGAGGATATATCCATATTCAGACCGCGAATGCTCCGAAATATTGTCGACTATCTCACCCAGCATATATTTAATGCCGGAAACAATGTTCTGTTTCAAGCCTGATTGCCGGATAATTATAGACTCAATCACCGACATAATACTGTTTTTATCTTCTACTCGGTCATTTGCCGCAGGGAAACTTATTAACGGAATGTACCGTTTTTTGGAGAAACGCTCCAGATATGCTGCAAATTCCAACTTGCGCATAGCTCCGGAATTGACTCCGTATGTGTTTAAAGATATGGACTTCAAATACCCGTCAACATTCTCCAAAGATATATTTTTTCTGGATTTCTTAATATACACCAGTATGGGTATAATAAATGTCGGTGTCACAAATTCTGCTTGTGAAAAATCTATGACATCGCTCGAATCAGGACTGCTGTCAATCTTCCTGCATATTCTCAACGCAAGACTTAGACCTGAAGATAATTTCTCCTGCTGCACGTTTATGTGTTCAAGTATTCTCATTGCACCACAATACTATCCCACAAAGATAACGATACATATCGATTCTGCAATTATTTTCCGACAACTCAGACCATCGCAATGGTTCTGGAGCTGTTATCATCTAATCGCAGGAGACGTCCTGCAGACGCTTACGATAGGACGAGAAAATCTTGGACTTCGAGACATACCCGACATACCGCCCGTCCTCATCTACCACCGGCAGATTCCAGGCCCCTGTCTTGTCGAACTTGTCCATCACACTGTCCATCCGGTCGGTGGAAAGAACGGTAGCGGGAGCATTCTTCATCAGGGTGTAGAGCTTGGTCGTCTCGTATTTGTCCTTATCAAACATAATCTCGCGGATATCGTCCAGACCGATGTATCCGCGGTATATCCCCTCGTCATCCAGTACCGGATAGAGGTTGCGGGTCGAGCGGGCCACCGCCTTGACCAGGTCCCCTAGCGTGTCGTCCAGCCTGACCGAGGTAAAATCGGTCTCCACGAGATCGGAGGTCTGCAACAGGGTCAGCACGGCCCGGTCGCTGTTATGGGTAATCAGGTCTCCGCTCTTGGCCAGACGCTTGGAATATATCGAGAACGGCTCGAAAGCCCTCATGGTGGCAAAGGAAATGGTCGAGACCACGATGAGCGGCAGCAGCAGCGCATAGCCCCCGGTAATCTCCGCTATCAGGAAGATGGCCGTCATCGGAGCCTGCATCACTCCGGCCATGAGCCCCGCCATGCCGACAAGGGCGAAATTGGCCTCGGGCACGGCGTGAAAGCCCATGAGGTTGATGGTCCGCGCCAGTATGAATCCGGCGATACCGCCCACGATAAGGGTCGGTCCAAAGGTTCCGCCGACACCTCCGCCGGCATTGGTGAAGGACATGGCGAAGACCTTGAAGACCAGTACCAGCGCGAAATACACCGGTATCACCCACTTGTGCTCGAATATCCCGGAGAACAGGGAGTTCTCGAGAATCGTATCAGGATTGCCCTGCAGCATGTGTCCTAAGGACGAATAGCCCTCCCCGAACAGAGGCGGGAAGATGAATATCAGCAGACCCAGCATCCCGGCGCAGAAAGCCCAGCGCTTGAAGGGATTGGATATCTTCCTGATGCGGTCCTCGAGAGAAAGGGTGGTCCTGAGGAAATACAGGGATACCAGGCCGCAGAACACGCCCAGCACTACGTAGTAGGGAAGGTTGCCCATGGCGAAAGGGTCTACCGTACTGGTAAACGGGACCTCGCGGCCCAGGAAAAGATAGGAGACTGTCGTAGCCGTCACGGAGGACAGCAGCAGGGGCAGGATTGAGGACATCGATATGTTGAACAGCAGTATCTCCAGACAGAAGAGGATACCTGCCATCGGGGCCTTGAAGATACCTGCCACGGCCCCGGCCGCACCGCAGCACAGCAGGATGGTCATATTGCGGTAGGAAAGTCCCAGCGTCCTCGCTATATTGGAGCCTATCGCCGCACCGGTGTACACGATGGGCGCCTCCGCTCCGACCGAGCCTCCGAAGCCGATGGTCACGGAACTGGACAGAAGGGAGGTCCACATATTGTGGCTCTTGATTCTGGAGTTGTTGCGGGATATGGCGAAGAGAACCTTCGTCACCCCGTGCCCTATGTCATCGCGTACGACATAGCGGACAAAGAGCATGGAAAGCAGCATACCCACCCCGGGGTATACAAGCAGCAGAAAGTTGTCGCGGGAGACACCGAACCATCCCGTCAACAACTCTCCGATAAGATCTATAAGAGTCTTGAGCACTACTGCCGCGGCCCCGCTCCCCAGCCCGGTAACTATGGCCAGGATCGTCATGATCCTCTGCTCGGGCTGGTGCTTGAGCCAGATGAGCGGCCTAATCGTCCACCTGGTCATCCTCGCCTCCCTGCATATCATCTCCATTATCAGGGAATACCTCACCGTCTATGCCGGCAGCATCTTCTACATCATCATCGAAGAGATCCTCCTCGGCCTTCTCATAGTCATCTATGTCCACATCTATCTTCACCAGATACACTGCGTCGGGTATATCGACCTCCACCGCATAGAAACTGGAGCCGTCGGGCTTGTCCACCTTGAAGAGGTCGCCCATATAGTCTGCGTATCCTCTGGGATATTTCTCCTTGAACGCAGCCTGGAGCTCGGGAGACATGTTGTCATAACTGATAACTGCCCTCTTCTTGGGACGGGCCGAAGATGATTTCACTTTCTGTTCCATATCTATTTTTTCTCTTTTCAAAAACGGCTGCAATTATAGTGCATTTTTTCTAAAAAAAAGAGATTTTTGGATTTTCTTTCCCTGGATGCTCCTCTCGACGAAAACCGGCCGCCCGGACAAGTCCTTTCCCGTATAGAACATCACCGAGGAGGCGGTCATGGGTGTAGGGGTGAAATCCTGCACCTGTTCCAGCTGTATACCCCTGAGTTCTTTATTCTTAGCCAGAGCCTTCATGTCCTGAAGGGTGCATCCGGGATGCGAGGATATGAAATAAGGTACAATCCGGTAGGGCAGCCGCTCCCCGGCCGCAATCCTCGAAAACTCCCGCCTCAGCACGGAGAAGAGGGCGAACGGCGGCTTGGACATCAGCCTCAGCACATGGTCCTCCGTATGCTCAGGGGCCACCTTGAACCACCCGGAGGTGTGGTTGGTCACCACCTCCCTCAGGTATTTCTCCGAATATTCGTCGAGGAAGCCGTCCTTGTCCAGGAAAAGGTCGTAGCGTATACCGCTGCCGATAAAAGCCTTCCTCACCCCCGGAACGGCCGTAATCCGGCTGTAAAGTTCCATCAGCGCCCTGTGCGAATGTTCCATGTTCGGGCAGCGCGAGGGAAAGAGGCACGAAGGCCGGCTGCAGCGGGCACAGCGCGAGGCGTCCCGTCCGCGGAGGCCGTACATATTGGCGGTAGGCGCCCCCACATCGGAGATTATGCCTTTAAAATGCGGCATGGCCGTCAGACGCTCCACCTCCCGGACGATGGACTCGGGGCTGCGGCTGCGGATAAATTTCCCCTGATGGGCGGCAATGGTGCAGAAGGAGCAGCCTCCGAAACAGCCCCGGTGAATGGTAATGGAGTTCTTGATCATCTCCCAGGCCGGAATGTCCTTCCCCCGGTAGCGGGGATGCGGCTGCTTGGTAAAAGGCAGGGCGTAATACGAATCAATTTCTTCTGTCGTTTCCGGAGGAAATGGCGGATTGACCTGCACATATCCACCGGGATAGGGTTCAATGAGGGTGGCGGCATGCAGGCGGTTGGCCTCCCGCTCCTCCACATTGAAATCCTCGATAAATGCGTCCTTGTCGCGGCATACCCGCTCATAGCCGTGCAGCAGGAGCGTCCCCTCCCCGGCCCGGGGGCATGGTTCCTCAGCGAAAAATGCGGTCTGCGGGATGCCTCTCAGGTCCTCCCCGGCGGCAATGGCCCGGGCGACGGCCGTCACAGGCCTCTCCCCCATCCCGTAGATGAGCAGGTCGGCCCCGCTGTCCACCAGTACCGAGGGGAACAGGCGGTCCGCCCAGTAGTCATAGTGCGTCAGGCGGCGCAGGGAGGCCTCGATGCCTCCGATGACCACCGGTACATCGGGATACAGGCGCTTGAGGATACGGGTATAGACGGTAACGGCATAGTCGGGGCGGTGTCCGGCCTGACCGCCGGGGGTATAGGCGTCGTTGCTGCGCAGACGCTTGGCGGCGGTGTAATGGTTGACCATGGAATCCATGGCCCCGGAGTTGACCCCGAAGAACAGGCGCGGGACTCCCAGTTTCCGGAAGTCCCGCAGGTCGTCCTGCCAGCCCGGCTGAGGCACTACGGCCACTCTCCAGCCCTCCCGCTGCAGGACGCGGGCTATCATCGCCGTCCCCGACGAAGGGTGGTCGATGAAGGCATCGCCTGAAAAAAGTATGATGTCGATGTAGTCCCACCCGAGTCTCTCCACCTCCTTGACAGAGGTGGGAAACATATAGGCGGGCTGAGTCTGCTCCGTCATGGCCTACATCCTCTCGGGCAGACGGATTCCGAGGATATCCATGGCCTTGACCAGCACGGACGCAATGGTACCTATCAGCATCAGGCGGGCATCGCGCAAAGCGGCATCCTCTTCCTTGAGAATCGATACATCGTGATAGTACTGGTTGAATTCCTTGGCCAGGTCGTATGCGTAGTTGGCTATGAGGGCCGGGGACAGGGCAGCTCCGGCCTCGGCCACCTTCTGGGGATACAGATTGAGCAGCTTGATGATGCTGATCTCCTTGTCGTTGAAGGCAGCGTCCCCAGCCAGCGCAGGGGTATATCCGGCCTCTGCGGCCTTGCGCAGGATGGAACGGATACGGGCATGGGTGTACTGGATGAAGGGACCGGTGTTGCCGTTGAAGTCTATGGACTCCTTCGGGTCGAAGAGCATGGTCTTCTTGGGATCCACCTTGATGATGAAGTACTTCAGGGCACCGAGGCTGAGTGTGCGGAAAAGCTCTTCCTGCTCCTCCCCGCTCATGTCGGCCAGCTTGCCGAGCTCCAGCGAAGTCTCCTTAGCGGTGTTGTACATCTTCTCCAGCAGGTCGTCGGCGTCGACTACCGTACCCTCGCGGGACTTCATCTTGCCCTCTGGCAGCTCCACCATACCGTATGAGAGGTGGTAGATGCTGTCGGCCCAGGCGAAGCCCAGTTTCTTGAGTATGAGCTTGAGCACCTGGAAGTGGTAGTTCTGCTCGTTGCCCACTACGTAGACATGCTCGTCCAGACTGTATTCGGTAAATCTCTCGACGGCAGTGCCCAGGTCCTGGGTGATGTACACCGAGGTGCCGTCCTTTCTCAGGAGCAGCTTGCGGTCCAGCCCGTCGGCGGTCAGGTCGCACCACACGGAGCCGTCCTCCATCCGCTCGAAGACGCCCTTGCGCAGTCCCTCCTCCACCAGCGACTTGCCGTGCAGGTAGGTCTGGGACTCGTAGTAAATCCGGTCGAAGCCCACTCCGAGAGCCGCGTAGGTCTCGTCGAAGCCGGCGTAGACCCAGGAGTTCATCATCTTCCAGAGTTCCACTGTCTCAGGGTCGCCCTGCTCCCATTTCACAAGCATCTGACGGGCCTCCTGCAGGATGGGAGCCTTCTCCTCGGCCTCCTCCTTGCTCATGCCCTGAGCCTCCAGCTGTGCCACCTCGGCCTTGTAGAGGTCGTTGAACTTCACGTAGAAGTCTCCTACCAGATGGTCGCCCTTCTTGCCGGAGGACTCCGGAGTCACGCCGTTGCCGGCCTTCTTCCATGCGACCATGGACTTGCAGATGTGGATACCGCGGTCATTGACGATATTGGTCTTGATGACCTTGTGACCGTTCTCCTCCAGCAGCCTGGATACGGACCAGCCCAGCAGGATGTTGCGGATGTGTCCCAGGTGCAGGGGCTTGTTGGTGTTGGGAGAGGAGTACTCGACCATCACGGTCTTGCCGGTGTAGGGCAGATGTCCGAAGCTGCCGTCAGCGGCGATGGAACCGTAGACCTCCTTCCAGAAAGAGGGTGCGAACTTGATATTGAGGAAACCCTTCACCACATTGAAGCTCTCTATCTCGGGAGTATTGGCCTTCAGCCACTCTCCTATCTCCTGGCCTGTGGCCTCGGGGGACTTGCGGGATGTCTTGAGCAGGGGGAAGGTGACGAGGGTAGCATCGCCCTCGAACTCTTTTCTGGTCGCCTGGACCTGTATGGGCAAATTAACGCCAGAAGCCCCGTAAAGGGCTTCCAGCGCATATTTTACCTTGTCTTGAATAAACTGTTCCTGATTCATATAAGGTTTGAGTGTAGATACTATTTGAGGCCTCTGTTGGCGAGGAGGGGATCGATGCCGGGCTCCTTGCCGCGGAAGTTGACGTAGAGGGTCATGGCGTCGTCCTCACCGCCGCGCTCGAGGACTTCCTCGCGGAACTTGCGGGCCACCTCCTGGTTGAAGATGTCACCGGTCTCCTTGAATGCCTCGTAGGCGTCAGCGTCCAGAACCTCTGCCCAGATGTAGCTGTAGTAGCCTACTGTATATCCGCCGCCGAACACGTGGGTGAAGTAGGTCGAGCGGTAGCGGGGAGGAATCTGGGAGAGCAGACCGCGGTCACCGAGGACTTTAGCCTCGAATTTGTTGACATCCAGGTCGGCGGGAATCTCATCCATGATGAAGTAGTCCATATCGAGCAGGGAGGCTGCCAGATACTCGGTAGTGGCGAAGCCCTGGCCGTACTTGCCGGACTTATCGAGCTTGTCCACCAGTTCCTGAGGAATCACCTCACCTGTCTGATAATGCTTTGCATATACTTTAAGCACCTCAGGCTCAAATGCCCAGTGCTCGTTGATCTGCGAGGGGAGCTCCACGAAATCGCGGGTCATCGAGGCGTTGCCCTGATACCTTACATCCTGAAGGAGGGACTGGAGGGCATGTCCGAACTCGTGGAAGAATGTCTCGGTCTCATCGGGGCTCAGCAGTGCGGGAGCGTCACCTGTTCCGCGGGTAAAGTTGCCCACGATGGTCACGATAGGGATAACCCTTACACCATCCTTGTAGTACTGCTCGCGGTAGCCTCCGCACCATGCACCGCCTCTCTTGTAGCCGGGACGGGCGAACATATCCATGAAGATGATGCCGAGGGTGGAGCCGTCAGCGTCCTTGCACTCGAAGGCCTGGGCCTCGGGATGGGGCACCGGCACGTTGTTGAGCTGGGTGAAGGTAATTCCGTAAAGACGGTTGGCCACGTAGAAGATACCCTCACGCACGTTCTCGAACTTGAAGTAGGGCTTCAGCTCATCCTCGGAGAGGTTGAACTTCTCTGCCTTGGCCTTCTCGAAGTAGTATCTCCAGTCGGCGGCAGTCAGCTCACCGTTGACTCCCTGGGCCTTGGCGATGGGATACATGTCGGCGAGCTCACGCCTGGCGGATTTCAGCGCGGGAGTCCAGAGCTGGTCGAGGAGATTGTAGACGGCCTCGGGGGTCTTGGCCATACGGTCCTCGAGAACAAACTCGGCATAGTTGTCATAGCCCATGATCTTGGCCTTCTGGTTATAGAGGTTCACCATTTCCACGATGATGGCCTTGTTGTCATTTGCATCATCGTTGTTGCCGCGGTTGAGATAGCCGTTCAGCAGCTTGGTACGCAGTTCCCGGTTGTCATCATACTGGAGGAAGGGCATTACGCTGGCGTTGTCCAGACCGAACACCCACATACCGCCCATGCCTTTCTCCTCAGCACGCTGAGCTGCTGCGTCGATGGCTGCCTGGGGCAGTCCGGCGAGATCTGCCTCGTCATCCACCACGAGGGTGAAGGCAGCTGTCTCCTTCAGCACGTTCTGCTCGAACTTGAGCTGCAGCTCGGAGATGCGGGAGTTGATCTTCTTGAGCTCTTCCTTCTTGTCTGCGGGAAGAGTGGCTCCGGCCCTCTCATATCCTTTGTATGTCTCGGTGAGAAGTCTCATCTGGTCGGGCTCGAGATTGAGGTTCTCGCGGTTGTCATAGACGGCCTTGACCCTCTCGTAGAGTTTCTCGTTGAGGGAAATCTCGTTGAAGTGGGCGCTTACCACGGGGGCCAGCTCAGTCTCGATGGCCATCAGCTCGGGAGTGGAGTTGATGGATGTCTCGCTGCCGAAGACGGAGTACACGCGGCTGAAAAGACCGCCGGCGTTGTCCAGGGCTACGATGGTATTCTCGAAATCAGGAGCAGCGGGATTGTTGACGATAGCGTCTATCTCCTTGTTGTGCTCCTCTATGGCTGCCAGAACGGCAGGCTTGTAATCATCTATCTGCACTTCTTCGAAAGGAGGGATGCCGAAGGGGGTATCCCACTCCTCGAGAAGAGGATTTTTCCGATTGTCACATGATGTCATCATAAGTGCAAGTGTCAGGATTGCTGTGGAAAATAAAAATTTTTTCATATGAGGTTGGATTATAAGGTTGTCTGTCTTTGTCTATCCGAGGTAACTCTTCAGGAGCTTGCTGCGGTTGCTGTGTCTGAGACGGCGTATGGCCTTCTCCTTGATCTGGCGGACTCTCTCGCGGGTGAGACCGAACTTCTCGCCTATCTCCTCGAGGGTCATTTCCTGAGTACCGATACCGAAGAAGTCCTTGACGATATCCCTCTCCCTTTCGGTGAGGGTGGACAGGGCGCGCTCGATCTCCTTGTTCAGGGACTCGTTTACCAGACCGCGGTCGGCGTTGGGCGAGTCATTGTTGACCAGCACGTCCAGCAGGCTGTTGTCCTCTCCGTCCACGAAAGGAGCGTCCACGGAAACGTGACGGCCGGATACGCGGAGGGTGTCGGCAATCTTGTCGCGGGGAATGTCGAGAATCTCCGCCAGCTCATCGGGCGAGGGCATTCGCTCGTTGTCCTGCTCGAACTTCTGAAGAGCCTTGTTGATTTTGTTCAGGGACCCCACCTGGTTCAGGGGCAGACGGACGATTCTGGACTGCTCCGCAAGAGCCTGCAGAATCGACTGACGTATCCACCACACGGCATAGGAAATGAACTTGAAACCGCGGGTCTCGTCGAACTTCTCGGCGGCCTTGATAAGGCCCAGGTTGCCCTCGTTGATCAGGTCAGGAAGGCTCAGTCCCTGGTTCTGGTACTGTTTCGCAACAGAAACGACGAAGCGGAGATTGGCCTTCGTCAGCTTCTCGAGGGCCGCCTGGTCCCCTTTGCGTATTCTCTGTGCCAATTCCACTTCCTCATCCACCCCGATGAGCTCCTCCCTGCCGATCTCCTGGAGATACTTGTCCAGAGAGGCGCTCTCGCGGTTGGTGATTGATTTTGTAATCTTAAGTTGTCTCATTATCTCTATTATAAACCTATTCCGTAGTAATAGAGGTTGCCGGACGGATCGAAGCCCTCAATGAGCAGGGACCTGCGGGCCTTCTTGACCTCGGCGGCCACGTCCTGGGGCGATGAGACGGGATTATTATTGATGTAAGTGATAATGAATCCTGCCTTGATGCCCGCGTCACGGACCTTGCCCTTGTCCACGGAAGCCACTTTCACTCCTGCCTTCAGTCCGAGCTTCTCAAGTTCCTCCCTGGGTGCGGGGACAAGCTGCGCTCCGAAGAGATTGACATTGCCCTGCTGGTTGTAGGCGTTCATCTCCTGAGTATCCTTGCCTATCAAAGTCACTTTGAGTTTCAAGACTTTGCCGTCACGGGATATCTCCAGCTCGACCTTGTCGCCGGGACTGTGCTGGTTGATTATCTCCTGCACTGCCGTACCCTTGGCCACTGCCGTTCCGTCTATGGACAGAAGGATGTCTCCCTTCTTTACACCTGCCGCCTCAGCGGCACCGCCCTTGACTACCTCAGCTATATATACGCCGTCTGAGGTAGAAAGTTTCATTTCTTCCTTCAAATCCTCGGAATTATTGAGCATGGATATACCCAGCATGGCCCTCTGGACCGAACCGTACTCGCGGAAGTCGGCTGCGATTTTCTTCACCATATTGACAGGGATAGCGAACGAATAGCCTGCGTATGAGCCTGTCTGGGAGATGATTGCGGTATTGATACCGACGAGCTCGCCCTTGATGTTGACCAGGGCTCCGCCACTGTTGCCGGGGTTGACAGCCGCGTCAGTCTGGATAAAGGATTCTATCTTGAACTCACCGGAATAATTGGGCATCGAGCGGCCCTTGGCACTTACGATACCGGCGGTGATGGTCGAGGTCAGACCGTAAGGGCTGCCGATAGCCAGCACCCACTCCCCGAGACGGAGCTCGTCGGAATCACCCATCGGGATGGTGGGCAGTCCCTTGGCGTCCACTTTCAGAAGAGCCACGTCCGTAGCCGGGTCGGTGCCTACGATGTCGGCCTTGAATGTCTTGTTGTCACCTACCGTCACCTCTATCTCGGTGGCGCCGGCGACCACATGGTTGTTGGTCACTATGAAACCGTCCTCGGAGATGATGACGCCCGAACCGGTGCCTACCTGCTCACGCGGTATGGAATTGCCGAATCCGAAGAAGTACTCGAACAGCGACGAGGGGCCCTGGGGCTGCTCGCTCCGCTTGACGACCTTCACAAAAACCACTGCCTTCACAGATGTCTCGGCGGCGTATGTGAAATCGGGGTACTCGCCTGTGATGCTCACATTGCGCACTACCGCACCGGAATCCGGATCCTGATATACATAAGTCTGATTGTCCCCGCCGGAGGTCAGTCTGACGGTGAGGTATCCGGCCAGACCGCCCGCCAGGACAGCAGCCAGAACTATTAGCCAATTTTTCTTTCTCATAATCTGTCAATTTTTACATCTGTTGACAAAATAACTCAAAATATATGCCAAAATTTTTGTACATTTGTCCCCTCAAAGTTAAAAAAATGAAAGATGAACTTTATTGTATCGAGCACTGAACTTTTACGCGGGCTGCTCTCCGGACTGAGAGTGATCTCCAACAAGACTACTACCCCCATACTGGACAATTTCCTCTTCGTTCTGAGGGGGAATTCCCTGGAAGTGACCGCCTCCGACTCCGAGACCACGCTGAGGACCGTCATCCCCGTGGACGAGGTCATGGAAGAGGGATCCGCCGCCGTACCGGCCAAGATACTCACCGACTCCCTCAAGGAGTTCCCGGACATGCCCATTGAGTTCAAGACACTCGAGGACAACAACACCATGCAGATCAGCTGGGCCACAGGTGCGCAGAAGATACCGTTCTTCCCCGCGGACTACTACCCCGAGCTTCCCGCACTGGACGAAATGGCAGTCACTGTCACCGTCCCCGCCGAGACCCTCTCCGCAGGACTGGGCTATACCCTCTACGCGACTGCCGACGAGGTGCTGCGCCCCGTGATGAACGGAGTGCTCTTCGACCTTACCCCCGAATCGACATCACTCGTAGCATCCGATTCCCACAAGCTGGTATGCTACACCCGTACCGACATTCGCTCCGAGCAGAAGTCATCTTTCATACTGCCCAAGAAGCCCGCTGCCATCCTCCGCGGCCTGCTCTCGAAGTCAGACAGCGACGTAAAGGTGACCTTCGACGGCAAGAACGCCCATTTCGATTTTGACGGATGCCTGCTCGTAGGCCGTCTGGTGGACGGGACCTATCCCGCCTACAGGACCGTGATTCCGAAGAACAACCAGAACAAGATGCTCATCAGCCGCACCACCCTTCTCAACGCGGCCAAGCGCGTGTCGGTATGCTCGAACCAGGCTACCTCCAGCATGAAGTTCTCCCTGTCGTTCAACACACTGGTCATCTCGGCCCAGGACACCGGATTCTCCATCTCGGCACACGAGACCCTGCCGTGCCAGTACGACGGCGAGCCGATGGACATAGGCTTCAAGTCCACCTTCCTGATAGAGATACTCTCCAACCTGCCCTACGAGGAGATATGCTTCGAGCTGGCCGACCCGGCCCGTGCAGCTCTCATAGTGCCCGCCGAGGACCACAACCCGGACGAGGACATCTGCTCCCTGCTGATGCCCATCCGCATCCCCAACTAACCCTCACATAAAATGAAACTCAATCTCAAGAACCCCATAATCTTCTTCGACATCGAGAGCACCGGCCTCAATGTCGCCACAGACCGTATCGTAGAGATATCCATGGTCAAGGTCATGCCGGACGGCAGCACCGAGGTCAAGACCCGCAGGATCAACCCCACGATACATATCTCCGAGGAGGCCTCGCGCATCCACGGCATCCACGATGAGGACGTCAGGAACGAGCCTACTTTCAGCCAGATAGCCAAGTCCCTGGCCAAATGGATGGAAGGCTGCGACATCGCCGGCTACAACTCCAACAAGTTCGACATCCCGGTCCTCTACGAGGAATTCCTCCGCGCCGGAGTGGACTTCGACTTCCGCAAGCGCAAGCTGGTGGACGTGCAGAACATCTTCCACAAGATGGAGCAGAGAACCCTCTCGGCAGCATACAAGTTCTACTGCCACAAGGACCTGGAGCATGCGCACTCCGCCGAGGCCGACACAGTGGCCACATACGAGATACTGCAGGCCCAGCTGGACAAATACTCCGACACCCTCCAGAACGACATCAACTTCCTGGCCGACTTCTCGTCCAAGACCAAGTTCGCCGACTACGCCGGACGCATCATATACAATGACAAGGACGTGCCTGTCTTCAACTTCGGCAAGCACAAGGGGAAACCCGTAGCCGAAGTGCTCCGCACCGAGCCCAGCTACTATGCCTGGATGATGAACGGGGACTTCACTCTTGATACCAAGAAAGTCCTCACGGAGATCAAGATAAAGTCCTCCGGCAAGTGAACATCCTCGTCTCTCCTCTGACCGGAGGGAGTTTCTACTTCCGCTCCGACTCTACCCTGATAAGGGCCCTGACAGATTTCTACAAACCCGACTACGTGGAAAGCATCTCCGCTGTCCCCGTCATCTGCTTCCGTTCCGAACGGTCCGGGAAATCCGTACTTGAGCAGTTCGCACGGCGGTACCTGGGTCCGTTCTCATGCGGAATAATACTGAAGGCGGTCCTGCGCGGAGACTCTGTCAAGGAAGCCGACCGCATCTTCGTCCAGAATGCCCTGGACTACTCGACCGTCATCCCATACGACCTCATCCCGCTGGACAGGCTGCCTGACAGCATCTCGGCTTCCAGGCCTTTCGTCATCAAGATCAATGGCCTGGAGCGGTGCAGGATAGAGCAGCACCCCGGGATTCAGGAACTCAGCCGCAGATTCGCGGACATCAGCCGGTACTGCTCGGTACGCACCGGGGACATGCTCGCCTTCGAACTGGCACCCGAAGTACCGGTGGGCCGGGAAGAGCACCTGACCGCCACTTTCGGCACAGGCGGCAGCATCAGCATCATCGTAAGGTAGAGCGGTTTATCACGGAGCGCACGGCAGCAGCCGCGGTAGAGAAGGCTATCTGCAGATTGTATCCGCCGGTATCCGCATCCAGGTCCATAACCTCCCCTGCAAAATAAAGTCCGGGCACCAGCTTGGACTCCATCGTCTTACGCGATATCTCCTTGAGCGATACCCCTCCGGCCGTCACCACTGCCCGACGGTAATCCACGAAACCCTTTATAGGCATCCGCCAGTTCTTGAGACGGACCGGCAGATTCTGGACCGTAAGGGACGGGGCGGCCTCGATGAACGGCCTTACCGCCTGTAGAGGGAGGAACCTCTCCAGAAAACGGTCCAGGCCCAATCCAGGACGGTATTCCCTTTCGACCCTGGCCTTAAGTTCCGCCGCCGGGACCGCCGGCTTCAGATCGATAACCGCCTCCACCTTCTTCCCCTCCGTCAGGGCTTTGACAGCCCGGCGGCTGACCCTGAACCCCAGGGCGCCCTCCAGTCCTCCGTCCGTGAAAGTCAACTCCCCGAACTCCGTCTGCACCACTCCCCCGTCGACCAGGAGAGAGAGCGAGACGTTGCGCAGGGTTAGTCCTATCAGGGCAAAATTGTATTTCTCCGGCACCAGGGCCGTGAGCGAAGGCATGGTAGGGGTGACAGTATGCCCTAGCCTGCCTGCCAGGCGGTATCCGTCTCCGGTAGAGCCGGTGGCGGGATAAGAGAGCCCGCCGGTGGCTATTATCACCGCCGCAGCGCGGAGACTGTAGGCCGATATCCTCTCTTCCGTCCGCATGACACTCAGCGTCAGGCCGCAGGATGTCCGGTCTATGGAGACCACCTCGCTGTTATATTCCAGGTCAATATTGTCCGAAGAGACAATCCGCCGCAGAAGGGCGTCCCTGACATCCGAGCTGCGGCCTGACTGCGGAAATACCCTCATCCCCCGCTCCACCGTGACAGGCAGGCCAAGGGACTGGAACATGGCGACGGTATCGGTGTTGGAAAATGACATGAAGGCAGGACGGAAAAAGGCGGCGTCGGGATGAATGTGAGGACTCAGTTCCTCCCAGGGACGGGTATTCGTAATATTGCACCGGCCCTTCCCGGTCAGCAGCAGTTTCCTCCCGCACTGACTGTTTTTCTCCACCAGGGCCACCCTCAGGCTGCTGCCCGCCGCAAGCACCGCAGCGGTCATGCCTGCCGCCCCCGCTCCTATTATTACCAGGTCATACTCCTTACATTCGCCCATACCTTGTTCCTATTTTAATTTCAATTTCGCAAAATTAGAATTATTTTCTATATTTGCGACCACATTCAGAAAAAGCCTCTTTAGCTCAGTCGGTAGAGCAGCTCATTCGTAATGAGCAGGTCGTGGGTTCGAGTCCCATGAGAGGCTCCATCCTTTAAACATTCAGCCATGAACATCAGACTATTGATATCAGCCGTGACAGTCCTGGTCTCGGCTCAGGCGCTTTTTGCAGCACCTAAAACCCGTACACTCCAGTCTCCGGACGGACGGCTCGCCGTCACCGTGGAAGTCGGTGAGGCCGTCACCTACAGCATTGCCCTGGACGGGCATACATTCATACTCCCCTCCCCCGTCTCCATGACTCTCTCGGACGGCAGGGTGCTGGGAAAGGAGAACCTGTCATCCGTACGCTTCAGGACCGCGTCCGTCCGTGACTCCATAGACACTCCGCTGTACAGGCAGGCACGTGTCGAGGAGAGTTACAATGCGCTTACCCTGAGCTTTGCCCGTGCGGGATTCGCCCTGGAGTTCAGGGCCTACGACGAGGGCATCGCCTACCGCTTCTCCACTTCCCTGAAAGACAGCATCACCGTAGTCGGCGAGGAAGCCGTATTCAGCTTCGACAAGGACTACCAGGCCTATATCCCCTACAGTTCCAATACCAAGAACCCGTTCCAGACCTCCTTCGAGAGCCAGTACACCGTCTCGCCCCTGAGCGGTTTTGAGAGCGGACGGCTGTCCATCACTCCGCTGCTCGTCGCCCTGGACTCGGGCGAGAAGGTGCTCATCACCGAGTCCGACCTGGAGTCATATCCCGGCATGTTCCTGGGCAGTGAGGGCGGCAGCACCCTCCGCGGAGCCTTCGCCGGCCGGCCTACCACCTACGTGGACGGCTACAGATGCCAGGAGAGGATCTTGCGCAACTCCGACACCCTGGCTCTGACTGCGGGCACGAGGACCTATCCCTGGAGAATAGTCTCCGTGGCTTCCGACGACACCGAGCTGCCTGTGAATGATCTCGTATGGCTGCTCGGCTCTCCCAGCCGGATTGAGGATCTCTCGTGGATCCGTCCGGGACAGGCCGCCTGGGAATGGTGGAACGACTGGGGCTTCACCGGAGTGGACTTCGAGGCCGGCATCAACACCGACACCTATAAATACATGATCGATTTCGCGGCTGAGCGCGGTATCCCCTACGTGGTGGTGGACGAGGGCTGGTCTCCCCGCACAGGAGGCGACATCATGAAGACGATTCCCGGATTCGATGTGGAGGAAGTGGCCCGCTACGGCAAGTCCAGGGGCGTGGGCGTAATTCTCTGGGCTGTGGGATACGTTCTGGACGACAAGCTGGAGGAGGCCTGCAGAACCTACTCAGGGATGGGCATCGCCGGCTTCAAGGTGGACTTCATGGACCGCGATGACCAGGAGGTAGTGGAGATGAACTACCGTATCCTAGAGACCGCCGCCAGGTATCACCTGGTAGTGGACCTGCACGGCATGTACAAGCCCACCGGACTGAACCGTACCTGGCCCAACCTGCTCAACTACGAGGGCGTCTGGGGTCTCGAGCAGATGAAGTGGTCGGATGAGGACATGCTGACCTACGACGTGACATTCCCCTACATCCGCATGGCCGCCGGTCCCGTGGACTATACCCAGGGAGCCCTGCGTAATGCTCAGATGAGGAATTTCGCGGCCGTCTACAGCGACCCCATGAGTCAGGGTACCAGGGCGCATCAGGTGGCCCTCTACGTCATCTTCGACTCACCCCTGACCATGCTCTGCGACTCTCCCACGGCATACGTGCGGGAGCAGGAGACCACAGAGTTCATCACGGCCATTCCCACGGTCTACGACGAGACCCGCGTCCTGGCCGGAGAGATCGGCAGATACATCATCACTCAGCGCCGCTCGGGTGACCGCTGGTACATCGGCGGCATCACCGGCACTGAGGCCCGTACACTGACCTTCACCCCCGACCTTCCCGAGGGCAGCTATACCTTCAGGATATTCCGCGACGGTGTCAATGCCGCTTCACGCGGAGAGGACTACCGGATAGAGACCCTGGTGTGGACTGCGGGACAGGAGCTCAGCATAGAGGCTGCGCCGGGCGGAGGATTCGCCATCATCATTGATAGAAAATAATTTAACTTTAACACCTTAGTGACTGTTATCATGAAATCGAGACTTTACATTCCTCTTATACTCGTTGCCCTGAGCTGCGCGATACTGGCCGTGGCCCTGTGGGTCGGCACTTCTGACGGCGACAGCAGCAGCGGCACATCCTCCGATGTCCTGGAGAATATCGCCACGCGGACCAGCATTCGTGCCTATACCTCCGAACCTGTGGACGAGGAGACAGTAACGGCCCTGCTCAAGGCCGGCATGGCAGCTCCTACGGCCATGAACACACAGCCCTGGTTTTTCTACGTGGTACGCGACCGGGAGCTTATGAAGTCGCTGGCCGAGGTGCTGCCGTACGCCAAGATGGCAGCCGACGCAGCCGTGCTCATCGTGCCCTGCGGAGACCGGGAGCGGTTCCTGACCGGAGAAGGCATGACCTACTGGGTACAGGACGTGTCCGCCGCTACCGAGAACATCCTGCTGGCGGCTCACGCCATGGGACTCGGGGCCGTATGGACCGGGGTCTACCCTGTACGGGACCGCATCGCAGATGTCTCCCGCATCCTGGAGATGGATGAGAACCACGTGCCGCTCTGCGTCATTCCCATCGGCTGGCCGGCTGACAATCCGGAGCCCAAGGACAAATGGGATCCTGACAAGGTTATCTATAGGTAAACGGATAAACCTTAACGGGTAAATACATACGTCTGAAAAAACCAGGCCCGATTATTCATAAATCGGGCCAAAGCCCACTTTTCGTTTACCCCACCTAAATCCTCCCTTAGGGAGGACTTGGCCCCTCCCTCTAGAGCCGAGGGCGGCTAGTCTTTTCAGACGTATGTATTTACCCATCAGCGCTATACGGATTATCAAAAACAGCACGTTGTATAATTTTTATACAATTTTCAAAAAATTAGACACTTTGCGTGTGAAAATTTTACAATTAGCCATTTTGGAAAATTGACTAATTAGCTGTATTTCAACACATTGTGGCTTTTGGCACAATTTTGGCTACATCTTTGAGACATAAGATAATACGCTAAAACATTAAAACATGAAGTCTTTTCTCCGATTCATCTCCCGCAACAGCCTCTACACGGTGATAGAGGTGGCGGGCATGGCCATTGCCCTGGCATTCATTATATTCATCGGAACATACGTAACTCAGGAGAGCAGTTACGACACTTTCGTCGGTGACGATGTGTACGTCGGCTCGGATTCCGAGTTCTTCGGTCTCAGCG
>CALVDH010000020.1 GCA_944326235.1 uncultured Bacteroidales bacterium | reverse complement strand
CACCCAATTCACACCCAAAATCGGTGTCTCACGTATCTCTCGGTGGGGGTGGGCTGTTGGGTGCGGAAAACAGGATGTCTTCCTATATTCTGACAAATCACGTTCCAGTTCCTTTAAACTCTCTATTTTTTCAAGATGTCTCTGTTTCTCCTTATACTCTGAGAACACTTTCTCCGATAGCCTTATCTCGCGGATGCGGTCGATAAGTTCTTTGAAATGGGTAAGTGACTGTCCTTTCTTGAAGCGATTGTCATCAAGAGCGAAACCCTTTATGAGATAATCTCTCAGCACCTTGGTTGCCCAGATGCGGAAGGTGGTGGCCCTTTTGCTGTTAACACGGTAGCCGACGGCTATTACTGCATCAAGATTATAGAATTTGACCTTGTATCTTTTATTATCTTCGGCAGTTGTCAAAATTTCTTTGACAACTGAATTCTGAACCAACTCTCCCTCCTTGAAAATATTTCCGAGATGATAACTGACAACTTGCTTAGAGGTTGAAAACAATTCTGCTATTCCAGACTGATTAACCCATACCGTTTCATCTACAAGATCCAGCTGCACATTGACAGCACCGGCTTCTGTGTTAAAGATCACAACATCTCCAAGACTCTGCGGTTTCTCAACACTTGACATATTCCTACCATTTTACTTTATTCCTCCGCAAATTTACTCAATAATACCGACCCCAGCGCACAGACAACTCATTTGTCAAAAACTTTTTACGTTTTTAAATTCCGGTTATTTTATAAAAATCCCCGCAGGGAGAAAATTTCCTGCGGGGACCTGTATGCGACGCAGCTGTGTGCGGTTAGTCCTTGGTGGCGCTTTCCAGCTTCTTCATGATGGAGAAGATGAAGACAGCGGAGATGACGCAGAGGGCGATGAGGATGAACCACAGCACCCAGAGAGGCAGACCGCCCCAGAGCATGCCGATGATGGACACCATGTAGTTGCCGATGGCGGTAGCCACGAACCAGAGACCCATCATCATGCCCTTGTACTTGGGAGGAGCGACTTTCGACACGAAGGAGATACCCATCGGGGAGAGGAAGAGCTCGGCGAATGTCAGCACGAGATAGGTGGATATCAGCACATTGGGAGTAACACGCTGGAATGTCGCACCTTCCTTCAGGGCATCCGGGGTAGGCAGGCCGAGGGAGCCGAAGACCATGATCAGGAAGCCGAGGGCGGCGATGAACATACCGATACCTATCTTGCGGGGTGCGGAAGGCTCCTTGCCCTTGGCGGCGAGGGCACCGAATACGGCCATGGACACAGGGGTCAGGGCCACTACGAAGAACGGGTTGAACTGCTGGAATATCTGAGGCAGCAGGGTCACGGGCTCGTCACCGAGGGAACGGTAGCTGAATATCAGGGCCACTATCGAGGCCAGGGTCACGAGACCGGCTATAATCTTACTGCGCTTTTTCTCCGACTGGAAAATGGCGAATGCTGCATATACCGCAATGATTATGAACACGAGGTTCAGCACATTGGCCAGAATCCTGGAAAGTCCTGTCATCTCGGTAGCCGTGTAGTCACGGGCGAAGAAGGTCAGGGTGAGACCATTCTGCTGGAAGGCCATCCAGAAGAAGATAACCACTGCGAAGACGAGCAGCAGGGCCACGATACGGGACTTGGTCTGCTCCTTGGTGAGCTCGACGACGGGCTGGGTGCTCTTGGCCTCCAGTTCGCGCTGTGTGACGTCGGCATGCTTGAAGCTCTTGCGGAAGCCGAAGTAGATCAGGATGGAAAGTATCAGCGACACGCAGGCTACGGCGAAGCCCCAGTGATAGGCTCCGGCGAGAGTGTCGATGTAGTGGTGCGAGAACTGGGTCAGGTCACCGGTTGCGCCCTGTGCGGCAGCAAGTGTCTCAAAGCGGCTGAGCGCATCGGGAGCCATCGAGGAAGCACCGGCCAGGTACTGGTTGGCCAGAGCGGGAATCTCTCCGTTGTATGTCAGACCCTCGCGGGCAAGGCAGAACTCAGTGATCTTGGTAGCCGCCGTGGGAGCGAAGAGCGAGCCGATGTTGATGGCCATGTAGAACAGCGAGAAGGCCGCGTCCCTCTTTGACGAGTACTTGGGGTCGTCGTAAAGGTTGCCGACCATCACCTGCAGGTTGCCCTTGAACAGGCCTGTACCCACCGCGATGAGGAGCAGGGAGCCGAACATGGCTATCTTGCCCACTATGTCTCCTCCGGTCGGAATCGCCAGGCAGAAATAACCAGCGAACATGACGATGATACCGGCAACAACCATCTTGCCGTAGCCGAACTTGTCGGCGAGGATACCTCCGATGAACGGCATGAAGTACACTGCCGCCAGGAAGCCCGCGTAGATATTGGAGGTCACTGCCTCCGAGAAACCGAACTTCGCCTGCAGGAACAGGGTGAAGATCGCAAGCATCGTGTAATAGCCGAAGCGCTCGCCCGTGTTGGCAAGGGCGAGCGCATACAGGCCTTTGGGTTGACCTTTGAACATATCAGTTTTCTTTTACAAAACTATTCCTGCTGCATGGTGATCTTCTCCAGCCACTTGACCATGCCGAGCATGACTCCCATGGAGATGAGGCATACCACCATGAATACGAACCAGCACATCCACTGGCTGCTGAAGCTGTTGTACATCAGAGGACCGATCCAGATGAGGAGGTTGCCGACTGCTGTAGCGCCGAGCCACAGACCCTGGCAGATACCCTGCAGGTGCTTGGGGGCCACCTTCGATACGAAGGACAGTCCGAGGGGCGAGATGAACAACTCAGCTACAGTGAGGAAGAAGTAAGTGACGATCAGCACCCAGGGTCCGGCCTTGACGGCATTCTGAGCGGCTACGTCCCAGCTTCTGAACTCCTCGCCGGAGGGATAGCCCATGATGAGGGAGAAGATGGTGAGGAAGAGGTAGGCGATAGCGGCGATGAGCATACCGATAGCGATCTTCCTGGGAGTGGAGATGTCCTTGCCTCTCTTCTTTCTGAGAGCGGAGAATACCCACATCACGATAGGAGTGAGGGTGATGACGAAGAACGGGTTCACAGCCTGCCAGATCTCGGGAGCGATAGACTCGGTGGTCACAAAGTCACGGGCAAACACTGAGAGGGACTGACCGTTCTGATGGAACGAGAACCAGAAGAAGATAGCGATGCCGAGCACTGCGAACAGAGCGTAGAGCCTCTGCTTGATCTCCTTGGCCATAGCGAGCTTCTCTTCCTGAGTGTACTGCTCCACGACCTTGGCCTCTTTCTTGGCGGGGTTGGGCATGTTCTTCTTGGTGAACACGAAGATGAGGAGGGATATCAGCATGGCGGCAACCGATGCGAAGAACGAGTAGTGCACGCCTGTATTGAATACATCGAGGTAGTTCTGGGAGAATGTCATCAGGTCACCGACAGGTGCTCCGTTCTGCATTACGCTGGCAGCGAGCTCCTGGAACTTAGTGAGCTGGTCGGCAGCCATCGCACCGTCAGCGTTGATGTAGGCGTGGCAGAGTTCGGGCAGGCCGGCGTTGTAGGTCATGTTGTTGACACCCAGCCACCAGCTTCTGAGCAGAGGAGCGATGAAGGGAGCCACGAGACCGCCGATGTTGATGAACACGTAGAAAATCTGGAAACCGGAATCCCTCTTGTCAGAATACTTGGGATCATCGTACATCTGACCTACGATGGCCTGGAGGTTTCCTTTGAAAAGGCCGTTACCGAATGCAATCAGCAGCAGGGCGCCGCAGGTGAAGGGCAGCAGCCAGCTTGTGTTCTCGGGAGTGGCGAGGATAGGAATGGACAGGAGGGCGTATCCTACTGCCATCGTCACCAGACCGGACATGATGGTAGCCTTGTAATTCTGGGTCCTGTCTGCGATATAACCGCCGATAAGGCTCAGCACGTATATCAGCGCATAGAATACTGCATAGATGACACCGCTGGTCTCGTCGCTAAGTCCGAATTTGGAGCACAGGAAGAGCAGCAGCACGGCATTCATGATGTAGTAGCCGAATCTCTCACCCATGTTACTCAGGGCAGCGGCCAGCAGGCCTTTGGGATGGTTTTTAAACATGATTTTAGTTAATTATTAGTTATTGTTATTAATTAATGTAAATTTTTCTACATATCCTGCAAATATAGAAACTTTTAAAATATATTCATAATATAAATCACACCGAGCGTCACCCTGTGTTCCTGCCGCGAGGCAATCTCCAGGAGCGGCCCTCTCTCCACGGCCCCGGCCTGATAGTAATTGTAATGCACGAAAAACCGGAAATCCCGGCTCCTGGTCGGCATATACTCCAGACACGCCTGCCCGTTCCAGCTGGCGCGGAGCATCCCTGCCGGCACGTCTCCCATCGCGCGGTAAAGCCCCCCGTACTCCCGCGAGCCCTTGAAATACATCGAGAACGACGGGCTCAGGAAGAGGTGAAGGTAACCTATGGCGGACAGATAGTCCACATTCTGCAGGGTGCGGTAGTCCCCGTCCGGACCTACAGGCGCCGCGGAGCTCAGCACTCCGTTGATATCCAGCCCTTGACGGGAATATATCAGGTCGAGGTACACCCCCCATTTCTTACTGCGGTAGGACTGGCCCATGGCGAATATCCACATATCCCTGCCCACCGCCTGAGTGCCGTAGGAGGCCGACCAGCGGAACTCCAGGGCATTGTTCAGGAAATTGCCGTTCCAGTTCAGAGTATAGAGGAAAGGCGCCCGGGAGCTCTCCACCCCCTCCGGCAGCCCTCCGTGATAGAACTCATCGTCCCAGAACCCCCGGATGTTGGACATCTGCAGCGCCAGTTCCTGCGTCGGAGTGATGTGCCAGGTAGCCATCGCCCCCATCTGATAGCAGGGCAGACTGCCGCCGAAGTCGCTGTACTGCACCACATAGACCGGCGCGGCCCAGAACTCCTGTCCTCCGATGGCATGCACCTGTTTGCCGAAGGTCAGGGAAAAATGCTGCCGCGGCCTCCAGGTCATGTAGGCGTAGTCGATGGATTCAAGGAGGTTATCGAAGGTATTGGAACGGAAATTGGCATTGAAGCTCTGGCGGAAATGATAGTAGAACTCCCGGTTACGGCCGAAAGAGCCCTCGACATTCCACCGGAAATTGTCCATGCGGAAGCGCGCGGAAGCCTCCTCTCCTCCGGGCATCTCCGCCCGGAGGGAGCCCCTCATCTGAAAGGAGAGGTCGTGGCTGCTCAGAGGGAAAATGGTGTCGGTCAATGTCCATCCGGCCTTCTCCGCCGGAAGGGCGGTATCAACGCTGTCAGGTGAAATCCATGCCGCGGAAAGCAGTGCGGCGGGAGTCATCAGAAGGGTCAATAGCAGAATCAATTTTCTCATAGGTTTCAGCACTTTATCTCTTCGCAATCTATTCTATCCGCTCCACGGAACGGGCATAATAACTGATAATCCTCACCGTGGAGGTATCGGAGGCAAATACCGAATACAGCCCCTGCTCCTCCTGGGCGGGGTCACCGGTGTAGTCGTCCCCGGGCTGCCACATCAGATGGTCATCGGAAGGCTCGGCAAGGCCTCCCCAGCCCCAGAAATTGAACCCGGCCAGGAGTCCTCCTCCGGCGGTCTCGTCCGTAATCTCCGAAAGTATGGCGTCATAGTACACGTCACGCATGCTCACCGATGTGCTGCGGGAGAAGCCCACGCTGTCCCTCGGGAAGCCGAACTCCTCTACCACCAGGGGCTTGCCCATGCGGCGGGCGACCTCCAGATGCTCCTGCAGATATTCGCGGGAGAACTCCACTGCTGGCGTCACATTACCCGAGGCCATGTCCTCCCGGGTAGTCCAGCCCCAGTTGAAGGGCCAGATATGGATGTTCAGATAATCGATATGCGGGGAGCGGCCTATCTCCTCCCAGAGGCCCAGGTCCACCTCGCAGCCGTACTTGCCCTCGCTGCCGACCGAGACCATGTGGTTGGGATCTATGGACTTGATGAGTTCAGCAGTAGAAGTGAGCCAGTCGCGGAAGACCTCCTTGTTGTCCGCTCCGAAAGGCCGGGGCTCGTTGCATATCTGCCACGAGAAGATGGCAGGGTCATCGCGGTAGGCCTTGCCTGTGACCGTGTTGGTACGGGAGATGATGTCCATCACGTATCGGCGGAAGAGAGTCCGAGCGGTATCGGACTTCATGAATCCGGCTACATAGTCCACGTAGGCGTCATAGCCCGCTACTCTAGGCAGGGGAATGTCCCCGTGCCCGGTCCACTGGAGGTACTGCGAGTAGCCGCCGCTCCACTCCCAGGCATTGTTCAGGTACAGCACGGCCTCCATGTCCCTCTTGCCCAGTTCCACCAGGAAGTAGTCCAGGCCCCGGAGCAGAGTGTCGTTGTACCTGCCCGGCGCATACTGGAGGACAGGCTCCACCTTGGTGTACACCCCCTCCGGACCGTCGGAGCCCACCAGCACGCGGAGATTGCGGACACCCATCGAGCAGAGACTGTCCAGTTCGCGGGTCAGCCGCTCCCGGTCGCCGCCGCGGCCCTCCGAGGCCAGAATCGGGCCGTACCAGAAATTTGTACCTATGAAATAATACGGACGGCCGTCCTTGACGAACTGCCCGTTCTCTATACCTATAATATCTGTTCCTCCCCGCCCGGTACATGAAATGATGACCAGGGACAATACCGCTGCGGAGACCACGCAAGAGAGGCTCCTGCGGGGGTTGCGGCGGACCTTCCCGGCCCAGGAGCGGGCACGGTAGGAGGCCGTCCAGAGCTTGGAGGCATACCGCCATTTGCGCTGGGTCGAGCGGAAGGGGGTGCCGCCCCTTATTGTCCCCTCCACCACTACTCCGACCACATCGGAGACCGTCGCACTGATATAGGAGGACCTGCCGCAGTCGCACCGCAGCAGGAGAAGGGTTCCCCAGACATGGACCGCCCGCAGCAGACGGAGGGTCCGTTCCTCTCCGGTACGCACCAGGACTACGTCCCGGCGGCGGATGGTAATACGGTCCTGACCGGCAGTGACATTGCGCCACTTGCGGCCGGGGACGTCGCTGTGCGCCTCGAAGGCCTGCAGCTCAGCCTGGGTATAATGCTGTGCTCCGCTGAGTCTTACCGGCGCGAGCAGCACGCTGTCCCGGCCCGGACGGAAGAACGGACGCATGTCCTCCTCCGTCACGGCCAGCCTCACGAAACTTCCCCTGGAGAGTCTCAGGGCCGCTTCGTTGTAATCCGATAATACTGCTGCCGCCATTAGTCCTTAAGAGAATACTCGATGGTCGTTACTACTCTTACTATCTTGATATGGGGGGTGTTCTGGTCCCGGTCGGAGATGGTGAACTGACCCTGGGAAGCCGAGCGGATCTTGCCGATCTTGCTGTCGGAGTCCTCCGCAAACTTCTGGGCAGTGGCCCTGGCGTTCTTCGTAGCCTCGGCCACCATTTCCGGCTTGATGTCGTTGAGTCCGTTGAAGGAGAACACGGTCTGGAACTGGTAGTCGTCACCGGCTATCACCACGCCTTTTTTAAGCAGATCACCCTGCTTGGTCATCAGGCTGCGGACCAGGTCTATCTTGTCGGAGGCCACGGTCACCACCGAGACCGCCTTGTAGCGGAAGGGGTCCTCGTTGTTGTAGCCGTACCTTTCGGCCTGCATGTCTGTCACCGATGCGGGGGAAACGGTTATCTCCTCCTGAGGGATGCCGTTGGACGTGAGAAAGTCCATTATCACTGTGTTGGAACGCTCTATCTCGGTGTACAGCGAGCGGAGGTCATTGCCTGCCAGCCTGTAAGCCAGCGGCCAGATGACCTGGTCGGCCACCACCTCCCTCTCCGAGAGGCCCTTGACCACCACACTGCGGTCCCTGTCCGAGAAACGTCCGATACCGGCGTAGATGAACCATCCGAGGACTATCAGTCCCACCATGATGGCGCCGCTGTCGAAATGCACCTTTACTTTTGTCTGTTTTTCTTCCATGGTCTTCGATTTTCAGTACATCAGACAAAGATACGCAAATTCTGCCGGAAATCCCAAAATTCAGGAGTCCTATATAACTTCTATCAGAAGAGTTTATAACGAAGGATGGTAAGCTGCCCGGTGTCGGGGTCTTCGGTGCTGGCGTAGAGGATTCCGTTTCCGCCGGAGCTTATGGCGTTGCACACAGCCAGGCCTTCCAGGCGGTAACTGCCCTGCATGTTGCCTTCCCAGTCCAGTACGAAAATCAGGACATCCTTGGCTGCACCCTCTTCCGTATCCCCGTCATTGAAACTTATCGCAACATTACCGTCTATCAGTTCTGCGCTCAGTATGGGCTCTGAGCTCAGGTTGTCATCATACCGGAGATAGATGTAGCTGTCATCGCTGCAGACAGGACCGTAGGGGCGTCCGTATAGTTTTGCAAAGAAAAGCATGCCGTTGGAATTCAGGTATTCCGGCTTGAATTTATCCGGGCCCGTGACGCTCTTTGTCAGACGGAGACTGTCATCATAGAATTCGACGAGGGGATAGGAGTTCTCGACATATACTATGGCGCCCTTTTCAGGATTTGTCAGCAAGTGACCCTGGAAGCAGTTTACAGAAGAGACCTTGCTGTCATCGTAAGGAATCAGGTTGCCGTCTGAGAAGAACAGTTTTGGTTCTCCGTTGAAGATACCGGCCTCTCTGCTCTCGAACCAGTATGGGTTAAGAGAGAGAATCTTCCCCTTGTAGGTAACGGCCTTCATTGTGTGGAATTTGAAAGAGAACTCCTGAATTCCCTTGCCTTCAGCCGCTTCGTTCAGCGGTATGGAGTACAGTTTGCCCTTGGTGCCTTCCAAAACGAACAGAGTGTCGCCTGCAACATAGGATGAAGGCGAGAGTACTTCGAAAGGTCCGTTGCCGGAATGGAGAAAGCGTGCCGTTCTCTCCATCGTGCGGGTGTCATAGACCTCAAATGCCCACTGGTCACGCGAAAGGCCGCTCCAGTCTGATGTCCGGGTCTCGCAGACAGCATGATTCCCGTCCGCCATCCAGGCCCTCCACAGGAACACGGTGTCCGGGAAAGTACAGACGGTGTCTCCTTTTATACTTACCGCCGCGGTTTTAACATCCTCGTCCAGGACAATGACATCAGTGTCCGTACTGCCGCTGCAGGAGCATACCGCAGAAACTGCCAGGGCAATAATTGAAATGGCCGCCAGGACCTGTCTTCCGTTGAACTGCATTGCATTCATAATATCAATTTTTAAATCACTCCCAAATTTACAAATTTTTCTAAATATGCCTGAAATACCAAAATTCAGGAACCCGATGCCGCAGATTTCCGGCTTCCGCACAATACACCAAAGTTGTCAGAAGAGTTTATAACGCAGGACTGTCAGCGGAAGGTCCCCCCGGTCAGTAACACAGACGTAGACCTCACCCTCGATTCCGGTACTGCTGATTTCAGTTATAGTATTTACATTATGGATCCGCCAGCTGCCTTTGAGGTTGCCGTCCCAGTCCAAGGCGATGAGAGTCATGTCCTTCAGGTCGGTATCTCCTGCTGCCGATATCATCGTAGGTACGCCGGACTCCATTCCGCCCTTGTACACCGGATATCCGTCCGCTCTCATCTTCCCATCGTAAAGCAGATAGATATAGTTGTCGTCAGAACACGCTGACACGTAGGAATATGCGTTCCACAACTCATAGAAGAGATATCTGCCGTCAGTGAAATACCTTGGCCTGTCCTCACCAGGACCGACAACCGCCCTCAGCAGATTCAGGCGGCCGCCGTACAGTTCCACGAGAGAGCAGTCCCTTTCTATGTATGCGATGCGGTCCAGCACGGCATTTGTCAGCAGACGTCCTTGAAAACAATTAACTGTGAATATTTTGTCTGCGCTCTCCCCGACGTTCGTAGATTTCCCGTCCGAGAACATGAGTTTAGGTTCTCCCTGGCTGATTCCCAGTTCCCCGCTCTCCAAATAAAATGGATTGACCGTCAGCAGGCTGTCTCCGTACCGGATCAGAACCGATGCCATTAAATCGTAGCCGTATTCTCCGACTCTCACACCGATACCGGCACTGTCACATGGAATCTCATACAATTTATTATAATCCTTTACATACACCCTGCCGTCTGTGACCATGAGATAGACATACTTAACCTCCTGCGGTCCGTTGCCGTAATGCAGGTACTCCGCCGTCGGCTCCAGTGTCCTTACGTCAAATACCGTCAGAGCATACCTGTCCTTCGACTCCATCCTGCACATTACGTGACCGGGGTCCATCATCCATGCCCTGGCCACAAACACCGTGTCCGGCAGAACACAGACCGTATCAGGCACCACCTCAGCCGCTCCGTCGAGCACCTGTTTCTCCGTCAGTACCGTCACATTCTCATCCGTACTGCCGCTGCAGGAGCATACCGCCGCGCATATTGACAACGGGCACAGTACATACATCACAAGGTTTTTTGCCGCTGCGGCTGCTTTCACCTTTACCTTATCCGTAATTCCGTCAAGAGACATTTCTCTCATCGTTGCAGACTTTGTTTTCATAGACTCGGATATTTTATTGATAATTCATTTATGACGAGTGAAGAATGTCACAAATTTACGAAAAAAACTATTCCCCAATGCTTTTCCTTATATTTCTTTCAGTATATACCTTCACCTCCCCTTTGCCCCTTGTCGCCACATTACCCTGCCCGCAGTGCACATTCGTATTTCCGATTATCTGAAGGTAATCGGAAGGTGCCGGTGAAAGGCCACATCTCTCGGCACCTTCCCGGCAGGAAAACGGAGCAGGACCATCTAGGACCTACTCTGACACCGATTAACACATAACGAAATCGAGAAGGTGGTGGAGAGACCGCCCTTTCCCCGGCACCTTCCGGACGGACATTCAAGGGAAGGCCGGCGAGAATGGCCTCCGAGGCAGGTCGGCCTATAACGAAACCAAGAAGGTGACGGTGATATGCCACCTTTGTCGGCACCTTCCCGGCAGGGAACCATGGCAGGACCACCGAGAACTATCTCTGATGCGGATTGGCACATAACGAAAATGAGAAGGTGGTGGCAATATACCGTTTCGCCCGGCACCTTCTGATGGGGAGGATATCATGAACGGTACAAATGCTACGACAGAACGTTTAGAGGCGATTCGGGATTTGCGCACCTTTGGAAGGTGAGACAGAAACGCGGGAAATCCGCACACCTTCGGAAGGTGGAAAGAGGCAGCTGGAAACAGAAACGCGGGTACAGGCGCTACAGAGGGTCCCGGGCGATTGCGCACCTTCGGAAGGTGAGACAGAAACACGGGAATCTGCACACCTTCGGAAGGTGGAAAGAGGCAGCTGGAAACAGAAACGCGGGTACAGGCGCTACAGAGGGCCCCGGGCGATTGCGCACCTTTGGAAGGTGAGACGGAAATGCGGAAAATCCGCACACCTTCGGAAGGTGGGACAGGGATTTCGACAACTCCTTCGGAAGGAGTGGAAAGGGCGCTGAAGAAAATGTGGCACCGCAACGGCACCGAATCATGGGAAATGCTGCCAGTGTGGGAAAGGGGCAGAAGGGCAATGCTGTCCAGAAAGCCCGTAGAAAGGGTGCAGAGGAGAAGGACCTTCCGCAACGGCACCTAATCGCGGGAAATACTGCCGTTGTGGAAAAATGAATACGCACAGGCAGCGGGGAAAGGGTAATTTTTTTAAATTTGCCTGATTAAATTTCTTACCTATGAATGCAAGGCTCATATTATCCGCATCAGCGGCTGCGCTTACAATAAGCGTTCTGACCGCACTTCCACTTTCTGCACAGAAAAAGCCGCTGGACCACAGCGTCTACGACACCTGGCAGACAGTATCCTCGATACAGAATCCCTACGGCGGCAACTGGCTGCTGTACAGCGTTACCCTGCAGGATGGGGACGACACTCTCCACATCTACGACATCGCAAAGGGGACGGTGGCCTACACAATACCCAGGGGCAGCGGAGCCGTCATCTCCCAGGACGGCACCAAGGCCGTGTACATGACCGTGGCTCCGAACCAGGCCACACGGCAGGCTAAGATCGACAAGAAGAAGGCCCACGAGATGCCCAAGGACAGCCTCGTGATCCTCGACCTGAAGTCGGGAGCCAGGACCGTCTTCCCGAACATCGACCGGATGTACCTCGGCGACGACCTGCAGAACTACGTGGCATACCGTCAGGCACAGACCGAAGCGTCCAAGGAAGGCGGCCGCGAGCTCTACATCACCGACATCCGCACACTGAGCACCGATACACTCAGGCATGTGGACGACTGCATCTTCTCCGAAAAGGGCGAGAAGATCCTCTACGCCACCGAGCCCGCGAAGGAGGATTCCCTCGGACAGAGGGAGCTGCACCTGCTCATTCCCTCCACCGGCAGGGACCTCACCCTCTACAGCACCCCCAAGGAGGGCCTTATAGCCGGAATAGAGTTCAATGAGGAGGCCACCGCCGCCATGTTCTACTCCCGCCGCGACACCTCAGAGGCCGCCAAGGACCTCCGCGACATATTCTACGCAGACCTCACGGCAGAGGTGCCGGAAGCAGAGTGCATTGTACCCTCAGATGTGAAGGGCATCCCCGAGGGCATGGGCATCAGCGACAAGGCCACCCTGCGCCTGAGCAAGGACGGCCGCTACCTGGTGCTTGGGGTGAAGGAACTGCCCGAGCCGGAGGACAAGACGGTGCCGGACTTTGAAAAGGTGAAGCTCGACATCTGGAGATGGGACGCCGACTACCTGCCCACCCAGGTAAAGATCAACCAGTCCCGCTTCGACCGCCAGACCTACACCGCCCTCTACTATTTCGACAAGCCCGGGCAGATACTGATGCTCGCCGACGAGGACATGCCCTCCGTCAATATTCCCGAGGACCTGACCGGCAACACCGTCTTAGTACTCAACGACAAGCCCTACAGAGTGGAGCGCCAGTGGGACCCCACCCCCCGCTACGACCTCTACCGCCTCGACATCGGGACAGGTGAGCGCGAGCTCATAAGCGAGAACCGCACCGTGCGCAGCACCCTCTCCCCCGACGGCCGCTACGCAGCGATGTTCGATGCAGCCGACACCTGCTGGCACCTGTACGATATCGTAAACAACGAATGGAGGAACCTGACCGCAGACGTGCCCGCCCTCTTCTGGGACGACGAGGAGGATACTCCCTCGGCAGCCGGCCCGACAGGACCCGCTCTCTGGTACAAGGACGGATCGGCCCTGCTCATCGGAGCCCGTTTCGACGTATGGAAGTTCTACACGGACGGCAGCAAGGCTCCCGAGAACATGACCGAGGGCATAGGAGCAGCTGACTCAATAAAATTCACCCCGGTCCTCAGCCTCCTCTTCGACCAGCGCCTGGAGCGCCGCAACGGCAGGAGCACTGACCGTGAGATACTGGACGACAAGCCATTGTATTTCTCCTCCTTCAACGACATAACCAAGGAGACCGGCATTTACCTCAAGGACCTGAGCGCACGCAGACCGAAGATGCAGAAACTGGTGAGCGGCCCAGCCACCTACCGCCTCAGCGCGATCGGCTCCGGAAAGAAGCCTGTCCTGTTCTACACCATGGGTGACTTCCGCAACCCCTACGACCTCTACCGCACCTCCAACCTCTTCAAGACCTCGGAGCAGCTGACCGACATCAACCCCCAGCAGGACCAGTACCGCTGGGGCAGCGTGGAGCTGGTGGACTGGATGTCCGAAGACGGAGCCTTCCGCTGCGAGGGCATGCTATTCACCCCTGACGACCTCGACTCCACCGGCAAATACCCGATGGTGCTGTATTTCTACGAGAGGAACTCCGACGGCCTGTACTCCTACCGCGCACCGGCCCCGAGCCGCTCAATCATCAACATCTCCTACTTCGTAAGCAACGGCTACATCGTATTCGTGCCCGACATCTACTACCATGTGGGACATCCAGGCCAGAGCGCGATGAACTGCATCATGCCGGGCGTGGACAAGGTACTGGAAGGCAGGCCCTGGATAGACAGCACGAAGATGGCCCTCCAGGGACAGAGCTGGGGAGGCTACCAGACAGCCTACATGATCACACAGACCGACCGGTTCGCCGCCGCGGGAGCCGGAGCACCGGTATCCAATATGACCAGTGCCTACGGCGGCATCCGCTGGGGCTCGGGAGTCACCCGCCAGATGCAGTATGAGCACGGGCAGAGCCGTATCGGGGACAATCTCTGGGACGGCTTCGACCTCTATGTCGAGAACTCGCCCCTGTTCTTCGTGCGCAATGTCGCCACCCCTGTCCTCATCATGCACAACGACGAGGACGGAGCAGTGCCCTGGTACCAGGGAATCGAGTTCTTCACCGCCCTGCGCCGCTGCGGCAAGCAGGCATGGATGCTGACCTACAACGGCGAGGACCACAACCTCGTGCAGCGTTACAACTGCAAGGACTACACAGTCAAGCTCGTGGAGTTCTTCGACCATTTCCTCAAGGGAGAGCCGATGCCCGAATGGATGAAATAATCTATAATTCAAATATTTGATCAGATGAAATTAAAATTCGCAACTACATTGATGTTAATGTCCTCTATGGCAGTGATGTCCTCTTACGCCCAGAGCGGCAGGAAGGGCACTGCCTCAGTTATCGAAAAGACCCCGATAGAGGTCGTGGACGGCAAGTTCACACCCGAGATCATGCTCCGTCTCGGAAGGGTGTCCGACCCTCAGCTCTCTCCTGACGGAAGCAGAATCCTCTACGGCGTGACCTACACCAGCATAGAGGAGAACCGCAGCGTGCGGCAGCTCTATGTCATGAACGCCGACGGCAGCGGAAACCACCAGATCACCCATTTCTCGTCGAGTGCCAACAATGCCCGCTGGTACGGCGACGGCTCCGTTATCCTCTACCTTCAGGGCGGCCAGATATGGTCGATGAGCGCTGATGGCAAGAACATCCGTCAGGTGAGCAATATTCCCGGAGGCATCTCCGAGTTCAAGCTCTCCCCCGACCAGACCAAGGTGATGTACATCGCCCAGGTGCAGTCTGCCACCAGACCCACCGACCTGTATCCGGATCTGGACAAATCCACCGGACGCGAGATTGACGGTCTGATGTACAGGCACTGGGACTGCTTCGTGGAGACCATCCCCCACACATTCGTGGCTGACGTTGTCCGCTCGGGCAAGTCGCTGAAAGTGGCTCCCGGCAAGGATATCATCGAGGGCACCAAATTCGAGCTCCCCACCCTGCCTTTCGGCGGACTGGAGCAGCTCTCCTGGAGTCCTGACGGACAGTGGATCGCATACGCCTGCCGCAAGCTCACCGGCAAGGACTACGCTTTCTCCACCAACACCGACATCTACCTCTACAACGTGGCTGACGGCACCTGCGAGAACCTCTCCGAGGGCATGAACGGCTACGACACCGACCCCGTATTCTCCCCCGACGGCAAGAGCATCGCATGGCTGAGCATGGAGCGCGCCGGCTTCGAGGCCGACCGCAACAGGGTATTCGTCATCGACCTGGCCTCCCGCGAGAAGAGGGAACTGACCGTGGGCTTCGACCACAGCGCCGCCTCCCCCGTATGGAAGGCTGACGGCAGCGGACTCTACTTCAACGCCCTCGCGTTCGGCCTCCAGGCCATTTTCTCTGTTGACCTTCAGGGCAATGTGACCCGCATCACCCCCGATGACCTCTGGTACGACTTCGGAGGAGTAGCCGAGTTCGGCGAAGGACATCTGCTCTCCACCGCCCACAGCATGAGCCGCCCCGACGAGATCATCTCCGTATCACTTGCCGACGGCTCGTTCACCTACCTCACCCACGAGAACGACGACATCTACGCCCAGCTTGAGCAGGAGACCTACGAGCTCCGCTGGATACCCACCACGGACGGCCTGAAGATGCTCACCTGGGTAGTCTATCCCGCAGGCTTCGACTCCACCAAGGTCTACCCCACCATGCTCTTCTGCACCGGAGGTCCCCAGCAGTGCCTCAGCCAGGGCTGGTCTACCCGCTGGAACTACAAACTGATGGCCGCAGAGGGCTACATCGTCATCCTGCCCAACCGCCGCGGCACCATGTCCTTCGGGCAGAAATGGTGCGATGACGTGTCCAAGGACTACGCCGGACAGTGCATAGACGACTACATGTCAGCCGTATACGAGATGAAGAAAGAGCCCTACGTAGGCAAGATGGGCGCCTCGGGAGCCAGCTTCGGAGGCTACTCGATCTACTACCTCGCAGGAGCGCATCCCGATGACTTCGATGCCTTCCTCTCCCATGCCGGCATCTTCAACCAGGAGCACATGTACATGATGACCGAGGAGATGTGGTTCTGCCAGTGGGAGAACGGCGGAGCACCCTGGGATCTCGAGATACCCGCTGCCCGCAAGCACTACGTCAACTCTCCTCACAAGCTCGTCCGCAACTGGAAGACCCCCATCATGATTACTCACGGAGAACTGGACTACCGCGTACCCGTAGACCAGGGCATGGCCGCCTTCAACGCAGCCCAGATGCTCGGCGTACCCTCGCGGATGCTCCTCTTCCCCGACGAGAACCACTGGATCCTCAAGCCCCAGAACGCCGTTCACTGGCAGCGGGACTTCTTCGAGTGGTTCGACAAGTGGCTGAAAGACTAACGCCAGCGCAGTCCCGAATCGACAAAGCCCTGCCACACAATTATTTCCGGCAGGGCTTCTTTTTGTAATAAATTAATTAGTAATAACCGTATTAGTAATTGATTTATTTCTTATATTTGCTTCGAAAAATTACTTTACACATGGAGACAAAACCTTTTATTTTCGGGATAGAGACATCAGGAGAACATTTCACTGACAGAGAAAAAGAGACTGCCCGCATTATACAGAATTTCCAGAACGGCATCAACACCATCCTCATATCTCCCCGCAGATGGGGCAAGACCTCACTGGTGCATAAGGTATGCAATATGGTAGAGTCAGAGCACATACGCACCGTAAGACTGGACATCTTCTCATGCCGCAGTGAAAAGGACTTCTACGATGCATTTGCAACAGCTGTCCTGAAACAGACCTCCTCCAGAATTGAAGAATGGCTGGAAAATATCAGACTGTTCCTGTCACGCATCAGTCCGCGGATAACCATGGGACCGGACCCGATGTCGGATTTTTCCATTTCTCTGGAATACAACCCTAAGCCTCAGGACGTGGACGATATACTCCAGCTTCCTGAACGCATAGCCCAAAAGCGTGGCTACAGCATCGTAGTATGTATCGATGAATTTCAACAGATAGGAGAGTTCCGGGACTCTCTGACCTTTCAAAAACGTCTCCGCAGTGTATGGCAGCTGCAGAAATCCGTCTCCTACTGTCTGTTCGGCAGCAAAAAGCACATGATGAGCGGCCTCTTCGAAAACAGCAGCAAACCATTTTATAAATTCGGAGACATCCTATTCCTCCAGAAAATAAACACTGAGGTCTGGATAGAATACATCTGCTCAAGATTCATCGCTACCGGTAAGAGAATATCACCGGAATTTGCGGAAAACATCTGCAGGAAGGTAGATAATCATTCATCTTACGTGCAGCAGTACGCATGGCTGGTATGGATACATACGGACAAAGAGGCCGCTGCAGATGACCTCAGCAACGCATACCAGGATCTGCTGGACCAAAACACCCCCCTCTTCGAGAAACAGACTGAAAACCTGACCACATACCAGATGAATTTCCTCCGGGCCATAGTGAACGGCACACACAGTGAGTTCTCCAGCAGGGAAATCATCGAGAGATATCAGCTCGGCTCCTCCGCCAACGTCAGCATCATCAGAAAATCACTTATTGACAAAGAGCTGATCGACATTTCCAGGGGTCAGATCTATATCCCGGATCCGGTTATGGAAGAATGGCTCAGAAGGGAGTTCAGGCATTAGACAGCAGGGCGTCGCAGAGGACAATGGCTGCGGCGCTTTCTATTACTACAGGGACGCGCAGGGCGAAGCATACGTCGTGGCGTCCCTTTATTATGAGTTCTTCGGGACGGCCGGTAGCCAGATTGACTGTAGTCTGGGGACGGGCAATGCTGGAGGTGGGCTTGACGGCGGCGCGGAAGATGATATGGTTGCCGTTGGTGATGCCTCCGTTGATGCCGCCGGCACCGTTGCGGGAGGTGTGGCCCGCGATGTCGGTGAGAGGGTCATTGTGCTGCGAACCGCGCATGCGGGAGGCTCCGAAGCCGTCGCCGAACTCTATGCCCCGGATGCCCGGTATGGAGAAAATCATCTGGGAAATGGCCGCCTCCATCGGATAGAAGAAGGGCTCGCCCAGACCGGCGGGGACTCCGCTGCAGACACATTCCACCACTCCACCGACCGAATCGCCTTCGGCCGCCACCTCGGAGAGGAGGGCATCGAGGGCCGCATTGTCCCCTTCATCCCCCGCGAGGGGCATACCTCCGACCTCCGTCAGACGGGCATTGACCTGTATCGGGGCAATGATTTTCCTGGCCACCACACCCGCTGCAACGAGGGGGAGGGTCATCCGCCCGGAGAACATTCCGCCCCCGGAGGTGAGGCTGTCCGCTCCGTATTTGATCCTGCGCACCCAGTCCGCATGGCCGGGACGGGGAATGTCGGTAAACTGCCGATAAGCGGAAGGGTCCGTATTCTCATTGCGGAAGAGGAGCTTGAGGGTGGTGCCGGTGGTCAGGCCGTCCTCCACGCCCCGGACGATATCCGGGATATCCTTCTCCGTGCGGGCGGTAGTCCCCTTGCGGCCGGGACGGCGGCGGTCGATGTCCTCAGCGAAGTCTCCGGGACTCAGAGGAATACCCTCCGGCACTCCGTTGATCTCAACCGACATGAGAGGACTGTGGGATTCCCCTGCCAGGGCAATCCTGAATATGTTTCCGAAAGCGTTGCGCATATCGTATCGTACTACTGGTGAATGGATTCGAAGAGCTTGAGGAAGCCGGGGAAGGACTTGTCGATGCAGTCGGTACTGTCCAGTGTGACCTTGGATGAGCAGCCGAGCGAGGCGACCTTGAGGGCCATGGCTACGCGATGGTCGGAGAAGGTGTGGAAATTGCCGCCCTTGAGCATTTTGCCCTCAACTATCCTGCGGGCAAGGCTTATACCGGTGATGTCCATGGTGTCTCCGTCGACCCGGGCCGGAACGCCCATGGCATTGAGGCCCTCCTCCATGACCACGGGCCGGTTGCTCTCCTTGTTGCGCAGGCGGGCCACTCCGGTAAAATGCGAGGTGCCCTCGGAGAAGGCGGCCAGTACGGAGAGGGCAGGTACCAGGTCCGGAGAGTCCGTGGCGTCGAAGTCGAAGGCCCTGAGGCTGCCCCTCGAGACGCGGATGCCGCCGCCGTCGGGCAGTTCCTCGACCGAGGCTCCGCAGCCGCGCACCACGTCAAGTATCTTCTTGTCGGCCTGGATGGTCCCGAGATTGAGCCCCTTGATGGTAAGCGAGCCGAAAATGGCCGCGGCCACGATGAAGTTGACCGCCGCGCTCCAGTCCCCCTCGAAGGTCATCTCGGTGGGGGAATATTTCTGCTTGCCGGGGATGTTGAAGACCAGCTCATCGCCTTCCCGGTGCCACTCGACGGTGACTCCGAACTTCTGCATGACATCCACAGTCAGCAGGATATACGGTACGCTCGTAGCGTTCTGAACGCGCAGGACACTGTCTTTCTTCGACAGGGGCAGGGCCATGAGAAGGCCGGTGATAAACTGTGAGCCCTTCTTGCCCGAAATAGTAATCTCGCCGCCCTTGATGGGGCCGCAGACTACGGCAGGCAGGGTCTCCTCGGCTGTCAGGATGCAGCTCGCACCGAGTTCCTCCATCGCCTCCTTGCAGCCGTACATGTGGCGGTCCATCAGGCTGCCCTCTCCCGTGACCGTAACGGATTCCCCGAACTGAGCCACAACGGGAATACACAGACGGGACAGCAGGCCGGACTCCCCGACGAAAGCCGTGCGGCCTCCGCTCTGCATGGACATGGAGATGAGACTGGAAAAAGGCGAGTCGTTCTTTTTCTTCTCAGGCGGGAAGCCGCCGCGGATGATAAGGTCGCCGCCTTTGTCCACGTATGCCTCCTGAGCGAACTGCTTGGCTACGCCTATGGCCGAATCGATGTCGCGGCAGCGGGTACAGTTGTGGAACTCGCTCTCGCCCTTGGCCAGCATGGCCGCTATGATGGCTCTCTGGGCCACGCTCTTGGAAGCCGGCATATCGACAGTGCCGCTGACGGCTGTCCGGTCCTGGAAACTTCCCACCTCCTCGACGGTGAACATTCCAGGTGCCACTATGTATTTCTGTTTCAAGGCACAATAGGTAAACGGAGCGCCTTGTCTGTGAGCCTCCAGACGGCTGAAACGTCCGGCATCCCCCATAGCGAAAGCTATCAGAGGCACCTTCTTGCGACCCATCCTGCCGTCTTTCAGCAGCTTGTACAGATCCAGCACCCGGAGAGCGTCCGCCGTGGTCTCCGCCGTCGTGACTATCTTCACGATATCGGCTCCGGCAGCCACCGCCTCCCTGTACACCTTCACCAGGGCATCCGTGCCGGGAGTCATCTGGTAATCGTGGAACGAGAGTATGATCTTGGTCCTGCGGCTGCGCAGCAGGGCCTGGTTCTCTTTCTTTAGGTTGATAAAGGAAAATACGTTGACATCGACATAGGCGGCACCGGCCAGCACCGCAGCCTCGTAGAGATGGCTGCTGCGTTTCATACAGGTGGCTATCAGAGGTATCCTGGAGCCGCTGAAGAGCTCGTGCACCTCGTCCTCCCCCAGCCCGCAGAGATCCAGGCGTATCTCAGCCACCAGGTCTGGAAACTGCCTGCGGTACTTCTCGCAGCGTTTCAAGGCCTTCCTGCAGGCATCCAGGCCGTAGTCCCCTATGCTAATACATATCATAGATTATCTCCTGTAGTCCGTTCACGTCCAGAGCCGCTGTCTCCACAGAGCCCAGACCGCGAATTAGTACAAAATTAATAAAATCTTCCTTACGTTTCTTATCATTGAGCACAAAGTCCGATAATTTTGCAGCCATCTCCTCCTCCGGAACATCGGTACAGTTTGCCAAAATCTCCCGAACATCCCTGTATCCCAGCGACTTGAAATCACGGACAATCCTCCCCGCCACCTCCTCCGCCAGCACCCCTTTTCTCAGGGAAATACCGGCTGCGGCGATAATCCCCGCGGCGACCGCCTCCCCGTGCGTCACGGGCCTGCCGGCATTGAGGCAGATGGACTCCACCGCATGGCCGAGAGTATGTCCCAGGTTCAGCTTCATCCGCTCCCCCTTCTCCGTGCGGTCAGCCTCCACTATTGAGGACTTTATCCCGATGCAGCGGCGGACTATCCTGTCGAGCATTTCTTTATCCTGCTCACTGACAATTTTTTCTGCCATGGACGTCCCGTCTCCGCTTTGCCCGGCCTTCCCAAGCCCAACTTCATTTCCCGGAATTCCCCTCCCCTCAAGTATTCCACCGTACCATTCCACCGCCTCCCCGTACATCTCAGCATCGCCTGTGATCAGCGTCTTCAGGACCTCAGCCATGCCGGAATGCCATTCCTCAGCCGGCAGACTTCCCAGCACCCGGGGAGCGACTATCACCGCCTCAGGAGAGCCGAACGTCCCTATCACATTCTTGTACCCGTGGAAGTTCACTCCGGTCTTGCCGCCGATTGAAGCATCTACCTGGGCCAGAAGCGTTGTCGGCACCAGCGCATATTTTATTCCACGCTTGTAGACCGAAGCCGCGAATGCCGTGATATCCGTCACCACCCCGCCGCCGATGCCCAGCAGCAGCGCCCCGCGGTCAGCCTCCCGCTCCAGCAGCCAGCCGACTATCACCTGCAGCCCCTCGAGCGACTTCCGCTCCTCTTGCGCCACGAACGGCATCCATTCTATGCCTTCGGCTTCGAGTTCCGGAGCGAACCTTCCCGCCACATTGCCGTCCACCACCGCATAGATGCTCGTCGGCCTGACATCGGCAGACACGCCTCCCGTCCGCCCGACACCGGAAGTTTCCTCTTCACCGGCTGCTCCCGCCCAAAGACGGCGCAGAATCCCAGGTAATTCCAGTTCAATGTCCGTGATATAAATAACTCTTTCCATTGACCGCAAAGATACGCAAAACGTCGGCTTCCCCTGCCCTTAACCCGACGATTTTCCCACTTCCCGCTTGGCGTATGAATAATCTTTCTTATCTTTGCAGTCCAATGCTCACCCGTGCTCACCAGCACGCATCAGCCCGGATGGCGGAATCGGTAGACGCGTTGGTCTCAAACACCAATGGCCGCGAGGCTGTGCCGGTTCGACCCCGGCTCCGGGTACATCAATCCCCTTTACAGGCTCTGTAGAGGGGATTTTTTACTTTCAACCTCAAAAACTTGGCTATATTTTGGCTATTTTATACGAAAATGGCCCGGACATACTGAGTATGCCGGACCAATTTGCGATTAAAACATAACCATGTTTATGGCTATATCTTGGGACAAAGATAACCATTCTCAGAAACAATTCCAAAAAATCTTACCGGGGAGGGGGTTCAGCCGGGTCTGTTTCACCCGAAGTCCGACCCTTAAAAATTTTTTTCAAAAAAAAGGGCAGTCCCTACATGGAACCGCCCTTGCAAAAAGGTATGGTGGGACTCTATTTCTTCCGCTTCGCATACAGCAAGACGAACGGAGCATTGGTTATTTTCCCCAGACGCAAGGATGAAAAGATACCAGCGGGGGAGAAGAAGTCGTAACCCTTGCTGATTAAATCCTCCGTGTCTTGTAGCCATTTTTCGAACATCGGCAGGTCTTCTGCTACATCATCGGGAAGTGTAAACGTGCATTCTTTCTCCAAAGTCCTCCTCCTATATGCTTCGGTGTAGACAATACGCCCTGTGTTGTCAGTTGTCAAATCATCTTGCGTGACGTCCTCGGGCAGTCTCTCCAAGAGCGGCTGGAGCTTCTCGCGTATATCAGGATCCACGGAGTCAATGGCCTTTTGTCTGGCATCGTCTTGGAGATATACAGGCATCTTCGTTGAGCGGATATAGTTTTCCACCTCTTCAAGTGCCTGGCGCAACTCAAAATCGGCTCCCTTTTCCTTTCTGTCGAAAATGCCTTTTATTCCGTTGGGAAGATTGAGCGATACCAGCACGGTATCAGCGGCATTGAAAGTCGCTTCCTGCGCCTTAATACGGTCTTTTACCTGCATTTCTGCAAGGCTGTTGTGATAAGTTTTGTTCATGATGTTTAACTTTTTTGTTAGTGATTATTTTCTTTTTTGTGCATTCCCCATATCAAATTTTGGCATCGGGGGAATCTGATTCCGTTGATAATATTCCGACAGCTGCCGGGCGGGGTATTCCAAGATGCTCAGTCTATGGCTCGCCATGCTGGGTAATCCGGATATTGCTTTGGAACTGTACGCAATCCGGTAAGCCTTGGCGACAGGTAAACGACCCAGTACAACCAACAGCAGAAATGCAGTATCGGAGTCAGACAAGTTCCATTTCCTGAGTACTTGTGTCGGTGTCATAATGGTGTTGCGTATCATAGTACTTCCCTCCTTTCCTTGAATTTAAAACATCCACATCGGCCGCGGTCCAATGTTTCTATTCTATCGGTGCGCCTTTGAAAGGCCAGGCACTTATTGGGGAACAACATGCAGTTGACGCATGACCTCTCCAAGCCGAAATCGTAGCATTCTGAGTCTTTTATCAGCACTATCTTGTTGTTTTCCATATCTTTACTATTTTTAGATTTAAAAAATGATACTTCTTGGAGTCAAAAATGGGCAGGCAGACTTTCCGATCGTTGAGGTACGATGTCAGCCCCAAGGCAAAACCTACCCGGTCTTTTCCCCGGTATGATTTTATGGCTTCTACTATTTCCTTGTACGTTGTATGTTTCCCGAGGCGGTCTGCGGCCAGTCGGCATTGCTCTAGAAGTCTCATTTCCTATGGCCCTCCATTGCCTTGGCGTTCTTCTTGGCGAACTCTGAAATAGCCAGCCTCCGTGCGGTCTCCAAGAGCTGGCTCCCCGACATCTTCATCGGAAACTTCTTTGCGGGAAAGCCGGTGAGTTCTGCTGCTTCCTGGCTGGTGTACGTTTGGTTGAAATTTACTTTCTTCATGATTGTTTATTCTTTTAATGGTTCATAAATGTCTCCAAGTGTGAAATTCAGTCTTGTTGTTGATTACCCTCAAGTACCCTAAACTACCCTCAAAAAGGGTTCTCGAGGGTTACCCTTACCTACCCTATGGCCCTATATATAATATAGGGCATAGGAGGGTAGGTTACAGGGGTAACCGAAGCGGTCTGATGAGGTATTCTCCGTTAGCCTGTCTTTCTATCCATCCGTGTTTGATGGCGTATGATATATGCGCTTCCGCTGTCTTTTCGGTGAGGCCGGATGTTTCAGCATATACCTTGCGGAGTTCAGTGTACGGAATCGGGAAATGAGGCTTCATGCAGCACTTGAAGTTCTCAACTTTCTTTTGCAATGCCTGTTCAGCCTTGGAGGCAGTAGGCTCAATCTCCAGCGGCTCCGGCATCCCGAAAGCATCAAGTCGGAAAGAGAATCCCTCAACAGGCTGGTTGCGGCATTCAGTCTGTTGCGCTTCGAATACATCAGCATCCTTCTTCACCTGCCAGCACTCAGCACACTTATTCAGTAGTTCTGAACCGATACTGCCTCGGAGGTTAGCATCAGCCTTGTTCTCGTGCAGGACGCAGACAAGTGTACAGCCGTATTCCTTGGTTAGCCTGAGCAGGAAATTGACGATGTTCGTTGCTTCGATCTGGCTGTTGATGTCGAACAGCAGGTCTTTAACTCCGTCTAGATATACGACATGAGGACGGTATTCCTTGATAGCCTGTTCAATTATACCGGGTCTGTTCGTGGTCTCGTCCGCTCGGAGGTTCAGAGCCATGAAAAGAGGGTGGTTTTCGTATTCGCTCCATCCGACAAGACGGTGAACCCGTTTAGCGAATTTGGCGGTACTGAGAACACTCTGCTCCGTGTCAATGAACAATGACTTTATGTTCTCCGATGTGCTCTGAAATCCCATGAAATTGCCCTTTTTCAAGGCCGTCTCAAAGATGCTTTCAGTCGTGGTCTTACCTGCTTTCGCCTTGGCTTTCAAAGCAATGATTTCCCCCAGCGGCAAGCATCCTGCATTGTTCCGCTTCAGCAGGAATTTTATGTCGGGATACTTCTTCGAGAGGTCAATCCTGCGGCTAATGACGATGCTCGAAAATTGCGTATCATCTGAAAAATCAGTATCTTTGCAGTGAACATCCATGCAGGAGCAAGTTATTTCCTTTGCATCTTCTTCATTGAGGGCGGCTTCGGCCGCCCTTACTATTTCACCCATGACTATCTCCTCCGATTCAGTAGATTCGTTATTTCTTGCTCACTGAACAGCACACGGCCATTGACTTTGACCGGATGCAGGCGGCCTTGTCTCACCCAGTTATGGAGTGTGGCGAGTGTGATGTGGCACATATCCGCAACCTGCTCCCGTGTGTATTGCCTCGGTGCAGGTTTTTCCGCCAGGGCCTTGCGGACCTCTTCAGAAACAATCTGCCGGAGGTCGTCTGCTGTGATATTCTCAAAATAAATTCCATTCATACCCTTGTGTCGTTTTATGGTTAATACTCAATTCGTTAAGCCTAACTGTGAGCAAAGGTATAACGACAAAAAAGGACAGTGAAAACCGTTATATTGCAGCAAAAGAAAACCCCTGCATTTCAATTATTTCTGAAAAACAGGGGTGATAAAATCGTTATATTTTCGTTATATGTAAAAGAGAGTATTCTCTATCTCCTTGATTTTGGATTTTACCTGGGGACTGCTGGCCCGATATGTACCAGTGTCCGGACATTCCACCCCGACAACCTCAGCGAACAGATGTAGGAACTTTGAAAAGGTATTTGGCCGATTGCGGATGCACTTCCTGTCCTTGTCATATAGGTATGCAGCCATAGCCGTAATTTCAGTTTTCGTGTGATGAGTGGATATGTATTCTTTTATATCAGCCTCGATATCACGGTCTTTGTCTTTCGCTCTATTTACTACCCCCACGGTAAGTATATCGGCAAACGTCATGACCTTTTTATCTTCTGACACTGCCATCTTCTGAAGAGTACGGAAGAAAAGATAGCATCTTTCCAGATATACCCTGTCAAGAGACGGGAGCGACATTGTGTCCGCTTGGGGTATTTTATCCATTATGTCCATGTGTGGATATTTTATCATTAATGGCTCATTATGAAAAGCAAAGCAAGGGTATTGATATATATCCGTTATATCCTCTTCTCCGCTTTTAAGGGCCCTAAAATAGCCTGTATAGTCAAAATCATGTAATAAAGTCAGTAGCGGTTCAAGGTGCCGACTTTCGGTCAGATTATCGGCACCTATCCTGTTGTATGTCTCCTCAACCTTGGAGAGTATTTTTACTATAGTGCTGCTGTAAGTACTCATCTCAACCCTCCCATTAAAAACCCAAAATCTCTCTATACTTCATGGCCAGTTTCCGACTGACCTCCAATTCCGATGCCTTGATGTACTTCTCAAGCATCTTTATGCTGCTATGTCCGCTGACCTTGCAGATATCGTAAGGATTCCATTCAGCCAGGTACAAGTAAGTGCATCCTGTACGTCTTGCAGTATGATTTGTCACACATTCCCATTTTTCATACTCCACGTCATTGAGGATAACGGTCTCCGTCAATCCTGCCATTCTTGCAATCTCTTTGATATACACATTGATTTTCTGTTCTACCATTTTGGGTATATGGTATTCGTATTTCTCCAGCAGCTGCCGTAAATGTGGATTTACAGGTATAATGGCCTTTTTGTTCGTTTTTTCCTGCCTAAATGATATGGTTATAAGTTCAGTATTTACTATCTCTCCATTTGATACTATCTGAATATTTTCCCGCTTTATATTAGCAGGAACTCCCAACTTTGGCAGGTCCGATACCCTCTGACATGACCATAACATCATTAAAAACAAGTCCCTGGCTATAGCATAATGAGGGTGCAATCCGGACAGATCCACTGAATTGATAGCGGATAAATCCTCATAAGTGAGATATATGTTATCCACGTCCTCAAATGTGCTGTCAAACTTTTCATAATATGGATTTATTTCCACTCCCTCAAACTTTTCAATCTCAGCCCGATGGAGTATACTTTTAAGATGCTTGTACGCCTCGACAAGTGTATTTGCCTTGCAGGGAGATAGGAACTTATTGAAGGCTTTCTCAAAGTCCTTATCCATGTTGTGAAAATCGTATTTGTGTCCGGTCTTTCTCTGGAACTCCATAAACTTGTTTCGAAAGGTCTTCATGTTCCGGATTGAATTATCCTTGTATGGCTTGTTTTTAGCCTGCCTTATCTCTCCGGTCTCAACTCCATGTATGTATATGTCTATATACTTTTCAAGAGTTATCTGATTAGCCTTTCTTTCCGCTTCGGCCTCCTCCTGCAGTCTCAACTGCTCAGCCTCTCTCTCTTTCCTATAAACGATTGAATTTACAATCTTCTTGAACTCTTCCAGACTGATAGGATTATCCCTATCCAGTGTTGCATCAAGAGCGCGTTTAATCTCATCCGTACGCTCTTTCACTTCCGGATATTTCTTGTCAAAATTATCTTTCTGTGTATTCCCTTTGCGAGAATTTTCCCACTCCTTGACATCAACGACAATAGGCATCGACATCTTGTAGTTTACTTTCAGAATTGTGCTCTGGAATCTGACATTGAGTTTCGCTTTACCCTCTTTCTTCGAGGATGCAATAAAGAATTTTGTAGCCATAATGTATAATGTTTTAATCGCACCACAAATATACAAAAACTTGGCTATATTTTGGCTATTTCTTGGCTATATTTTCTGTATCTCTCTTTACTTAAATTTAGCACAATCTGTATTTATATACTATATATCAAGTGTTTACATGGATATATTGATAAAAACAGATATAATAAAAGTACCCCGGCTCCGGGTACTTGTAAAAGAGGTAATTATTTGATTTTCAAATAATTACCTCTTTTACTTTTCTTCGAATGTTCTCAAATTGTTCCCAGAGAAACTGACAATATCCAAAGGCCGCTCATATAATCAATTTTGAAGCAGCCTCTTGCATACAATCCTAATCACTGTCTTTTCCACGAGAAAAAAGAAGATTAAACAATTTTTTGCGCCAATATTCCCGAGAAACAATGTCCTCCCCAAAAAGTTCTTCGACACTACGCAGGGCCTCAAATAAATCAAAAATTGAATTAGACTCAATAGCCGCAAGCCTACGCAAGACTTCCTCTTTATACTTGGAAAATTCGTCTTTTTTTGCCTTACTAACCTTTTCTACAATAAAACTTTTGACTTCATTTGGATTCTTGATATCAATAATAGCCTTTGCATATTTCGCCACCTGACTGACATATTTTTCTATATAAAGTGGCAAATTGCTAATTCTATCGTATACTTTCTCTATGCTCATGCTGTGGGTATAGGTGAGCATATCTGTATTATACGACATCTCGCCGGGATAATGGGAAGTGTTAGGCCGCAAAGTGATATTGGTATTCCTTCCTCCCGAAGTGTACATAAGTTGAAAAACACCGCTAAAGGAAACAGATGAATCTTTAATCTCATCATTTTCAAGAATCAAACTAAACGACAACTCCAAATTATCACTAATTCGCACAGGAGCTCCCAATCGAAACGACAGATAAACTCGTGAGTCATCTATCTGATAATTGTCAATAAAAACATCTGATTTTGTCGAAATCGCATATCTATTTACAGATAGAAGTGCAACAAGCACGGAAAAATTAATTCCATAATTCCGATATACCTTATCTGATGTAACTGCACGAAGCAGATATCTGTCACTCTCTATCGGCCTTATAAGTCGCGCTGAACAAAACTCGTCATTTTGGGTGTGATTTCTTATATACTCATTTATATAATCCAGTAGATCCGACCATTTGTTATCTCTGCAAAAATTTGCGAATTTACCGAGTTTATGGATTTCAAGAACATCATTCTTAGCCGAGTATCGACTCTCCACTTGAATATGGTCAGCATGTAATTTCTTGACTAAATCCAAATCAGAAATACCATATAGAGTAAAAAGCGCAGCCTCTTCTTCCAGCATCTTATCAAGGACAATGTCACGAACTTTTACCCGTACATCCTTCTTTTCAGCCATCGAATCCAGAATAGAAATATCCTCAAGAAGGTTTTTCACATTACCTATTTGAATCACTTTCTCTTTAGACCTGTCAACAGAAAAGCACTCAAGGACCTTATCAACATATTCGTTGTTTCTTGAAAGCACCGCAATAGCATTCTCAAGTGAAGTCATTGACTGCACTAAACCATTGTTTGTGAAATGGCGTAATTTTTTGTTTAAAATACTCATTTTTAATTGTTCTTAAATTAAACATTAAATTCATGGCCATGACCACGGGTTGAATCTTCGCAAGAGACGCTTTTTTTGGAAAAACCATAAATGTTGCGTACATTTGTACAAAATTATCACCACATAGAATGACTAATTCTATGGGAATCATCACTTCAACCAGATGATAATTTCAGGGGAGTTTAACTTGGCGGTGGACTCCCCTTTGTTTATAGTCAACATCTCGTCCTTACTACATATCTTTACCCTCCTTTTCCGCTCTTTTTGTAGTTCTTTTATTCATCCTGTAAACATCGTTTTCTATTCCTTCAACTTTAATCATGTCATATATAACGGTCTCGTTAATATAATCTATTTGCAGAGAATCAAACATCAGTCTAGTGTTGACATAATAATAATTACCCGCTTTATTCACCCTAAACGAATCCTCATCACCTTCCTTCACATTAATTAAATATAATATCGAAGGATTATCTTCGTCAACAGCAAACTTGACATAAGGTTCTGCATTCGATGCAAATCCCAATTCTTTAGCAGCTGCGTCCGTAAAACCAAGCTTCCCCGACTTGTGTACAGTCGCCTTTAACTTTGTTTGAAATTTTTTTGCACTTATAATTTTGTAGCCCATTCTGTATTGACTTATATTTATCGCAAATATAGTAATATTTCAGTTACCCAACAATAATTTGCACAATATTTATCGACGACTATGCGGTTGTTTTCATTTTTCTTGTATAATCGTATTATTTACTATTATTAAAAACTGCACCGATCTTAAATTTTCTTGTATGATATTCTGGGCAAGTCCGGCATTTCTTTTACTATTTCTTGATGTGAGATATGTTTTGTTCTTATAAAAAGTAAAGTATCTATCGCATTTTAGTGTTTACACATTATTTTACGAAAATACATGAAGCTTCAAAGCGACTAATCGATAAAACCCACCTGTACCTCAACTGGTTAGTTCACAGAATTCGGAGCACACAGAGACAGAAAAGAATTGTTTATACCTGATTTTACCAACCTTATGTACAGAAAAGTTCTCTTAAAACGGCAATTCTTCACCATACCCGACTTGTTCCTCGCCAAGGACACGGATTTCCTTGTCTTGGTACAATTCGGATTGTTTGTTGAGTTTTAGGAGGATTTCTTCTCTTATGACCGGATCCTCTATTTCGTCTTTGCGCTTGATGCTTAAATCAAGAAAATCCTGACACATATCCATGCCCAGATATCTGCGGCCAAGCAGATTGGCTGCAATTCCTGTCGTACTGCTTCCTGCAAACGGATCAAGCACCCATGCTCCAGGCTGGGTGGACGAGAGGATTATCCTTGAAAGTACGCAAAGAGGTTTCTGGGTCGGATGCTTACCGCAGTTTTTCTCCCACTTGGCTATAGCCGGCAGTGTCCACACATCACGCATTTGAGTTCCTCCGTTAATTTCTTTCATAAGCTCATAGTTAAAGAAATGCGGAGTTTTAGCCTCTTTGCGTGCCCAAAGAATATATTCAGCTGAATGCGTAAAGTACCTGCAAGACAAGTTTGGCGGAGAATTTGTCTTCACCCAAGTCACGCAGTTAAGTATTTTGTAACTCAGCTCTGTAAGATTCTTGGCAATAGAGAATATATTATGGTACGTTCCACTAATCCAAATGGTTCCATTGCCCTTAAGTTTCTCTCTGCATGCCTTAAGCCATTCCTTATTAAACGCATGGCCCGCATCCTCTCCACGGGACTTGTCCCAATCTCCTTTGTTGACAGAGACCATTTTCCCACTCTGAACGCTTATCCCTCCATTGGACAGAAAAAATGCTTAAATTATTGTTTCAAGCATTTGCTTCTCAACCTCAAACTCATATTGCTTACACAAATCATCGTAACTTAAAAAACTGACGCGTTGAACTGGTTTCACCAAAGCATCAAAAGACGAATATTTTATCTTATGCAGATACTCTACTTTCCTCACCTTATCAGCCACAATCACCATATTAACATAAAAATCCCTCATATCATTAAACTTCAACAAGGAATTTTGGATATCTGTAGTATGCTCTACTTCAAATAGATAATAAGGCATTATCCGTTCATTAAACCAAATAACATCTATTGAACGACAACGAGATACAAATTTCTCGTAAGAAAATGGCGGCAATTTATCTATAGTAGCTATATCTCCGAGCTTTTTCTTTATAAAAATCTTATTCTTATCCTGATTTGGTACATACGTCGGTAATGACCTTATGTTCCCTATTGAAACTATGATACCTTGATAATATGAATGATTGAAGCCAACCATTTCGGCACTATCCTTATTATGATCTGTTTCAACGCAAATGCCATTGCGTTCTAGAGTATGCTTATACTTGACAAGCGCATAAAGGCCTGGTTTGATTTTATATATCTCTGGATTCGTCTGTACAATTCTTCGTATGCTTGCAAATGGCGTTTTGGTTTTCCAACTGCAATCCTTAATCTTGAAAATATTCTGATTTATTTCTCCTAATGTCGCTATTCCTCCCAAACTTTCAATAGTCTGTATTACGGCTTCATATTGTTTCATAATGCCAACCTCCTACTATATATTATCGCAGCATCATACATACAATCCGTTATCCAATCGTTGTCAAGTAATAATTTATGTAACGCATCTTCACTATTGTATCCCGATTCAAAACCCAAAATTTGTAGATTTTCGACATTTTCCATAGAAGGAGAATAACAGATGCCGTCACCTGTATAGAACACAAAGGGTTGCTGTTGAAGATGCCTGCAATCAAACACCATTGCTTTTTTCTCATATAATCTATCAAGAAAATCAAGATACCGCCTCTGCTCATCATCATTAAATCCTTCTTTTGCATACGAGGTAAACGATGATGTCTCAGTCAACGGCTTATAGGGAGGGTCAAAGTAGAACAATGACTTATTTGAAGCATATTGCAATGTCTCCGAGAAATCGCCACACAATATTGTGACTTTCTGTAACAATCTGGAAACAGCCAATATGTTTGCTTCATCACAAATTTTCGGATTGGCGTACTTTCCATGAGGGACATTGAATTCGCCCTTCGCATTCACTCTATACAGTCCATTAAAACAAGTACGGTTCAGGAATATGAAAAGAGCCGCCATTTCTTCTCTGGAAACAGCTTTATGGTTGAAAATCTTTCTCTTTGTCAGGTAGAACGATTTCCTTTCCTCACCATTCAGGCAGATGTAACTATCTTGATACTGCCTCAACACTGATATCAGATCTTGCGGTGCGCCCTTAATAATACGGTAGACGTTGATGAGATCCGGATTGATATCGTTAATCACCGCCTGAGATATATTTGAATACTTCTGCAATATCCAGAAAAGGACAGCACCCCCTCCGACAAAAGGCTCGACATACACCGCATCTTTAATGGACGCAAAATTACCGGGCAAAGATTTTTCAACCTCACCCAGTAATTGAGTTTTCCCTCCGACCCATTTTACAAAAGGCTTTGCACAAATATTTTCGTCAAGCGTCATCTTTGTCTCAATTTTCCAACAAAGATATTGCATGCTCTCAAGAAAACAAAAGAATCTACCGCAAGTCTGTAAAATATCTGCTTCACTTACGAAGATTCGGCGGTTGATGACCGCCAAATTAAGCCTATGAATTCGGCGGACAGCGTGCGCCGAATCTCGCAAAGCAGTATAACTCACTGCAAAATAAGACCTTGTAAAAGCAGACAACTTAAGTTTTATCTATTTTCTGCGCACAACATACAGCATCTGGAGCGCCAGCGAGAGGACGATGAGCGCAAGGCCGGCCCAGAAGGCAGGACCGAGGACGCGGTGCTCATGGAAGATGAGGATGGCGAGGAGGATGCTGTAGACAGGCTCGAGATTGAAGGTGAGGCTGACGGTAAAGGGGGTGATGGTGCGCTGGGCACGGTTCAGGAGGAGACACATGCAGACGGTACTGCCGAGGGCGAGCAGCAACAGGTACACGGTATCAGCGGCAGTGGGGAGGAAAATGGCAGAGGGCACCGCAAGGTGGTAGAAGGGCAGCAGGACAGTCAGGGCGGCACAGCCTCCGGTCATCTGCAGGGCGGTGATTCTGAGTGCATCAGGGACTGTACCGGAACGTGCGGGCTGAATGCCGGGGGTATCAGAGGGAGTCGTAGCGGAACGTAAGGTCGGGCTGGAGTCGGAAGGGGAGGAAGAGTTCACCCGCCCGTTGAGCGTGGCATACATGGCAAAAAGCAGGGACGAAATGGTTCCCAGCATTATCCCGAGCCTAAAAGAGGTGTCAAAGCGGAAAATCAGCAGGATACCGGCCAATGTGATGGCGCTCAGCAGCAGCTCCGTCCAGGAAATCCGGCGGCGGTTGAACAGCGGGGAGATAATCGCCGTGAAGAAGCCCGAGAGACAGAAGCAGACCACCCCGACAGAGACATTGGAATACTTGATACTGGCATAGAACAATATCCAGTGCAGGGCCAGCAGAGCACCCACCGCAAGCACCTTCAGGTCAGTCCGTCCAAATGCTGGCCGCCTCTCCCTCACCACCAGGACCACCATGAGTACAAGCCCCGCCAGCAGCATCCTGTACCACGTCACCATCACGGCATCCAGCGATATCAGATTGCCGAGGATACCGGAGCACGATGCCAGCAGCACCGCCGCATGCAATTGTACAAAAGCATTCTTCATCGGACGTAAAGATACGCAAAATATGCAGAAGCCAAAAGAATGGGAACAGGACCTGGGAAACTTGCCGCCGAAGCGGGCTGTTCGCACCACCGCCTGCAGTTTTGGTGTCCAACTTTTTGGCACACCTCAGTGTCTGTAAAGCGAAGACGGCGCATAACATCTGTGTATCACTGCGTTATACGGAATAGCGGATTACAGACTGAACGGTATGCAGAGAGCATGTGTTTCTTCAAATGCGCCCAGAAAGTGCTGTGGCATGGGTAGTCCGCAGTCAACGCATTTTCTCCAGAATGAGTCTGTTAATCCGACGATTCGTGCATAGTGTTGTCAGACAGCGATGTATATAAAAAACTAGGATAACAGACAAGTGGTAACTGCCTGCAATCTGTAGCCCAACTGTCTTATGCATTCGACTGAAAAACAAACGATTACAGATCTACGCAGCTAACAGACTGAGCTGTCCGTCAGGTATCAGGATAAAGAACTTGACCGGAAGGCCAAAAGATTAGGATGCCGGTTTCATGCCCCCTTCATAACCTTGTCATTCATGGCTCTTCCCGTCATTCCCTCACTCAAGCTCACGGATATGGGGCTTGTGGATGTGGATAACTTCTGCTTTACGGAAGTGCTGTACGGGCAGCCTCCAACAGGCACAGAGCCTTGCGGTGCTTGTCGTTGATGCGGGCCAGACGCTCCGCCTTTTCAGTGTCACCGTCCTCCACAGCCTGCGCATAGGTCCGCAACCCCCTTTCGAGATTGTGCCTGAGGTCGTTCATCTTGACGTGAATGGCCGTGATGTTGCCAGACGCAGCAATTCTCCGCACATAATCGAAGTAGTCCTCAGTCTTAGCGTGCGTAAGCAGCTGAAGTGCGGCAAGCACATCCTCATCGACCCCTCTGCCGCGCAGTTCATCCAGAGTCAGCTCCGAATCCTCCACCACATCATGCAGAAAACCCGTCTTGGTCTCAGCATCATTACAGCCCATAAGCCCCACGGCGACCGGATGCAGGACAGCCGGCCTCCCGTCCAGGTCCTTCTGTCCCTCGTGCGCCTCCAGCGCAATCCGCAATGTCTCTTCTACTGTCATACAGAAACGGCATACTGACGCCGGCGGACCACCGCGACGTATATCAGCAGCACGACATTCATCAGCAGGGCATAGATGATGGCGGGTATGGCCATCTCGCCGCTGTTGAAGATGAAGGGGGAAAATGCTATGGCTATCGCCTGGGCGGCATTCTGCATCCCGACCTCTATGACGATGGTGCGGCGGACTGCGGGCGTGAACTTCCAGAGGCGGGACAGGAGGGAGCTGCACATCATGGCCAGGAGAATCAGGGCGGCTGTCGCAAGCCCCAGCACTGTGAAATTGTCCACTATCTCCTTTGTATACTGCAGGAAAAATACCAGCGCTAGGAACATCAGGGCCGGAAACGCCGCCTTGCTCAGCACCTTATGCACCTTCTCGGCCGCAACAGGACTGAAATGACGGAATACCGCCCCGGCAAGTATGGGCACGAAGAGCAGCACCAGATTCTGCAGCAGCAGCTTACCCACGGGCAGATGGACCTCCACCCCGGACTGCTGTGAGACGAAGACAGAGGCCAGATCCATTATCAGAGGCAGGGTGAACAGGGTTATCACGCTGCTCATAGCGGTCAGCGTCACGGACAGGGCGACATCCCCCCTGGCCAGCATGGAGAATACATTGGAGGAACTGCCGCCGGGACAGCAGGCTATGAGCACCAGCCCCATGAAATAGACCGGACTCAGCCCCAGGGCCCAGCCCACGCCGAAGGCCAGCAGCGGAAGCACGATTATCTGCCCTACCATCCCGGCCACCACGGCCTTGGGATTACGGGCCACATCCACGAACGACTTGACTTTCAGGTCTGTCCCGAGCAGGAACATCAGCACGATAAGAATCGGCATTACTATCCACACAGTATTCATGGCGCAAATGTAATATTTTTTGCCTATCACCGCATTTTACCAACAAATAGGGATAAACAGCAGAAAATCCGGCAAAAAAATCTCTATTTTTAGCGATTGTGCGGCAAAAGGCATTGCCCTACTTTTGCAGCGCAATGAGAAACATCTATCTTACCATAAGACGCTGCGCTCTCATAGGGACCTGCATACTCATGCAGCACATCTCAGCCTCGGCGCAGGAAATGACCGGCATATCCGGGAAAATCATCTCCGCCGAAGACCGGAGCGCAATAGATTTTGCCGACATCTATCTTAAAGAGACAACATACGGGTGCATCACGGACGAGAAGGGTACTTTCCGGCTGGAAGCGCCTCAGGGGACATATACTCTCGCAGTAGCCGCAATAGGATACGGGACATACGAAACGGCAATAACCCTGAGCGGGCGGGACACCACCCTCAGGACCATAGCCCTGAAACCGGCCAGGAACCAGCTGGACGAAGTAGTGGTCATGTCCGAAAGGAAGAGCCACGTCCGGCAGTCGGCATTCAACGCCGTAGACCTGAGTGTCAAGGAGATGCACAACAGCAGCAAGAGCCTCGGCGAAGCGCTGTCCCAGCTTCCGGGCCTGAAGCTCCGGGAATCCGGAGGCGTGGGCTCGGACGCACAGCTGACCCTGGACGGCTTCTCCGGGAAGCACGTCAAGGTGTTCATCGACGGAGTGCCGCAGGAGGGAGCCGGAACAGCACTGGACATCAACAACCTGCCAGTGAACTTCGCAGAGCGCATAGAAGTCTACAAGGGAGTAGTGCCTGTAGGGTTCGGCTCCGATGCCTTAGGAGGCGTAATCAACATCGTGACCAAAAAACGGCGGCACGGCTGGAGTCTGGACGCATCCTACAGCTACGGCTCGTTCAACACACACAAGTCGTACGTCAATTTCAGCCACACCCTCCGGAACGGACTCGCCTACGAGATAAACGCCTTTCAGAACTACTCGGACAACAACTACTGGATAGACAACTACATCACTGAGTTCGGAGACGACGGCATATCGGAGAACACCGACCGCAGCAAGATCTACCACGTCCGCCGCTTCAACGACCGGTTCCACAACGAGGCCGTAATCGGAAAATTCGGAGTGACCGGGAAGTCCTGGGCGGACCGGCTGATGCTCGGATTCAACTACTCGCACTTCTACAAGGAGATACAGACCGGAGTCTACCAATACATCGTATTCGGCCAGAAACACCGCAAGGGGCACTCCCTCGTTCCCTCCCTGGAGTACAGCAAACGGAACCTGCTCACAGAGGGGCTTGATGTCATGCTGAACGCCAACTACAACCACAACACCACCATGAACATCGACACCTCCTCCTTCAAGTACAACTGGCTGGGAGACCGCAAATACACCGGAAGCCGGGGCGAACAGTCCTACCAGGACAACCGCTCCCTGAACACCAACTTCAACGCCACCTTCACTGCCGAATACCGGCTGAAAAAAGCCCACACCTTCACATTGAATCACGTCTCCAGCACATTCCGCCGCACCACCCGATCCAAGGTGGACGGCAGCCAGCAGCTGTCGGACTTCAGCATTCCCAAAGTGACCAGGAAGAATATAACCGGCCTGTCGTACAGGCTGATGCCGTCCAGGAAATGGAGCGTCACCGCATTCGGCAAATACTACAACCAGTACAACCGTGGTCCCGTCTCCCAGAGCAGCGACGGAGTGGGCAACTACGTGGAGATGAGCCGCACCACCAATGTATTCGGCTACGGAGCGGCCGGTACATGGTTCATCATCAAGGGCCTGCAGGTCAAGCTCTCATACGAGAAGGCCTACCGCCTTCCCACCACCGACGAGCTGTTCGGCGACGAGGACCTGGAAGCCGGCAAGACTGACCTGAAACCCGAGAACAGCAATAATGTGAACCTCAACCTGGGCTACAGCCGCCACTTCGGCGAGCACTACGTCAATGCGGAGGGCACCCTGATATTCCGCGACACCAAGGATTACATCCAGCGCGGCCTGAGCACAGTCAGCGGCATGAGCTACGGCTTCTACGAGAATCACGGAAGGGTGAGGACACAGGGGTACAACATCTCCGCCCGCTACGGCTGGTCCCGCTGGCTGAGCATCGGAGGCACCTTCAGCAACATCAATGTCCGGGACCATGAACGGTATGTAGCCGGAAACACCCTGCAGGAGAGCGAGACATACGGACAGCGCATGCCCAACCAGCCGTATATGTTCGCCAGCTTCGACGCCACATTCACCTGGCATAATCTGTTCGCAGACGGCAACACCCTGACCGTCGCATACGACGGATACTATCAGCACGCATTCCCTCTGTACTGGGAACATTTCGGAGACCCCTCCTCCAAGAGCGTTGTGCCCGACCAGCTCTCACACAACCTGAGCATCAGCTACTCCCTCCAGAACGGAAGATACAACATATCCCTGGAATGCCGCAACTTCACAAACGAAAAGCTGTACGACAATTTCAGCCTCCAGAAGGCCGGACGCGCCTTCTACGCCAAGGTACGCGTATTTTTCGGAAGCAGACATTAATATTAATTTAAATTATAACACATGAAGAAAAGAATTTTCTCAAAAGCGATTTTACTAGCCATCCCCGCAGGCCTCCTGCTGGCAGCAGCATGCGAAAAGACCCCCACCCCTGACCCCGATCCCACTCCGGAGCCCGGGACCGAAGTCATAAGCCGCTACGTCATAGTAGCACAGGCCGGCAGCCAGGACCAGTCCGCCTCCTACCTTATATCGTCCGAATCCCTGGACGAAGGAAGCGTCACCCCTCAAGGCAACGGCTGGGAGACCCAGTCCGCCTCCAACTGGATATACTACGGCGAACGCTATCTTTTCGGATTCCAGTACAATGACGGAAACCAGGGCACCGGCTTCTCCTTCAAGCTCGGAAGCGACGGCAATGTAACCGAGGACCGCCAGTACACCTTCAACCGCACCACCACCTACGGCACCTGGGGGGACAATGTCATCACGGCCTCGACCAACGCCGGCAACAACGAGCAGGACGCAGAAGGCAACTATGCCTACTATCTCCAGTTCAACTACCTGAGTGTAACCGACGGCAGCAGCACTACCGGCAGCCATATCGCCGAGAACTTCCTCGGCAACGGCGAGCGAGTGAGCTTCGCCGGATTCGTGGAGGCCAACGGAAAACTTTACACATCCGTCGTCCCGATGGGCATGAGCCACTACGGTGTCAATACTTATCCTGACGCCATCGTCGACCCCGATTATGTAGCCAACGGCAGCGGAGGCAGCGGCTCCGGACAGTACACAGCCGGAATGATACCCACCACACAGTATCCGGACAGCGCCTTCGTGGCCATCTACAGCGGGGATGATTTCGACGAGACTCCTGTCATCGCCCGCACAGGGAAAATCGGCTTCGCCAGCGGACGCATGCGCTCACAGTACTACCAGACCATCTGGGCCGCCGACAACGGAGACCTCTACGTCTTCTCCCCCGGCTACGGACGCACGACCACCACTCCTGTCACCAACAACGACGGTACCCAGTTCGACCGGGTACAGGGCAAGCTGCCCTCCGGAGTAGTGCGCATCAAGGCCGGGGAGAGCACATTTGACCCCAATTACTATGTCAACTTGGAGGAGCTGGGCAACAACAACCCTATGTTCCGCTGCTGGCATATCAGCGGGGATTACTTCCTGCTCCAGATGTACAGCGAGGGGGCTGAGAACATGTCCGGAACCAGCGCACCACGCAACGAGCTTGCAGTCTTCAAGGGTGAGGAAGGCACACTGACCGTAGTGACAGGCCTGCCCGATGCCTCCGCCCTCTCCAGCATAGGCACTCCCTACAGCGAAAACGGCCTGGCCTACATCCCCATTACCACCACCGACGGCAGCGTTCCGACCATCTACCGCATAGACGCCGCCACCGCCGTCGCCGAACCCGGTCTGACAGTCAGCGGGGCCAACTCCGTATCCGCTTTGGGCAAACTCTCCACATCGGCAGAATGATGGGAAAACTGTTCCGCAGCATACACCTCTGGCTGTCGCTTCCTCTCGGGCTCATCATCTCAGTCATCTGCCTCTCCGGCGCCTCGCTCGTGTTCGAGCGGGACATCACCCAGGCGCTCCAAAGAAAGCTGTACAACGTAACTCCGCCTTCGGAGGGAGCAGAACCGCTCGCTCCCTCCGAGCTGGAGGCAGCCGTCCGGACCTGGGCAGCCGACTCGCTCACGCTCAACACCGTCCGCCTCCAGGACAATCCCCGGAAAGCCGCCCTCGCCACATTCCGCGAGACCGGCAAGAGACAGCTTTGCGTAGATCCGTATACGGGAGAGGTAAAAGGCTGGGCAAAATCATACGAATTCTTCAGGACCATGAGGCAGCTGCACCGCTGGCTGCTGGACCCGCCGGCATCCAAAGGGGAGAAATCGGTCGGGAAAGTCATCGTAGGCGTAACCACCCTGACGATGACCCTCATCCTGATAAGCGGCCTGATCATCTGGATACCGAAAAACCGGAAAGCCCTGAAAAACCGCCTCAGCATATCCTGCACCAAGGGCTGGAAGCGCTTCCTGTACGACAGCCACGTGAGCATCGGCTTCTACTGCACCCTCCTCCTGCTGCTCATGGCCCTCACCGGGCTCACCTGGTCATTCGGCTGGTACCGCGAAGCCGCCTACTCCCTGACCGGAGACATGGAGCCGCAGGCCGCCAAACGTCTGTTCTATTCCCTGCACACCGGCAGCTGGGGAGGCATGGTCACTAAAATCCTCTACTTCCTCGCCGCCCTCCTCGGAGGTCTTCTCCCGCTGAGCGGCTACTGGCTGTGGTGGAAACGCATACGGCGCAAGGCCGCATCCTCCGGAAAAGCTGAGTCTCAGTCGCAGAGCACCTCGAAAGTATAGGTCTGTCCGGGCTCGAAGGCAGGGTCGTAGAGCAGCAGGAAGTTCTCGTCCAGGACAATATGGCGGGTCTCGCCTTCGGGCAGGACGGGGTTGCTCAGACGCTGGGGGAAGAAATAGCTGAACGGCAGGTCGAGGACATGCTCCTCCTTGAAGCCGTCGCCCTGCATCCGGCGGAGGCTGAAATCAGGGGAGGTCTCCACGGTAATCACGCAGCGGCGGGAGGCTCCGGTGGCGGCAGCCTCATCCCGGCTCAGACGCTTAAACTCCGAGGTCACGGTAAAATCGCTCTCGCCCTCTACCTCCTGCATCCGCACATTCCACTTAGGGTCACCGTAGTAGGCCAGCACATCGCGGTCATGCCAGAAGCCGAGCCAGAAAAACGCCTCGTCCTCTGTGAGTCCGCGGTCCCCTGCCAGACGCTCCAGCACTGGGGTCAGAGTCTTGAAATAATTGGTGTCGTAGTCGAAGGGCAGCACCGTCAGTGAGTCACTCCACTCCTGCATCTGCGCCATCATATCCTGCTGGTTCATGTAGAACGCCTCGGGGACGGAATAGCGTCCGGGATTGGTAATCAGATATTTCAGACCTCCCCAGCCGTTGCGGCCGTACCAGGTAGTCACCACGTAGCCCACGAAGGTCGCAGCCTTCTGGCTGTTCATCCAGGCCGCAGCCATACTGTTGCGGGTATTGTTCATATTGCCTATAAGACAGTTGCCTATGGGAAGATACACCATCCGGCTGTCGCGGTCCTCCACAAAGCGCTGCTCCCCCGGATAGTCCGTATACAGACGGCCGTCGCGGCAGCGGAGGTTGCCCACGGAGCCGGGCATCTCCAGATTGTTCTCAGTAGCATGCGAGGCCGTCACCACCAGGTCCGGCTCATAGCCCTCGTAGTACTCCAGGAACTGCCGCAGCACATCCGGCACATCCTTCCCGAAGCGCTTCTCCACGAACCTGCGTATCCGCTCATTGGCCCCGGTCATATCGGTCCTGTACTCTATCTCACTGTAGGTCAGCGAACTCTCACCAGCCTTCTTCTCTCCGCGCATCCCGACCTGATGGTCATCCACGAAAGCATAGGCATCGAACCACTTGGCGGCCTCCAGTTCCTTGATAGTAGCCACTCCGGTGCGGAGGACCATCGGCTCCTGCGCATCATCCACCATCCTCTGCGCCCCTGCAGCGTCATAGCCGGTGATTATGCCCCAGAGGAAATCCGCATATGGATCCTCATCCATCCTGCGGCTCATCTGATTGAGGGCAATGACATAGTCCCGTCCGATATTCTCCGGCACGTCCACCACCGCCACATACCTGGGAGCCACCTCTTTCAGCCGGGCCTCCAACTCCATCGGACTCTCCTCAAAGCGCAGCACCACGGCATCATAACGCTGCTGCAGGGAAGACACCACGCCCTCCCATGCCTCCGCCTCCTCGGCAAAAGCCGCCGGCGCCAGCACCGCGTAAGAATCCGGTTCAACCTCAGAAGTACATCTGCTCACAGTAACTACAAACAGGGCGCAAAGAGCCGCCCCCAAAGGAAAAAGCAACTTGTTCATATATTCCTGATTTTGTTAAAGGGCAAAATTACATTTAATCCACTTTAAAACCTAAGAAAAAACACACTTATTCCACTTCAATACAGCGGGACACAGATAGTCACTCCCCCGCTATCCCGACAAACAATTTTTCATTACCTTTGTACAAACAATAAACTCACGAAAGACAATGGCATTACCCATCAACATAGAAGACCTCCTGAGAAAGCAGAAAATAGAGAGCAACAGGATCGAATTCAAAAAAGGATGGAATCCGGACAGCATCTACCACAGCATCTGCGCTTTCGCCAATGACTTTGACAATATAGGCGGAGGCTATATAATCGTAGGTGTCGAAGAACAGAATGGTATAGCCAGACGTCCCGTCAAAGGAATACCGGCAACAGACCATACGATGTAAGAGTCAGTGTCACAAGTAAAAACAACCCTAAGACCGCATGGTACATACGCTCAGGCACCAGCAACATAGAAGCAAAAGGAGAAATTCTGGACGAACTGAGGGAAATGGCAAACAGGACACCGTTTGACGACCGCGGAAATCCCGACATAAGCATAAATGACATATCTCCCCTTTTGGTCTTCGAGCATCTTAAAAAAATAGAAAGCAAGCTTGTAAAAGACTTCAACAATATACCGCTGAGCGATGTCCTGGATCAAATGGACCTTTACACAGGTCCCAGTGAACGGCGTATGCTTAAGAATGTAACCGCAATGATGTTCTGTGAGAACCCCGGCAAATTCTTCCCTTATACTCAAGTAGATATAGTCATCTTCCCAAAAGGTCTGGAACAGGATCCGAACAATATGATCGAAGTCCCTAAAATTTCAGGACCAGTCCCATATATGATACGCGCAACATTGGATTATTTAAGAACCAACGTCATTAAAGAACGCATAATCAAACCTAAGGATAAGGCAGAATCAATCAGGTTCTTCAACTATCCATACCAAGCCCTCGAGGAAGGTGTCGTAAACGCATTGTATCACAGAGACTATCAGGAAAGAGAGCCCGTAGAGATAAGAGTAGAGCCGGAGGGTATCACCATTCTGAGCTATGCCGGACCGGACAGGTCTATCAGCATGGAGACCATACAGAAAGCCCGGAAACTCAAAGCACGCCGATACCGTAACCGCCGTCTGGGAGATTTCTTAAAGGAACTTGACCTATCGGAAGGACGTGCAACGGGCATACCGACTATTCAAGATGAACTGCGCAGAAATGGTTCGCAGCCAGCCCGTATTGAGACAGATGATGACCGTTCGTACTTCTTATTGGAAATACCTTGTAGAGAGGGATTTGACTTAGAATCCACATTCAGTGACCTAAAAAGTGACCTAAAAAGTGACCTAAAAAGTGACCTAAAAAGTGACCTAAAAAATAAAACGGACAGAAAGCGCGACATAGCCGGACTGATACTGAAACTTATATCTGAAAACCCAGACATAACTATCCCCATACTCATCGAACAGATAGGCCTTTCGGGAACGACCATAAAGAAATGCCTCAAACAATTAAAAGACGAGAACCGTATCGAACGTATCGGTCCACGGAACGGAGGAAAATGGAAAGTTATCTGAATTACTTCAACAGATAGAAACAGGAAGTGGTGTAGAAATTGCGCAGCCACGGGATGCCGCCCATCAGACGGGGGAGGCGGCGGGGCCGGAGGCCGAACTTGGCCTCATAGTGCGGGTTAATCAGCCACAGGCGGCGGTCGATCTTCTGCAGGCCGGAGCGGCGCAGCAGACGCTCGAAGAGTTCTATCGGAGTAGCCGTCCGCTTGATTTCCAGGAACTCGGCGACAGCCGCGGGACTCTCCCCGCCCCGCTCCAGGATCCTGCGGTACAGCCCGGCGGGCAGCAGGTGAAAATACGGAAGGCGGGCCAGCCGGCGGTTGGTGCACATCTGCTGGTGGCCGCCGAAGGGCATCTGCCATGCGGGGAAGGCGATGAAAGCAAGGCCGGTGCCGGGTTTCAGATACACCCTCACGCGGCGCATGAACTCCTCCTTGTCCCCGATATGCTCGATGACGTCGTGGCAGAGAATCAGGTCAAACTGCCCCTCTAATTCCTTGACGGCGAAAATATCCGAAGCTAAGAAGTGTCCCTGCGCCCCTGCCCCGGCGAAAAACTGCTCTGCAGCCCTTATTTTATCCCCGGACAGATCTACTCCGAGCACGGAACAGCCGGCCTCGGCGAAAGGCAGCAGATTGCCTCCCTCTCCGCAGCCGATCTCCAGGACATTGACCCCCTCACCTATCTTCATATATTGTGACAGATAGGGGATGTAGTACTTCCGGCTCGTAGCGGCCAGCTGGTCGAAATACTGTCGTCTGTCCCGGGCCATGACTTCAGAGATTTAGATAAAACGGACGTAACCGGCCTTGCGGGGAGCGGCCACAGGCTCCTTGCTGTCCTGCGGATAGCCGAGGACGCAGTGTCCTATACCCTCGTAGTCCCCCTCGATGCCCCATTGTTTCAGGAGCTCCTGCCCTTCGGGAGAGGCGAACACCTCCTTGGCGCGGTGTATCCAGCAGCTGCCCAGACCGAGGGCGTGGGCGGCGTTGAGCAGATTGCCCATCACCAGAGCGCCGTCGTACATATAGGTCGGACGGCTGCGGTCAGCCAGGACCACCAGCACCACCGGCGCACCGTAGAACGGGTCGGAAGCGGATCCCAGCACGTCTGCATTCATCTTCGAGAGCCGGTCCCTCACAGCGCGGTCCATCACCGCCACTATCACCGGCGACTGCTTGCCCATCCCGGTCGGAGCGTACGTCCCTGCCTCGGCCACCCTCGCCACTACCTCCTTAGAAGGCACTTTCTCAGGGTCGAAAGCCCTGATGCTCCGCCTGGTTTTCAGGCACTCAAGTACTTCGTTCTTTTTCATATCACATTAAATTTTCCGCTGCAAATATAGAGGATTAATTCGAAACATGGAGCGTTTTCCGAAAGCGAAGGCTAAAGGGTAAGGACAAATGTGGTGAAGGCAGGGTCGGTGCGGTCGAGGCGGATGGAGCCGGCGTGGGCGCGCATGATCTGGCGGGAGAGGGCGAGGCCGACGCCGGTGCCTTCGGCGCGGGTGGTGAAGAAGGGGTCGAAGATGTGGTCGGCGTTCTCATCGGAAATGGGGTCTCCGTTGTTGGAGATGTGGATCTCGGTGTTGTCGGAGGCGTTGACGAAGGCGGTGATACGGATGAGGGGCACGTCGTCGAGGGGAACGGCAGCAGGAGCGACCTTCTCCCCGAACCGGTCGCGCAGGGCATTGAGCGCATTCTTCAGGATGTTGGCGACCACCTGCCGCATCAGCTGCTCGTCGGCGAAGAGGACCATGTCCTCATCCTCCAGGGCAATATCGACCCGCCCTCCGAGCTCCTCCACCCCGGGCAGCAGCGGCGAGAGCACATAGTCCAGCATCGGCCGGAACTTGAAGGGATGAATCTGCGGCACCGGCACGCGGGAGAGGGCGCGGTAGCCGTTGACGAAGCCAAGGAGGCCGCGGGCCGACTCCCCGATGACCTGTATGCCCTCCCGGAGGTTGCGGTCGTCGGTCATGTCGTGCAGGGTGTCGCTGAGCGAGACTATGGGCGTGATGGTATTGAGCACCTCGTGGGAGATAATCCTGGTCATCTTCTGCCACTGGGCGCTCTCGGACCGCTCGGCCTCGGTACGGCTCTCGGCCTTCTCCTCGAAGACGTAGAGCCGCACTGGAGTATTTCCGTCCATGACGGTGTACCTCCCTATCTCGAAGTTGTATATCCGCATCTCGGAACCTATCGGCACTTCCAGCGTCCCGCCCTCCTCCAGGGCCTCGATACGCGCCGTCAGTCCGGGCATCAGCCGGTCCAGGTCGGAGATGTGCCGGATGACTCCCAGGCCGAGGACAGAGGTCAGTGCCCGGTTGCAGCAGCGCACCTCCCCGGCCGGTCCCACTCCCAGCAGGCCGGTCCGCGAGAGATTCTCCACGGCGCGGTGGAAGACCTCGTTCTGGTCCCTGAGCCGCTGCTGCTCGGAGACGAAGTCCCTCACCCTGTTGAGCAGGATGTTGAATACCCGGTCCTGGAGAAATGTGGAGTTCTCGGCAAAATGGAAGGACAGGTCTCCGTTCTCGAAGGCGCTCAGCAGGTAGTTGAGCTTGCGGACATTGCTGCCGTATATCGACAGGACGCGGTAGACCAGCACGGCTGTCACTGCCCCGGCTCCGCCCGCAGGCCAGTACCACCCTGTCAGCAGGCACCAGACGAGGGCCCCTACAGCGAACATCAGGCAGATGACCGAGAGTATGAGCGAGCGGAACCCCATCTACATCCCGTATTTCTTGAGTTTGTTGTAAAGGGTCTGGCGGGTGATGCCGAGCTGCTGGGCGACTACCGTCAGGTTGCCGTCGTGCTGGCGCATTGCCACCCGGATGAGCTCCTTCTCCATGTCGTCGAGCGTAACCACATTGCCCTTGCGGACCGATTCCTTGAGCACCTGTGCGGCGGTCTTGGAGCGGCGGCCGGGCCCCCTGCGGTCCTGCTGCTCGGGGAAGAAGTCCCCCACCTCCAGCATGCCCTTCTCGGAGAGGATCACAGCCTTCTCGACCACATGCTGCAGCTCCCGGATATTGCCCTGCCAGGGCCTCTGCATCAGCTCCTCGCGGGCCTCGTCCCGGATGCCCCGGATGTCCTTGCCGTATTTGACCGCGTACTTGCGCATGAAGAGCTCCGCCAGCGGAACGATGTCCTCCATCCGCTCGCGCAGGGGCGGGAGGGTGAGGTGTATGGTATTGATCCTGAAAAACAGGTCCTCGCGGAACTGACCGTCGGCGACCATCCGGGAGATGTCCCGGTTCGTGGCGCAGATCAGGCGGATATCCACGGGGACGGGGACGTTGCTGCCCACACGGGTGACGCTCTTGGTCTGGATGGCGGTGAGCAGCTTGGTCTGCAGGTGCAGGGGGATGTTGCCTATCTCGTCGAGGAAGAGGGTGCCGCCCGAGGCCACCTCGAACTTGCCCGCCCTGTCGGCCTTGGCGTCTGTGAAGGCTCCGCGCACGTGGCCGAAGAGCTCGCTCTCGAAAAGGCTCTCGGGGAGGGAGCCCACGTCCACGCTGACCATCGAGCTGCCGGAGCGCTTCGAGAGGCGGTGTATCTCCCCGGCCAGCATGTCCTTGCCCGTGCCGTTCTCGCCGGTGATGAGGATGCTGGCGTCTGTCTTGGCCACCTTCTGCACTATCTTGCGCAGCTCCTTCATCTTGGGGGACTCGCCCCAGAACATGTCGCCCTCGCTGCGTATCTCGTTCTTGATCTCGCGCAGCTGCTTGACCTCCTGCCGGCTGCGGGAGAGGCGGAGGGCCGCCTGGAGGGTAGTGACCAGCTTGGCGTTGTCGAAGGGCTTGATGATGAAGTCAAATGCCCCGCGCTTGATGGCGTCCACGGCCAGGGCCACGTCCGAATAGGCGGTGAACAGCACCACCGGCACATCGGGGTAGGCCTTCAGTATCTCTCCGAGCCAGAAAAGGCCCTCGTTGCCCGTAGTCACCTTGGCGGTGAAGTTCATGTCCAGCAGGACGACCTCCGGGCGCTTAACCTCCATGCTGTGCATCAGGTCGTTGGGAGAGGAAAGAAGGGTGACTTCGGAAAAATATGCGGGCAGCAGCAGCCTCAGGGCGGAGAGTATGGCCTTGTTGTCATCGACTACGAGGATGCGGCCGTCAGGGGTGGTTTTCTTACTCATATTCATGCATTTACGCTTCAAAAGTATAAAAATATTTTACAATTTTCAAAAAATTAGACACTTTTTGTAAAATTTCTTAACAATTAGGCTTTCTCTGGAATCAGACAAATTTCTACTACTCAGCACATTATAAAGTTTGGCACGATTATGGAAGAAAGGAAAGGGCAAAGGAAATCAAAATACAACCGCGTATGAAAAATATACTCTCAGCAGCCGCCGTCCTCATCCTCGCAGGTACTCTCGTCCTGCCGCGGGAGGCAGCGGCGCAGTACCGCCGGAGCGGGATCTCGTTCCCCCAGCCCTACGCCCAGGCATACGATATAGAGGTACTCCGGGACACCGCCCTCGAAAGGCGCGTCCTCGAGTATGCCGCAGCCCGCTCCCAGGAGCAGCCCGAGGTCTGGACTCTCCACGACTGCATGCAGTACGCCGTGGCCCATTCGCCCGAGATGCGTCTGCAGCAGGCGACCAACGATGACCGCCGCATAGACCGCAGGGAGGCCGCTTTCGGATTCCTTCCCACGATATCGGCCGGAACATCCGGTTCGTTCAACTTCGGCCGCGGTATCGACCCCGAGACCAACGTCTACACCAACACGACCACATTCAGCAATTCCTACAGCCTCTCGGCCGACCTGGACCTCTTCAACGGCTTCTCCGCCGTCAACAGTTTCCGCATAGCCAAGACCGCCGTACTGCTCGGGGTCGAGGAAGAGCAGATCAAGAAGGACGAAATCTGCCTCTCTGTCATCCAGGCCTACTACAACGTGCTCTACTACCGCGGTATGGTGGACCTGGCCCGGGAGCAGCTCGAGGAGAGCCGCAAGACCCTGGAGCAGGCGAAGACACAGGCCGAACTGGGCCTGAAGAGCTACGCTGACGTACTCCAGATCGAATCCGACGTGGCCGCCAAGGACTTCAACCTCACCCAGCAGGAAAACACCCTCGAGCAGGGCATCCTGACCCTGAAGACCGCGATGTACTACCCCTTCGAGGAGGAGCTGCCGCTGGCCGAGGTAGAGCCTTCCGTGCTCTTCAGCGCATTCTCGCATGAGGGCAATGCCGACAGCATCGCCGCAGCCGCCCGGAACTATCTCCCCGCATTCAAGGCCGAGGATCTGAAAGTCCGCAGCGCCGAGTTCGACCTGAAGACCGCCAAGTGGAGCCTGGTGCCCTACCTCTATGCCCAGGGCGGCTACAACACAGGTTATGTATTCGACCGCTCCTACGCCGTCAACGACCCCTTCTGGACACAGATGAACGAGAAACAGGGACAGTACGTAGGCATCGGCATCAGCATCCCGATATTCAACGGCCTGTACAAATATAACCAGATCGCCCGCAAGCGCAACGCCCTCGCCACTGCCGAGGCCAACCGTGACATCAAATACCAGCAGGTCGAGGGCGAGATCCGCCGCGCCGTCCAGGACATGAGGGGAGCCGCCAAGCAGTTCATCTCGGCCGACAAGAAGGTAAACGCCCTCGTTCTCTCCCACGAGGCCAACTCCCGCAAGTACGAGGAGGGTCTGATGACCGTAATCGAGTTGCAGACCAGCTCCAACAGCCTTCTGGAGGCCCGCGCCGAGAGGCTCAACCAGGGCCTGCAGTACCTCCTGAAAGAGAGGGTGGTGATGTACTACAAGGGCATAACCTATCTGGACCAGGAATAATACCACAGCTCACTGACTTCAAAAACGACAAAAACATACGACCATGGATAGAGTAATTGAACAGAAAAAAGGTATCCGCGCGGTATTCCGCAAGAAGAACATCCCGTACTTCCTCGCAGGAATATTCGTAATATTCGTCCTCTGGCTGCTGCTCAGGGACAAGTCCTCCACCCTCAAGGTGGACGCCAACACCATCACTGTCGGCGATGTCCGCCAGGGTGAGTTCGACGACTACGTAAGAGTTTCCGGACAGGTACAGCCGATCACCGTCGTGCAGGTATCCCTGCTGGAGAGCGGAGTCGTACAGGAAAAACTGATAGAGGCCGGCTCGATGGTCCGCAAGGGCGATGTGCTGGTACGTCTCTCCAACAACACCCTCAGCCTTCAGATACTCCAGAGCGAGGCAGACCTTGCCGAACAGGAGAACTTCCTGAGAAACACCACCGTAACCATGGAGCAGGAAAAGCTGGATCTGGAAAAACAGCGTCTGGAATATGCCATCGACACCGAGCGCAAGAGGCGCAAATACGAGCAGTACCGCCGTCTGGACGAGGAGCAGCTGGTAGCCCACGAGGAATACCTCCAGGCCAAGGAGGACTATGAACTGGCCGTCAAGAGTCTGGAGCTCATCATCGCCCGCCAGAAGCAGGACTCCATATACCGTTCCGTACAGATGAACAACCTTGAGGAAAGCCTCGAGAGCATGCGCCGGAGCATCCAGCTGGTACGTGAGAGGGTAGAGAACCTCAACGTCAAGTCCCCCATCGACGGACAGCTCGGCTCGCTGGACGTAATCCTCGGCCAGTCCATCCCCGAAGGCACCAAGATAGGCCAGGTAAATGACTTGTCCGACTACAAGATAGAGGCCAAGATAGACGAGCACTACATCGACCGCGTACAGTCCGGCCTCAGCGCCACCTTCGAGCGTCAGGGCTCCACCTTCGGCACCGTAGTGGAGAAAGTCTATCCGGAAGTGACCGACGGCCAGTTCAAGGCCGACTTCTACTTCACCGGCGAGCGCCCCGACAACATCCGCATCGGCCAGACCTACTATCTCAACCTCCAGCTCGGACAGCCTACCCAGTCGGTCTACATTCCCCGCGGAGTATTCTACCAGTCCACGGGAGGCACCTGGATCTACGTGCTCTCCGAGGACGGCACCAAGGCCTACCGCCGCGACATCCGCATCGGCCGCCAGAATCCCCAGTACTATGAGGTACTCGAGGGCCTGAAACCGGGCGAGAAGGTCATCATCTCCAACTACGAGAACTACGGCAAGAACGACGTCCTCATCCTTCAGAACAAGAAATAAACATCCACCCTCAGACCATCGGTTATGAAAAAACTCAACATAGGCATCTTCAAGGTCCTCTCCCTTGCGGTAGGACTCGCAGTCGGACTGGTGCTCATAGCCAAGATCACATTCGAGAGCAGCTATGACAAGTTCTATCCCGCCTACGACGACATCTACTGCGTGCAGTACGAATACAGCTATACCGATGGCAACCGGAGCCTCGACAACCTTACGCCCGGCGCCGTCTCCTACTATCTCCAACAGGAGATTCCCCAGGTGATGTATGGCACCAAGGCATCCTACACCTCATCGATGGGTGACATATACACTGAAAACCGCCAGAAACTGACCGCCGAAAACGGCATCATCGCCGTAGACTCCAACTATTTCAGGGTATTTCCCCGTCCTGTCCTCGCCGGTGCGGACCCTTCCGTAATCCTCGGCGAATGGAACGGAGCCCTGATATCCCGGTCCATGGCCGAGAAGTTCGGAGGCATAGACCAGGCCATGGGGCAGATCTTCTTCATCGAGGAGTATCCGGGACTCGGCCTCCAGATTGGCGGGGTATTCGAGGACATCCCCGAGAATGCATCCCTGCGCTTCGACGTAGCCATCTCCATCTCGGGAATCGACCACATATACCGCCAATGGGGCATCACCGGCGACAATCCGGAGCATGCCGACACCCCCTCCACCATGAACTGGTCCAGTAACAGCATGTACATGAGCCGTGTACAGCTCTATCCTGGCACAGACCCCGCCTCCCTCCGGAGCGCGATAAACAATATCCGGGAAAAATACATTCCTGAAAAGGACTTCGAGAGTCAAGGCTACAGCGTGGACATCGTCCTCAAGCCTCTGGCATCCGAGCATGCCGCCTCGGCAGGGACGCGCAGGACCAACCTGATACTCGGCATTGTCGCCTTCGCCCTGATCCTCGCGGCAACGATGAACTACATCATGATCGTCATATCATCCCTCGTGGCCAGAGCAAGAGGCATCGCGGTACGACGCTGCTACGGAGCCGGAAACGGCAATATCATGGCACTGGTGTTCAAGGAGACCCTCTTCAACCTGGCTGTCTCCCTCGTACTGGCCTTCCTGCTCATTCTCGCCTTCAGGGGAACGATAGAATCGGTCCTGACCACTTCCCTCGGAGCCTTGTTCTCACCCAGGAGCCTGTGGGTACTCGTGCTGACTGTGGCCGCCGTCCTCATTGTAGCCGCATGGATTCCCGGAAAGGCATTCCAGGGCATACCCATCGCCGTGGCCTTCCGCAATTACGCCGACCACAAGAAGCTGTGGAAACAGGTGCTGCTCTTCCTGCAGATGGCTCTCGCCTCGCTGCTCATCACCCTGCTGAGCCTCGTGGCCCTGCAGTACACCCGCTGGACAAACGCCGATCCGGGATACGACTATGAACAGCTCGTGGGATGCTACCTCAGCGGAGTGCCGCGTGATACCCGCTACGCGCTTATGCAGGCTGTAGAGAGTGTTCCCGGAGTCGAGGAAGTGGGGACAGTGGAGGATCCTCTGATACTCGGAGGCTCCAGCGGCAACAACGTGTACATCCCCGGTGAGACCGAGCCTTCACTCCACATCGCCGACCTCTACGAGGCCAACGGCAACTGGAGCGAACTCTTCGGCATCGACATCATCGAGGGACGCAAGGCGGCCTCTCCCATGGAAGTAATGGTTGACCCGCGTTTCGCCGAACAGATATGCGAAGTAAGGGGGTGGAAAGACGGAGTGATAGGCAAGAGCATTGTGGTGAGCGACCATGACGGCAGTTCCGACAATCCCTATACCATCGTAGGCGTATTCGACCATATCAGCATCAGCCCGGCCATCTACGAGGACAACCGGCCCGTCACCCTCTTCTACACCGACGACCCTATGACATTCCTGGTCATCCGCGTATCGGACCTCAATCCGGAAGTGACCGGAGCCATCCAGGCCGCCCTTGACTCAGTGGATCCGGAACGGTTCGAGCTGCTGACCTATGCCTCTGTGGTCAATGACATATACACCCCTGTCCGCACCGTCCGCGAATCGGTTCTCGCCGCAGGTCTGGTGACAGCCGTGATAGCCCTGTTAGGTCTGGTGGGATACACCGCAGACGAGACGGGACGCCGCCGCAAGGAAGTGGCTCTTAGGAAAATCAACGGTGCCCGCCCCGCGGAGATCATCGGTATCTTCATCAGCGGTATCGGCAGATTCTCAGTAGCGGCAGTAATCATTGGCTGCGTCCTGTCGTGGTTCATATTCGACATGCTGCTCAAGTCGTTCGAACTCAAGGTACAGCCGCCGCTGTGGCTCTTCTTCGTCACCGCCGCCGGCCTGCTGGCCGTACTGGCGGCAGTAGTCGCAGCCAGATGCCTGGCCATCGCAAGGACCAATCCTGCGGATTCACTCAGAACTGAATAAAGATTATATTTGAATTAAAAAAACCATACAGATGAAAAAACTCAACATAGGCATCTTCAAGGTCCTCTCCCTCGCAGTGGGACTCGCAGTCGGACTGGTGCTCATAGC
>CALVDH010000019.1 GCA_944326235.1 uncultured Bacteroidales bacterium | reverse complement strand
TAATCCTCGTATCCGGGATTGTCCTGCTGGGGCTGACACTTTCGGACAACAATCATCTGTGGAACCTGGCCTGGTTTCTGATTCCATTTATCGGCTGGCCTCTGAATCAGCTGGTATTCAAACGCATCGAGAGCAAGGGGAAGGGCGAGAATTTCGTATCCAGGTCCGTGGGCATCGTATGGGGCATATTCGGAATCCTGGCAATAGCCGTCGGCATCATGGCATTCTTCATCCCCATACCGACAAACGGTGTCATAATACTGCTTCTGGGCATGGCCGGCGCAGTCACCGGGGTCCTCTGCAGTTCCTGGACTGTATTCATTCTCAGCATTATCTGCGGAATAGCGGGACTGCCCTGCGACTACTTCCTAAACATACCCACTCCGCTGATCATGGCCGTCGCAGCGCTGATGACCCTCGTCATCCCAGGCCTGATATTCAACCGTCAAACCAGTAAACTGCAGTAGCGGCCATGGGAGAATTTGCAAAACTCGACCCGCTGCTGCACTCCGAACTGCGTCTGGCTGTCATGTCCACCCTGCTGACCATGGAAGAAGCCGACTTCGTGTACCTGCGCGAGGCCACCGGAGCCACTGCCGGCAATCTGAGCGTGCAGATCGACAAGCTCTCCGAGGCAGGGTACATCACTGTCGAGAAAGGGTTTGCGGGGAAGAAGCCACGGACGGTGTGCAGGATTACGGAGAAAGGGGCGCGGGCTTTCGCTGCATACGTAGAGGCCTTGAAGTCGTATCTGCACTGACGTACAGATACGACTTCGCTTCGCTTTATCTACCCATCCCCAAACCCCTTCCGAGGAAGGGGCTTCGGTCGCTTTCGCTCCGGGTACTCATTCCATCTACTCCTTCGGAAGGAGTCAAAGGAGCTTACCACAACGGCACCAAATCGCGGGAAATGCTGCCATTGCGGCAAATAGACGAAGAGGCAATGCCGTTCACAGGGCCTGTGGCAACGGTTCGGAGGTAAAGGCCGTTCCACAACGGCATCAAATCGCGGGAAATGCTGCCGTTGTGGTTAAGGGGCGAAGGACAATGCCAAGGACAATGCCGATTATATGGGATATATGAAGACTTACGGTAGGCAGGGGAACGCGGCTTTTTTACAACTACTTGAGTCACCGCAGGTTATAATTACAACGAGGGCTTTTCGTAGATATCCGGGTCTACGAAAAGTCCTCGTTTGTTTTACAAATTACTAATTTACTGCAATTTACAAAAAACCACCGCCACACTGCTTACCGTTACTCGACTTCGGCTCCAGCAGAGGCAGCGAAAAGGGCCTCAAGCTCGGCGGCGAGGGCTTCACCGCGAAGGTTCTTGGCGATGATCTCTCCGGTGGAGGCGTCGATGAGGTAGTTCCAGGGAATGCCGTCCATGCCGTAGCCGGCCCAGATGGGGCTTGTGCGTGGACCTCCCGGGAATTCCGTAATGACATTGGTCCAGTTCATGCCGAACTCTTTCAACGCCTTGCGCCAACTTTCAGGATTACTATCGAAAGACATGCCGTAGATTTCAAAACCGGAGCTGCGGAAACGGGAATACTGCTTGACCAGATTGGGATTCTCCTCCCGGCACGGACCGCACCACGAGGCCCACAGGTCCAGCAGCACGTAGCGCACGCCGTCACGATCCACCACATCGCTGAGCCGCACCGCATTGCCCTTGACGTCCTTGCCCTCGATGTCCCAGTAGGGCATTCCGAGGTCGGCCTTGATCGGCTCGAGCAATTCCTCCAGTTGAATGTACAGCGGATGCTCTTTCATCTCATCAGGAAACTCAGCCATTACGCTCTCAATCTCCGGCTTGGAAGAGGTCATCAACATTCCGCTGAGAATATGAAGACCGAGGACATTGTAGTTATCCCTAATCAAATCCATTGGTCCGCTGTAACCCTCCAGGCCACCGAAAATGTATTTATAATAAAGGTCATTCAGAGGCGTCCCATGCGCAAAATACATTTCAAAATCAGGAACATACTCCAAAGTCACAGTCCCTGGTTCAAGGAAAAATATTCCACTTATCTGATACAGTCCTGAAGGCGCGGAATTGGCTCCCATATAGAGATATGCCACTTCCGACCCCATATCGGCACCCTCTATCCTGAATGCCCCGTTCTCTATCAGCGCCGAATCCAATATCGTCCAGTCAGCTCCGTCCTCGAGAAATACCCAGTGCCCGTCCACCAGCTGGTCGCCGGAGCCCTCGACTACATACTTGCTTCCAGATGCGCAGCCCGCAAGAAAAAAGGTAGCGGCCACTATCACCGCTATTGATAAAAGATTTTTCATAAATAGGTCCGTTTGAAATTTCCTGCAATTTATGAAATTTCCTGCAATAACATTTCAACGGGCATCCGAAATCCGTTCTTCTTTCATACCTCTTTCCGCTCCAACCTCCCCACAGTCTGTAAGTCACCGCCTCTCATAAAATACTAATTCTAAAGCAAATACCCATTTTACGGCATAACAGACTGCCGAAGGAAATTCGGAGAGCACAGGAAAAATACCTGTTCAAACGCACTATAGCGGCATTTCTCCGAATTCCGGGCTCATCTACAGTTTCTTGTCTGTTTGCAACAAACCACGACAACTTTCAGCAAATCAACGCATTGCACAAAGAATCAAATTACAGACTGTGAGGTGTACCGTCCTGTCTGTTTCCGGCATAAAACAATCAAAAAGCACATATTCATACAGTTACAGCAATTCACTAATTACAGACACTCCAGACACACCACAGACACTTCGAGGACCCGACACAAGAACAGCACACTCGACGTGCCGGGGATTCTATTAAATTTGCGCGGTGAATAGCACGACAATACCATGAGACAGATATTGACAGAGAATCACAACGGCCTGCTGCGGTATGAGATAGCCCCTGAAGTGACGGCGTTCTCCCCGCTGAGGGACGCCGTGCTGCCGATGAGGGTGGTGCAGGCGCATCAGGTGCACGGAGACCGGGTGGCCGTGGTGACTTCGGCCGGCACGACTCGAGAGGAACTGGAGGGCTATGACGCGCTGGTGACGGACGTGCCGGGCGTTGCGATAGGGGCCCGGACGGCTGACTGCATACCGGTACTGATGTACGATCCGGTACGGCGGGTAGTGGCGGCAGTACATTCCGGCTGGAAGGGTACGGTTCTGAAAATCGCAGCTAAGACCCTGGCTGTAATGGCTTCCAAATACGGCACCCGTGCCGCCGACATCATAGCGGTAATCGGTCCCGGCATCGGTCCGGACAGCTTCCAGGTAGGCCCGGAAGTCGCCGATGCCTTCCTCGCCGCCGGATTTCCGGAGACATGCTCGCCGTCGCCACTACCGATAATGCATAGCACTGATGGATCTGAGAAAGCCCGGACTGCCACGCACACACATGCATCCACCACCCAGCCGCATACAAGGGAAGACGCATCATTCACGCAACATTCATCCTGCCTTGTTCACAACTTCCCCCTGGAAATCACCGGCAGCACAGACTCTTCACCAATCGACAATCACACAATCCGGCTCATCACCGACCGCGGCCCGCGCATCCCCGGCTCCATGTCCGGCGGCCTCCACATCGACCTCCCCCAGGCCGTCCGCCTGACCCTCATCCGGGCCGGTGTCCACGACGCCAACATCCTCATCTCCGGCATCGACACCTACACCCACCCCGGCTTCTTCTCAGCCCGCCGCGAAGGCCCCTCCTGCGGCCGTACCGTCAATACCATCATGCTCAATCCCAGCCCATCGCCCGAACCCTCCAAGGAATTACCGTAAGTACTGACGCACCCCATTTTCATAATCAACTATTTTTCACAGCATTACCGACACAACGAGAATCTTTCGCGCCTTCACAACCCACCGGCAAGCACACCCCTCTTTCTTAACCCTCTGACTTCTGAGTGATTACAAAAAGTACCCGCGCCTCTGCTTACCGTTGTTGCACAGTCAGAATATAATTCCTAACTTTGAGGCAGTCATTAACCGATAGATGCGAAAGATTATGGAGCAGGAGAAACATTTCCGGCACATCTGCACAGCCGGACTGGAAAAGGAAATCATTTTCAAGACTGACACCGATTACATTTTCGGAATGAACAGCATTCCGGTATGCATGGCTGACAAAGACATATCCATGCACGCTTTCTGTCTGATGGACAACCACGTCCATTTCATAGCCCACGGCACTGAAGAGGATTGCGGCGGGTTCATCAAGGCCTACCGGAAGCGACTTTTCACCCTGGCCGACATGAGGCGCGCAGACATCTGCATGAAAGAAATTGACGATACCGAGTACCTTAAACGAGCGATTGCCTACGTCTTGCGCAACCCTCCCGCAGCCGGACTGGCCGTCCTCCCGACGCATTACCGATGGAGCTCCGGTCCTCTGTATTTCAACGACGGCAACACGCTGACAGTCAACCGGCCGGTCACAGATATCGCACACATGAGCAAGCGGCGGCAGCAGAAACTGTTCCGTACCCGCGGACAGCTGCCTGGACACTACACCGTAACGGCCGACGGACTCATATGCCCTAGATGCTACGTTGACTACCGCGCCGTCGAGGAGATATTCCGCAGCCCCGTCAGGATGCTCTACTTCCTCTCGCGCAACGACAGTATGGAGATGGAGCTGTCATCCGGAATCCTCCGGCGGGCCCGCTACACTGACAGCGAGATGGCCTCCACCGTCACGAACCTCTGCAGCGAAATATTCAGCAAGTCTTCTCCCGACGCACTCAGCATAGACGAGAAGTATCAGCTGGCAGACATCCTCCGGAAACAATACGGCCTGGGCATCAAGCAGCTGGCACGCCTCACCCACACCAGCATCAGTCTGCTCGGACAAGTCTTCCACCACGGCCAAAGCGCTCCAGGCCAGAACAGTCCGGTGCAGAACGGACTGGCTCAGAACAGCCAGGATCACAACCCTCAAGGATAGAAGCCCAAATCCGGCTCTGAGCCGCCGGTTCCCGCAACGGTAAGATGTGACGCACCTCTATTTTGCAAAACATTGACATTCAGAACGATGCGAATCACACATGATCTTTTCGCCCCCTCACAACATCCCGAAAAGATCACACCCTTACCGTAACACGCTGATCACTGAGCGTTTGCAAAAACACCCTGCCGCACTGCTTACCATCGCCAGAGGGCGTGGGCAAGATTACAGAACAGGAATACTCCCGGCCATCTCAGGACGCACTGGTTGGTCATAGGACGCGGGCGAGATTGCGGAACAGCGCGTCGGGAATGTCGGCCGAGGCGGTGCGGAAGCCGGCATTGCCGTTGACCTCGCAGACCTTGAAGCCGTTATGACCGTCGAACAGCAGGTCCACCCCCGCGAAGAAGAGCCCGCAGGCACGGGCAGCAGCCACGGCGAGAGAAGCAGCGGCGGGAGGCAACGGAATCTGACGGAAGGAGCCCCCGGCGGCGAAATTGGACTTGAAGCTCGAGGGATTGTACCGCAGCACATGACCGGCCACCTCGTTCCCCGTCACCCACACCCGGATGTCCCGTCCGCTGCTCGTGGCCACGAACTCCTGCAGCACCGGCACACAGCCGCGGCGGACCTCCTCCGGCGTCTCCCCGAACTCGCTGATTCCCCGGGACAATGCCTCTAAGCGCAGAACCTCCTCCCGCCGGCACGCCTCCAGCGCGGAACGGTATTCCAGGGCATTGCGGACGAGGAAGACATTCTCCCCCTTCGACCCGAAATTGAGCTTGAGGATAAATGGAAATGCGTCCCCGCTCCGGGCCTTCTCAGAGGACAATGCCCCCGGCACCGGCACCCCGGCAGCTGCCAGAACCTCCCCGCAGCGGAGCTTGTCCCGGCAGAGGATCATCGCCTCGGGGGCATTCAGCACCGGCACACCCTGAACCCCGTACCACCGCGACAGGGCGATATTGTACCCCCGCATCAGCACGAAATCCGGCTTCCAGGCCGGAGCGCCCGCGGGAGCCTCAGCCGCCGGAGCGTCATAGAACAGCACCTCGACCGACATCCCGTGACGGGCAGCCGCCTCCCGGAACCAGCCGAAAGCATTGTTCCCCCGGGGAGTCGTCGAGGGGTATATCAGCAGACCTCTTTTTTCCATGACGCGAAAATATGGAAAATAATCGCTAAATTTGGCGAATAACACTAAAACTGCCATGAAACGTCTGCTCACACCCGCACTTCTGGTGACATCACTGCTCCTGACCGGCTGCGGCCGGAACAATATCAGATACGAGCCGCCCGTATTTCCTGTCGAGAGGGAGGCCTGTTTCGAGATACTCGGTGACGGGCTGCTCTTCAATACCGCTCAGGATCTTTACGTATACAAGGACTGGCTGGTGCTGCCTGCACTCAACATGCAGACCCGGAAAACGCTGCATATCTACGACAAGCACACAGGTGCTCCGGTCGCCGGTGCCATCCGTGAAGGACGCGGACCGGGCGAGACCATCCAGGGGAACAGGGCACCGTCCCTGCGGAACGACACTCTGTACTACTACGACCTGACGCAGAACCTCATGCAGTGCTTCCCGGTGGACTCGCTCATTCACAGCAGCTATCCCGTCAGAGAGATAAAAATGGAGGGGACCGGCAGGACAAACCTGTGCATCTACATCGGAGACGGCATACTGCTCAACCAGACATGCAAGGCCGGGTTCACCGCCGCGGTGGACGATGAGCTCCCGATAGAGCTGCTGCTCCAGAACCTTGACGGAAACGTTCTGTCCCGGCACACTCTCCAGGAAATACCGGACGAAACCGGACGCATGAACGAATACCTGTACTGGAATTCCGTCTTGGATCTCTCGCCCGACGGCAGCCGGTGTGTCATAGGCACGTTCTACGGAGCCGTACTGCAGATATTCTCCATAGATGATGACCGGCTGGAACCTGCCGGTATCCGGTACTTCGTGAAGCCGGACATCGAGGCGCTGGAGTACACCTATGATTTCAACGAGAACACCATCGCAGGATTCGCCGACATCTGCTGCACCGACGACAGGATCTACACCGCCTACGACGGACACACTCCCGTACAGAGATACTACGACGACTATACGCCTGACATGGGACTGATCTACTCAGACATCGCTGTGTTCGACCGGGAGGGCCGTCCTTTAGAGCTCATACGGACAGACATGACAATCGTGAAACTGTGCTATGACGGGCCAGAGAACACCATCTACGCCCTGACTGAGGATACGGAAGGCATACTGCACTTCGGACGGCTGAGGCTGTAGGGCCGGCAGGGCTGTTGCATATTCCGGAGTCTTTTCCTATTTTTGCAGCCCTGAAACACAAAACCGATTCATCAACTCAGCTACAACACCCTACAGTCATGCACCTCAAGGCCACCATCCTCACCCTGATCCTGACCGCCGCTGCATGCATCAGCTCCTCTGCGGCTACCGACACCCTCAGCACCGTAACAGATGACCGGAAAGACAGCAAACTAGTCCGTTTCCTCTCGGAAAAAGTAAGCGTAAGCGGCTATGCCCAGGCCGGATACCAGTACGACACCTACGACATGGCACATGACGGGGCCTTCAACAAGTTCAATCTGTACAGGGCAATGATCATCGCCGACATCAGGCCCGTCAGGCATCTGGACCTCTACTTCATGGCCGACGTGTCCAAATTCAAGCTGCATGAGCTCTTCGTCAGATACCGCCCAGTGGATGCGTTCTACATCCGGCTCGGACAGTACAAGACCCCCTTCACGATCGAGAGCAATATGTCTCCCTCCGTCCTGGAAATAATAAAGGGCGCGCAGGCAGTCCAGTATCTTGCGGGTATCGACGGATCGGACATATGCTTCGGGGCGGGAGCCGGCAGGGACCTGGGACTGGAAGTGGGAGGCGAATTTCTGAAAATAGGCAAGGACAACCGCAATCTGATAGAATACAGGGTCGGCGTCTTCAGCGGTGAGCCGTCCAATACGGCCGAGACCAACAACCGGAAGGACATAGTGGCAAGCCTCGCCCTCAGGCCGGTCAGCTTTCTCAAGGTGCACGGCTCCGTCTACTTAGGAGAGGGCACCGCGAAGGCGGACAGCCCCTACGGGACATTCAAGGCCGGGGAGACATACCGCAGGGACAGGTGGAGCGCAGGCCTGGAGATGGAGGCAGGACCGATGTATCTCAGGAGCGAATACATGGAAGGTCTCGACGCATCCGTCCGGAGCCGGGGCGCCTACGCCACCCTCGTGGGCTCCGCCACTCATTTTCTCGACATCGTGGCATCTGTGGATTATCTGGACCGGAATATCGCCCTGAGCGACTGGCAGTGCAGCTACATCTTCGGACTGCAGTGGAACTTCTACCGCAAATGCCGCCTTCAGGCGCAGTACGTCTATCAGCAGCGTTCCAGTAACAGCCAGGGGGTCTACAGCGGCATCCCCTCCTCGCACATGATCATCACACAGCTCCAGGTCGGCTTCTGATACAAGGCCAACGGTAAGCAGGCGAGCACCCATACAAAACACCCCCGCTGCAGTACTTACGGAAAAAACCGCACCGGGATTCCGGCACGGCCCTTCTTCATGTTTTTGCGGATCGCCCGCTGGGTCAACTATTTCAGCAGATGCTCGTCGATAATCTGTTTCAACTGGGCTTTTGACGGAGCGCCCGGGCTCATCGACGGCTCCCCGTCGGCGGGGATGAAGAGCAGGGTGGGCACCGAGCGGATTCCGAAGGCTCCGGCGAGCTCGCGCTCCTGGTCCACGTCCACCTTGTAGATTACGAGCCTGTCACCGTACTCCTTGGCCAGTTCCTCAAGCACGGGGCTCAGGGCCTTGCAGGGACCGCACCAGGTGGCGAAGAAGTCCACGATAGCGGGCTTGGTTCCCTCGTATTTCCAGGCCTGGGAATTGGCCTCATAGTTCCACACTTTCTGCAGAAATTCAGCTTTGGTCAGATGTATTGTTCCTGTTTCCATTTTTTCCTCGTTTTTTCCGGACTCCCTCTCCTGTCCATATGCCGTCAGAGGCAGGGCGGACAGAAGCAGGGTTCCGGCCATAAGCAGTGTTGTCGCTATCCGTTTCATTATTTTCTGTAAATTTTGTCCTCTATCTTCTCCTTGGGGAGCTGACGGGTGCAGAAGAACCAGTCGTAGCACTTCAGGTCCTTATCGTCTCCGTCCATGCGGCTCTTGGCTACTCCGCAGGAACCGGCCGTGGGCACTATCACCTCGTCTCCGGGCTGCCAGTCGGCGGGCAGGGCGACACCGAACTCATCGGCGGTCTGCAGGCCCACCAGCACTCTCTTGAGCTCATCAAAATTCCTGCCAAGCGAGAGGGGATAGTAGATGATGGTGCGGATTACGTTCTTCGGGTCGATGAAGAAGACGGCGCGGACGGCCTGGGTGGCGCTTTCGCCGGGCTGAATCATGCCGTAGCGGCGGGCGATGTCCATGGTGATGTCCTCGATCAGGGGGAACTTCACCTCGACGTTCTTCATGCCCTTGTACTGGATCTTCTCCTGGATGGTGCGCAGCCAGGCGATGTGGCTGTAGAGTCCGTCCACGGAGAGGCCGATGAGCTGGGTGTTGAGGGCCTCGAATTCGGCGGCGCGGGAGGCGAAGGTCATGAACTCGGAAGTGCAGACGGGGGTGAAGTCGGCGGGATGGCTGAAGAGGATCTTCCACTTGCCCTTGAAATCCTCGGGGAACTTTATCCTGCCCTGGGTGGTCACGGCCTCGAAAGCGGGGGCCTGGTCGCCGATGCGGGGCATGGGATAATACTGATGCTGTGTCTGATTCTGAATGTTGTTGTTGCTGTCCATAACTATTACTTTTTAATGATTAATATTCCGTTGAGTTTTGTTTTACGGTGCAAAGATATGGCGGCGGTTTTGATAAATCAAATCGATATTTTTTATGTTCTCATAGATAATTTCTATATTTGTCGGCAGTATGAAGACAGACACCAACCTCAGCCTTACCGCCCTGCGCTACATCGTCGCAGTGGACACTCACCGCAACTTCGTCCGGGCCGCCGAAGCCTGCGGCGTCACCCAGCCGACCCTCAGCGCGGGCATCCGCAGCATCGAGACCGCCCTGGACGTGAGCATATTTGACCGAGGAGCCCACCCCGTCCGGCCCACCGCCCTCGGAGAGAAAATCATCGCCCAGGCCCGGGTGACCCTGCACAACGCCTCGCAGATCGAGGAACTGGTCGCCGTCGAGAAGGGCGACGAGAGCGGAGAGGCCGTCATAGGCATCATCCCGACCATTGCCCCCTACATCCTCCCCGGACTCTTCCGGAGGATGCACGAAGAGCACCCGTCCATACATCTGCGCGTGTCCGAGATGCGCACCCGCTTCATCGTGGAGAAGCTGCTGGCGGCGGAGATTGACATGGCCATCCTGGCCACTCCGCTGGAGCAGAAGGGCCTGTTGGAAATACCATTGTACTATGAAAAATTCGTGGCGTATATCTCCCCGTCCGACGAACTGTACGCCCTGAGCGAAGTGCCGGCCGACCGTCTGGCCTCCGACCGCCTGTGGATCCTCGAGGAGGGCCACTGCCTCCGCAGCCAGGTCTTCAACTTCTGCCACAGCCACCGCCGGACCCGCACCGAATACCAGGCCGGCAGCATCGATACCCTCGTGCGCATCGTAGACACCAACGGCGGCTACACCGTCATCCCCGAGCTGCACGCCGCATTCCTCACCGAAGAGCAGCGCAGGAACCTCAGGCCCATTGTCCGGCAGAACGGCGGGACACCGGCTACTGACATTGCTCCCTCTGGCGGCATCCCGTCCCCCGGCTGCCCCACCTGCGTCCCCGTCCGCGAAGTCTCTCTCGTCATCCGCGAGGACTTCGTCCGCGAGCGCCTGCTCAACGTCATCGCCGGCTGCATCAAGCACATCGTTCCGGAAGGGATGCTCGACTCGCGGCTCAAGCGCTTCGCCATCAAACTTTAGAGACACATTGTTTCCTTATATTTTATAAATTTGAACCTGCAAAGTACTCAGTTATGGAAAAAGATAAAATCATATCGGAAGAGCAACAGTTCAGAGAAGTCGTAGATATTATTCTACAACATAAAAGCCGTGCTTCCAAAGCTGTCAATAAAGAGCTGCTGCTTACCGCATGGCATGTGGGAGGATATGTTTCAGGCAAGCTGAAAAGCGAAGAATGGGGAAGCAAGGTCGTAACGCAACTGTCTGAATATATCCGGTCACAGCATCCTGATATTAAAGGATTTAGGCGGAGCAGTATTTATAATATGGTGCTGTTTTATGATGAGTATTCTTCGGCTGCATTTGCTGCGATTGTTGAGAAATATCTGAATTCTGAATTTGTCCAGCCAAGAATTGGACAAATTGAGACATCTAATTTTGAAGCATCATCAGACCATGCGATAACTGTGCAGCCAAAAACTGCACAAATTGTCCGACCGGAAATCGGACAAATGCCGAAGATACTGGAGTTGACCACATTGACCAATCATATAGAGATACTATGCCGTTGTAAAAATAACGAAGAACGGATGTTCTATATACTCTATGCCAATAAGGAACATCTGGTAAAAAGGGAACTGCAGCGTTGTATCTCAAACCAGACATTTTCGGCTTTATTGGGCAGCAAGGAGAATATGTCAAAAGGATTGCTTGAGACATACCCTAATGCTCCCATTATGTTCAAAGACACATTGTTTGTTGATTTCCTGGATTTGCCGAAGAAGCATAGTGAATCCCGGTTAAGAAACGGATTGCTGGAGCATATGAAACAGTTTATCCTTGAATTGGGCAAAGATTTCATATTCATGGATCAGGAATATCGTCTCAAGATCGGGGCGTCCACATTCAAGGCGGACTTGCTGTTTTTTCATCGTGGATTGCAGGCATTGGTCGCTGTAGAGTTGAAAAAGACCAAATTTCATCCTCGTGACCTCGACCAGCTGGAATTTTATCTGGAAGCACTCGACCGGGACATGAAACGCTCCAACGAAAATCCGTCCATAGGCATAATTCTCTGTCCTGAAGCCGACAGGGTCGTGGTAGAATATGCCATGAGCCGGAGCATGAGCCCTACGATGATAGCGGAGTATAAACGCATTCTCATTCCGCAGGAGCGTATGCAGGAAAGGCTGAACGAGTTCTGCAAACTATTCCGCAATATAAAATAACAACGCAGTTACAGTCACCAGGCAGCTAGAAAATGGAATTGCCGATATCGGTGGTAAAATGCTCGAGGGCGGCCATGCCGATGAGGGAGTTGCCGTGGCGGTTGAGCTCGGGGCTCCAGACGGTAATGGCGAGGTTGCCGGGGATGTAGGCCGCTATGCCGCCGCCTACGCCGCTCTTGCCGGGGAGGCCGGCGCGGAAGGCGAAGTCGCCCGACTCGTCGTAGAAGCCGCAGGTGAGCATGAGGGCTCCGAGGCGTTTGGCCTGGCTGACGGTCAGGACCTGCCTGCCGTCGAAGGGGTTCACGCCACGGTTGCTCAGGAAGAGGAAGGCGCGGGCGAGGTCCGCACACGACATCGATATGGCGCACTGGTGGCAGTAGACGTCCAGCAGCGTCTCCACGTCATTCTCAATATTCCCGAAGCTCTTCATGAAATAGGCAAGGGCCAGGTTGCGGTCGGCATTGAGCCGCTCGGAGCGGGCTATCTCCTTGTCGTAGTAGATATCGTCGTTGGCGCAGAGGGCGCGGACAAACTCCAGCATGGCGTCCTTGGGATGAGGGTAGAGCGATATCAGGCGGTCCGTCACGACGAGGGCACCCGCATTAATGAACGGGTTGCGGGGCAGGCCGTGCTCATACTCGAGCTGCACCAAGGAATTGAACGGGTTGCCGGAGGGTTCGCGTCCCACCGCCTTCCATATATCGTCCCCGATGCGCCCGGTCACCATCGCCAGGGTAAACACCTTCGAAATACTCTGAATCGAGAAGCACACCTGCGCGTCCCCGGTCCTGAACTCCTGCCCGTCGAGAGTAGCCACCGCTATCCCGAACTGCCTCGGATCCACCTTCGCCAGCGCCGGTATGTAATCCGCCACCCTGCCCTGTCCCCACAGGTCCTGCAGCTGACCGTGAATCCTGTCAATCACATTCTGATAATCCATATTCTCAGTTTAAGACTGCAAAAATACACAGGATACGGGAAGAATGAACTATATTTGCGGCCCGATAAACGGAAAAAATATGGAGACAGCAGAAGAAAGACGCAGAAAAGTACTTGACAGGCTGCAGGAAATGGGCATCAGCTACATCATCCACGAGCATCCGCCGCTTCCCACTATAGAAGAGGCCATGAAGTACTGGAAGGACTTCGACTCGACGCACTGCAAGAACTTGTTTTTCAGAAACCACAAGGGCAACCGCCACTACCTGGTCATCCTCGAGTGCCACAAGCAGATGGACATCCACGGCCTGGAGCATCAGCTGCATCAGGGCAAGCTCTCCTTCGCCTCCGAGCAGCGTATGGAGAAATACCTCGGGACTGTCCCCGGCTCCGTCTCCCTCTTCGGCCTCATCAACGACCCTGACCATCAGGTCAAGCTCTATCTCGACAAGGACCTGCGCCAGGCCGAGCGGGTCACCTTCCACCCCAACGACAACACCGCCTCCCTCGAAATCTCCCGCGACGACATGTACCGCTTCATTCAGATGTGGGGCGGCGAATGGGAAGAGCTGTAGCGCGGTTCAGACTGTCACCCAATCGATGTGGATGCCGCGGCGCTCCATGCCCCTGAACCAGGTCATCTGCCGTTTTGCGAACTGGTGGATGGCGATGGCCAGCCTGGCCCGCATCTCGTCGTAACTCATCTGCCCGGTGAGATACAGGGTGACGAACTTATATTCCAGACCATAGTAGATAAGGTCATCCGGTGAGAGGCCACTCTCCAGCAGACGGCGCACCTCATCGATCATCCCCTCCTTCAGACGGGCATCCAGGCGCCGGTCGATACGTGCATTGCGCTCCTCCCGCGAGACGGACAGCCCGATGTAGTGCACCTCCTCCGGAGCGAAGCGGGCCAGCGGAGCATTGTCCCCCGAGAATACCCCCGCATCCTCCGGATGCTCCTTCTGATAGACTGCTATCTCAATGGCCCGGATGAGCCTTTTCCGCGTATCGTAGTCCGTGGTATTGTGAGGGACGGTCAGCGACTTGAGCATGTCTATCAGATATTCGTCGGAGTGCTGCTCCAGATCCGCACGCAGAGCCGGGTTGGACGGCACCTCCGGTATAGCATAGTTCCGCGTCACCGACTCGATGTACAGCCCCGAGCCGCCGCATAGAATCACCGGACGGCCGCGGGAGACGATGTCATTGTACGCCGCCGCGAAATCCCGCTGATACCGGAAGATATCGTAGCGCACCCCGGCATCCACGATGTCTATCAGATGATACGGCACCGGCCGGCCCTCATACACATACTCGCCGAGGTCCTTCCCGGTCCCGATATCCATCCCGCGGTATATCTGCCGCGAGTCAGCCGAGATAATCTCAGCACCGGCCTCCCCCGCCAGCCGCACCGCATAGCGGGTCTTGCCCGAGGCCGTCGGCCCCAGGACCACCGTCAGACGATATTTTTCCAGATCACTGCTCATAACATCATTGTTTTATTTGCGTGAAGCCCGGTACTCCTTGGGGGACATCCCGGTATTGCGCTTGAAAAAACGGCTCATCGAAGTATGCTCGGGAAAATTCAGGTACTGTGCAATCTCGCTCACGGAGAACAGAGGGTTGTCCAGCTGGACCTTGATCTCGGCTATCAGCTGCTTGTCGATCAACTGCTTGGGAGTCATCCCCCCGAAATTCTCCGCCACGATATCCCCGAGATACCGGGACGATATGCACAGCTTGTCAGCGTAGAAAGGCACCTGATGCTCCCGGGCGCTGTTCTCTCTGATCAGACGCATGAACTGATGGCAGAGCACCTGCCGGCGGCTGTTCTCGCGGGAGGCAGTCACCTTCTTGCGGGGAATGTGGTTGTACAGGCACATCAGCATGCTCTGGAGAAAATTCTGTTCTATCTGCTTCCGGAAATACTGCACCGGGCGGGTAAACAGCAGACGGGCCATGTCCATCCACTGCAGCACGTTCTCCCACTCATCCTCAGGGGCGCCCCCGCCGATGTGGTCCAGAAAAGGATACTCGTGCAGGTAGTTCAGGAAGTCCGAGTCAATCGGCAATATGGCCTTGATCACTACGTCCTTGGGATACAGCAGCATCCTCACCGTGAAATCCGGGCTCGGGTCGCTGACCTGCACCAGGGTACCGCCGAAGAGAAAAAGTTCAGTGCCCCGCCGCATCCCGTAGCTCTGGATACCGGTCGAAATCTCGGCTGTCCCGCGCGTACACACTATCTGAATATCACAGCCGAACCGGCATGCATTGCGCACCAGCGGCTCCATGTCGGTCTCGCCGTACTGTATGTGGGGAGTATCTGAAAAGAAGGCTTTGTCCATCTGTCATTCTGTTTCTGTCACAAATCTAATGCTTTTTCTCTCATGGGCCGCATTTTCTTCGCAAAATGCACAGCAGGAAGGCACTGGAAGGGGGCTGACTCAAAAGGCACGGCTGGAAGGTGACGGGGAAAGGCCGCTTTTGTCGGCACCTTCCGGATGGGAAAACGAAGCAGGGCCACCGGGAGGTGCTTCTGAGGCAGGTCGGCTTATAACGAAATCGAGAAGGCACCTGCCGGATGGGAGTCGAAATGACAGGCAACCTCCCGCAGTACTGTATGGAACTGTCGGAAAGTTTTAGTATATTTGCGTTACCATGGAAGTTTACGACGACAGATACAATAACAGGCCGATATACGTCGTAAGACGGACCAACGGCCTCGGGACAGCGGGCTTCATACTCGCGGTCCTGACGATAGTCCTGGGCTGGGTACCCGTTTTCGGATGGTTCACCTGGGCCCTGGGACTGCTCTTCTCCTTCATCGGCATGTTCAAGGCCCCGAGGGGTCTGGCCATCGCCGGATTCATTATTTCCCTGCTCGGCCTGGTAATGATACTCTTCGTGTTCGCACTGATAGCGGCCGCGATAGGCGTGGCAGGTGTCTCCTCAGCGGTAGTAGCCGCACTTTTCTAACCACTTAAACTCCGACATTATGAACACACAGCCCAGAGCATTTCTCTTCCTAGCCGACGGTTTTGAAATCACCGAGGCAATGGCTCCCGCCGACATCCTCGTAAGAGGCGGCATCGAGCTCAACATCATCTCCATCAGCGACAGCCATACCGTGACCAGTGCCCAGCGCATCAGCGTCAACGCAGAGTTTACCTTAGACGAATACCCTCTGAACGACATCCGGACAGAGGACATCATGATCTTCCCCGGAGGCATGCCCGGCTCAACGAACCTCGCAGCCTGCGCCCCGCTGGTGAACCGCATGCAGCGCCACTATGCTGAAGGCGGAACCGTAGCGGCCATCTGCGCGGCACCGGCAGTCGTACTCTCACTGCTGCCGCTTGAGGAGGCAGTACGCGCAAGAGGCGGCCTCAAGATGACCTGCTACGAAGGCTTCGAGCCGTATCTGACCGCAAAGGGCGTAACGGTAGTGGACCAGCGTCAGGGCGTCGTAGCGGACGCAGGCATCATCTCCGCCAGCGGAGCCGGTCACGCCGTAGCCTTCGGCCTCAAGATTCTGGAACTCATCTCCGGCAACGACGCCGCACAGAAAATCGCACAGGCCATCATGCTGTAAACACACACAATCTGTTGCAGCGCGCACGATAAGGACGCATTACGCACAGCAAGAAGTCACAAAACGTACGTCACCCGCCCGTCGGGTAATATGTTTACCTCTGAGGACATTGGCTCCCGAAAAGGGAGGGGACCCGCCGTAGGTGGGGAGGATCCTCAGAGGTAAACATATTATCCGACGGGCCGTACCCATACACCGACCGAAATACAGCGTATTACATACTGAGGACGACCTCAGCGAATCATCAGAACAGCATCAGCCCTCAGCCGACGAAGTAATATCCGCCAGTTCCGAAGTAATCGCCTGCTGACGCCGCTTGTTGTACTCGAGGGTAAGGTCGTCGGAAAGTTCCTCGGCATTGTCCGTGGCGGTCTGCATGGCGACCATGCGGGCGGCGTTCTCGGCAGTGATGCTGTCGAGCAGGGCATTGTACAGGATAATGCGGATCGCCGAGGGCAGCAGCGCGTCCAGCAGGGTATCGGGAGCGGGCTCAAGGATGTAGTCCACGGCAGTGGTGCGGTCCACGTTGGCACGGCTCACACGGTTGAAGGGCAGCAGCTGCTCGCGCATGGGCACCTGACGTCCCATCGAGTGAAAATGGCAGCGGGAGATGCAGACGCGGTCGCACCTGCCGGCCAGGAAATCCTCCATCAGCCGGTCCGCAAGGGGGATAATCCCGTCGAAGGAATGTTTCCCTACCAGATGCCGGTAATCCAGACAAATATCCACATTTTCCCCACGGGCGGCCGCATACCTGCCCATCCCCTGCACCATCTTCTCCCCTATCGGATATACCGTAACCCGGGAGAATCCCCCGGCGAGCAGTTCCTCCACGGCCGAGACGGCCTCGCGCAGGGCATTGGCATTGAAGGCTCCGCAGAGCGAGCTGTCCGAGGCAAGGGCCACGAGACAGGCACGCCGCTTCTCCCCGTGCTCGAGAGTCAGCGGAGAGGCCACCTCCACATCCGGGTCGCTGACCAGAGCCGCCACAATATCGGAGAAACGCCTCTCGTACTCCGACAGGGCCTCCATCGAGGACTGCACCCTCAGCAGCTTGGCCGAAGCGACCATCTTCATCGCCGAGGTAATCTTCAATGTGCTCTGCACGGAAGCGATACGCTCCTTCAACTCTTTCAGCGCAGCCATAATCCCTACGATACTTTAAGCGAGGCGGCCACCTCAGCGGCAGCTTTCTCTATGATCCTGCACGCATCGTCAGTGAGCCCGTCGGAGACCAGCGTGTCAAATACTCCGGTAGGCTTGAGGGCTTCTATCAGCAGCCGCTCGAAATCGGAGACATGCTCGAGAGGCACATCCTTGAGCAGCCCGTGGGTACCGCAGTAGAGCACAGCTATCTGCTCGCCCACCGGCATGGGAGTGTACTGAGGCTGCACCAGCAGGCGGGTGTTCTTGCGCCCGCGGTCCAGCACGGCGGCGGTCACCGGGTCCATGTCGCTGCTGAACTTGGAGAAAGACTCCAGCTCGCGGTACTGGGCCTGGTCTATCTTCAGGGTACCGGCCACCTTCTTCATGGCCTTGACCTGGGCATTGCCGCCCACACGGGACACGGAGATACCCACGTCCACGGCCGGCAGGTTGCCCTCGTTGAACAGGTCGGTATCCAGGAATATCTGTCCGTCGGTAATCGAAATCACATTGGTAGGGATGTAGGCCGACACGTCCCCCGCCTGGGTCTCGATGATGGGCAGGGCCGTCAGCGAACCGCCTCCGCGCACCTTATCATTCAGGGCCGGCGGGATATCGTTCATCTGCCGGGCCACCTCCTCCTGGGCGTTGATCTTGGCCGCCCTTTCCAGCAGACGGGAGTGCAGGTAGAAGATATCGCCCGGATAGGCCTCGCGGCCCGAGGGCCGGCGCAGGATCAGCGACACCTCGCGGTAAGCCACGGCCTGTTTCGACAGGTCGTCGTACACCACCAGGGCATGCCGTCCGGTATCGCGGAAATACTCCCCTATCGCGGCCCCTGCAAACGGAGCATAGTAACGCATCGCCGCAGAATCGGCAGCCATCGCAGCCACCACCACGGTATAGTCCATCGCCCCGTACTTGCGCAGGGTATCGACCAGGGCCGCCACAGTGGAGGCCTTCTGGCCCACAGCCACGTATATGCAGTAGACCGGCTCCCCGGCCTCATAGCAGGCCCGCTGGTTGATGATGGTATCCACGGCGATGGCCGTCTTTCCGGTCTGACGGTCGCCGATAATCAGCTCCCTCTGCCCGCGTCCTATAGGTATCATCGCGTCGATGGCCTTCAGGCCGGTCTGCAGAGGCTCGCTCACCGGCTGGCGGAATATCACCCCGGGTGCCTTGCGGTCCAGCGGCATCTCCACCTTTTCCCCGGATATCTCCCCGCCTCCGTCGATAGGCTCCCCGAGCGGATTGATCACCCTTCCGAGCATCGACTCGCTCACGTCTATCGAGACGGTCCGGCCGGTACGCCGCACCATATCTCCCTCCTTGACCAGGTCGGTGGAGCCGAGCAGCACGGCCCCGACATTGTCCTCCTCGAGGTTCATCACCACGGCTTTCATCCCGCCGTCGAACTCCAGCAGCTCGCTGGCCTCGGCATTGCGCAGTCCGAAGATACGCACCACGCCGTCACTCACCTGGAGCACCGTCCCGACCTCGGCGTACTGCGCCCCGAGATCGATGCCCTGCAGTTCGGAGAGCAGGATCTGCGGCACCTCCGAAGGCTTTATCTTATTGGATTTATCACTCATTTCTATACAATATTCAGTAAAAACTACATTCTTCTATATTTTCCTGACCGGCTCCGTCCCCAGCCTCTTCCGCAGCAGCTTGATCTGCGAGGCGGTACTGGCGTCTATCAGCAGGTCCTCCATGCGGAAGACAAAGCCTCCGATGATGTAAGGATCCACCTTCTCGGTGATATTGACGGAACAATGGTCAAGGTTCCTCACCCTCGAGCGGATGATACCCTCCACGTCCTTCCCGAGGGGAACGGCGGTGGTCAGCAGCGCCTCCTTGATATGATGCCTCTCCCTGTAGAGGGCAAGAAAGGAGTGCAGCATGATGTAGAAGCAGGACTCCCGGTGATGACGCAGCACCAGCAGGACAAAATCCCGCAGGGAACGGCACGGCTCCTCCTCGAAGAGACCAAATATCACCGCCGCCTTCTCCTCCTCGGACAATGAGGGGGACAGCACGGCCTCCCTCACCTGAGGCAGGAAGTCGAACTGCCGGGAGAAGGGCCGCAGCTGCTCATAGACCCGGGCCTCCTCCCCGAGGGAGGCGGAATACTCCGCCAGGGCCTTGGCATAACGTCTCGATATCAATCCGGTATCCATCGCTGTCTACTCTTTTTCAGGTTTATCTTCCGGGGCCTTCTTCTCCGGGTCCATCTCGGCCAGCAGTCTCTCCGCCAGGGCGGTCTGACTCTGAGGGTCGGACGAGAGCCGCTCCCGCAGCAGGCGCTCGCTTATCGCTATGGAGAGCAGGGCCACCTGATGCCTGGCATCGCGGATGATGGCGTCGCTCTCGAGCTGAGCGCTGGCCTTGGCGGCGGCGATGATCTTCTCGCCCTCCTCCCCGGCCTTCCTGCGGGCCTCTGCTATGAGCTGCTCCCGGGTCTGGACGGCCGAGCGGAGTATCTCCGTCTTCTGCTTCTCGGCGTCCCGGCGGACCTCGTCCATCTGCACCTGCAGGTCGTCCAGTTTCTTCTGAGCCTCACCGGCGGCGGCCAGGGAGGAGTCGATATACTCCCTGCGCCGGTCCACCGACTTCTGGATCACGGGGAAGCCGAACTTGGCCAGCAGGATGAAGACGACCGCAAAGGCCAGCGTCATCCAGATAAGCAGTCCCGGTTCCGGTTGCAACAGTCCCATGGCTCAGCTGCGTTTAGAGGGCCATGAAGCAGATTACGACCGCGAAGAGGGCCACTCCCTCCACCAGGGCGGCGATGATGATCATATTGGTACGGATCTTACTTGCCTGATCCGGCTGACGGCCTATGGCCTCCATGGCCGATGAACCGATCTTTCCGATACCGATACCTGCGCCTATCGCAGCGAGTCCGGCGCCTATGGCGGCTCCGAGTATTGCTAATTCTGACATAATTTTAAATTTTTAAACGTTTTTATATTTTCTACTTTTTTAATTTTTCCACTTTCTTCTCAGTCTTCCCCTCCTGCGCCAGTCCTATGAAGACTCCCGACAGCATGGTGAAGACGTAGGCCTGCAGGAAGGCCACCAGGACCTCCAGCGCATTCATGAATATCGTAAACAGCACCGACACCACCGTCATCGAGGTGTTCATCACGGCTCCCATACCGGCCGTCACGAAGACGATGCACACTAAGCAGAGGATGGCCGCATGACCGCCCACCATGTTGGCGAAGAGTCGGATCATCAGGGCAAATGGCTTAGTGAATATGCCGATGAACTCTATCACGGGCATGAAGGGCACCGGCACTTTGAGCCAGACAGGTACGTCGGGCCAAAAGACATCCTTCCAATAGGCCCTGCCGCCGAATATGTTGATGACTAAGAATGAGGCTAAAGCTAAGACGAATGTCACCGCGATGTTGCCGGTGACATTGACCCCTCCCGGGAAGAAGGGTATCAGGCTCATGAAATTGCACACTAAGATGAAGAAGAACACCGTCAGCAGATAGGGCGAGAACCGTTTCCAGTTCTCCCCGACGCAGGGCTTGATCAGGTCGTCCTGCAGCCCCTCTATGGCCATCTCCATAAATGCGGTGAAACCCTTCGGATGAGCCTTGACATCGTGCCTGTGGCGGCGGTACCACCCTGCGGGGACAAGTATCACCAGCAGGACGATAACACTGCTCAGCAGCAGGGCCGCAACCGTCTTGGTCACGGACAGGTCGAAGGGCCGGACCATGCTGCCGTCGGGCAGGGTTTCCACGATCTTCCCCTCATACTCCCCTTCCGGGGCAATGCTGAATCCCTCCCACGACGCTCCGTCCGCTAAGTGACGGGAGGAGAAGCAGTGCCAGCCGCCTCCTTCGGCCGAGGAGCGGACGATCACCGGCAGGTAAAGGGAGACGTCCCGGCCCCCGAAAGTGCCGATATGCCACCAGTAACTGTCGCTCAGATGCTCCAGGACGATGGCCTTGACATCGACCTCCTCCCCTGCCTCCGCGCTGCCGGCAGTATCCGCCGGAGCCGCCTGCAGAGGCAGAGCCAGCAGCACCGCCGCAAGCAGTGCCATTGCCGTCCTATATATTATTGTAATTGTACTTTTCATGCTTTCTCACCTCCTCCGTTGAGGACTTCCACGCATGCCTCCACATTGTCATCATGCACCCGGACGCAGCCTGCACGGACGGCGACAGAACCGGTGCTGCCGTCGGCGGCCGTCCACTCTATTGTACCCGGAAGGAGGGAGGAGAGCAGCGGCGCATGCTCCGGATAGACCGTGAACAGCCCCTTGGCCCCCGGGAAGGAGACCTTCTCCACCTGTGCCGAACACAGGGTACCGCCCGGTGAAAGTATGGTCAGCGTGATCATTGTCCTGTGGCCGCAAGCATCTCACGGCCCTTGCGGATGGCCTCATCTATCGGACCTACATTGAGAAACGCCTGTTCGGGGATGTCGTCCACCTCACCGTCGAGGATCATCCTGAAGCCGCGGATGGTCTCCTCGATGGGCACCATCTGGCCCGGGACGCCGGTAAACTGCTCGGCCACCGAGAAGGGCTGCGAGAGATATCTCTGGACGCGGCGGGCGCGGTTGACCGTGGTGCGGTCCTCCTCGGAGAGCTCGTCCATGCCGAGGATAGCGATGATGTCCTGCAGTTCCTTGTTGCGCTGGAGGAGCTGCTTGACCCTGCGGGCCACGTCGTAGTGCTCCTCGCCGACAATGTTCGGGTCCAGAATCCTCGAGGAGGACTCTAAGGGATCGACGGCAGGGTAAATGCCTAATTCGGCTATCTTACGGCTGAGCACCGTGGTAGCGTCTAAGTGAGAGAATGTGGTGGCCGGAGCGGGGTCGGTCAGGTCGTCGGCCGGCACGTAGACCGCCTGCACCGAAGTGATGGAGCCGTATTTGGTGGAGGTGATGCGCTCCTGCATCTGGCCCATCTCGGTGGCGAGAGTCGGCTGGTAGCCCACGGCCGAGGGCATACGTCCTAAGAGGGCGGACACCTCGGAGCCGGCCTGGGTGAAACGGAAGATGTTGTCTATGAACAGCAGGATGTCCCTGCGCTCCCCGCTGTCGCGTCCGGCGTCCCTGAAGGACTCGGCCACGGTCAGACCGGAGAGGGCCACCGAGAGACGGGCTCCGGGCGGTTCGTTCATCTGGCCGAATATCAGTGTGGCCTGGGACTTGGCGACCTCGTCGTAGTCCACCTTCGAAAGGTCCCAGTGCCCCTCTTCCATGCTTTTCTTGAATTCATCGCCGTAGCGGATGACTCCGGACTCGATCATCTCGCGGAGCAGGTCGTTGCCCTCGCGGGTACGCTCGCCCACGCCGGTGAAGACCGAGAAGCCGTTGTGGCCCTTGGCGATGTTGTTGATGAGTTCCATGATGAGGACGGTCTTGCCCACTCCGGCGCCTCCGAAGAGACCGATCTTGCCGCCCTTGACGTAGGGCTCGAGCAGGTCAATGACCTTGATGCCGGTGTAGAACACCTCCTGGGAGGTGGCCAGGTCCTCGAACTTGGGCGGCTCGCGGTGGATGGGCAGCTCTCCGGTGCGGTCCAGGGGACGCATGCCGTCGATGCTCTCGCCCGTCACATTGAGCAGGCGGCCCTTGACCTGGTCGCCCACGGGCATGGAGATGGAGTGGCCGGTAGCCGTCACCGGCAGATGCCTCTGAAGCCCGTCGGTGGACTCCATGGCTATGGCCCTGACGGTATTCTCCCCGATGTGCTGCTGCACCTCGAGTATCTGTTCCTTACCGTCGGGACGCGCGGCCGTCATGGCCTCGTGAATACCCGGGAGCCTGTGGTCCTCCCCGAGTTCCGGGAAGTGAACGTCCACCACCGGACCTATGATCTGTGAGATATATCCTGTCAACTGCATATAGTGATAATTGTGCTACCAGAATATTTTCCAACATCCGTGCCATTCCCCTCATTCCGGAATGTGCAAATTCGGACTTTTTATGGGACAAAAAAGAACTTTGTTTTTCAGCGTACATCCTATTAATATTATTGTTACTTTTGTACGAATTTTTACCATACACTGATACACTATCATGAACTTCACCACATCCAGACACTTACTGTCCGCAGTACTCGCCATATCCATGGCCTCGGCCTCCATGCCCGCACAGGCGCAGCCGGACCGGCAGGACGAGATTCACGAACGTTCTTCATTTTCCATCAGCAATGAGTACAGTGACCTCAAAATCAGCAGATTCAGCGTCATTTACCTAGGCAGCGACCACATGCTGTACAACCTGATGAACTGCCGTGTCTACGACAGCTCCATCTACGATTTCAGCATCAACCCCACCGGTGCCTCCATCGCAGTGCTCTACAAGAATGCCAAGAACATAGTCATCATCTCCAACAGGGACAAAAATGCCATCCTGGCCACCGTCAAGGGAGACAAAAAGACAGACCCGTTCGACGAGAAAGAGCGCAAGGGCACTCCCTCGGTGACAGCGATGACTTACTCGACCGATGCGAGGGAACTCCTTGCCGCCAATGATTTCGGAGAGATAATCACCTACTCCACCGACGGCTACTGGATATCCTCAGTCATCGAGGCCGGCAAGATATACGACCACATCGCCGTCAGTCCCAACGGCTACTACATAGCCGCAGCGCACGGCAGCGAGATGGATATCTGGGACGTGGATGCGGCTGACATCAAGAGAATCGTCCGCTTCGCCGGCAATGTCAACCACATCACATTCTCCCCCGACTCCAGGGAGATAGCAGTCAGCTGCGACACATCCGGACTGCAGGTTGTCAACGCCATAGACCATCACAGGACCGAGGTCACCAAGGGCATCCAGAATGTCCGCCAGGCATCGTTCCACCCCGACGGCAAGTACATAGCCTACGCCAAGGCCGACTCGATAATCGTCTACAACCTCATCAACCACCGGGCAGTATTCCGTGCCGGCGCCATCAGCGGAGAGCCCCTGGACATCCCCATGTCCGAAGTCATGGCCGTGAACTTCAACGCCAACCACGACATCACGACCCTGAGCCACAACACCGGAGACAAGGTCGTATTCTGGGATATGAGTTCCCTCCCGCCACTGTACCGGTCCAAGCTGAGCGAGGAGGTAGACAAACTCATGTCCGACTGGATCCGGCAGATGGACGGCGAGTCCCTGGACGAGTACCGTGTCAGGGTGACGGATGACAACGCCGCCCGCCAGAAGGCTATGCTCCTGGACCAGGCGGCCACCGCCATAGCCACCCAGGTAATCGAGCTCGAGGACCCCTTCATAGCCGAGGAGTACGACATGGAGAACCACACGATCGACATCAAGTTCGAACAGCTGGACGCCATCAAGCTGGAAGTGCCGGAGGAGGAGTTCCAGGAAGTACGCGAGGGAGACCTCTCCTACGAGAACCCTATCTACACCCTGGACGACATGGACGAGTTCCAGCTGGTCTATCTTGAGGTGGTCAACCGCACTACGGACAAGACCTACATCTTCGATGAGCGCGACTACATCATCGAGGACATCGAATTCGAGGACGAAGACATAGACTTCATACCCGTAGCCATGCTCCAGACAGTGAACATGGAGATGGAGGCCCTGCAGCAGCAGACCCAGCAGATCATGGAGGAGAAGAAGCAGGAGAACGTCATCACCGACAAGACGGCCATCACCATCGACACCGAGATAGAGAAGGACTACGATTCCGACGGCAACACCATCTACAACTACAACCTGGGCTACCAGTACGACGTGTCCGAGGGCTTCTCCTATCAGGAGGACTTCGGCCCGGGCAAGTTCATCGTAACTGAGTCCAACGCAGCCATGACCATGCTCGAGGCCATCCGCACGGCCCTCGCCGGGGACATGAAGAAATACGTGGACCAGGCCAGGACGATTGAGATCACCATCACGGGCTCGGCCGACGCCATCCCCGTAGGCCGCATCCTCTATGACGGCAGCTGCGGAGAATACGTGGAGACTCCCTACTACGCCAAGGACGAGCTCTCAAGCATGACCGTAACCGATGAGACCGATATACGCAACAACGAGCAGCTCGCCTTCATCCGCGCCGCCAGCGTCAAGGTATGGCTCGAGAACAACGTGGAGGAACTGAAGGCAAACAGCGCGAAATGCGTATACAACTACCGCACCGAGGTCAGCGATGTCCGCGGAGGAGAGTTCCGGAGGATCATCGTCCAGATCAAATTCAGGGACGCAATAAAATAAACAATAAAAACATACATCATGAGACAGTACATAATATCGATAATGTCCGCCCTGCTGCTGGCCGTATCCCCGGCAGGATATTCCCTGAGCGCCCAGAACAGCCAGGAGGTCCTCTCCAGGGCCAACCAGCAGTACGTTCTCTACGAGAGCGCGAAAGGTGACAACAGCGCGGAGATGTACGACCATCTCTACCAGAGCTACACCCTCTATACCAGTCTGCTCGACGCATACTCCGATCCCAACGCCATGGAGGCTGCCCGCAACAGACTGACTCAGATCTATCCGGCGCTCATGAACGCAGCCATGTTCTTCTCCAACATGAACGATACCCAGATGGCCCATAAGTTCGGAATGGCATATATCCTCCTTCCCCGCAACCAGGCCTTCACCGGAGGGACACTGACCCGTGACGCAGTCTACCCCCAGATCGTCTACAACACCGGCATCTCGGCCTACAAGCTGCAGAAAATGGATGACGCCGTCATCTGCTTCAACGAATATCTGACCACAGGAGAGGCCGACCGCGCCAAGGACTGCATCGTATTCCTCAACATGATCCACATGTCGCGGCACAACTACGTGGAGCAGGAGAAGATCCTCCAGCGTGCCATCACCGAGTATCCCAACACGATGGACTTCTACTACAACCTGATCAACCTCTACATCTCCACCCAGAACCAGCAGGGCCTCCTGGCCACCATAGACAAGGTCCTGGCCGTAGACCCCAATGACGTCAACGTCCTCCCCATCAAGGCCCGCATGGAGGAAGCCGCCGGAAACGTGGAGGAGGCCCTGGAACTCTACCGCAGGCTCCTGTCCTTCTTCCCCGATGACCTGGCCATAATGAAGGGCATAGCCAAGTGCAGCTTCAAGATAGGCTCCGAGATCAACAACCAGGCCTACGCCGTGGTGGACGAGGCCGAGGGCATGGAGCTGCGTCAGAAAGCCTACCCCTACCTCTACGACGCCCGCATCTACTTTGAGAGGATCCTCCGGAAGGAACCGACATCGGCGGTGTACATGAAGGGTCTGGAGGAATGTTACAAATTCATGGACATGACGGCCGAGGCCACTGTCCTGCTGAGCATCATCGCCGAAGGCGGCTCCTACGCCTCATTTGACGAGGAACTCCGGAAATACCGCCAGCTGGCCATGAGCGTCGGCATGGAGGACACCGTCAGCACCTCCGCCGTACTGGCCGGCGATCCCCCTCTTCTGACGACCCTCATCACAGGATTCACTGAGACCAATGCCAACAAGGTCATCGACGCCGGCGAGAGCTTCTCCATAGAAGTCTCAGTCCGCAACAGCGGTCTCGGCGATGCGCACAATGTCAAGCTGATGCTCTCCGAGAACAGCGGCATGGACCGCTTCTTCGAGGGCACCAGGGAAATAGACGCCGGCATCATCAAGGCCGGAGAGACCCAGAACTTCACATTCCGCTATACCCTGAGCGAGACAGCTCCTACAGCCGAGGCCAACATCACGGTCTACACCCTGGAAGAGAGCGGTATGGATGCGGACCCCTCCAGCCTCATCGTAAACATCCAGGAGATGGCCCGTCCCCGCCTGCTGATAGCCGACCACCAGTACATGTCCGCCAAGGGAACATCCATCACACTCGGGGACAGGGGACAGCTCATAGTGGCCCTGCAGAACGTAGGACGGCTTCCGGCCAAGAACACCAGGATTACCTTCGAGTGCCCCACCAACATCATTGCCACCGATGAGATAGAGATAGCCATAGACTCGATCCAGCCCGGAGAGGTAGTGCCTCTTACATTTGACTTCCTGGTCAACAAGAGATTCTCCCTCGACTCCATCCCCATCGGCGTGAAGATCTCCGAAGGGTCGACATTCGCCATAGTCCAGGACGTGTTCAAGGTCAAGCTCGGAGAATATCTCTCCACGGCCAACAAGATAGTCATCGAGGGCAAGCTGGACGAGCGTCCTTCCATAGATACGGACTTCTCCCTGGCCATGCAGTCCGAACTGCTGGAGAACGTACCGGCCGGAACCCAGCATCCCAACCGCTATGCGCTCATCATCGGCAATGAGGACTACTCCATAGTGGGAGGAAGCGCCGAGATCAACGTACCCTTCGCCTGCAACGACGCCATCGTCTTCAAGGAGTACTGCGTCCGCACCTTCGGCATACCCGACGACCATATCCGCTTCATCGACAACGCCACTGCCGGAATCATGCGGGAGTCGATAGACTGGCTCATCAACATCGGCAAGGCCAATCCCAACGCCGAGCTCTTTTTCTACTACTCCGGCCACGGCAGTAACGACGAGGCCTCACGTGAGCCTTATCTCCTCCCCGTCGACGTCACCGGCAAGTACATCCAGCTGGGCATATCCCTCAACGAGATGTACGCCAAGCTGTCCGAGGTACCCTGCCAGGGCTCGTACGTCTTCCTGGACGCCTGCTTCAGCGGCGGATACAAGAGCAAGGAGCCCCTCGTAGCCCAGAAAGGCGTGCGCGTAGTGCCCAAGTACTCCGTCATGAGCGGCAAGCTGATATGCTTCTCATCCAGTTCCGGAGAGCAGACCTCCAGCGTCTTCTACGACAAGCGCCAGGGCTATTTCACCTACTACCTGATAAAGACCATACAGGATGCCAAGGGAAATATCTCTCTGGGCGACCTCTACAACAGGACCCGCGAGAAGGTAGAGGCAGCCACCGCCGTCTCCGGCAAGCTGCAGTCTCCTCAGGTACTCGTATCGCCCGACTGGACTGACTGGAATACCAAGGTGCTCAAATAGTAGAATTTTTACTATCTTTGCCGCCCTTATGGGAAAGGCCAAGAGCAAAATAGAAATCCGCAACAAGAAAGCCTCGTTCGAATACGAGTTTCTTGAGAACTATACCGCTGGAATAGTCCTTACCGGCACGGAGATAAAATCCATCCGCGCCGGTAAGGCTTCTTTAGTGGACAGCTGGTGCTATTTCGCAGGCGGTGAGCTCTACGTCAAGAACATGCACATAGCCGAATACTGGTGGGGTACCTTCAACCGCCACGACCCCAAGCGCGACCGCAAGCTGCTGCTTACCCGCAAGGAGCTCCGCAAGCTCGCCCGCGCCGTCAAGGAAAAGGGCCTGACCATCGTCACCCGCCGTCTTTTCATCTCAGAGACCGGCTACGCCAAGCTCGACATCGCCCTCGCCCGGGGCAAAAAGGAATACGACAAGCGCGAGTCCATCAAGGAAAAGGACCTGCGCCGCTACTCCCCTGAATAAGAATTACAGGAACTTTGCAACTGAGTGATTGTTGGTGATGTACTTAATCAGGAAAATCTGCTCCCCCTCAACCTCGTAAACATTGTAAAAGACATACCAGCGGGTAGCAGCACTTGACTTAAATACAGAATACAATAATCTCTGCCCGTACTTTTCGAAATAAGCAGGAGCAGGTATCTTCACCTTTAAATGAAGATTATCGCGAATATCGTCAAGGAGATCCTCGACATAACAGAATGCACTGTCTTTAAAGCCGAAATATCCTCTTTCATACAGGACATCCACCAGTGCATTAAAATAACTTAAAACTTCCGGGGCAAAAATCACACTCATTGCTGCTTCCTTTCATAAAGTTCCTCCACATGCCTCAACGCTCTTTCCTTGAACTTATCGAAAGAAAGCGCCCGCGCATATTCTGCATCAGGCTCCATAAGATACTCTCTGCTGACCAGAACATCCTCTTCAGACACCGGGACAATTCTGTAACTTCTGTTTTTTCCTCTGTGTATCAACAACTCCTGCCCGGCATCCACCATATCCAGATAATTTTTCTGATTGGCCCTGAACTCTCTTGATGAAACTACTAACATAATGCTTATCTTTGTGTACCATTTATGCACACAAAGATAAGCATTCTCTGAAATATTTTTATATCTGTAGACTTATTTCGTACGGGTGACGGTGTGGAGCACCTGGCCGTTCTTGTCGAGCATGTGCAGGCAGAGGGTGTCGGCGGAGACGGTCACGAGGGACCAGCCGGACTCGGGGCTGCAGAAGACGGTGCCCTCTATGGGCTCCACGTCGCGGCTCAGGGAACCGGAGGTGTTGACCACGTAGTCGATGTTACTGCCTTCCTTGCGGATGTGCTGGAAGGTGTGCAGGTGACCGCAGACATACATGTCCACATTGTCATGCCTGAGCAGCACGGTATTCACGCGCTCCTGCATGTTGGTGCGCTCGATCTCGTCCTTGTCAGTGAAAGCGTATATGGGATGGTGTCCCACTACGATTACCCAGTCCTCGTCGGCCTCGGAAAGAATCCTGTCCAGCCATGCGAGCTGCTTGCGGTAGTCCGACTTGGAGGCATCGGCGTACTTGTCGGTCTCCTCACGGTACTTGTCGATGATGGGTGTGGTGTCCAGCATTACGATACGCACCTCAACCCCGTCCTCCTCCTTGACGAAAGTGTAATAGCGGGAAGGCATGTTCCAGCGGGCGCTGACCTGGCTGTAGTCGATGCAGGCCTGGGTATTGCTGCGGTACTCGTGGTTGCCGCAGATGGCATACCAGGGCACCATCAGGTCGGGATGGGAATAGATGAGCTCGTAGTTGGTCATCCACAGAGGGTCGCTGACACTCTGCACGCCCTCAAAATGGTGAACGTCTCCGGCCGCTACCACGAACTCTATGTCAATGGTCTCGGCCATCCTGCCCATAGTCTCCGCTATCGGCTTCTGGTCATAATAGCCGTTGCGGCCCAGATCGTTGGCTATGTAAAAGTTGAGCGGCTGCTCCATGGCCTTCCATTCCTGAGAGCGGTCCTCCTCCGTAGAAGAGGACACACCCGTGGAAGTGTTGCAGGACACTGCTGTCAGGGACAATACCGCAGCGGCGGTAAGGGTCAGAAAATTGATTCTTTTCATAAAGCTGTCTTTGTTTTATTGATTCTACCTGTGCTGATTATTCACCGAATGCTCCGAACCATGCACCGATGGCGGGGGACGTGTAGGTCTGGCCGTTCACCTCGAGGCCGGATGTTCCGAAGTAAGGCTGACGGTCACCGGCGGTGTAAGTCTTCGAAGCGTCTAGAGCAGGAGAGCCGGCGGCAAGATGGAAGTCCCAGCTGTCATTGAAGGCATAGCTTGCGGGGTCCATATTGAGGTCGAAGTTGACAAACTTGGGATCGAGAGAGGCAGCTTCCTCTGCTGTCCTGGCCATCACGCTGTGCACATCCACCTTCTCCGCATCGTACCACTCGTGGTTGAAGGCATAGCCCTCGTAGGGGAACTTCACGCCGGAGTAGAGCAGCATCTCGCCGTCATCCTCATACTCGCCGCTGAACACTATCGAACTTTCCACTGTTCCGGAAGCGTAGTAGTTGTAGTCTATCATGGAATGCTCTCCGTCGTAGCAGTCCTCGGAACCGGGCTCCTCCCATGCAGGTGTGGTGGCGCGGAACTTACAGTTCACGAGCAGGTTGTTGAACACGCCCGCGTCGGCATTCTCCTCTACATAGATTCCGCCGCCCTTCTCACCGTCGCGTCTCCAGCCGGAACCGATGATGGTGTTGTTGTAGGCCTGAATCTTAGCCTGGTGACGTACCTCGCTCTGGTCGGAGCTGGAGAGTTTCAGACCGTTGGTATTGGCGCTGAACATGATGTTGCGGGTCACGTCCACAGTGCAGCCGGACTTCACGTTGACTGCCTCCGCTCCGTCGTATCCGATGGCGCTGAAGATGTTGCCGGCGATTATGGCATTGCCGCCCATCATGTAGATGGCGTCGGACCAGCCGTTGCGCAGGATGGAGTTGGTGATGACGTAGCGGCCGTCCACATTGTTGGTGGTGATGTGGGGATAGGCGTCGTCACCGGCGGTGTAATAGCCGTTCTCGGCTGCGGGCGAGCCCTCGATTACCTGGCCGCCGCAGTACTCTATGATGGTGTGGTCGATAAGCATCTCCTCACAGGTAGCACCTGCTACGATTCCGCCCCAGAGGCCCTCAAATGTATTGGCGGCTGTCCTGAGTTCTTCAGCGACGGTAAGACGTACCGGAGCCTCCTCTGTTCCGAGGCAATAGAGATTTCCGTTTACGGAGAACTCTACTGCAGCGTGATTGACACCCACTCCGGCATCACTGAAAATCACGGTCACGCCCTCCTCTATAGTCAGGCTCTTGCCTTCGGGCACTACAATATGTCCGTCCACGAAGATGGTTCTTCCGCTCTCCCAGACTCCGGAGACATTGCCGGAAAGGGTATCTGAACCTGCGGAAGGTCCGGGCGATACGACAGTTGTATCAGAAGTACTGCCGTCCCCTCCGTCGGGTTTTTCATCGGGTCCGATTTTCTCGCATGATGCGAGGGAAAATACCATTGCAGCAGCGGCAATGACAAAAATTGCTTTTGTTTTCATGTTGATAAATAATTTGTTGATTGTTCTTATTTTTCTTTGAATGAATACCTCAGACCTATCATCAGCGACTGCCCGTGCCACTCCCTGCGCTCGATGACCCCACCGCGATAACGCTCATAGTCCCTGAGATTCTCCGTACGGGGATTGTCGATGATGTAGCGGAGGACGGGAGTATCCAGCAGGTTGTTGGCCTTTGCGTAGAGGGTGATGCCGCATTTTAGACTCTTCTCTACCGATGCGTCCAGCTGGGCGTAGCCGGCTTCCCAGATGTCATTGTCCACCCAGTTGGATATCTCGCTCAGCCTGCGGCCGGTGTAACTGCCGGAGACCTGGGCCTCCACCCCTGCCTTTGCGAACTTGAAGAGGAGCGACAGATTTGCAACGTGGGCAGCCTGACCGTACAGGGGACGGGTCTGCTCTACTGTCACCACCTCCGTCCCTTCCATCTTTCTCTTGGTGGTGGTTATTGATGAGTGCGTATAGGTGTAGTTGGCCTTGATTCCGAACCAGTTGAAATATTTCATAAGGTCCACCTCCACTCCCGCGTTCGTGGCGTTTCCGAAGTTCATGGGAGTCAGATAGGTGGCCTGGCCCTCGGAGATAAGGCCGTACTCTATCGGGTTGTAGAGTTTCTTCCAGAAAAGGCCCACCATCACCTGTTCGGAGGACTTGGGGAAGAACTCGTAGCGCAGGTCCACATTGTCGGCTGTCGTATGCTTCAGGTCAGGATTACCCTGTTCGTCGTAGTCCTCGTTCAGGATGGTGTAGGGCACTATCTCGAAAAATCCCGGACGGTTGATCGAGCGGCCGTAGGAGAGGCGCAGGAAGGCGTTCCGGTGCACGTTGTACTTGAGGTGTACGCTCGGCAGCAGGTCGGTGTAGACCTGGTGGCCATCGCCGTCAGTCTGTCTCGGGAAGACCAGCGTATAGCCCTGGTCGGTATGCTCCACGCGGAGACCGGCGATGACCTCGAGACGGTCCCAGTCGTAGGTACCCATCAGGTAGGCGGCCCCTATCCTCTCGAATGCGTCATAGTTGAGAGGGTCGCCCACATTGCCGTAGCGGCGGGGCTTGAGCTGCAGTTCGTCGAAGTTGGTCCAGTCCTCCCCGTAGATCTGCAGGTCATATATGCCCGTAGGGGAGTCAAATGTATACTCGTTGAAGAAGCTGCTGCGCACCTTGTCCCGGCACATGCCTCCGGCCTGGAGATTCAGGGACGAGCTGTTGGCAAAATCAAAGCGGTACGAGAGGTTAATGTATCCGGCGATGTCCCGGTCGCTGTTGTGCTCCCAGCGGCGGTCCGCCGAGTCGGTGTTGTAGAGATGGTCTCCGTTTATATAGATTCTGGCATTGTCAGGGGTGGTGCTGTAAGCCTTCGAGAATACACCGGACCAGTCCAGTTTGAGGCGGTCGGCCTGGAGGAAGGAATGTTCGCCCTTGAGGGTGGTATTGAATATATACTGATGGTTCCATTTCATCCTCACCGTCCTCTCCTGGTCATTGGCTCCGTCGCGGACCTCACTTTCCTTCATGTCCATATAGCCGGCGTAAAGTATCACCTTGTGCCGGTTGGAGAAGCGGTAGTCGAGCTTGGCATGGGCACCCATACGGTTCTGCTCGTCCGAGTAGTTCCTGTTCTCGGTACCTTTTCCGGCAGAGCCGGGAATGTAATAGAGGGAACTGTTCTTGCCCCTGAACAGGTTCTGGTAACTGAAAGCCGCCATCACGCCGAGCCGTCCATTGAAGAAGCGGTCACCGTATGAGAATCCGCCTACTATGTCGGGACGGGGGCGGCTCCAGCGCATACGGAGGTTTTCCATAGTAAAATCATCGGCGGACACCGAGTAGTTCTCATCATGAAGTTCAGGACGTCCCATTCTCTCATTAGGGGAAAGTTTCTGTATCGCCCTGTGGTTGAAAGACTGGAAGTCGCGTTCCAGGAAGAGGGCGCTGTAGCCGGTGGAGAGATTGGCGGTTATCTCCATCTTCTCGGGAGCGTCCTTCATCACGAGATTGACCGCGCCGCCGATACCGTCACCTTCCATGTCGGCGGTAAGGGACTTGGTGACTTCTATGCGGTCCAGCATCTCGGAGGGGAAGATGTCCAGGGGGACGAAGCGGTTCTTGTTGTCAGGGCTGGGAATCTTCACTCCATTGACCAAGGTGTAGTTGTAGCGTTTGTCCATGCCGCGAAGGATGGCGTACTGCCCCTCACCGCTGCTGTTGCGTTCCACGGTCACTCCCGACATTCTCCTTATCACATTCGCCACCGTAATGTCGGGAGAGAGTTCCATGGCCTTTGCACTCATTACATTAACAACATTAACTGAATTTTTCTCTATATTCCTGGCCGCCACCTCGGACCTTCCGCGGCCTGTGGCCGTGACCACCGCAGCTTCCAGCATCACGATATCCGGCTCCATGGAGATCCGTAGTTCCTCCACCGGGATACTGAACTCGACCTCGAGATCCTTGTAACCGATAAGATTGCACACCAGCGTACCGGAAGGCACCTGCGTATCTATCGAGAAACTGCCGTCAAGACCGGTCACCGCCCAGCGGTCAACAGAGCCTTTCAGCAATACCGTAACTCCTATGATTTCTTCTCCAGTGGAAGCGTCCACGACCTTTCCCTTGATTATAGGCCCGGCCATCAGGACGGAAGACTGCAACAGAACTGCGATTGTCAGCAGAAATACCTTTGTGTTCATACCTTTTGTTTTCGGCGGCAAAGGTATTCCGGGGCTGTTTCATCAACGTTACATCCGGTATGTATTGTTGTTAAGTTGCCGTTACGTTCCGGTTACACTGCGCAAAAAATCCCGGCCGTCCGCAGGGGATGACCGGGATTCGATGGCTTTTAACTGCCGCGCCTACTTCATCAGGGACTCGGTGGCAGCCTTGAGCTGTGCGTCGAAGCCGTTGATGACGTCAGCGGGATCGTTGTAGATGAGGATGTCGGGCTGGAGCTCGACGTTCTCCATGTACTCCTCGTTCTCGATGTCCCAGCAGCCGACCTGAGGGATACCGAAGACGATGGTCGGGTCGATCTGGTTCTCCCACCATACGGCAGTCATGGTGCCGGGCACGGGAGCGCCGACGAGCTTGCCTACTCCGAGGTGCTTGTAGACCCAAGGAGTGCCGTGAGCGTTACTGTAGTTGTCCTCGCACACGAGCATGCAGGAAGGCTTGAGCCACTTGTTGAACGGGTCGCTGCCGATGTACTGGCCGCGGGGCCTGAACTGCTGGTACTCCTTGCCGGAGAGCAGGGTCACCACATCGTCATGCAGCCAGCCGCCGCCGTTGTGACGGGTATCCACCACTACCGCATCCTTCTGACGCAGACGGCCGAGCAGCTCGCTGTACAGTACCCGGAAGCTGGGGCTGTCCATGCCCTCGATGTGCACGTAGCCGATCTTGCCGCCGGAGATGGAATCCACGATAGCCCTGTTGCGCTCTACCCAGCGCTGGTACAGGATACCGCTTTCCGAGCGGAGAGCCTTGACAGTAACGTCGAAACGCTCGCCGTCAGCAGGGTTATAGATGGACAGACGCACATTCTTGCCGCCCTTGCCCTCCAGCAGAGGGAAGTAGTCCTGACCGGCCAGGATGGCCTCGCCGTCTATCTTCTCGATGATGCAGCCGGGCTTGACGTCGGACTCTACGAGAGTCAGAGGGCTGCGCTTGATGATTTCCTTAATCTTCAGACCGTCTCCGGTGTAGGTATCATCGTAGAAGACTCCCAGATATGCAGTAGGATAAGCGGCTCCGGAAGCATAGTAGCGGGCACCGGTGTGCGAGCCGTTGAGCTCACCCAGCATCTCGCCCAGCATCTCGGCGAAATCGAAGTTGTTGGTGATGTAGGGCAGGAACTTCCCGTATGTGGCCTTGTAGCCCTCCCAGTCGATTCCGTGGATATTCGGATCGTAGAATTTCTCCTGAACCTGTCTCCAGGCATGGTCGAACATATAGGCACGCTCGGCATAAGGCTTGTACTCGAAGATACCCTCCATCTCGATAGGAGTAATCTGGCCGGAGGCCACGTCTATCTTCTTGATCATACCGGTATTCATGAAGATGCTCGAGCCGTCGTCCGAGAGAATCAGCGAGCCGTAGCCCACGCCCTTGGACAGAATCTTGGTCTCGTCCTCCTTCAGGTCATGTACCCAGAGGTCCATGCCTCCCTCGAACGAGGTGATGTAGTAGAGTTTCTTACCGTCCTTACTGAGCACTGCATCGCCGAGATTGGAAGAGTTGACGGTAAGGCGCATAACGCGGTACTCGGCATTCTCCAGATCCAGCTTGAGAGGTTCGACGGCATCCTCGTCCTTTTCGGACTCAGCGTCTTTCTTGCTCTTCTTGGAAGCCTTCTTGTCCTTCGCGGACTTCTCAGCCTCTGCCTTCTCCTCCTCGAGAGCCGCCTTCTCCTCCTCATAGAGAGCCAGTTCCTCCTCGCTCATACGGAACTTCTCGTATGCCTCGAGGTCGAAGAACATGATGTACACATCGCTCTCCGCACCCCAGCTGCCGTGGCTGCGGTAGCCTGCGCGGTCGCTGAACCAGATCATGGCCTTGCCGTCCAGCACCCACTTGGCGTTGGAGTCAGTGTAGCCGCTCTTGGTCAGGTCGTACATCTCGCCGTTTCCGGAGGCGTTGATCAGGGCCACGTCCTTGTTGTTCCATCCGCCGATGAAGATACAGTTGGACAGAATCCACTTGCCGTCGGGCGACCACTGGTACCACTGGTCTCCGTCAGAGTAGGAATACTCGTACTTGCCGTCCATCACGGTGCGCACTTCCTTGGTGTCCAGGTTGATGACACGGATAGCCGTTCTGTTCTCGAGGAAGGCTATCTCCTTGCCGTCAGGGCTGTACAGAGGCTGGAAGGATACCTGGTCGGAGTTGGTCACCCTCTCCTCCTTGATCTCGGTGGCATAGGGGAAGAGCTTCTCGTCCTCATTGACGATGGAGGCCATGTAGACCTGCCACAGACCGTCGCGCTCGGAAGAGTAGATCAGCGAGCGTCCGTCGGGAGCGAAGTCGAGGTTGCGCTCCTGCTCGGCGGTGTTGGTGATGCGTTTGGTGGTCTTATAGTCGGTCATGGTCACATAGACATCGCCCCTGTAGATGAAAGCCACCTGCTTGCCGTCCTTGCTGACAGCGATATCCTGGGCGTAGCTTACAGGCTGCTTGATCAGGTCGCGGTCCTGCTTGTCGGCGATAATCTCCACGGCCACTTTCTGAGGCTCGGCACCGTCCTTCACGGTGTAGATCTCGCCGTCATAGCCGAAGCACAGGGTGCCGTTCTGAGCGATGGTGAGGAAACGCACGGGATTGCCCTTGAAGTGAGTAATCTGCTCGTCGGCGCCTCCCTCGAAGGAATGTTTCCATACATTGAAGGTGCCGTCCTGCTCGCTGAGCCAGTAGAACGACTTGCCGTCCGGAGCGTAGACAGGGTTGCGGTCCTCGCCGTCGAAGTCGGTTATCTTGGTGAACTCCCCGCCCTTGACACTGTTGCCCTCGAAGGAGCAGCTCCAGATGTCTCGGGTGATGGAAGAGGTGTGGTGCTTGCGCCACTCGTCCTCGTAGCCCTTCTTGTCGTTGTACAGCAGAGTCTTGCCGTCGGGGCTGAAGGAGATGCTCTCGAGAGGAAGGGTTGAGAACATCACCGGACGTCCGCCTTCGGTGCTCACAGCATACACCTGTGCAAATGTGGAGGAAGGGAACTGCATGCTCTCGGCGGAGGGCTGGATGTATGCAGAGTAGAGGATGGTGGAATTATCCTTGAAGACAATGGGGAACTCATTGGCGGAATGGGTGGTCAGGCGTACCGGTTCTCCACCGTCCCTGGAGACAATGAAGACATCGGCGCTGCCCATCCTGTAGGAGGCAAATGCGATGCGGCTGCCGTCGGGGCTCCACACGGGGCGGGAGTCAAAAGCAGCGTTGGAGGTGATCTGACGGGCCTGACCGCCGGTCACGGGAACAGTAAATATATCGCCCTTGTAGGCAAATGCGATGGTGCTGCCGTCCGGAGAGATAGCGCTGTACCTCATCCAGAGGGGGCCTTCGGAAGGCTCCTGGGCCAGGGCTGTCATGGTTGAGGCTGACAGCAGCATGGCGGCACCCAGAATGGTTCTGAAAATCCGTTTCATATATTAAAAATTAAAGCTACTTACATACCATAATATTTAGTATCATCTCATCGGTAACCTGCATGCCCTTGGAACCAATTGTTCCCAAGTTGCGTATGGACTTCTCCACATCATCCTCGATGATACCGTCATTGCCGGTCACGCAGTGGTTGTCCAGAGCGAGGACGGCCGACTGCACGGCAGACGAGACGCCGGAGGCCACCTTCAGGGCGCAGCCCACCTTGGCACCGTCGCAGACCATACCGGTGATATTGCCGATCATGTTCTTGATGGCGCTGCATACCTGCTCGAAGCTGCCGCCGCTGAGCCATACGATACCGCAGGCCGAGCCTGTGGAGGCCACAACACAGCCGCAGAGGGCGGACAGCTTGCCGAGATACCCCTTGATATGGATGGCCGTCAGATGGCTGAGGGTCAGGGCGCGGATGAGCTGTTCCTCGGAGGAGCCGAACTGCTCGGCTGCGGCCACCACCGGCATTGTCACGGTAATGCCCTGATTGCCGGAGCCGGAATTGCTCATGGCGGGGAGGGTGCATCCGGCCATACGTGCGTCCGAAGCCGCCGCGGTCATGGCCATGCAGTGGGTCAGGAGCCCCTTGCCGAAGACGTTGCGGTGGATATTGTCCTGTATCGTGCGTCCTACCTGGAGTCCGTAGGGACGGGCCAGTCCCTCCTCTGCGAGGGCCCGGTTCATCCTGGCGGCGTCCAGCAGGAAGGCGATGTCCTCCAGACGGGCCTCCTTAGTGGCGAAGTCGAAGATCTTCCGCATATCCAGATGATAGTCGAGAGTGGTCTTGTGCGATGCCGCCTCCTGTCCGGGTGCTGCGGCAGCCTCTCCCGCCGCCGAGGACATATTGTCCAGAAGGACCTCGGAGTCCTTGGACACGAAGACTATCGCATCGTGGTCATCCTGAATGATGGCCTTCGAGCGGTGCTCCGGTGTCTCCACGGGTCCGTAGAGACATTCGGCGTCGATGTAGAGTTTCTTGGGCGTATTGGCCAGGGATATCTTGACCCGGCCCTCGGAGGCGTAGGCCTTGGCCTTCTCCACATCGGCGGGAGTCAGGTCCTTGAGCACCTCCAGACCGTAGTCCGGGTTGCCGCACTCCATGGCCAGGGCCACGGCGATGTTGAGACCCACCATGCCGGTGCCGGGGATGCCGACGCCCATGGCGTTCTTGAGGATGTTGGCGCTCACCTGCACGCGGATCTGCGAAGGACGCAGGGGTCTGTGCAGCGAACAGGCCTTGGCTACGGCCAGTGCCACCGCGATGGGCTCGGTACAGCCCAGGGCCGGCTTCACCTCGCGGTGCAGAAGCTCGAGTATATCAGAATAAGTTCGGGTATCCATAGGTCGTTATGCGTTATTATCTGTTTTCAGCTAAATATTTCTCGGCGTCCATGGCGGCGCGGCAGCCCGAGGCAGCCGCATTGATGGCCTGACGGTAGGTCGGGTCCTGCACGTCTCCGGCGGCGAAGATACCGGGACGGGAGGTACGGGTGCTCTTGCCCTCGGTGAGGATATAGCCCTCCTCGTTGGTGTCTATCCACTCCTTGAACACGTCGGAGTTGGGGTGATGGCCGATGGCCAGGAAGAAGCCGTCGATGTCTATCTTCTTCTCCACACCGTCGTTGCGGCGCAGCAGGACTCCGGTCACGCCCATCTCGTTACCCAGGATCTCCTTGGTCTGATGCTCCCAGAGCACCTCGATGTTGGGGGTGTTGAAGACTCTCTCCTGCATGGCCTTGGAGGCACGGAAGACGTTGCGGCGCACGATCATGTAGACCTTGCGGCAGAGCGAGGCCAGGTAGGTGGCCTCCTCGCAGGCAGTGTCGCCTCCTCCGACTACCGCCACATCCTTGCCGCGGTAGAAGAAGCCGTCGCAGGTGGCGCAGGCCGAAACGCCCTGGCCCTTGAATTTCTCCTCGGATTCCAGACCGAGATAGCGGGCTGTTGCTCCTGTGGCTATGATGACTGCATCGGCCTCAACCCATTTCTCATCGTCAATCTGAGCCCTGAAGGGTCTCTGGGAGAAGTCGGCCTTGGTCACGATGCCGAAACGGATGTCGGCTCCGAACCTCTCGGCCTGGGCGCGGAAGTCGTCCATCATCTGCTGGCCCTGGACTCCCTGGGGATAGCCGGGGAAATTCTCCACCTCCGTGGTCTGGGTCAGCTGGCCTCCGGGCTGGATGCCCTCGTAGACCACTGCCTTGATGTTCGCGCGGCATGCATAGATGGCCGCAGTATAACCGGCAGGACCGCTGCCGATAATCAGTAACTGTATTCTTTCGTCTGCCATAGTATTGTGATTTATTGATTCTTCGAATTGGTATGAACGTGAGTCAGAGGAACCTTCTCTTTCGGCTTCCTGGGCTGCTGCGGTGCAGGATGCTGCCCGCCTTGACGAAGCGCCTCCTCCGGGACATGGATTGCAGCCGGTCCGGCTTTCGTAAGACTCCACACGAGGAGCAGAATACCGGCGATGATGAACGGAACGCTCAGCCACTGGCCCATGTTCAGGGTCATGCCCTGCTCGAAGGCCACCTGGTCCTCCTTGATGAATTCTATCAGGAACCTCATGCCGAAGAGCACTATCAGGAAGATACCGAAGATGGTGCCGGTGCGCAGCCTGTCCAGCCTGGTACGGTACATCCACAGCAGTACCAGGCCCAGGATGCAGTAACTCAGGGCCTCGTAGAGCTGGGTCGGATGATGGGGCAGGCCGTCCCCCATAGGGTCACGCAGGAAGATGAAGCCCCAGGGCAGGTCCGTCTGCACTCCGTAGATCTCGGAGTTCATCAGATTGCCCAGGCGGATCATCATGCCCGCGAAGCAGATGGGTATCACCAGGCGGTCGATGAGCTGTATGTAGCCGAAGCCGTACTTCCTGCCGTACTTGTGCACATACCACCAGATGGCCAGCAGCACTCCTATCGCCCCGCCGTGCGAGGCCAGGCCGCCCTCCCAGGTCATCAGTATCTTCCAGGGATGGGAAAGGTAATAGACCGGGTCGTAGAAGAGGCAGTGCCCCAGGCGGGCTCCCACCAGCGTTCCTATAAACAACGCAAAAAGAAGGGCATCCAGTGTCTCCACCGGTATACCCTCACGTTTATAGAACGAGCGCATTATGTAATAGCCCACCGGAAAGAGGCCAGCGACGAAAAGCACGCTGTACCACCTCAGATGGAAATTTCCGACAGTGAATATGTCAGGACTGACATTCCAGGTAACAGCAAGAAGATCCAGCATAAAAAAGTATTAGTCCGTTAAAGTGTCTGAATATCTCAGCAAATATAGCGATAATCCGCCTTGGTCGTCATGCACGCGCCTCAGAACTGCGAAATGTCCAGTTCCTCCAGTCCCACTATGTCGGGAAGGTAGAAAGTCTCCCCAGCGAGAACATCGATGACCACTTTGTAAGGACCGGTACCGGAATATTCATGAGTCAGGTCGGTGACATATTCCTCCCTGGTGCCGTCACCCCAGTCTACCGTACCCCCGTTGAAGGAACCGCCTTCGATGAGAGGAACGGTGTAGGTGCTGTTGGTATGAATCAGGGTGAGGCGTCCGGCGTACTTATTGCCCGACTCCTGCAGTATCCTCACGGTCTGCTCGGCTGACTGTCCCCGGAATGTGACCACCGCCTCGCGGTAAGTTCCGCGGTTGGTATTGACGGAAAGGGTTACGGTATACTTTTCGATGGCTTTTGTAACGTCTCCATACTGGCTTATCCAGTCACAGTCTTCGGGAATGACTACATCGAACGCCTCATTGGAGATGACGGGAAACTCCAGAAGACCGCCTTCAGACCCGACCGCATACTCTTCCTCCACCAGGATTATGGCCCCGTTCTGCACCTGCCTTATGATCACATACTCCTTGACACCGTACTGAGGGCTCTCGAACATCACCAGACCTGTCCTTGGCGCGTCCGTATCATTGGGCTTTACGATTATGCTCTGGGTATAGGTCGAAGGCGAGCCTCCCCCACCGACAGTGAGCCAGTCTTCCTTGGTGGACACAGTATAGTTTACATTGCTGTGGATCTGCACATCGACCGTTTCACCCTTATCGCTGACCGTATACTCGTTCTGAGACATAATAATGATGTCGGGGTCTATACCTTCCTGGTACACGGTCACAGTCTCGGTAAGTCCACCGCCGCTGATTATTATGCTGCCCTGACGCTTATCGTCAGAGTCATTCGCGTCCACGTTGAAATGCAGCCGGCTGTCGTCCATGGCGCGGGTCTTGACAGGAACGATCCAGCCTGAGCCGTCCTTGTCCACCTCGTACTCTATTTCCACATTGTGCTTCACCCGTACCACGATCTCTCCGCCATCACTGTCCACCTCCACTCTCGAAGAGCTCAGGGTCAGCGCAGCCTTCTGCTTCTGCACTATCGTCATGCGCTTCTCCAGACTTCCGGAGCGGATGAGGAGAGAGGCATTGCGCTCGTTCTCCGAGTCATTGGCCTCCGACATCAGATACAGCGTATGCTCGCCCGCCTCTCCGCCGGAGGGGGACACCACGCACCAGGCCTGGTCCGTCTCCGCCGTCCAGGGCGCCGTGGAGGTGAGGCTCAGGGCGAGATTGCCGCTGCCGGCATCGAAGACAGTGTCCCCGACAACCGTTATCTCAGGATTCAGGTCCGTGCGGTCATCTCCGTTATTTCTGCATGACACAGCCGCCAGTGCTGCCAGAGCGGCCGCCGCTATCATATATCTTGCTTTCATTTTCAATTCTTTTTAGGGTTAAATATGAATTTTGAATTCCTTCACCTCCGAGCCTCTCTCCAGCCGGATGATACAGGTATCGGTGGGGATATCGCGGACTTTGAGTTCCACATCCTCATCCGGCGCGGGCTGAACAGAGCCCAGGACCTGTCCGGATTCCGTCAGTACGGATACGGTCACCCCGTCCAGGGTGGATATACGGATGACACCCAGGTCGTAGTAAACGGAGGTACCCTCCTCGAGAGACAGCTGGGGCTCCGGCTCTCCGATTATAAGGTCCCACACACAGACATTTCCGTCTCTGTTCTTGATGAGCGTCCAGTCAGGTGTACGCTCACTGCGGAAATAACCGCGGATACGGTAATCTGCCCCGATGGGCTGCTTGACGACGAATTCGTTCCAAAGAGCATATCCGAAACCCGGTTCAAGCGGTTCCGAGCCCGGACTTCCTTCCTTAAGAACCTCCACCACTTCTCCGTCAGCATCGGTCACCGCAAACCGGATCTCAAGTCCGTTTATCGCGAGATATCCGGTATTGCACAGGAGTCCTGCGTACAATACGAACGGAACATTCTGCTCTACCGTGACACCGTCTTTCAGCGACAGACCGGTATATGTCATCATGACGCCGTTCTCATCCTCGCCGCTGAACAGGATATATGAAATCTCATCATCAGGAAGTTCACCGCTGCCGGGCTGCAGACCTATGATGGCATCCTGTCCAACACTGAATCCCGCATCCGAACCTCCTGCACCCTGCATGCCCGGATCCAGCACATCGAGCAGAAAATATCCGTCTGACATGCCGCCCCAGCCCCAGTTTACACGGAAGTAATTCTCGGAGTCGTAACCGTCCAGGACAAAGGAATGTCCGGCCCCGTCATAGGTATAGCCTCCATAGAGAATGGGCCGGTCGCCGTCTATTTCCGCCTTCATCATCTCCAGCCACTGATCGGCCCCGTAGTCGTCCTTCTGCACAATCCTCATTTCAGGATCATACCCCATATTGACCATCAGCGGTCCCGGTATGGACTGAGTATACGCTCCGGTACCGCCGAGAGCAGCGTCTCCGAAGTCTGACTTCATCAGCACCCCACAGTCATACATAAGGGTGGCCACAGCCTCTGCCTGAGCCTGGTTATAGACAGGATTTCCGTAATCGTCGTAATAGCGCAGGGGCATATTGTCCCAGTCATACGCATGTCCCAGAGGCCGGTCGTCTATCTGTATCTGATACGAGTTGGTGGTGTATCCCGGCAATGTCCCCGTACCTCTCTCAGGCCACTTGTGATGGCGCATGACTATCGCCAGTGCAGTAGCCGTACATCCGGTATAGGTATTGTTGCCGTAGTATACAGGACAGTCATTCCAGTAAGGCGTGTCCTGATTCCATTTTGCCGTCTCTATTTCCCTGACAGGGGTACCCGGGCCGGCCGTTTTCCATGCCTCCAGGACTGCCTCAGTAGGCTCCGCCCCGCTCTGACGCGCCGCCTCTATGACACCGCCGATACCCTCGAGCCAGCCGGCGAGGTTGGGGGGAAGGGTCCTGCCTTCCGGGAAATTGCTCTCGAACGAATATCCGAGCACCGGCATGGCCGCATCGTCTCCGGCGACTATCACGAATCCGGGACCTGAAGCATTGTCAAACACATAGAACGACGGTTCCGCCGCTCCGGAAGTCTTGGGCAGGGACTTACTGCTCAGCACCATCCTGAGGGAAGGGGCCGAAGCGGGTGAAATGCCGCTGCCTGCCTGGCGGAAGAAGGCCGAGGCCACCTCCGCCGCACGCTGCTGCGATACGTTATCTGCTGACGCTGTCCACAACCACGGCAGAAGCAGCATCAGAATCATTAAAGTTTTCTTCATAACAAGCCGATTATTTTTAACCTTTCAAAGATAAGACATTTTCCTGAAAGAGCGCTTCACCTGAACAATTTATTCTTTGGAATAACCGCCGCCTCATTGACCGAATAACCGTTCCTCTCGTAGAATACCGCCACATCGCCCGAGGGCAGGACCGTGAGGTCCGAATACCCCGCGTCCCCCTCAACTATGGTCAGGACAGGAGTCCAGGTCCTCCCTCCGTCCATGCTCCGGTGCAGCGTAAGGTTCCGGCGCTGCTCCGGGTCGGCCGCATTGACAAAGAGCAGGCAGTCGTCCTCTCCGCAGCAGGGATAATGGACAATGGCTCCGTTGCAGCCGGGATCCGGCAGGTCCGGATGAGGACTGGAGGTCCAGGTACGGCCCTTGTCCTCCGAGATATGGATCCAGCGCATGCCGCCCTCATTGACCCGGCTGTTGACCATCCACCGGCCGTCCGGAAGTTCAATGACCTTCGACTCGTCGGCAGGTACAATGGCAGCCGGCAGCAGATGCCACGTCCGGCCGCCGTCGGTGCTCTCTATCAGATGCAGGCCCTTCTGAAGGTTGACCATCGTGTGCAGGAGGCGTCCGTCGCGGGTCGCCGTCCCCTGGCCGGAAGTGAGGAACTTGAAATCCTCCCGCCACTCCTCCGGGGCCACCTGAGAGGTAATGTCCTCCGGGGCAGACCAAGTCCGGCCGTTGTCCGTACTGCGCATCACATGGAAGAAATAGACGTCCCTGGCCCTGTCGTGGTCCATGAAGTTATAGAAAAGGAACACAGTGCCGCTGGCCGTATCGGTAATCAGCGAGGGGTCCGAGGCCGACTGTCCGTCCGGGAAATCCGCCACCCTCTCCACCGGCCCCCAGGTCCGGCCGCCGTCGGTGCTGCGGCGGATTACGATGTTTATGTCCCGGCTCCACTTCAGATCCCCGCAGGAGGGCACCCGCTCGTCTATCGCGGCTATCAGGCTGCCGTCCGGGGCCGTGGTTATGGCCGGGATGCGGTAGCAGGAGACCGCCCTCGCCGTGTCGCTCCTGTCTACTGCAAAGAGCACCTGACGGGAGATTCCATCGTTCTGGGCCGCTGCGGCCACGACCTGCATCGCGGCGAAGAGGGCCGCCGCCGTTGTTTTCCATTTTCCCATATTGTCCTGAATTACCGTTCGAGACGGGTGTATACACTCAGAGGCAGGATACGGCCGAAGTCGTCCTGCAGGACCAGCTCTCCGGAGGTGCGGCGGCCGGCAGGACCGAAGGCGCAGGCCACGAGGGTATCCGCGAGCATGGCCGAATAGCCGTTGGAATAGAGGTTCAGCACCAGGAAGCTGTTCATCGGAGCGAGAATCCGGGCGCAGCCCTTGAGAATGTCGTTCAGGCACTCGTCCAGCTTCCAGCGCTCTCCGTCCGGGCCGCGGCCGTAGGCGGGAGGGTCGAGGATGATGCCGTCGAAACAGGCTCCGCGGCGGACCTGACGGATGACGTACTTGAGGGCATCGTCGATGGTCCAGCGGATGCCGTCGAGGGAGGATATCTCCATATTGTGCCTGGCCCAGGTAACCACCTGGCGGACTGAGTCGAGGTGGGTGACGTCGGCGCCGGCGGCCTTTGCGGCCAGGGATGCGGCACCGGTGTAGGCGAAGAGGTTGAGCACCCGCGGAGGCTGGGCGACACCTCTTTTTATATTGTTGGCACGCAGACGGGCCACCTGCCTGTAGATGAAATCCCAGTTCGGAGCCTGTTCCGGGAAGACGCCCACGTGCTTGAAGGCCGTGAGGCCCAGGCGCAGGTGCAGGTCCGCACCGCCGCACTCCGCGAGGATTTTTGCCGCTGCCGCTTCTTCGGCGGTTCCGGTTCCGCCATTCCCGCTGACTGCCGTCCCGGCCGCATTGCCTCCGGGATTTTTCACCGCCGGCAGCCTGTAGGTAATGTTCCACTGCTCCTGCATCCGCCCGAGCATGGTCCACACCCCGCTGTCCTCCTTCCCCGCCTTGGAGAAGCCGGCCCCGGGAGTAAACGCCGTCTGCGCCCTCCTCTTCCACTCCCCTTCGGGCAGCGCCTTGTCCCACAGCGCCTTCGGCTCAGGCCTTATCATAGTATAACGTCCGAAACGCTCCAGCTTCTCGAATCCGCCGGAGTCTATCAGCTGGTAATCGCCCCAGCTCTCAGATGGTCTTTCTATATTCATGCGCCAAAGATACGGAATATTTTTCACTGACTGATTTTACTTCCGCCCTTCCCGCAGGTCTATATAGCAGAACGCTTTCCGGAAAGCACACAGAACATGTAGAACCTTTAAATTATTTTTGACACATGACTACGTTTGTAAAATCCACGATAACTGCCGCTGTTGCAGCCCTTTTGCTGACATGCGGAAACTTCGGTGCGGATGCCCGCCGGGCACACCGCCACATTCATCCCGTCCCCTGTCGGACAGTCATAATCTCTGCCGTACCTCCTGTGACATTGCGGGTTCACAACCATTTCAACAGAGAGGAGCGGCTGCAGATGGCCCTGGTGTACCTGCGGGGACATGACTACCTGACTGTCGGCCGTTACGCCCGGATGACCGGACTTGAGCGGAAGATCGCTAAGGCCGAGCTCGAAGCATTCGCACACGAGAGGCACAATCCCCTGTGCTCTGTACAGAAAAACAGCAGACGGGTGTACGTACTGAGGACAAGGTAAATGATGGACCGGCTGCAGGAAAAGCACATAGTCACGACGATAAAGACCGACCCGGGGCACGGATTCAGAATGCTCATGGGTCGGTACGGAGAGCCAGTCTACTGGCATATCCGCCGCCTGGTGGTCTCGCACGACGACGCGGAGGACGCAGCACAGGAGACATTCATCCGGGTATTCCGGTCCATCGGCCAGTTCAGGAAAGGCAGCTCGCTCAAAACCTGGATCTACAGAATCGCCACGAACGAGGCGCTGCGGATACTGGAACGCCGCCGTCAGGAACTGGTACCGCTGGACACCCCAGGCTCCGGAGTCAGTTCCCTGCAGGCGGACAAATACGTGGACTACAGCGACCTGGAAGCCGTCAAGCTCCAGAAGGCGATACACACCCTCCCCGCCGGCCAGCAGCTGGTCTTCAACCTGCGCTACTATGACGAGCTGAGCTACCATGATATAGCGGAGATTGCAGGAATGAGCGCAGCCAGCGCTAAGACCAGCTATCACATCGCAAAGGGAAAGATTATTAAATACATGAACTCAATAGACTGACAGAAGCATCATGAAAGACAATGGTTACAATCTCATTCAAATAGGTAAGCGGATGCCATACAGGACTCCGGAGGGTTTCTTCGGAAATCTTGAAGAAAAGGTATGGGAAAAGGTAAGGGCAGATGCCGCTGTAGAAGAGGCCACTTCGGGGAATATCCGCAGAAGACATCCATTCAAGCTGCCCCTCGTGATAAGCTCGGCTGCGGCAGCGGCGATAGCCATTTTCCTGGCATTCAGCCTGTGGCTCGACAACACGCAGCCGGTGGAGATGAGCGATATCGAATCCGCCTTCAACAATCTCAGCGAAGAGGACCGGACCTACATGCTGGAAATCTACAGTTCGGACATATTCATGAATTAACTTTTTAAATTTTAAGATTATGAGAAAAATACTGATTGACCTGCTGCTGATTGCCGCCGCCATGACCCTCGTCTGCACCACTGCGGATGCCCGTCGTCACGGAGCCCAGGACCGCAGTCAGCGCATATCCCGAGAGGAGCTGATCCTAGTACAGGCAGCCCATATCGCCGACAGACTGGACTTAGACAAAAAGACGACTGAGCGTTTCACCGAGACATACTGCAGCTTCCAGCAGGAGATCTGGAATCTCGGCCCCCGTCCCGGCAGACTCAGTCCCGATGCCGGAGAGGAAGAGACAGGCGAGTACCTCCGCAGCCGCTTCGCCCAGAGCCGCCGTATCCTGGACCTGCGCGAGAAATACTACCACCTGTACAGCGAATTCCTTACCCAGAAGCAGATACAGCAAATCTACCGGATAGAGCGGGAGATGATGGACCGCCTCTCAGGACGCGGAAAAGACAACGCTGCCCATGGTCCGGAACAAAAACCTGCTTACGCACCGGGCAAGAGACACTGAGACACTAAAGCACATCTTCCACTACGTAACCACATCAGCCTCTACAAGAAAACAGCAGCGTTATCTATTCGTGCAACCCTACGCCTGCCTTCCTTTTCTGCCAGAGGCTGATTTTTGTCCGGGGCCGCACGTAATAACTTCACAACCACTTAACAATCAACACCCTACGGAAACGCCTAGTGCTTTTGTCCATTTTAAAACCGAACGCTTCCACAGCACTTCGTCCTACCACACTGACTCACAAGATGTTCCGGAGACACCCCGTGCGGACTATTCTTTTTCGTTCTTAAGTGTGGTCACGAACAACCAGGCACAGCCACGCACGGAAGTCCGGAGGAAGCACATCCAGAGTCAGTGACTACCTCAACGGACGCTGCGAGCCGACACTGAAAGTCGCCCGCGAGATCAGCCGCAAGCTCAACATAGATGCGGATATCGTCCTCGGAGTATAAAATACGATGATTATCCGCAAAAGTACCCCCACAGCTGTCACCTTACCCTGCTGCAACTGAGCCGCTGTTGCCAAGTGCATATTAATTCTCACTTTACATTTTAGTTGAGATGCATGCGTCTTATTATAAGCGCTTTATCACTTTGGTGATATGTTATGTGAGACGAATCCCGGTCAAAACAGGCGTTTTTGTCGTCACCTAACATTTTCCGCAAAATGCAATAACCAGTTAATCAAGCGGTTGCAATATAACTAAAATGTAAAGTGATGATACCGGCGGTCGCAAACGGCTTCAGCTTTCAGACAGCAATCCTGCGAGATACAGATAGCCAGGCAGCCGCAGTCTGACAGTCACAGTCTGTTATGCACATTTTCTCGTATTCCCGTATCTTACAGTAATTTACGCCAAGCGAGCAGCTTACAGACTAAAGGCTGTCGATGCCTGTCTGTTATCCCTACTTTTCGCTTATCTCGCTGTCGAACAACGCTATACACAAATTCTCCGGTTACAGACTCAATTCTATTTCCGACCGACAGGATGTTGCAACCCCGCTCAGAGCATACTGTAGGACGGATGAAAGGGCAAATACTGTCAGGCACTGCCTTCAGTCTGTTATCCTCATCTCTGAGCAACAAACTGATAATCAACAACTTTACTCAATAAATATTTTACAGACTCGAGAAAAATACCGCGAGTCTGTTAAAGCCACAAATTACATAAATCGCTCATCTTCAGAGATTTTACGCACTTCAAACGAAAACAGACACCTCCGGTACCTCTCCCACACTGAAGAGATGCTTATTTTCTGCAAGGTTATTCCGGAGATTTTTGTAATTTTGCAGCCGGACTAATTCTAGGAATTATGCAGAACATAGACTCTTATGACTTTAATGGCAAGAAGGCCATTGTGAGAGTGGATTTCAACGTTCCGCTCGACGCCAATTTCAACATCACTGACGACACACGTATCCGCGCCGCGATTCCCACCCTGAAGAAGGTACTGGCAGGCGGAGGTGCTCTCATCATAATGTCCCATCTCGGGAAGCCGAAGGGACCCGCTGAAAAATTTTCCCTCAAGCACATCATCGGCCGCATCGAGGAGCTGCTCGGCACTAAGGTACAGTTCGCTCCCGACTGCATGAAGGCTGACGCTCAGGCCGCTGCCCTGAAGCCCGGCGAAGTGCTCCTGCTCGAGAACCTGCGTTTCTACGCCGAGGAGGAGGGCAAGCCCCGCGGACTGGCCGAGGACGCCACCGACGAGGAGAAGAAGGCCGCCAAGGCTGCCGTAAAGGAGAGCCAGAAGAAGTTCACCGAGCACTTAGCCTCCTACGCTGACTGCTACATCAACGACGCATTCGGCACGGCTCACCGCGCCCACGCCTCCACAGCCCTCATCGCCAAGTATTTCCCCAACGACAAGATGTTCGGCTACGTGATGGAGGGTGAGATCAAGGCCATCGACAAGGTACTGGGCAATCCCCAGCGTCCCCTGACCGTCATCCTCGGCGGTGCCAAGGTATCCTCCAAGCTCGGTGTCATCGAGCACCTGCTCGACCTGGCCGACAACATGATCATCGGCGGCGGCATGGTCTACACCTTCATGAAAGCCCAGGGCGGCACCATCGGAACCTCCCTCGTGGAGGACGACCAGCTCCAGACAGCCCTCAACACCTTAGCCAAGGCCAAGGAGAAAGGCGTGAAGCTGTACTTCTCGACAGAGGTCGTAGCCGCAGATGCTTTCGACAACAACGCACACACCCAGATCTGCCCCTCGAACGCCATTCCCGACGGCTGGATGGGCATGGATGCCTCTCCCAAGGCTGTGGCCGAGTGGAAAGAGGTCCTGCTGGGCTCCAGGACCATCCTCTGGAACGGCCCCGTAGGCGTGTTCGAGATGCCCAACTTCGCACACGGCACCAACTCCATAGCAGAGATCCTCGCAGAAGCCACTGAGAAAGGCGCCTTCACCCTCGTGGGCGGCGGAGACTCCGTAGCGGCTGTGACCCAGATGGGCTATGCTGACAAGGTGAGCTATGTATCCACCGGCGGCGGTGCGATGCTGGAGTTCCTGGAGGGCAAAGAACTGCCCGGCATTAAGGCAATTAGAGAATAACGGCGTGCCATAACGGGCAAACTGCTGCGTTGCCTTCGGTATCACGGCTCAGTCATTTACGGAAGTAAACTCCTTCGCCCTGAACCTCGGCGCCTTGCATTTTACCCATTCTGACACACCTCCATATTTGCTTAAAATTTATGAGGCCGTGACTGGAGAGCATTTTGGTCACTGCCTCATTTTTGAAACCTACTGACGATGAAAGAACAGTTAGAAAGCCTCAACTCCATCTCCATCAACTTCGGGGAGAACGGCATGATGATTGTCAACATCCTGCTGGCCTTCATCATGTTCGGAGTAGCCCTCGGGATAAAGCTGGACACCTTCAAGAACGTATTCCGCCATCCCAAGTCCATCATCACCGGCATCCTCCTGCAGTGGGTCGGCCTGCCCGCAGTGACCTTCCTGATCTGCCTGGCCCTGAACCCCTGGATTACCCCGATGGTGGCCCTCGGCATGATACTGGTGGCCTCCTGCCCCGGCGGCAACATTTCCAACTTCATCTCCTCCCTGTCGAAGGGCAACGTCGAGCTTTCCGTGAGCATGACCGCCGTGACCACCGCCTTCGCCCCGCTAGTAACCCCCCTCAACTTCTACGTCTGGGGCACATTGTACTACAGCGCCATCAGCGTCTCCGGCGACATTCCCCGGCTGGTCATCCCCTTCCTGCCGATGCTCTGGCAGATACTCCTGCTCCTGGGCATCCCCATTGTCCTGGGAATGCTCTTCGCCCGGTATTTCCCCAACGCCACGAAGAAGATCACCAAACCGGCGCAGACCCTCTCCATCCTCCTCTTCTTAGTGATGGTGGTGGCCTCCTTCGCCCAGAACTTCCAGCTGTTCATCGACAACATCATCTTCATTTTCTGCATCGTACTGGTGCACAACGCCGCCGCCTTCGCCACCGGGTATTTCGGGGGCATGGCGGGCCGCCTGCCGCTGAGGGACCGCCGCTCCGTGACCATCGAGGTCGGCATCCAGAACTCCGGCCTGGGACTGGTGCTGCTGTTCAACCCGGCCATCTTCCCTCCGGAGATATGGCACGGGCACTACGGCGGGATGCTCTTTGTCACGGCATGGTGGGGCATCTGGCATATCATCGCGGGACTCACGCTGGCAGCCATCTTCCGCAGGCATCCCCTTCCGGAGGACAATGTCAAGGCGGCAGCATAATTTTCAAGGACAATGAGTAAGAAGGAAAACAGGAAAATACAGGACTTCGACGGGCTCTACGCCTTTCTGCGGCATTACGTGGACTTCATGCTGCGGATGGCGTACCGCAGGATAAAATACGTGGGGCTGGAGAAGGTCCCCGCCGACGGGGCCGTCATCTACGCCCCCAACCACACCAACGCCCTGATGGACGCGCTGGTCATCCTGGCAATGGACCGCAAGCAGAAGGTATTCGTGGCCCGGGCCGACATCTTCAGGAATCCGAAGGTCGCGAAGATTCTCACCTTCTTGAAGATCATGCCCATCATGCGCATCCGCGACGGCATGGACGAGGTGCGCAAGAACACCGAGATCATCCACAAGAGCGTGGATGTCCTCCTGGACAAGGTGCCCTTCTGCATCCTGCCCGAGGGCCGGCATCAGGCCAAACACTCCCTGCTGCCCCTGTCCAAGGGCATCTTCCGCATCGCCCTTGAGGCCGAGGAACTCATGGACGGCCGCCTGCCCCTGTACATCGTGCCGGTCGGTCTGGAGTACGGCAACTTCTTCCGCTTCCGCTCCACCGTCCTGGTCCAGATAGGCGACCCCATCAACGTCAGCGAATACCTCCGGGAGCACGCCGGCCTCACCCAGCCCGAGGTGATGAACCTGATGAAGGACGACCTTACCGAGCGCATGAAGGAGGTAATCCTCTACATCCCCGACGACGAATACTACGATGCCACCCTCGACACCTGTGCAGCCGTCATCAATCAGCAGGTGGATGCCTGGAGGAAGGAGCATCCGCGGGAGCGCCGCCACGCCCTTACCACCCGTTTCGCCGCCAACAAGATGACCCTCGGGCAGATAGCCCGGCTGCGTACCTCCGAACCGGAACAAGCCGCAGAGCTGCTTGGACGCGCCGCCGACATCCACCGCGAGCGGGAAGAACGGGGTATTTCCCTCGGCTCCGTCATCAAGAAGCACCCCTTCTGGTCCCGCCTGTTCCAGCTGCTGGTACTCATTGTCACCCTCCCCTACACTATTCCGGCAGGAGTGCTGACCCTCCCCGTAACCGGCCTTTCGGCCTTCCTCTTCTCGAAGATGAAAGACCGCGCGTTCTACAACTCCATCCGCTTTGTAGTCACCCTCGTGCTCTGGCCGCTGCTGCTCATCATCTACGCCATTGTCCTCTACTGCACCCTTCCGTGGGAATGGGCCCTGGCCGCCTCCATTGCCCTGGTGCCCGCCACCGTCCTCACCCAGGAAGCCTGGCGCCTGCTCCGCCTGGTCATCTCCGACCTGCGGCTGCTCTGCGCCCCGGGACTGCGCCGCGCCATCCGCGAAATCAGACATCAATTTAACTCAATTTTGTAATCAGGAAAAATAGATGGCTATGAAAAAGATTCTCAAACTTTTAATGGCGGCAAGTCTGCTCCTGCTTGTCTGCTCCTGCTCGAAGCGGGAGGAAATGATCATAGCCTCTGAGCTGAGACTGCCGGAGATGTTCTCGGACTGGGAGATGCCGATGTACCTGTACAAGACCTCCTACAGCCAGGAAAACTGGGACTGGCTGATACGCAAGGGGGCGATAGAAGGTTTCGAGCACGAATACGGATACGAGTACCGCATCATCGCCAAATATCACAAAGGACGCAAACCGGGCAAGGATGAGATCATAGACAATCCTACCGACTACTATGTGCTGATAAAGGTTCTCAGCAAGGAGAAGAAGCACTCCGAGAATCTGCCGGGCAAGAGGAGTCCGTATCTCGATTACGGGGGAGAGAACGAAAACGGAGAAGCAGAGACCGGACCGGAAATGTAACCGGGAAGGGAACACGGCTGGGAACCTGGTACTGGCACTGGCTCCGACTCTGACATGTACTGGTACCTACAATGACACTAGCATCGACACTGATGCCGGTACAGACATCGACACTGACAGCGGTAGCGGGACTTATTCCGGCATTGAAACCGGCATCGGCTTAGAGTCCGTCCCACAACGGCACCGAATCACGGGAAACGCTGCCGTTGTGTGGATAAAGTTCTCATGCTGTTTTGAGATTTTTTGTAATTTTGCGCGCGAATTAAGATATGTGTCGCCATGGACGTTTTACTTGCTCTTCTGCCCATCCTGACACTGATTGTACTGATGGGCGTGTTCAAG
>CALVDH010000018.1 GCA_944326235.1 uncultured Bacteroidales bacterium | reverse complement strand
TGGCTCAACATGGTCAAGGTCGTTTTCGCATACATCATGCTGGCCTTCGCAATGAAGTTCCTCTACAACATCGACGCGTACTTCGGATGGGGCGTCATCACCCGCCTGGGCTTCATCGCCACGTGGGCAGTCCTCGCCCTGCTCCTGGGCCTGTACTTCCTCGGGGTGTTCCGCACCAGCCACGACACTCCCGCCGACGGCATCGGCTGGGGCAGGCACATCGCGGCGATAGTCTGCATCACCTTCGCCTTCTACCTCATCCCCGGCCTCTTCGGCGCCCCGCTGCAGAGCATCTCGGGCCTCATCCCGCCGATGGACGGCTCGACGCTGACGCTCTCCTCCGGCGGCACCGCGCAGGCAGCATCCGGTGACAATGCCGCCGCGGCCACTGGCTATTCGACCCTGAAGAACCACACGGACCTGGACGAGGCCCTGGCCGAGAGTGCGGCCACCGGCAAGCCGGTATTCGTGGTGTTCAAGTCCCACACCTGCAGCGTGTGCAAGCAGATGGAGGCCACCGTCCTCTCGTCGGCGGCCGTCATGGACAGGCTGTCGGGTGACTTCGTCATCGCCCACCTCTACGTGGACGACAAGACCGAGGACGCGGAGTTCCGCACCCTGGGCCGCCGCTACCGCGACCTGGAGATGAGGCAGTTCGCCTCGGCATCGCAGCCGCTCTACGCGGTGGTGGACGCTGAGGGCAGCACTCTCTCCGGCCCCATCGGAAGCTGCTCTGAGGAGGAATTCCTGGAGTTCCTGAATTTCTAAAAAAGGGAATCAGTATAGAATCTGCCTGAGCAGACGCTTGGCATAATCCCTCTCCTCGATCTGAGGATGAGGGATTTTTAATGTCGGAGTATCTATATGACGGTCCCCGTACAGGACGATGTCGATGTCGATAGTTCTGGAATGATAGATACGGCGGCCCTCCGCATCATACTCCGGCTCACGGGCTATACGGCCCAGCTTCTGTTCCACCCATTTGCAGACCTCCAGCAGAGGTTCGGGCGGGACGGTGGTCTCGAAGGATATGGCCTGGTTGAGAAATGGTTCGGAACCCGGCGCCATGCCCCAGGGCTCGGTCTCGAGCACCTCAGATTCACGGATATCGGAAAAGAGCCAGGGAGCCAGCTGAGTGACCAGAAGCGATACGGCGGTGCTGAGATTGCGCCGCCTGTTCCCCATATTGCTGCCGAGGATGAGATATACCCTTACGGGCTGAGATTCCGGTGTCATAGCAGTCCCAGTTCAAGTAAAGCCTCGTCACTCATCCGGGACTTGTCCCAGGGCGGGTCGAATGTTATCTCTATAGCCACGTCCGTAACTCCCGGCGTATCGGCCACAGCCGTGTGCACGTCCTCTACCAGAGTGTCGGACATGGGGCAGTTGGGCGCCGTCAGAGTCATCTTGATGTGAACCTTGTGGTCGTCATCTACGGTCATGTCGTAGATGAGGCCCAGGTCGTAGATATTGACCGGTATCTCGGGGTCGTAGACCTGCTTGAGAGCCCGCACTACATCGCGGGTGAGAGTCGTTTTGTCCATAACTTACTGTCCTTTGTACTTCAGGGCGTCCTCGCGTATCTGCTCCATCATCGACACCAGTCCGTTGGCCCGGGTCGGCGACAGATTCTCACGGAGTCCTATCTCCTCGATAAATGAATTGTCGGCGGAGAGTATCTCGTCCGGGGTCCTGCCGTTGTAGACCCGGATGAGGAGGGAGATGATGCCCTTGGTGATGATGGCGTCGCTGTCCGCCGTAAACCACAGCCTGCCGTCACGGAACTCGCTGTCGAGCCACACCCGGGACTGGCAGCCCTTGATGAGGCGGTCCTCCTGCTTTTTCTGCTCGTCGATGACGGGCAGGGAATGACCCAGCTCGATGAGATACTCATACTTGTCCATCCAGTCCCCGAAGGCGGCGAACTCGTCCACTATCTCCTGCTGAACCTGCTTGATAGATGATGTATTGTCTGTCATTGTCCTGTATCTTTTATTGAAATGAATTCAGTTTATCTCAACATTGCCAGTACCTTGCGCAGAGCGCCCATGAACGCCTCGCACTCCTGCATCGTGTTGTAGGCCGCCAGCGAGACCCGCACCGCTCCCGTCAGCCCGAACTTGGCCAGCAGCGGCTCCGAGCACATCTGCCCGGAGCGGACGGCCACACCCATTTTGTCCAGAAGGGTGGCAATGTCACTGTGATGCGCCCCTTCGACGGTAAATGATATCAGCGGGGCCTTCTTTCCGCCGCTTCCGATAATCCTCAGACCGTCCACAGCATTCAGCTCCCGCATGAGATAATCGGTCATCCGCTTTTCATTTTCCCTTACTTGCGGTACATCTACTGAAGTGACGAAATCGATAGCGGGCTTTAAAGTAGCAGCAGCTATGAAATTAGGCGTTCCGGCCTCGAATCTCAGCGGAACAGGAGCGTATGTGGTCCTCTCATACGTCACCGTGTCCACCATCTCCCCGCCTCCCATCCACGGCGGCAGTGTCTCCAGCAGACTGCGGCGGCCGTAGAGCACTCCGGTACCGGTCAGCGCATAGAGCTTATGCCCGGAGAAAGAATAGAAATCGCAGGGCGTCTCCTGCACGTCAATGCCCTCGTGGACTATCCCCTGCGCCCCGTCCAGATGTATCACGGCGCCGTACCGGTGAGCCAGCACGGTAAGCTCTCCCACAGGATTGACGATGCCCAGCACATTGGAAATATGGGCGGCAGAGACTATTTTCACCTTGCCCTCAGCCAGGATCCGCTCCGCAGCCCCGAGGTCCCACTGCCCATCCTCCCCTACGGGAAAATATCTCAGGCGTGCCCCTGTCCTGGCGCAAAGCATCTGCCAGGGGACAATGTTGGAGTGATGCTCTCCCTCCGAAAGGAGGATCTCATCTCCGGGACGGATGTACTTCTGTCCGTAAATATTGGCCAGCAGGTTGATGGAGGCGGTGGTACCGGAGGTAAGGACTATCTCGTCCTTCGAGGCGGCGTTGATGAGTCCGCGGACGGCCTCCCTCCCGGCCTCGTAGTGTTCGGTGGCGGAGGCGGCAAGACCGTAGATGGCGCGGTGGACATTGGCATTGGCCTCCTGCAGCCAGCGGGAAGTGGCGTCAATGACGGCCCGGGGCTTCTGCGTGGTGGCGGCATTGTCAAAATATATAAGCTGCCTGTCCCCTCCCCGCGCGCACTGGAGATAGGGGAAATGGCTCCTTATCTGGTCTATGTCCTGTATCATGACTTTTATTTTTCAAATATCTTACAAAAGTAACTAAATTTGCAGAAACTTATCAGAAAAAAACGTCATGTACGACTATATCAAAGGAACGCTCGAGGAACTCTCGCCCGCGGAGGCAGTGGTTGAGTGCCACGGCATCGGCTTCAAGCTCCAGATATCCCTCAACACCTACGACCGCCTGCAGGGGCAGAAAGAGGTCAGGCTGTACGTCCACCACCACCTGCGCGAGGACGAGGAGACTCTCTACGGCTTCTGTGACAAGGAAGAGCGGCGGATCTTCGCCCTCCTCATCGGAGTCTCCGGCATAGGTCCCAACACCGCCCGGATGATGCTCTCGTCCCTCACGGCCGATGAGGTGTCCACAGCGATAGCCTCAGGCGACGTAAACCGCATCAAGGGAGTGAAGGGTATCGGGCTGAAGACCGCCCAGAAGGTCATCATCGAACTGAAGGACAAGATTTCCAAGGGAGGAGCGGAACTCGACCTGTCGGGAGGCTCCGCCGCCGCCAATTCCTCGGAGGCATGCTCGGCTCTGATCATGCTCGGATTTACGAAAAACGCTGTGGAAAAGACTGTTGCTTCCATCGTAAAGAAGGAGCCCGGACTCTCTCTGGAGGACATCATCAAAAAAGCCTTAAAAATGTTGTAGACTCAGTTACTTTTTATACATTTGCATCAGTTTAACTTTTAAATATAACCGGTTATGAACATACCTAGCAATTTGAAGTACACCAAGGATCACGAGTGGGTAAAGGTTGACGGCGATGTAGCAACCGTCGGCATCACCGATTACGCTCAGGATCAGCTCGGAGACATCGTCTTCGTAGACATTCAGACACAGGGCGAGACCCTTGACAAGGAAGAGGTTTTCGGAGCCATCGAGGCCGTTAAGACAGTCGCCGATGCCTTCATGCCTGTATCCGGTGAGATCATCGAGGTCAACGCTGCTCTCGAGGGAGCTCCCCAGACTGTCAACACCGATCCTTACGGAGAGGGCTGGATGATCAAGATCAAGCTCACCAACCCCGCTGAGCTCGATGAGCTGATGGACGCCGACGCATACACAGCCATCCTCTAGTCTGAAAAGTGTACACATAACAGCACAGGCCGGGCAGGAATGTCCGGCCTTTTTCGTATCTTTGTCAGAAACACTAAATTCTTATGCCTATGTTACAAGAAGTCGCCCACATCTACGACCTCCTGACCAAGCTCGAAGAGAGGTTTCCGGACAAACAGGATATGCTCTGCCGCCGCAGCGGTAAGGAATGGATCCGATTCAGTGTCAAGGACTACGTACGCTATTCACATCTCATTGCCTACGCCCTCTCATCCATGGGATACGGCAAGGGCGACAAGGTCGTGACCATCTGCAACAACCGGCCCGAATGGAACTTCACCGACATGGGCCTGAGCATGGCCGGCCTCATACACGTGCCCGTCTACCCCACCCTAAGTGCCGACGAATACCTCTATATATTCAACCACAGCGATGCCAGGATCATCATCATCGGGACCATGAGCCAGTACCGCAAAATAGAGCCGATAGTACGGAAGATGGAGCATCCGGCACGGATAATACTCATGGATGACTCGGACAACATCCAGTGTTTCAGGGATTTATATCAGACAGGAGAACGTGTGGAACTTGTCCAGAAGCCTGTGATAGAGAAGATTAAGGCAGAAACCGGTACTGACGAGCCCGTCTCCATCATCTATACCTCCGGCACCACCGGTACCCCAAAAGGCGTAGTACTCTCCCACCACAACCTGATGTTCAACGCCTACGGTCATGCCGTCAAGCAGACCGTCCGCTCCGACCAGAAGATGCTCAGCTTCCTACCCCTGTGCCACGTCTACGAGAGAAGCATGAACTACGAGTACCAGTATATCGGCATAAGTATCTATTACGCAGAGAGTTTAGGCACTTTGGCCAGGGATTTGGCCGACTGTCACGCCGATGGATTCTGTGCTGTGCCGCGTGTTTTAGAAATGATGTACTCGAAGCTGGAAGCGGCCGGCAAGCATCTGAAAGGCTTCAAAAAGACTGTCTACCGGCTCGCATGGGACTTTGCCAACAACTATGACAACTACAATAAGAGTCTGATATACAGAGCGAAACGCAACCTATACGACCGACTCGTCTACAGCAAATGGAGAGACAATCTCGGCGGTCACGAGATGCTCATAGTATCCGGCGGCTCTTCCATACAGGCCAAGATCATCCGGCTCTTCAATGCCGCACGCCTCCATATCTACGAAGGCTACGGCATGACCGAGGCCTCCCCCGTCATCGCAGTGAACAATCCGGTGGAGGGCATCAACATCATCGGAACCGTCGGCAAGCCGATGGAACGCACAGAACTGAAGTTTGCCGAGGACGGCGAGATTCTCACCAAAGGGCCCCACGTCATGCTCGGTTACTACAAGAATCCCGAAGCCACCAGCGAAGTAATCGATTCAGACGGATTCCTCCACACCGGAGATATCGGCCGCCTGGTAGACGGCAAGTACCTTCAGATAACTGACCGCAAGAAGGAAATCTTCAAACTCTCTCTCGGCAAATACGTAGCCCCGCAGGTAATCGAGAACCTTCTCAAGGAGTCACCGTACATCCAGAACTGTTTTGTCTTCGGGGAAAATCAGAAGTTTGCCTCTGCCGTCATCATCCCCGATTTCGACCATCTGCGCCACTGGGCCCAAGAGAACGGACTAGGAGAACTGGACGACAAACAGCTGGCAGCTGACCCCAAGGCAGTCGCGTTTCTCCACAGCATCGTAGACCAGACCAACTCCAAACTGGCTCCTCACGAACAGATAAAGCGCGAGCGTATCGTATGCGATGAATGGACTCCCTCCAACGGCCTTCTGTCCCAGACTCTGAAACTGAAGCGGGCAAAACTTACATCCCGATACAGCGGCATCATAAGTGAGATCTACCGATAACATACCTGCCCTCCGCCGCCTTTGGAAGCAGTGTTTCGAAGCAGACTCCTCATTTCTGGATCTGTTCTTCGGACAAGGATTCCGACTTTGCAGGACATACACTCTGGAGAGGGAGGGGAAGACAGTCTCCGCTCTCTCTGTTTTTCCTGTCTCCTACAAAGGACACACCGGAGGCTACGTCTACGGGGTATGCACCGATCCGGCTCAGCGCGGGCGCGGCTACGCCATCAAACTGCTGCAGGAAGTCGAGCGGCACTGCATGGAGAATGAGAGTATGGAATTCTTCCTATTGAGGCCTGCGGGCCCGACACTGTTCGGATATTATCAAAGGCAAGGTTACTCCTATAATATATACAGGCATCAGGAGACACTTCCACTACCCATGATACCGGCAGAAATAGAGACAAGCCCGTTGTCCGCCGTGCGCTACCATTCCCTCCGTCGCAGGTTCTACAGCGGGACAGGACTGGTAGAGTGGCCGGAAGACACCTGTGGATACATTTTGTCCTATATCGGTTACTGCCGGGGACATGCCGTAGAGATCAACGGCGGTGAGTCCTACCTCCTATCCTACCCCTCCCCCGAAGACAACGGCGTCATAATATGCGAAGAGGCAGGTCTTGACATAGAAATGACATCCTTACCGGTCATTCTATCAGCCCTCCGCATTCTGTATCCGGATGCTGCAAGCGTCCTTCTATCCACTCCTACGGCACAAGACTCCAGAGAAGAGTACTTACTTTGCAAACCATTCTCGCTCCTACCCGACAGTTCCGCAGTCTTCAGTTTTGCGATGGAGTAATACGTTCCACGTGGAACAACTACCTGCCGAAATACACAAGAAGTACTGAGATGTCAGAAGGAGATACTCCGGGAATACGCGAAGCCTCAGCAATCGTTCGTGGCCGGTGCCTAGTAAGCTTCATCCTTGACTCAATCGAGAGAGACTCGATACGCGAATAATCAAAATCATTAGGAATCTTCAGACCCTCCAACTTCTTCAACTTCTTTGCAAGTTCAGCCTCACGCTGTATATAGCCTGAGTACTTAATGGCAATCTCTGTTGAGGCAACTATATTAGAAAAAATAGACGGGCTCTCCGGACAAATACTCTTAAAGGTTTCTGGGAGTGCAGACGAAGGTAAGAAGTCTGGAAGAGATAGTGGAAGTTGCGAAGCATGGATAGTCTCGTCGATTGTTCCACGTGGAACAAATTCCAGGACATCTGATAAAGAAATCTGAGGTCTAGTAACAAGAGAAGTAATAGACTTTGGGGTCGTTAGCAGCGATGTTGCATGAGCATCCAAAACAGGATTAACATCTGCGACTGAAGGACGTGTCTGTGAACAAACTTTGACTAGAGCAGTGACTGAAGTACGCTTAATTTCCAAAAGGCGCATCCTGTAATCCGAAGCTAATCCTATTCTATGGGACAGAGGCGTCAGGCGCTCGTCCGCATTGTCCTGACGGAGAAGTATGCGGTATTCTGCTCTGGATGTGAACATCCTGTAGGGCTCATCAACACCTTTGGTAACTAAATCATCAATTAGGACACCGATATACGATGAATCACGGGTGAGAATAAATTCCTCTTGTCCTCTATTACGAAGTACAGCGTTGATTCCTGCGACGATTCCTTGCGCTGCAGCCTCCTCATATCCGGTTGTTCCATTGACCTGGCCGGCAAGATAGAGATTGGGAATGACCTTCGAGCGAAGCGTATGGTCGAGCTGTGTAGGATCAAAATAATCATATTCGATGGCGTAGGCTGGACGCAAAAGATGGACGTCCTCGAAACCATCGACATGAGATAAAGCCTCAAACTGTATCTCGAAAGGAAGAGAAGATGAGAAACCCTGAAGATAATACTCAGTAGAATTCCTTCCTTCGGGTTCCAGGAATATCTGATGAGAGTCCTTGTCTGAAAACGTTCGGAGCTTATCTTCAATACTTGGACAATATCGGGGTCCTATTCCGGTTATCTTTCCCGAGAAAAGCGGGGACCTTTCAAAACCGGAGCGGAGGATTTCATGAACCTTCGGACTGGTGTGCGCGATATAGCAGTTCAATTGACGAATATCCTGACGCTGCGCTGCAGAAAGATACGGCAGGTATGAAAACTTTTCCGGCGACTCGTCACCAGATTGGAGAATAAGACGCGAAAGATTCACAGAACGGACATCAATGCGGGGCGGCGTACCGGTCTTCATTCTGGACGTCTGTATCCCCTGGTCACAGAGCTGTGAGGAAATCAGATGGGATGATGGCTCGGCCACTCTCCCACCCTCGGCGGTACGGTCTCCGACGAAAATACGCCCGTTCAGGAAAGTACCGGCTGTAAGAATGTAATAGCTTGCCGTGAACCTGCCGCCCAGGGATGTCTCCAAAGAAAGTATTTCTCCTTGCTCCGAGAAAGTGAAATTACTGACAGTATCCTGCCAAAGATATAAACCTGGAGTATTCTCGAGAATCCATCTCCAGTTCTGTGAATATGAGTTCCTGTCGCACTGAGCGCGGGGACTCCACATTGCCGGACCCTTTGAACGGTTGAGCATACGGAACTGGAGCGTACTTGCATCCGTAATTATTGCTGACATACCGCCCAGCGCATCTATCTCCCTGATTATCTGCCCTTTAGCAATTCCACCAACTGAAGGATTACAGGACATCTGGGCTATCTTATTGAGATCCATGGTAATGAGCAGAGTGGACGCCCCCATGACAGCAGAGGCATAGGCGGCCTCACATCCAGCATGTCCGGCCCCTATGACAATAATATCGTAATGACTTTGCATCTTACTTAGTTGAATGATAAACCTGGTCCTCGCCCAAACCGAATTGGGGAAGCAACTTCAAAGCCTGTTCCTCAGCATCCCGCATCAGAGCTCTCTCCTGCTCAGTATGATCATCGAAATCAAGAAGATGGAGGATACCGTGTGCCATAACTCTGTAAAGTTCAGTAGAAAATGTCGAGCCGTACGTCGAACTGTTGGCAAGTACAGTATCGAGACTGATTACTATGTCTGCTGAAAGGATGCCTTCCGACAGCCTGACTGTTGTCGGGACTTCGTAGTCGGATGTATCGAAAGTGATAATATCAGTAAAGTAATCGTGACCCAAGTACTGCCGGTTTACGTTTAGTACATAGTCGTCGGACGCAAATATATAATTTACTGAGCCTGTTTTGCGATTTTTACTCAGAATGATTTCATTAATCCAATTTTTAATTGCATTTTTGCGTCGCAAATTGAAGGTTGCATCTATGACTTCAAATCTTATCATGCGGTCTGATTTTTGCTTAAAAATTTTTGTAAAATTAATAAAATTACAACTATGTCAAAAGTTAGTGTTATCGGAGTTGGCAATGTAGGTGCAACCTGCGCCAACGTACTCGCAAGCTGGAACATCTGCAAAGAAGTCGTACTTCTCGACGTTAGAGAGGGTTTCGCAGAGGGCAAGGCCATCGACATCCAGCAGTCTGCCAAAATAATGGGTATCAACACCAAGATCACAGGAGTGACCAACAACTACGAGGCCACAGCAGGCTCCGACGTAGTAGTCATCACCTCCGGTATGCCCCGCAAGCCGGGTATGTCCAGAGAGGACCTCATCGGCACCAACGCAAAGATCGTAAGCGAGGTTGTAGCCAACGTGGTAAAGAACTCCCCCGAGGCATTCATCGTTATGGTCTCCAACCCCATGGACACCATGACCTACCTTACATACAAGACCAGCGGCGTAAAGAAGAACCACCTCATCGGTATGGGCGGCGCACTGGACAGCAGCCGTTTTACATACTACCTGAGCCAGGCTCTCAACGTGCCTATGTGCGAGATTGACGGCATGGTTATCGGCGCACACGGCGATGCGACAATGGTTCCCCTGATGAGCAGCGTGCTCTACAAGGGCGGCAAGATCGAGAAGCTCCTCACAGCAGAGCAGCGCGAGAAAGTGATAGCAGACACCATGGTAGGCGGTGCAACCATCACCAAACTGATGGGTACCTCAGCATACTACGCACCCGGCGCCTGCGCAGCAAGCATCGTCCGCGCTATCCTGCACGACGAGAAGAGAATCATCCCCTGCAGCGTGCCCCAGAACGGCGAGTACGGCGAGGACGACATCTGCCTCGGTGTTCCCGTAGTTATCGGTAAGGACGGCGTTGAAGGCATTGTAAAAGTTGAACTTACAGCCGACGAGGAGAAGAGATTCCACGAGGGCGCCGAGAAGCAGAGAAACACCAACAAGATTCTGCACGAACTCGGACTTATCTAAAGTTTTTAACAGTTTTTTCAACAATTTTTGTGTTAATTCAGAAATTATTCCTACTTTTACACTCGGAAAATTAGAAAAAACACAAATAAGATGGAAGTTAAAAAATCTCCTAAAGCGAACCTCGAGAACAAAAAGATGTTCTACAGAGAGTTAGGTCTTATCATAGCTCTCGGAGTCATACTTTGCGCTTTCGAGTGGAGCACCAGTGAAAAGACAGAGTCCGTCATCCAGCAGGAGGAAGCGGCACCAGTTGAAGTAGAGCAGATACCCGTAACTACAGAGGCCCCTCCCCCGCCCCCCGAGGCTCCCAAGGTTCCCGTACTGTCCGATATGATTGAGGTCGTTGATGATGACATCGTTGTCGATACTGACCTGTTCATCAGCCTTGAGGACGAAGCGGATCTCGGAGTTGAGATTATGGACTACGTTGCAGAAGTTGCTGAGGAGGTCATCGAGGAAGCACCTATTCCCTATACACTCGTAGAGGAGAAGCCCTCTTTCAACGGTGGAGACGCCAATGAATTCACGAAATGGGTGTTCCAGAACATGGTATATCCGGACGTAGCCCGTGAGAACGGTATCTCCGGGCGTGTGACCCTCCAGTTCACCATCGAGACAGACGGCTCGCTTACCAACATCAGGGTGCTCAGAGGTGTTGACCCTTCCCTGGACCAGGAAGCTATCAGAGTAGTTTCGATGTCCCCGAAATGGACTCCTGGAAAACAGAGGGATAAAGCTGTACGTGTAACTTACAACTTCCCTATCTACTTCCAGCTCAGAAACTAAAACGGTCAATTGTTAACTTAGATGAGGCTTTCCCTGAAAAGAGTAAGCCTCATTTTTTTGAGAATATGAAACAGGAAACAGAAGAATTTGAAAGAATAGTAACGGTATCAGTCATACCTCAGGGAACCGACGAAAGAAGGATAAAGGAGAATCTGGACGAACTTGAATTCCTGGCACTTACAGCAGGTGCAAGAAGTGAGAAAAGGTTCACTCAGAAAATGGAAAGGGCAAATTCCAGGACATACGTCGGTTCGGGCAAACTGGAAGAGATAAAGACCTACATCGAAGAGCACGAAATCAGACTCGTTATCTTTGACGATGAGCTCAGTCCCTCACAGCTCAGAAACCTCGAAAAGGAACTGGGATGCAGAATACTTGACAGAACTAACCTGATACTGGACATATTTGCCCAGCGGGCAAAGACCGCATACGCAAAGACTCAGGTAGAACTTGCACAGTATCAATACCTTTTGCCCAGACTTACCAGAATGTGGACACACCTGGAAAGACAGCGGGGAGGTATCGGTATGAGAGGTCCCGGAGAAAGCCAGATAGAGACTGACAGAAGAATCATTCTGAATAAAATAAGTCTCCTGAAAGAGCAGCTCAAGAAGATAGACCGACAGATGGCCTCACAGAGAGGAAACCGTGGCTCTCTTGTAAGGGTATCGCTGGTAGGCTACACGAACGCCGGAAAAAGCACTCTGATGAACCTGTTGTCCAAGAGCGATGTATTCGCTGAGAACAAGTTGTTTGCTACACTGGACACAACGGTAAGGAAGGTAGTTATAGAAAACGTGCCCTTCCTCCTGTCCGACACGGTAGGATTCATCAGAAAGCTGCCTACAGAACTGATTGAGTCATTCAAAAGCACCCTGGACGAAGTAAGGGAGGCAGACATACTTCTCCATGTAGTGGACATATCCCATCCGGACTTTGAGGAACAGATCAAGGCTGTCAACTCCACTCTTATGGACATAGGCGCTAAAGATAAGCCTATATTTATGGTATTCAACAAGATTGACGCGTACAACTACAAGGAGAAATCAGAGTACGACTTTGAGGAGGAGAAGCCCGAGAACATTCCGCTGGAAAGACTTGAGAAAATGTGGGTAGCTAAAGAGAACTCAGCCTGCATTTTTATCTCAGCGAAAGAGAGGATTAATATAGAAAAACTCAGAAAAGACCTTTACAGCATGGTGAAATCCATACATGAGGGCAGATACCCGTTCAACAACCTGCTGTACGAAACCTACAGCAGCGAAGAAACCAAGTCGTAGACTGCCTTGGGATTCTCAACGTGGGTATTATGTCCGGTACCGGGTACGATTTCATGACGGCAACCGGGTAAATCATGCATGATCTGCTGAATCCTTGATAAAGGCGCATATACGTCCGAATCGCCGTATATGAACATCACAGGTACCATAGCGGAGGCGAGAAGAGCCACATTGTCATCACGTGTCATTAATCCCCTGACAACTGCAGCAACCCCTTCCGGGTCATGTGTTTCGCAGATTTCTACTGTTTCCGCAACCTTATCATCGCAACTCCTTAGATTTGCCTTGGAATACATGTTCGGAATAGCTATCTGCGCCAACTGAACAAGTTTTCCATTAAGTATAAAGGATATCTCCTTTTCCCTGTCCTTTACCTTCAGGGGATCATCGGCATAGGGATTGGAATTGACATTGACCAAGGCAGAAATACGGTCAGGATAGTCCCTCAAGAAGCGCTGTCCTACATACCCTCCCATGGAATGACCGACTATAAGGACTTTTGCAATGGAAAGTTTATCGAGAAGAGCAAAAAGAACCTTAGCATCGAACTCCATAGAATTGACCTCCGGAGCAGAGCCAGTAAGCCCCAATCCGGGAAGATCTATAGAAATAATATGGGAAGACTCAGGAAAAAGAGCCCTGAAGTCTTCCCATATATACAATGTCTCCAGATAACCGTGGAGCAAAACAACTGCATTGTCACCTGATCCTGTCTCAGAGACATGTACCGGTATCCCGCCACAGGTGACAAAGTACTCCATAAGGCTAGTCCTTGAACTTAGCGCAGAGGAACTCGCGGTTGAGGCGGGCGATGTGGCTTACAGTGATACCCTTAGGGCACTCGCTCTGACATGCCTGGGTGTTGGTGCAGGCACCGAATCCGAGCTCGTCCATCTTGGCCACCATAGCCTTGGCCCTGCGTGCTGCCTCGGGACGTCCCTGAGGAAGGAGTGCGAGCGAACTTACACGTGCTGCTACGAAGAGCATTGCAGAGCCGTTCTTACAGGTGGCTACACATGCTCCGCAACCTACGCAGGCAGCAGCGTCCATACTCTCGTCAGCCTTCTGCTTGGGAATGGGAATAGCATTCGCATCCTGAGCAGAACCGGCATTGATGGAGATGAAACCACCTGCCTGAAGTATCTTGTCAAAGGCACCGCGGTTCACTACCAGGTCCTTTATGATAGGGAAACCGGCGCTTCTCCAGGGCTCGATAGTGATGGTATCGCCGTCCTTGAACTTACGCATGTGGAGCTGGCAGGTAGTAATCTCACTGTCAGGTCCGTGGGGATGACCGTTGATATAGAGCGAGCACATACCGCAGATACCCTCGCGGCAGTCGTGGTCGAATGCGATAGGACCCGAATTCTTGCAACCCTTGTTGACAGCAACAGGGTCATTGCCCTCACGTATCAGCTGATCGTTGAGGATATCGAGCATCTCGAGAAAAGAGGTATCGGGTGAGATATTTGACACCTTATATGTTTCGAAATGGCCTTTTGCTTTGGCGTTCTGCTGACGCCATACTTTCAAAGTAAAATTCATGATTAATATCCCTCCTTAGTCTTTATAGTTACGTGTTGAAGGCTTTACAAACTCAAATACAAGGTCTTCCTTATGGAAAATAGGATCCTTGCCCTCACCTGCGTACTCCCATGCACTGACGTACTGATAGTGCTCGTCATCACGGAGAGTCTCGCCGTCAGCAGTCTGCATCTCCACACGGAAATGACCGCCGCAGGACTCGTTCCTGTTGAGAGCGTCACGGGCCATCAGCTCACCGATTTCGAAGAAATCCGCCACACGGAGAGCCTTTTCAAGCTCCTGGTTGAACTCCTCATTGGTACCGGGAACATAGACATCCTTCATATACTGGGCACGGAGCTCGTGAATTTCCTTAATTGCCTCTTCAAGGCCTTTCTTGTCACGTGCCATTCCGACCTTCTCCCACATTATATGACCCAACTTCTTGTGATAGTAGTCAACAGTCTGGGTTCCCTTATTGTTGATAAAGTAATTGATACGCTCCTTGACAGCCTTCTCAGCCTCGTCGAACTCAGGGGTATTGGTATTTACCTTAGGCTCCTGGATCTTATGCGAGAGATAGTCCCCGATAGTGTAAGGCAGGATGAAATACCCGTCCGCAAGACCCTGCATGAGGGCGGAAGCTCCGAGACGGTTGCCGCCGTGGTCGGAGAAATTGGCCTCACCGATAGCGTACAGACCGGGGATAGTGGTCTGGAGATTGTAGTCAACCCAGATACCTCCCATGGTGTAGTGGATGGCGGGATAAATCATCATCGGCTCCTCATAGGGATTGACACCGGTTATCTTCTCGTACATCTGGAAGAGGTTGCCGTAACGGGCAGTGATAACATCCTTGCCGAGTCTTGCGATAGCGGAAGAGAAATCCAGGAATACGGCAAGACCTGTCTCATTGACACCATAGCCGGCATCGCATCTTTCCTTGGCTGCACGGGAAGCCACGTCACGGGGAACAAGATTACCGAAAGCCGGATAACGGCGCTCAAGATAGTAGTCGCGGTCCTCCTCGGGTATCTGAGAGCCCTTTATCTGCTTTGCGCGGAGCTTCTTTACATCCTCCATCTTCTTCGGAACCCAGATACGTCCGTCATTACGGAGCGACTCACTCATAAGGGTCAGCTTGGACTGCTGGTCACCATGAACAGGGATACAGGTAGGGTGAATCTGGGCGAAGCAGGGATTGGCGAAGTATGCTCCTTTCTTGTAGCAGTGCCATGCTGCCGAGCCGTTGGAGTTCATGGCATTTGTAGAAAGGAAATATGTGTTGCCGTAACCGCCGGAAGCCAGGACTACGGCATGTGCTCCGAAACGCTCGATCTCACCGGTTACAAGGTTACGGGTAATGATACCGCGGGCCTCACCGTTTACAACAACGAGCTCAAGCATCTCATGACGGGGATAAGACTTTACAGTACCCTTCGCGATCTGACGGTTCAGGGAAGCGTATGCTCCGAGAAGGAGCTGCTGTCCGGTTTGACCGCGGGCATAGAAAGTACGGCTGACCTGGGCACCTCCGAAGGAGCGGTTGTCAAGCAGTCCACCGTAATCTCTCGCGAAAGGAACACCCTGTGCTACGCACTGGTCGATAATCAGATTGCTGACTTCCGCAAGCCTGTAAACATTGGCTTCCCTGCTGCGGTAGTCGCCTCCCTTGATGGTATCATAGAAGAGACGGTACACGGAGTCATTGTCGTTCTGATAATTTTTAGCGGCATTGATACCTCCCTGCGCTGCGATAGAGTGGGCGCGGCGGGGAGAGTCACTGATGCAGAAAATCTTGACATTATAACCGAGTTCTCCGAGAGTTGCGGCTGCCGAGGCTCCACCAAGACCGGTACCGATTACGATAATGTCCAGCTTTCTTTTATTGGCAGGGCTGACAACACGGATAGCGGCTTTATGCTTAGTCCATTTTTCAGCCAAAGGACCTTCGGGTACTTTGGAAATTAACTTATCCTCCATAATGTATCAATAGAATTAAAATTTGGTGCAATTTTACTCACTTTTCAGCACTTTTGCAAAACTTTCAGCGTTTACTGCTTAACATCCAGGCCCTGATGTCCTGGGGAACCCTGCGGGGATTTTTCAGAAGGTAGTGGAAAATGAAGTATATCTTTATGGTAACATACTGAAAATTAGAAAAGTATTTGCGGTAAAACTTGCGTGTGGAACGCTGTACTACTACTTCTCTCTCCAGACTTGTCCACCTCCTGGAACTGCTGCCGCCGCCGAGATGAAATATCACCGAACCGGTCAGACATACTTCGATATTACTCAACCACAAAGAATAAAAGAAATCCAGGTCCTCCGCATACATGAAATAATCCTCGGACCACCGGCCGGCACGCAGAAAATTATCCCTGGAAATAATGACAGAGGCACCTCTGTACCACACTCTCGCACGGGAGCGCCTCGCATACCAGAAAAACATGTCGCGTATCAACGGCAGCGGCATGGGCCTGTTCTCGACAGAGCCGTCAGGATTCTGAAGAGGGTTGACGTACACTTTTTCAGGAAAAGCGAGAGCCTGCCTGTAGTCATCATCCATACCGGCGCTGACCTCGGTATCCGGATTGAGAAAATGCAGCATGCGTCCTGTTGAATGAGCGGCTCCTATATTGTTGGCTTTGGCAAACCCATAATTCTCAGACTGGGGAAGGAAAACAAAACGGGAATCATCCGCAAAGGAGGCACATCGGTCCATTGACCCGTCAGTAGACGCATTGTCCACCACTATCACCTCGTAATCCGAAGAAACATGGGTCCTTATACTTTCAAGACAATTATACAGGAGGCTGCCTGTATTGTAATTGACTATTATTATTGAGACTTGCCTGGACATAGTATCCTCCTGAATTGTTTTATAAGCTCATTCCGGATATCCCGGTATTCTTCATTTTTATAAATTAATTCATAAATAAATACAATCATACCCGCACCCGAGACGACCTGAATTATAAGAAGAATCCAGGGGCGGAGCTCAAGCATATTCAGCAGATTGACACAGAAAGCCATCAGTGCCGACACTATGAATACAGGAAGGATGTCCCTGAGTTGGGAGAGCACGCTGTAGGAAATGATTCGGGATACATAGACCGCATGTATCAGATAAAGGACCGCATAGGTTCCTGTCATGGACCAAAGCAGGGCCTCTATTCCGAAAAATATACCGAAACCCACCGGTATCAGGGCCATCAGGGTCTTTATAATCTCCAACAACAGGGTAATGTCAGAACGTCCGTCTGCATTGATGACATTGGCACTGCATATCATGAGAGGCAGAAAAAGACCTGAGAAGCACAGTATCCGGAGATACTCCACTGCAGGCAGCCACTGGTCACCGAAAACGGTAATCATAAACGGACCGGCCACGGCCCACAGACCGAGGACGGCTGTAAAGGAGATGAGAACTGTTGTTTTAAGAATTTTACGGTACACATGACATTGCCTCTGCCTTTCATCCTGTATGGAAGCCAGTACGGGATAACTTACCCTCTGCATTACCATACTCACGTTGGATGTGACCATTCCCTTGACTTTCTCGGCTCTGGAGAACTGACCCAGGACGGACGGTGCATACAGCTTGCCGATAATAAAAGAATACATCTCGCTCCACAGAGTACTTACTATAGAAGTTATAAGCAGCCGGCCACCGAATGAAAACATCTCCCTGAAACTCTTCATGGAAAATCCCAGACCGGGATGCCAGCCGGACACTGTCCATAAAAGAAGGGAGTTGACAGCCAGACGGGACAACTGCAGGACTACCAGACTCCAGACTCCATAACCGGCCACCGCCGCAACTATGGAAAGAACACCTGATGTAACTGAAGCACTGAGTGATATCCATGCCTGAGTGCGGAAATCCAGACGTCTGACAAAAAGCACTTTCTGGACTATTCCGAGAGCATTTATGACAAGTGACAGACTCAGAATCCTTATTACCGGTATAAGGATATCCTGTGAGAAAAAACGGGATATGGCCGGAGCGCATAAATACAGCACTGCGTAAAGAAGCACACTTACCAGTAGATTGAAATAGAAAACTGTATTCAGATCTGCATTGCTTACTTCCTTTTTTCTGGTAAGGGCACCAGTAAAACCACTGTCCACTAAAGATGTAGACAGAGTGAGAAAGATAGCGGTCATACCTATGATTCCGAAGTCAGAAGGCGACAGAATACGGGCCAGGACTATATTGGCCACAGCCAGTATGCCCGATCCGAGGATATTCTCCGCAAATCCCCAGCCTACACCTTTGGCCGTCTTAGCTTTTAAATTTTCTGACATCAGAATAGATACTTATCATTGTTGCAACATTGTCATCCCATGAATACAGCTCTTTCACATGCTGTATGCCTTTGTCTCCCAATCTTTCCCTCAAATCAGGATTATCTATAAATTTCTGAATTGCCACAGCGGCCATCTCCGGTTCATTTCTTGGAACTATCAATCCGGTAACTCCATTAAGAACCACCTCCTTAAAACCATCTGCATCTGAAACCACCACAGGGCATCCACAGGCCATGGCCTCTACTGCAACAACTCCGAAACTCTCACTTCTGGACAATGATACAGCTACTGAAAATGAATTGTACCACTGCGGCAGCTCATGATTCGGAATCTTTCCTACAAACTCGACATTCCGGGATATCTCCAAATCCTCAGTAAGTCTCTCATATTCTTCCCTACACCGACCATCACCGATTATAACCAGTTTCGGATCCAAAACCTCATTTCTCTCCTTTACGATCTTAAAGGCCTTAATCAAAACATCTATACCATATTTCGGTTCCAGAGTCTTCACGTTACCGACGACAAACCTGCCCTCACCCGGACCGCATTTTTCAGACTTCTTAAAAATAGAAGTATCCACCCCGAATGGCGTAATAGATATTAATTTTTCTGTGAAATTAGCAGTCTGCCGTGCCATGGCATAACTAGTGGAAAGAATGTTGTCTGCCTTTCGGAAAATATATCTCAGCGCTTTTTCATTAATAGGAGACAGATAGGGAAACTCATACACATCACTGCCCCACACCGATATAATAAACGGATGAAAACCAGTAAGTGCGGCAACCAACCCGAAACTGGTCGCATAGTGGGCATGCAGGATATCCGGGGCCTCGATTCTGATTACAGTCTTAAGATCATCTACAGCTTTCCAATGCTTCAGGAGCATCCCTGCTGCGGCTTTCAGTCCCTTATCCGACTTGTATGTAAATAAATCGAATACATAGAGTCTTATTCCATGTTCCTCAAAAAAATCATCAGGCGAGGGGTAAAGTGAATACAAAACAATATCCACACCCCTTTCTTTAAGGGATACAGCCCATCTGCGGGTATGAATACTGCGGGCATCCGCTGTCATCAGTACCTTCATAGCTGCTGAAATAATGTATCAGGTGCATAGCGGTCCACTCCGAGATGACTGTAAGCCAAATCGGTAGCCTCCCTGCCCCGCGGTGTTCTGTGAATAAAGCCCTCTTTGATGAGATAAGGCTCATACACCTCCTCGACTGTACCCGGATCCTCTCCTACCGCAGTCGCTATGGTACCGAGCCCTACGGGACCTCCCTTGAACTTATAGATAATGGTGTTGAGTATCTTGTTGTCGATGGAGTCCAGCCCTCGCTTGTCGATATTGAGAGCATCGAGGGCGTATGAGGCTATCTCCAGGTCGATGTAGCCTGAACCCTTCACCTGAGCGAAATCCCTGACCCTGCGGAGAAGCGAGTTGGCTATACGCGGCGTTCCGCGGCTCCTCATGGCTATCTCCATGGCGGCCCTGTCCTCTATCTCTATATTCAGTATCCTGGCGCTGCGTACAATGATATTCCGCAGGACCGGCGCATCATAGTATTCCAGATGTGCGGTTATGCCGAACCTGGCCCTGAGGGGAGCCGTTATGAGTCCGCTCCTGGTCGTGGCTCCGATGAGAGTAAAACGGTTCAGACCTATCTGCACTGACCTGGCGCCCGGACCCTTGTCTATCATGATATCGATAGTAAAGTCTTCCATCGCCGAATACAGGTACTCCTCCACCACATGCGAAAGCCTGTGTATCTCGTCTATGAAAAGTACGTCTCCCTCCTCCAGTCCTGTAAGCAGACCGGCCAGGTCACCGGGCTTGTCAAGTATGGGTCCGGAGGTTATTTTCATATTGACTCCCAGCTCATTTGCCACAATATGAGCCAGTGTGGTCTTACCAAGTCCCGGAGGTCCGTGAAGCAATATATGGTCCAGGGCCTCACCGCGGAGCATGGCGGCCTTGACGAAAATCTTGAGATTTTCGATAATTTTGTCCTGTCCGGAAAATTCCCCGAAATCCTGCGGGCGTATTTTTCCTTCAAAATCGCTATCTTTGGCCGAACTTTGTGCCCTGGCATCAAAATCTTCGTTCTTCATACCGTTTGCAAACAAGATTACAAATATAATACTTTACTAATTTTTAAGAGAAATTAATATTATATATGCCTGTCGATATGTTGATAAGTGATGTTATGTGCACAGTATTAACGGGTTTAGAAATGCCGGGGAATGATGATAAGATGTTGAAAACTTTCTGATAAATTTTAGAAAACTTTTTGAGCGATAATTTTGAAATTAGAATATGTCATTCCGTATACAGAATTTTTAAAAAAAGAAAAAAAGTTATCATAAGATATAAACAAGGTTATCGAAAGGATATGAACCGAAAAATAGATGGATTGTTGAAAACTGAGAGTCTGGCTGCTCTGCGTAAGGCAGTGAATGGTAATGGAGCCGGTAAGGTGGAGGTAAGTGGCTTGTACTCATCGGCTAAGGCTTTTGCAATAGCAGACAGTATAAATAGTGGAGTACATCTGGTAGTGCTTGGGGGTAAGGATGATGCTGCGGCATGTGTCAATGATCTGTATAATATAAAAGGTGATGAGCATGTGTATTTCTTTCCGCCCTCTGATGTAAGGACGGTTAAGGGAACCATGAAGGATATGTCGGCCAAGGTGCAGAGAACAGCGGCTGTCAGTGCCTTGGAGGATTATAGCGATGGAAGATATAAGGGGGACTACCTTATTATAGTGGGTTACAAGGAATCAGTTGAGGAGAATATACCGGACAGAAATCAGATTGAGGATGCTGTGCTGAGAGTGTCGAAAGGAGCCGCATTTCCATTTGAAAAGCTTCAGGACGACCTTTACGGTATGGGTTTCTCAAGGGTGGATTTTGTGTCCAGGCCAGGGGAGTATGCAGTAAGGGGAGGTATCATCGATGTGTTCTCGTACAGTAATGACAGGCCGTATCGCTTGGATTTCTTCGGTGACGAGATAGATACCATCCGTATGTTCGATGTCAATACGCAGCATACGGTAGGGGAGGAACTGGATATCCTTAACATCTATCCCAGCATGACCGAAGAATCTAAGGAAGGCAAGGAAACACACGACGGAGGGCATCCGATATATGCTTCCTTGCCGGAGGATTCCGTAATATGGATTTCGGGACTGGAGGATTTCCAGGAAGAAGGAATCCAGGGTCAGGAGCACAGGCAGGTTTATCTGTCTCCCCTGTACAGCCGGACAGATGTTGTACAGAGAATAGAGTTCAACACCTCTCCCCAGCCGGCGTTCAACAAAAATTTCGAGCTTCTGGCATCTGATATAAAGTCCCGCCGGGAAGGAGGCTATGCCGTGTATATCATGAGCGAGAACCGCAGCCAGATAGAGAGGCTGCGCAATATCTTCTCATCTTATGACCTGTCTCTCAATTACATGGAATATACTATCCAGGAAGGATTCATTGACCATGACGGGAAAATATGCCTGTATACTGACCATCAGATATTTGACAGGTACCGCAGAATCCGCTTGAAGAGAACAGTCGAGAGAAGCGAGAGGCTGACGATGAATGACATCAATTCTTTCAAGGAGGGAGATTATATCGTACATATTGACCATGGAATCGGAAGATTCGGCGGACTGGTCAAGAACCGTATCAACGGTAAGGTGCAGGAGGCTATAAAACTTATATACAGGGACAATGATGTCCTCTTCGTCTCGGTTCACGGTCTGCACCGTATATCCAAGTACCGTTCCGGTGATTCGACCAAGCCTCCGAAGATCAATAAGCTTGGTACCGGCAACTGGGAAAGGCTGAAAAGCAGCGCCAAGTCCAAAGTCAAGGATATAGCCGAGGACCTTATCAGGCTTTATTCGCAGAGAAGAGTGGCGAAGGGGTTTGCGTTCAGTCCTGATTCTTTCCTTCAGCAGGAGTTCGAGTCTTCTTTCCAGTATGAGGAGACACCGGATCAGATCAAGGCAGTGGAGGCTGTAAAGAAGGATATGGAAAGCAGCTGGCCCATGGACCGGCTGGTCTGCGGAGACGTAGGTTTCGGAAAGACCGAGGTGGCTATGCGGGCGGCTTTCAAGGCTGTGGCGGACAGCAAGCAGGTGGCTGTCCTGGTTCCGACCACCATACTGGCTCTCCAGCATTACAATACGTTCAAGGACAGACTCAGGAATTTTCCCTGCAACATAGACTATATAAGCCGTCTTAGAACTCCCAAGGAAGTTTCCGATATAACTGAGAGACTCAGGAACGGCAAGATAGATATTATAATAGGTACTCACCGTCTTCTGGGGAAAAGCATAGCCTTCAAGGACCTGGGGCTGCTTATCATCGACGAGGAGCAGAAATTCGGTGTGGCGGCCAAGGAGGCGCTCAGGCATCTGAAACTTTCGGTCGATACTCTTACCCTTACGGCCACTCCTATTCCCAGGACTCTTCAGTTCTCCTTGCTGGGTGCCAGGGACCTTTCCATCATCAATACACCTCCGCCCAACCGGCTTCCGATTCAGACCGAAATCATAGATTTCAACGAGGATACGATAAGGGACATAATCAATGAGGAAACAGGACGCGGAGGCCAGGTGTTCTTCGTACATAACCGGGTTCAGGACATATACGAGGTAGAGGACATCATCCGCAGGATAGTCCCGGGTATCAAGACATGCGTGGCACACGGTCAGATGGAGCCCAAGGTGCTGGAGAATAAGATAATCGAATATATGTCGGGAGACTACGACGTGCTCATAGCCACCACCATCATTGAGAACGGAATAGACATTCCGAACACCAACACTATCATAATCAACCAGGCTCAGAATTATGGCCTCAGCGATCTTCATCAGCTGCGCGGAAGGGTAGGGCGCTCCAGCCGCAAGGCTTACTGCTACCTGATAGTACCTCCCATGACCTCCCTCTCGGACGATGCAAGGCGGAGGCTCGACGCCATAGAGGCGTTCTCAGATCTGGGAAGCGGTTTCAACATAGCGATGAGGGACCTGGACATCCGCGGCATGGGCAATATGCTGGGAGCCGAGCAGAGCGGATATATCGCTGAAATGGGCTTTGAGACGTATCAGCGTATCCTGGCGGAGGCTTTCGAGGAGATCAAGGGTACTGTGGCGGACCTGCCCGGCCGCAAGGAGGAGGAAGGTGTGTATGTAACCGACTGTGTTGTGGATACGGACCTGGAGATACTCATACCTGATACCTATATTAATATTACGGCGGAGAAGATACGGCTCTACAAAGAACTGGACTCCATCTCCGACGAGGCGTCCCTGCAGCGCTTTATCGCTGATATCGAAGACCGTTTCGGTCCTATTCCGGAGGAATTCAAGCAGCTTGTCTTTGTGGTGCGGCTGAGAATGGCCGCCCGCGAGAGGGGTTTCGAGAAGATAGTCCTGAAGAACGGAACACTGGTAATGTATTTCATATCCAATTCGATGTCTCCATTCTACCGGAGCAGCCGTTTCTCGGATATTATCAAGACTATCCAGCATAAGGACGCAGGACGGTACATGCTCAAGGAAAACAACGACAAGCTCTACATTACGGTCAAAAATGTGAAAACAATCGAGGGTGCATATAACTTGATACAGAAATTGTAATTATATTTGCCGCCCTTTCCCTTAGGAAATGAAGAATATACTGATAGATATAGGCAACTCTTCCCACTGCAAGACCGCTTTCTCCGACGGAAAGGGGCTTCTGGCGGTGCGGAGGCTTCCGCGCTCCGAACTCCGCAGGTCGCTGGACGAGGAGACGGCCCTGAACGGTCCTGCCGATGTGATCTGCGTGTCATCCGTAACAGCCGGGGACATGGAGCCTGAGCGGTGGCTGAAGGACAGATGCCGTAAACTCATTGTGGTGAATGCATCCACCCCCATGCCCCTGCGGCTGGACTACAGTACACCGGAGACACTCGGTTCCGACCGTATAGCCGCGGCAGTGGGGGCGATGTCCATGTTTCCGGGGGAGGACTGCATTATATTTGACTTCGGTACAGCCATTACAGTGGACTTTGTTTCCGCTTCGGGAATCTTCCGAGGAGGGAATATTTCCCCCGGTCTCAGCATGAGGCTGCGTGCTCTTCACCAGTTTACAGGACGGCTGCCCCTGGTGGACGCTTCCGTACCTTGCGGCCAGGCCGGGAAAAATACATCCGATGCAGTCAATAACGGAGTGGTATTAGGCATAATCTTTGAAGTGGAGCGCTACATTAACAACAATCCAGGGAGCAGGGTTATTTTTACAGGCGGCGACGCACTTTTTTTTGCAAAGATGCTAAAAAGCCCGATATTTGTAGTTTGTAACCTTGTTTTGACGGGGTTGTCCAAAATTGCACAAGTGAATGTATAAAGGGAAAGAAATCCTGGCGAAGGTGATGTCCGCGGCTTTTATCCTGTTCTGTCCGCTCTCATGGCTTCATGGACAGACGATAGACGCTCTGGGTTCCTATTCGCCATATTCGATGTTCGGTGTGGGCAAGATTGCCGCAGAGGGCACCGCGTACAATTATTCCATGGGAGGCATAGGTGTCGGCATGAGGGACAACCGTGTTATCAATTTCATCAACCCCGCAGCCATCACGGCCAGGGATACTCTTTCGTTTATGTTCGACTTCGGAGTCAATGAGAAGAACTCCTATTTCAGTGACAACATCACCAAGTCGGCATACAATGTATTCAATATGCAGAACGTGGCCTTTACATTTCCCATCTACAGGTCCTCGGCCTTCGTAGTGGGCATAGCCCCGTTCAGCGATGTCGGATACAAGTTCCTGTCCACAGAGACATCAACCGATATAGAGGCCGATATGGGCGACGTAAAGTATCAGCAGTACGGTACCGGCAGCATATACCAGCTGTTTCTCGGGGCGTCCGTGATGTTCTTCGACCGCATATCGCTGGGTGCCCAGGGTATATACTATTTCGGGTATATGAACAAGCACAATGACGTACTTTTCAACTCCTCCTCTGCCTACAACACCATCTACACAGGATGGAATTATAAGGTGCATGCGTTCAGCGGCAAGTTCGGCCTGCAGTATATCCAGCCCTTCAAGAAGAACAACTCACAGCTGGTAATAGGCGGTACATACCGCCTGGGGACGTCCATGAGCGGAGAGGTTACCCGGTACGCTTTCTCCGGTGCCGACACAGTCCTGAATATCAACACTCCTTCCTCGACCCTGCGCATAGCCGACGAGTTCGGAGTGGGACTTTCCTACAGGGTCAACGGGAAATGGGCAGTGGGAGCTGACTACATCCAGCAGAACTGGCGCGGGGACATGTTTCCGGACGCCGCCACATGGACCAACTTCGACGCCACTACATCGAGGCAGTACAAGGCCGGATTCGAACTTACTCCGAACATGTACGACATCCGTTATTATATGAAGAGGGTGACCTACCGTGCCGGAGCCTACTACGAGCAGTCGTATGTCAGGCTGAACGGTCATCAGGTCAATGCCTTCGGTATAACATTCGGAGCCTCTTTCCCCATATTCAGATGGTACAATGCCGTAAGCGTGGCGGTGGATATAGGACAGAGGGGTTCGTTGAGACACAACCTGGTGAGGGAGAGATATGTAAATTTTATTGTCAATATTAATCTTCATGACATCTGGTTTGTCAAATACAGATATGACTAACATTATTAATTCTAAACATATGAAACGTATTCTATTAGCAACAGTTGCATTATTTGTGTCCATTCTTGTCTTCGGACAGGGAAGATATGGCGCGGACAGCGCGGAATGTATCAAGTACCTCTCCTTCTACATGCAGTACATGAAACAGAACAACATTGATGACGCCGCTCCCAACTGGCGCAACGCCATCAAGTACTGCCCTCCTACAGCCAGCCAGAACATGCTTCTCGACGGTATGAAGATTCTGAGGAAGGATATCAACAAGTTCCGCAACAACCCCATCAGGAAGAAGGAACTCGTGGACAGCCTGATGATGCTCCATCAGATGAGAATAGACACCTATCCCAAATATGCCGTTACAGCTACCAATAACAAGGCGGTCGATATGATGAACTATGCCGAGCCCGGCAGTGAGCTGCAGGTATACGAGGCTCTTGGCGAGGCCCTTGACGTGGCCAAGGACAAGGCTTCCACAACTGTGGCCGTAAGATATGTGGACTATGCCATCCAGCTTTACAAGTCCGGAAGACTCATGGACTCCGACGTGTTCTCGGCATTCGAGAAGAGTATAGCCACCCTCGATGCCGTGAAGGCCGCCAAGCCTTCCAATATGGTGGACAATGCCATCTCCGACGTGGAGAGCCTCTTTGCAGGCAGCGGTGTGGCCAGCTGTGAGAACCTTGTGGCCGTGTTCCAGCCCCGTTATGAAGCGGCACCCGAGGACGAGGCAGTGCTTTCCAATATCGTTACACTCTTCTCTTCCACCGGATGTACTCAGGAGGACCTCTTCCTTAAGGCTGTGGAGGGTCTGTACAAGGTCGATCCCTCATCCAACTCGGCCCACCTCCTCTTCCAGCTCTACTCCTCTCTGCCTGACGGCGCTGACCAGGCTGTCAAATATATGAACGAGGCCATCGCCTTCGAGGATTCGGATGCGGAGAAGGACGCCGAGTACTATTTTGAGCTCGCAACCTATCTCTTCTCCAAACTGGACCGCAAGGCTGACGCAGTAGCCGCCGCCAAGAAGGCCGCCGAGTCCGCTACATGGGAGGCAAGGGCCTACTATCTCATCGGCACCATCTGGAGCGTAACCAAGTGCGAGGGCAACCCTATCGAGACCCGTGCTCCTTTCTGGGCCGCTACCGACTACATGCTCAAGGCCAAGAACGCCGATCCTGCTATGGCAGAGGATGTGGACAAGCAGATCGCAACCTACCGTCAGTACTATCCCCTGCAGTCCGATGCCTTTATGTATGACATCGTGGACGGAGACCGCTACCAGATCAACTGCGGCGGTATGAGGGAATCCACAACTGTAAGGACCCAGAAATAGTAATGAGTTTTAAAATACCGCATTACACGGCTATCAGAATGGTAGCGGCCCTATGGACCGCTACCATTGTCGTATCATGCGGCAACAAGCTCAGGAACATAGATTCGGTATCGGAGGCTCCGACCCAGGTAGTCCTGAACATGGATGCGGCGCAGACCGAGAACGGTGTCATGCAGATGAGGCTCGTGGCTTCGAGGATGGAGAGGTACGAGAAGGGTGAGGAAGAGTCGGTGGAGCTTTTCCCTGATGGTTTCAAGGTGCTGGCATACAATGAGGAAGGTCTGCTCGAGACTCAGATATTGTCAGATAAGGCAGAACACTCGGTGCATGGAAAGACCGAAAAGTGGTCTGCTTATGGCAATGTGGTGATTATCAATTATCTCGAAGGACAGAAGATAATGACCGACACCCTGTACTGGGACCGTGAGAGGCAGAGAATCTTCACGGACTGCCATGTGCGTCTGTACTCTCCTCAGGGCTTCATGCAGGGCTACGGGCTGGAATCGGATGAGAGGGCAAGGAACGCCCGCCTTCTCAAGGTTTTCGACAGTTACGGCATAGTCTCCGAAGACACAACTGGAACCGGGTACGTGGACACAGTTAATTTTATTGGGCCCAGATACCGGAGATAAAAATAAAATTACTATCTTCGCACCCTATTTTCAGAACGTTGTAAATTGAAATAAAATGGCAGTTTTAGAGAAAATTCGAGTTAAGCTCGGTATTCTTATCACAGTGCTCATCGCGGTGGCGCTGTTATCTTTTATCATTGATCCCACTACTCTGGAGACCACACTCAGTTATTTCTCCTCCAAGTACGACGTGGGCAAGATAGACGGCAAGAAAGTCCGTTACAATGAGTTCCAGCAGCAGGTGGACTATTATACCAACATCTACACCCTCACTTCCGGAAGCCAGTCTGTGTCCGAGGAGGCAATGCAGACCATCAACGAGACTGCATGGCAGAACCTCATCTCACAGTGGTATATCATTCCCGAGATGCAGAAAGCCGGCATCATGGTAGGAGAGGACGAGCTGGTGGATCTCAGCCAGGGCAAGGAGATATCCCCCATACTGGCCAATGATCCGGTTTTCCTCGATGCCTCCGGCAATTTCAGCAGGGAGAAACTCCTGGAATTCATCCACGCGATTCCCAGTGACGCTTCCGGCAACCTGGCCCAGTACTGGAGTTTCCTCCAGCAGAACATGACATCGCAGCAGTATTTCATCAAATATACTTCCCTCCTGACCGGCAGCGACGTCCTCACCCCTGTCGAGCTCCGCAGGCAGATAGAGGAGAACAACACATCCTCTAATGTCGAGTTCGTGCTGGTTCCCTTCGGTTTCGAGGTGGATTCCACTATCCAGGTAAGCAACAAGGAAGTTCAGGACTACTACAACGCCCATAAGGAGAATTACCGTCAGAGAGCCTCCCGCGACATCGAGTTCGTGGCATACGAGGTGGTGCCCTCCGAGGCCGATATCCAGGCTGCCAAGGATGAGATCGACGGTCTGTTCGAGGAGTTCTCCACGACAGATAACCTGAAGAGCTTCCTCTCACTCAACTCCGATACCCCTCTGCAGGACTACTACTTCAAGGAGGGCGAGCTTTCGGCCCAGTTCCCCGAGGTAGATGAGTTTGCATTCAGCCGCAGGCCCGGTGTGATGCCTGTCTTCCAGAAAGACAATACTTTCTACGCAGTCCGCGTCAACGACGTGAAGAACATGTCCGACTCTGCGTATGTACGTCATATCCTTCTGTCCTTCGATGCCGGTGAGCTGGCTGACAGCCTCATCAACGTGCTCAACCACGGCGGAGACTTCTCTGCCCTGGCCGCACAGTACTCCCTGGACCAGAATCCCAACGTGGCCAACCCCGGCGATATCGGCTGGATGACCCAGATATCCATGATTCCCGGCATGCAGGGTGTCCTGAGCATGAGACCCGGTGCTGTAGCCAAGATGGAAACAGATTACGGTCTGCATATCGTCAGCGTGACCGAGCGTACGGCTCCGATGAAGAAAGTGCAGCTCGCCATTCTCTCCAAGGAGGCTCTTGCAAGCAAGGAGACCTTCCAGGACTACTATGCACAGGCCAACGACCTGGCTTCCCGCTGCGAGGGCAAGATAGAGAACTTCGATAAGATAACCCTCGAGGAGGAACTTCCCGTAGTTCCCGCCAACAACGTACTCGAGAGCGCCCGTCAGCTCTCCCGTTTTGAGGACGTCAGGGAAGTGGTGCGCTGGATCTACGATGACAAGACCAAGGTGGGCGATGTATCCCCGATCATCACCGTCAACAACGATATCTTCTTCGTAGTGGCCCTCAAGGCTGTCCGTGAGGACGGATATGCCCCTGTAAACAATGTGGCCGCCTCCATCCGCTACATCCTGACCAATGAGAAGAGGGCAGAGAAGGTAAAAGGCGAGGTAGCCGCCAAGATTCAGGGCCTGACAGACATGAACTCCATCGCCGAGGCTCTCGGACAGACGGTCAGCACCCGTGACGGCATCACATTCGGCAGCATGACCTCTACATCCACCGAGCCCGCCTTCATCGGCGCTGTGGCAGGTGCCGAGCCCGGAGTCATCAGCGGTCCCGTAGCAGGCAATATCGGAGTATATGTCTTCAACGTGCTCGACCGCGAGACCGGAGCCTTCTATACCGAGGACGACGCCAAGATCCGCGCCGCCCAGATAGAGGCCTACCAGGTCAACAACCTCCCCGCCATCTTCAACGAGAGGGGTGAGATAGTGGACAACCGCGCCCGCTTCTTCTAAACCGAAAGCAATACGTTTCACATACACAGCCGGTCTCTTAGGGGGCCGGCTGTTTTTTTTCGATTGGCCCGGTTTCCGGTGGAAATTTTGCTAACTTAGCGGAAAATCCGAGGAGACATGATGAGCGTGAGATGTAAAGTATCGGTGCCGGTCCTGCTGTTGAGCCTGATGTGTTCCGGCTGGACTGCGTGCGGGCAGGAGAAGGGCAGCCGCCAGTACGTGGTATTCTGGAATCTGGAGAATTATTTCGACCCTTTCGACGATTCGCTGACTCTCGACGATGAGTTCACTCCGGCGGGAGAGAAGCACTGGACCTGGAAAAAATTTCTGGTGAAGCGCAATCTTATCGCCAAGGTTCTTCTGTCGATGCGGGACCGGTACGGGGACTGGCCGCTGGCCGTGGGCTTCGCGGAGGTGGAGAACCGGATGGTGCTGCGGCAGCTGACGGAGCAGACACCTCTGGCAAAGCTCGGCTATGGGGTGGTGCACCGCGACTCGCCGGACAGCAGGGGGATAGACGTGGGGTTCATATATCGGGAGGAATATATGACCGTCCTGGAGGTGGAGGCCCGGGCAGTGCTGACAGGAAGAGAGCGGCCTACACGGGATATCCTCCATGTAGCGGCCGGGCTTCATCTGCCTGGCGGGCAGCCTGATACCATGCATTGTTTCATCAATCACTGGCCTTCGAAGTTCGGCGGAGAGGAGTACTCCCGCCCTTTCCGTCAGGCCGCCTCCGATACTCTCCGGAGGGTGGTGGAGGCTCTCAGGGACTCCGTTTCCGGAGAGCTGCCGCCGGTGATTGTCATGGGGGATTTCAACGATACTCCGGACTCTCCTCCGGTGGTGTCGCTGCAACGGGGGACGGGCCTGCTCAATCCGGGATTGTCCCTGCATGAGAGAGGGGAGGGGACCCTCAAGTACAACGGCCGGTGGGAGCTGATCGACCTTTTCCTCATCAGCCCGTCCCTGGAGGATGCCCGGATGGAGATATATTCTCACCCGCTGCTGCTCGAGGAAGATGAGAAGTTCTTGGGACAGAAGCCGTTCAGGACATACTACGGGCCGCAGTGGCACGGAGGGGCGAGCGACCACCTGCCTATTGTCCTCCTGCTTCCGTCAGACTTTTAATGGAAATTCATTACCTTTGGCGGACGTAAAATTTAAACAGCCATGAAGCAGTATCTGGATCTTTTGCAGCATATCCTGGACCACGGGACGGTCAAGTCGGACCGGACGGGGACGGGAACCAAGTCGGTGTTCGGTTATCAGATGAGGTTCGATCTCTCGGAGGGATTTCCCCTGCTGACGACCAAGAAACTGCATCTGCGCTCGATTATCTACGAGCTGCTGTGGTTCATCAAGGGCGACACCAATATCAAGTACCTGCACGACCACAAGGTCTCGATATGGGACGAATGGGCCGATGAGAACGGGGACCTGGGGCCGGTCTACGGGCATCAGTGGCGGTCCTGGCCCGCTCCCGACGGACGGACCATCGACCAGCTCTCCCAGGTGCTGGACTCGCTCAAGCGCAGCCCGGACTCGCGGCGGCACATCGTCTCGGCCTGGAATCCCGCTGAGGTGGACCGGATGGCCCTGCCTCCCTGCCACACCCTCTTCCAGTTCTACGTGGCGGACGGGCGGCTCTCCTGCCAGCTCTACCAGCGCAGTGCGGATGTCTTCCTCGGAGTGCCGTTCAACATCGCCTCGTATGCCCTGCTGACCATGATGGTGGCTCAGGAGTGCGGCTACACTCCCGGGGACTTCGTGCACACTTTCGGAGACGTACACATCTATCTCAACCACTTCGACCAGGTGCGCGAGCAGCTCTCCCGCACCCCGCGTCCCCTGCCCAGGATGGTTCTCAATCCCGATGTCCGCTCGGTCTTCGACTTCGATTACGGGGACTTTACCCTCGAGGGGTACGACCCCTGGCCGGCGATAAAGGCTCCCGTGGCGGTGTGACGTCATGCCGGTACGGAATCTGGCGGATTTTATCTAAATTTGTAGGAAAATACGGAGGACACGGCCATGATGAAATTTCCTATCGGAGTACAGAGTTTCGAGAAAATACGCAAAGAGGACTATCTCTATATTGATAAGACGGAGCTGATTTACCGGCTGGTAAAAGACGGGACAATCTACTTTCTGAGCCGTCCGAGAAGGTTCGGCAAGAGTCTGCTCGTGTCTACGCTAGAGAACTACTTCCTCGGAAGGCACGAGCTGTTCAAGGGACTGGCCATCGATGCTCTGGAGAAGGAGTGGCTGGAGTATCCGGTGTTCCATATCGATTTTAACTCCAGCAACTTTACGGAAGGAGGTGTTCTGGACCGGAAGATCGAGTCACAGGTGGCGGAATGGGAGGAAGTCTACGGTCGACCGGCAAGGGACCTGGACGTGGGCGGCCGCTTTGCGGAGGTCCTGCGCAGGGCCCACGAGGCCACCGGAAGGCGGTGCGTGGTGCTCATCGACGAGTACGACAAGCCTCTGCTGGACGTTATGGATACGGACTACACGATCGAGGTGGGCGGTCAGCGCAGGCCGCTGGAGGACTGGAACAGGGAGGTGCTGAGGGGGCTGTACTCCGTCTTCAAGGCCGCCGACAACGACCTGCAGTTCGTGCTCCTCACGGGAGTCACGAAGTTCGCCCAGATCAGCGTGTTCAGCGGATTCAACCAGGCCAGGGATATCAGCATGAGCGAGCGTTACGAGGCCCTGTGCGGCATCACCCAGGAGGAGCTGGAGAGGTACTTCGCAGAGCCCGTCGGAGCCATGGCCGCAAAGCTGGGCATCACCCGCGAGGAGGTCCTGCAGCGGCTCAAGGAGCAGTACGACGGCTACCATTTCAGCGTCGCGATGAGGGACATCTATAACCCCTTCAGCCTGCTGAGTGCGTTCGACAAGGAGCGGATTGGCAGCTACTGGTTCACCACCGGCTCGCCCGAGTATCTGATGCGCCTGATGGCCCGCTCCAGCGAGAACCTCAACGAGCTCGTAGGAAAGTACTACATACCGGCTGAATTCATAGACTACAAAGCGAATTCCGATTACATCCTGCCCATTATCTACCAGAGCGGATACCTGACCATCAAGGGCTATGACCCGGACATGAACGCCTTCCTGCTCGACTACCCCAACAGGGAGGTGCAGAGCGGATTCATCGCACTGGCCGCATCCGCATACTTCAAGGACCGCAGACAGGAGTTCGGGGGCACCGTCGGGGAGTGGAAAATTGTCAGCGACCGGGCCATCTGAGACTTGCCGCATGAAAGCCCTTAGCGCATATCGTCCCGCCCCGTTCCTGCTGGCAGCCCTCATCCTGCTGTCCGCAGCATCGTGCAGTGACCGCAGCGGACGGGTCACATCCGCACTGTTCGCAGCCGACTCGCTGATGATGGCTCAGCCGCAGGCCGCCCTCGATACCCTGAACGGTCTAGACAGCACACAAGTAAGGAAAATGGGCAGCAGGGACAAGGCTTTCTACACCCTGCTCCGGACCGAGGCAAAGTACAAGTGCTGGCTGCCGGTGGCGGAGGACACGGCCATATTCGAAGCGGTGAAGTATTACAAGAAACGAGGTCCAAAGTCTATGTACGCAAGGGCACTTATTGTTTACGGAGCAGCTCTTCAAGAAAGCGGTCGTCCCGTAATGGCCCTAGAGGCCTATAAGACTGTAGAACCAATCTTGGAAGCTGCCGGAGACTATGAACAGACAGGACTGTTACATACAAGAGTCGGAGAATTATATCAAAGTACATTTGTGGACACAGACCATACGGTCGAGAGATACCGACTGGCAATAGAATGCTTCGAGAAAGGGCAGGTCACCCGACGGCTTGCTCCGGCATATCTGACCCTGGCCAGAGTGCTGTTGCCGTACAGGGATTCTGTCTGCTCTTGGAATGATGCCTATGTCAAAGGAATGGAGTATGCGCGGGAAACAGACAATGTATCCTGCATTATAGAGGGCATGAATCAGAAGGCTCGTTACCTGCAGATCATTGATAAAGATTACTCCGGAGCAAAAAGAGTTTCGTTGATAGTTCTGGGAAACTACTCTGTCAATAACTCCTACAACTATTACAGCGACTTCCTTTCTATTATATCCAGCTCCTACGCAGAACTTAATATGCTGGATTCGGCTAAAATATATGCTGACCGTATTCCAGTAGAGGATGCTGTTTCACGCATGGTCAAGTATAAGCTGTACGCGGACATTGCAGAAAAGAGCAAAGACTGGAAATTGTCAAATCAGTATTTTAAGAAGTTCTATGCTATAAAGGATAGTTTAAAGAATGAAGGAGATACATCTTTTTTGTCGGAGAGGGAATATAATATAGAATTGCGTAATCTCCAGCTGTTGCATGACAATGAGAGGTACCGTCTTAAAACAATAATCTATATGTCCGTCGCTTTTATCGCAATTGCCGGAATCTTGGTTGCAATAATAATTTTCAGGCTGCGTGAAATCAGGATACAAGCGAGAAGAACATTGTCCAAAATGACCGCAGTAGGCATGGCTATTCCCGATGCAGACATGAATACGCAGATGGATGTAGATATTGTATTCAGGTATATTGATAAAATAATAGAGAGACAAGGCACGAACGAATCATCATTGGCATGGGTCAAGGAACAAATTCTCTTATTGAACAAAATCCTCGACAATTACTACGTTTATAATGGAAACAACTCGTTGAGCGATCGTTTGTCCAGGCTTTTTGAAGAGGCTTTTGACAGGAAGAGTGCCAGAAGGATGATGGAGCGAACTGTAGATATTCTGTATCCCGGATTCTTAGATCACTTGCGAAACCGATATACAAAGCTTACAGACACAGATCTTTATTATATTTCAATGATGGTTTGCGGTTTCAACAGCAACGCGCAGCAAGTTATCACGGGGAATAAAATAGAAACCATATATGTAGCCCGCTCAAAGGCGGGCGCAAAGATGAGCGGCAACATCACTTTGTCCAAAATTCTGATTAAAGAATTACAGGAATATCTGAATATTGCGGAGTGAGCTGGCGAAATATCTTACTTGCCCGATAGAAAACATCATTCAGGTATTATGCGCAACAGATTTTTTATTGCTAAGTCTTATATGATGTAAGTGTCTTATAATCAATGGGTATTTTATGCCTAGATAAGATGCTGAATTTGTATATGATGATGCCGGATACTAGCTTTGCAAAAAATCAATAAAATATGAAAAAATTATTATTTGTTACTGTTCTCATTCTGTTATCTGCAAAAATTCTTCCGAGTGCTGCGTCCTCGCATCCTGATGATGCTGATGTTATTGAAATTTATCGGGTCACGGATATAATAACACGCTCAGTGTCCGAAACTCCTGATGCATTAATTTCTGGAGATTTGTTGATATTGTCAATATATGACGGCAATGCGGTATATTCTCTTGTAGTAGAAGACGCTTTAGGTGTCACCGTCTACACTTCCATTTTGTCGGCAGACGGCATGGAGTACAGCTACGACCTTTCCGGCATCGGAGAAGGCCTGCACCGCCTTGTAATCAAAGGACCTGGCGGAGAATTCGAGGGATATTTTACCTTATATTAATTTTAAAAACTAAAAAATGAAAAAACAATTTATTTATTTGGCGGCGTTTATCGCTTTCACGGTGGCATCGTGTACGGTACTTGAGGATAAAAGTCAAGTAGAAAAGTCACGGCTTTATTCGGAATCAGGATTGACGACTATGGTCGAGAATGGGGTTCTGTCTTTCAATTCAATGAATGAGTTTGGAAATACAGTGGACGCACTGAAATCCGGTGAGGCTTGCGGGCTGAATATAATTCCTGCGACAAAGAGCGATGACGGGTCGTTTGTCTCATTGAGAGAAAGTCTGGTAGAAAAGGGGTTGAAGGAGTTTACCGATGAAGAGCTGGCAATGATACAAGAAAAGGGTCTGACCTATGAGCCGGAGGATGAACTAATCAAAGACCCCAATCTTATAGTTGTCCTTAATCAGGACCGGCAAGTCAAGATAGGAGAAAAGGTTTACACATTTGTAGATGTAGGTGTCATCGTGACAGATCCGGATGAACCCATTGACCATGAGGCTGTGTCTCAGATAGGAGGTAGTTTGGAGCATGGAGAAGCAGCGCCTGTTGGAAATAAAGGGGGATATGTTGTTGCCATTGATTACAATCAACCGACCTTGATAAATGGTGGAGGGAATGACTCTCCGATGGATTTTGTTACAGACGAACCGACAGACGGGTCAGCAGGAGGTTCGACAGGAGGGGGTTCAGGTAGTGGCGGTGTTTCTACAAGACCTTCTTCCTTGAAACTTGATGATGGCATCGTTATAGCGGAGAGTAAGATACGACGGATAGAATACGTAAAGGATGGAGGAGACGGTTCGTGGCTGACTAAGTTTGTCAACAACCTTGCGGGAACAAGTGTCTTGGCTCACAATTACTATGACGACGGACACCGTATGGTTCTGAGAATGTTTTCTCAGGACTATATAATATATCGTTCTGTCGGAATGTCATTGCGTATGCAGGAACGTTTTCTCGGTATATGGTGGAGGAAGAAGGCAGACGAGTTCCGTTATGGATGGACAAACATAGAGTGTGAGTATACTTATGATGCCCCGAATCCATTCGCTCCTCTTACAAAGAGTCCGGATGTAATTAACAAAAATTTATCGAATTGTGGCAAGACTGCATTTTATTATGTCCCCTTTGACAGTTATGACAAGGAGTCCGGTTATATAGAAGATGTAGTATCATCTGGTCTGGAGGTGCAGCGACCTGTGAAAGACAGTTACGAAGATTATAGAGGAACAGGCTTTGGAAACAATAAAAACAGTGTGTATACTGTAAAATTTGACAAAGACAAAGCATACGTATACGTGGTATATCCTCAAGGAGAAGAAGTCGCATACAATACTGGGAAAGAAAAAGTAAGATGGGGATATGAGGCCTTCTATGGAAATTATACTGCCGGAATATTGGGATCTGGCGGCAGTTGGTCTTTGAAAGATATGAGTATTAAGTCTACAAGTACTCAAGAAATAAAAAGAGGACGCATATATGGTGCTGTTAAGTATGATGGGGAATGGAGAGCATGTGTGATAGAGACTGTGGATTAAAAATAGTATATTTGTGTCGGATTAGACATTATTTATAAACTTTAAAATCTTATTATTTTATGAAAAAATTACTGACAACAGTGGCACTGTTCTTTTCCGTTCCGTTTATATGGAGTGCCGCTGCTGCCGAGTCTACTTCCGGAACAAACGATAACAGTATTCGCCGTGCGGCGGGGTACCGGGGCAGCATATCCCTTACTGACCAGTACCTCGTGTGGGTGGGTTTCGACACTTCGCACGGCTGGATGTTCGACGAGCATCACTATCTGGGAGGCGGAGTCGGTTTCTTTACGTTACCGGACTTCTGGAGCTGGCCTACCTTTGCCCATGTGTTCGTGGACTACAGTGCGTATATCCTGAAGCGTCCCAGTACGCCTACGGCAGGGGTGAAGGCCGGTTGTATGATGGTGATCGGATCATTGGGTGAGGATGACCCGTTTGAAGGTTTCGGACAATCATTATTTGAGATAGAGCCTAATGTCGGCTGGAGCTGGGCCTTCAACGAGAACCTCGGCATGCGGCTGTCGATAGGTGCGACTGTCTTGATTGGTCGCGGAGGGTATGCCCGCGCGATGCCGAAGCTGTCTGTAGGGTTCGAATTCTAGTTTCCACTGTCGGAGTGGCCGGTAACAGCACAGTCTTGTGGAGGCCATCGGCAGTAGAAATTGTCGAATAGGTTTGTAGATTGTGTGGAGTTTTTGTATCTTAGCGAAAATTAATAATTTATGAAGACGAAAGCATTATTGACGATTGTCCTGGCGGTGCTGTTTGCCGGTACGGCGCTTCAGGCTCAGACTGCTCGGGAGAGCAAGGTCCGGTATACGGTGATGATGGAGACGAGGCTGGCCGGGGGACTGACTGGAGAGGTAGATTATGAGGCTTTGGAGTGGACAGTCGCGCCGGGATGCACTTTTTTCGACCGGCTGTCCCTGAGAATACCGGTGGAGCTGGATGTTGCCATGTTCCCGAAGGCTCAGCCTCAAAGGACTTACAGCATGACCGGAACACTGGGCCTCAATCTTGGATATGACCTGCTGGGCAGTGAGAGATATCTTCTGGAGCTCAATGTCTCAGGCGGATCCACATACCTAAGGACATCCGCCAATTATGCATACGCGGACCTTTCGCTCAAGTTCGGAGCCAATATCGGCAGGGCGGTGCCGTATCTGGGACTGGGTCTGAGATATTACAGTCCCTATTCGGGCTCCGGCGTCATTATGGCCCAGACCCTGGCCCTGACCGGGACGTTCGGCATCCTGCTGTTCTAATTCTTATAATCACAATGACGGGAGTACCGCAAAATTGCATTTTGAAGTACTCCCGTTGCTGTGTCGGTCGTCAGGGGCAGTCCCGTATCAATTGAAGCGGTATGCCGCCTTGCGCATGTCGTCAGGGGTCTTGAAAGGCTTGTTGGGCTTGAGGTATTTCTCCAGGAACTTGTAGACAGTGAAGCGGATGTCGGTAGCTTCCTTGGTGTCTATGCGGTCGAAGGAGTGTCCGCCTGCTGCGGCCTCGTATATCTTGTACTCGAATTTCTTGCCGTCGGCCTTGAGGCTCTTTATCAGGTGCTCGACCTCGAGCACGTCCACGTCATCATCGTTGGTGTTGGAGTAGATGAGCAGGGGGGATTTGAGCTTGTGGGTGTTCCATACGGGAGAGCGGCGCTTGTACTCCTGCACGTTCTGCGATACTGTGGAGCCGATGTGATATGAGGCCGAGAACAGGTCGCGGTAGCTGTCGGTGGCTATACCCATCCTGGCGATGAGGTCGGATACCGGCACTCCGGCATATCCCACCTTGTAGGCATCGGGATACTCGAACAGGTTCATCAGAGTAATCATGCCGCCGTGGCTCCAGCCCATGATGCCCACGCGGTTGGGGTCGACTATGTCGTAGTTCTCGATCATGTAGTCGCGTCCGGCCTTCACGTCCGAGTTCTCGCGTCCGCCGTAGTCGATGGCCTTGTAGGTGCCTGAGCCGTAGCCCGTGCTGCCGCGGTACTCAGTGGCTATGACGATGTACTCCTGTGCCATCAGCTCGCGGATGATGTGTGCATAGTAGGTGGACATGTCGGCGTGTACTCCGCTGTGGGGGAAGACGATCAGAGGATATTTCTTGTCCGGGTCCACGGTCTTGGGGATAAATACGTAGTTCCAGAACTTGAAGGGGTTGTTGTAGCCCCTCGATGTGGGACTGCCCTGCTTGGCCTTGGGCTCGCCGGTGAGGTAGACCTTGTCGATGTAGGCCACGTCCCCGACTTTCTCATACCAGAGGACATCGTCGATGTTCTTGATAATCTGGTCGAATGTGTGCTGTAGGCTGTTGTTGTAGGCCTTCAGCTTCTGGATTTCCTCCATCAGCTCATCGTTGGTCTGGGCAAAAGACAGAGTGCATGCACTTAGCAATGCGGCAATTACGGTAATAGTTCTTAAGTGTTTCATTTTAAATTAAATTAGTTTTATGGTTTACCATCCCTCATTCTGCTGGTCGGCGAGTGTGGGGTTGGCATTGATTTCATTCTGGGGGATCGGGTATATGAAACGGCGGTCCGAGGCAGGTATCTCCGGTACGGTGTAGAGTTCTGCTCTTACAGTACCGGAAGCTGCCTGATAATCCTCCTCAGTGACGCTGCTGAGAGCCAGTTTTGCCGGTATTCCTGCCTCTCCCGTGCTGATTCTGACGCAGTAAACGGGGTCTGTGCTCAGACGGTGTATGTCGTACCATCTGCGTCCTTCCGCCAGAAACTCTATCCTTCTTTCCTGCAGTATGGCGTTGATCAGTTCCTCAACTGACGGGAAGGATGCCGCAGTGTATTGTCCGGCAGGGTCGGTGACGGCCCTGTTGCGTACCAGGTTGAGCAGCTCCAGGGCAAGAGGAGTGTTGCCGTTCACGCGGGCCTCGGCTTCGGCGTAGTTGAGCAGCACCTCGGCCCAGCGGATCATCGGGGCCCAGTCGTCCATATCGACGTCGCGGGGATATTTCTTGGTAAAGTACCTTCCGTCCACCAGTTCCAGAAGCAGGGACCGGCGAAGGTCAGCGGGATCCCAGAATTCGGCATTGTATATGATGGGGCTTACGGCTATGTCCTTGCGGCCATAGTAGAGCTGGGAGAGGGCTCCGTCGAGGGTGGGGTTGTCGGCGGAAGAGTTTTCTATTGAGAATATGGACTCGGTGTTCTCGGAGTTGCTCAGGAAGGGGCCGTCGCAACTTTCCGTAAGCCGGAAGCCTCCTATGAGGGAAGGTGAGGAGGGAGAGGCCTGGTCCACCATTTTCCTGCACTCTGTGATGACATTGTTCCAGTCGCCCATGTGCATGTAGACCCTGCTCTTGACAGCTATAGCGGCGCCTTTTGTGGCTCTGGAGATGGAGCCTGACTCAGGCAGGTGCTCTTCTGCGAATGTAAGGTCGTCGAGAATCTGTTCATAGGTCCTGGCCACAGTGGCCCTTCCGCTCTTCTTCGCCTCGTTCACTGCATCGATAGTGTTGCACGGAACCGTGACAACAGGTACGCCGTAGTGGGAATGGTCGGCAGTATAGCCGTAGGGACGGGCATAGAGCACTACGGCTTCATGAAGGGCAAGGGCACGGAGAAAGCGGGCCTCTGCGGCGAAGGCATCGGCCTCTTCCTGTGAGATTATTCCTTCCTCGCAGGCGTTCTGCACGCCGTCAATTACGATATTGGTCTGGTTTACGAGGCGGAACAGGTAGGACCAGTGATTGGACAGGTCTCCTGATGATGTGGTGAATGTGGATTCGTATGATGAGCCCATGTAGGTGGAGGACATTACGTCCTCGCCCCTGATGTCATTGATCGCGGTGGATCTGGAGCCGAACGGAAAGCCGCGGTATTCGCCCTGGGCGTAGGCATAGCAGCCCAGTGTGCTGAGCTCGCATCTCTGGTAGGTTCCGAATGCCTCATCGTATGGTATGGAGCTCAACTGCTCCAGGTCCAGGACATTGCAGGAAGGGGCCGAAGTGATGCATATCGCGGATATGCACAGAATATAGAGTATGTTTGCTTGTTTTTTCATATTCCGACTTTAAATATAGTTAAAATCCGATGGATATACCAAATAAGAACTGCATTTGCTGAGGTTCCCCGCTCCGGTCGATACCCAGGGCGCTGGTGTACGATTCGGGGTCAAGTCCGGAGTAGGTGGAGAAAGTTGCCAGGTTCTGGGCCTGAATGTACAGTCTCAGTTTCTGGATCAGCATTTTCTGGCAGATGCGGTAGGGGAAGGAGTAACCGAGGGATATGTCCTGAATCTTGAGGAAATCTCCCTTCTCCACCCATCTGGAGCTGTTGGTATAGCTGACCTGGGAGGTCTTGTTGTAGTACAGCTTGGGAGTCTGTCCGTCGCCGGGGTTCTCCGGGCTTTGCCAGCGGCCGAGAATCTCGGTGCTGTTGTTGTAGAATCCCATGGAGAGCATGTTGATTCTCTGGTGATTGAAGATGTAATTGCCTCCTGAGAAGCGCAGGAAGATGTTCAGGTCCCAGTTTTTGTATCTGAAGGTATTGTTGAATCCTCCGAACCACTTGGGGATGGTGGTGCCTATAATTTCCTTGTCCTCGTCCAGAAGATTGTTCTCTTCGGACATATCGTCAGGATTGGCAGGATCGTAGACATAGTATTTTCCGTCGATGGGATTGCACTGGACGATACTGCCGTCTTTCTTGTAGTACATGGGATTGCCGTTCGCCATGTTCACACCGGCATACCTGTGCACGTAGATGCTGTACAGGGGCTCGCCTTCACGGATAAGGAGGACGGAGTTGCTGATGATGTCGCTGACCAGCCGGTCGACTCTCGAATTCTGGGTGGTAAAATTGAGGCTTGAGCTCCAGGAGAAGTCGCCTTTGTCTACGACTACACCGCCTATCTCGAACTCTATACCATTGTTCTCCACATCACCGTAGTTCTGGCTGATGGAGTTTCCTGGTATACCGAGAGAAGGTGGAGTCGGGACTGAGAGTATGATGTCGGAGTTGTTCTTCTGCCAATAGGCGAAAGACAGGTTGACACGGTCGAAAAGACTGAGGTCGAAACCTACGTCGAGGATTTTCTGACGTTCCCAGCGGAGGTCTTTGTTACCGACGTTGGAGTAGATGAGGGCTGAGGAAGAACCGTACATCGCGGGGCCGAATGTATCGTTGAAGAGGAAGTTGCCTATGTCGTCATTTCCGACTTCGGCGTAGGAGCCCCTTATTCTGAAGTCCGTGAGGACGCGGCCGATACCTCCGTTTTTCCAAAAGTTCAGGTTGGAGAATCTGATGGCGGCGGAGGCTCCGTAGAACAGGCCCCAGCGGTTTTCAGGAGCCAGCTTGGAGAGTCCGTCATAGCGGATGGATCCGCCGATGTACCAGGTGGAGTTGTAGTTGTAGTTGGCCCTGAACACGAAGGAGGTCATGCCGTTCTGGGTGGAGGAGCCGTCCACTATCTGGTTGGAGAAGGTCTCGGAAATGATGGTCTGGGAATAATACGGGTCGGAGAGATTGGTTACTTCGGCACCGACGGACTCGGACAGGAAGTGGGTCCACTCGGCAACTCCGGTCAAGTCGATGTTGTGCAGTCCGAAGGAGTGGTTCCATGTAAGGATGTCCTGTATGGTCCATCTCTGGCGCCTGTACCATGTCTCGTTGACCAGTCCGTTGCGTCCGGCACCGTCACCGTGCTCAGGATTCTGGTTGAAACTGTTCTTGAGGGCGGAGACATCGGCGCTTACCAGGAAGCGGTTGTTGAGGCCCTTTATGGGGGTTATGTCCAGGTAGGCTGTGGGGATGAGGCGGTAGGACTCGTTTTTGCAGTAGTTGTGGTCCAGTACCCAGACGATGTTGGGAAAGTCCGCGTCGATAGGCAGCAGGTTGGCTCCGCGGCCTACCCTTTTGGGGTATTCGTCATCCACGTTGTAGCCTGTGGGGTCGTCAGGGTCATATATGGGAACATTGGGGAATAGTTTGGTGGAGCAGTACACGTTGTCGGAGAAGAGGCTGACTCCCTTCTTGGGGCTGGAGTTGTTCTGGGCCGAAGCGTTGAGGGAGAAGCCTATCTTGATGATGTTCTTGAACATGCTGTGATCCACCTTGCCGTAGAATGAGAATCTTTCGAAGGAGTTGTTCTTCATGATACCGTTCTGGTTGGTGTAGCCTATCGAGGAGTAGAACTGAGTGTTCTCCATACCTCCGGTAATGGACAGGCTGTGGCTGTGCTGGAAGCCGACACGGTAGATCTGGTCCAGCCAGTCGGTGTCGGTGTTGTTCTCGTCCATGAAGGCCTGCGGTCCCTGACCTATGTTGGCGAATTTCTCGTTGGATATCTCGACGAACTGCTCGGCGTTGAGGAGGTCGTACATCCTGGACGGGGTACCGAAGCCCACCCATCCGTCATAGTTGACCTGTACAGGACCGCGCTTGCCCTGCTTGGTGGTGATCAGGATGACGCCGTTGGCTGCGCGGGAGCCGTAGATGGCCGTGGCGGCACCGTCCTTCAGGATTTCGAAGGATTCGATGTCGGAGGGATTGATGTCGGCCATGGCGTTGTTGTTGGTATAGCTTCCGCCCAGACCGCCAGAGGTTACAGGCACACCGTTGATCACATAGAGGGGCGAGGTTCCGGAGGAGATGGAGTTGACGCCGCGGATGATCACTTTCGGAGGAGCACCGATGAGGCCGGAGGTGGTTACCTGGACTCCGGAGGCCCTTCCGGCCAGCTGCTGGATGAAACTGGAGGAGGCGTTCTCGGCTATATCATTGCCCTTGATCTGGGAGATGGAGCTGGTGACATCTTTTTTCATCTGCACGCCGTATCCCACCACTACCAGTTCCTCCAGGCTGTTGCTCTCCATGCTCATCTGAGCATTCACTATGGAGCGGCCGCCTACCGGTATGTGCAGGTCCTCCATGCCGACCAGGGAGAAGAGCAGTGTGGCGTCCGGACCGGGGACGGAGATAGCGTATGTACCGTCGTCAGCGGAAGTGGTGAAAGTGTCCGTGCCTTCGACCGAGATGTATACGTAGGGCAGGGGCTCCCCGTTTTCCGTGACAGTGCCCTTGACTTCGTATGCGGAGTCATCGGCGCTGCCACGGGACAGAGAAAGTGCTATGTATCCCTCTTTGACAGTATAGTCCAGGCCTAAAGAGGGAAAAAGAGAGGCGCATACCGACTCTATGTCCGAGCCGGAGCAGTGGAAGGTGACCTTGGTCTCATCCGCCTTTATCTCGTTGGTGTAGACAAATGTGTAGTCCGTCTGACTGGTGATCTGGTCCAGAACACTCTTCAGGACGGCATTCTCCACATTCAGCGTGACGAGAGACTGTGCTCCCGCCCTGACAGGACACATCAGTACGGACAGGGCTGCAAGGAGCAGAGTGATGATAGCTTTTTTAGATGCCATAAGTATGAGTTCTGTTGTTTGTTTTACAGTAGTGATTACGCGGAAAGCCGTACTTTCCCACATAAAAATAATTTTTAAAATAAAAGTGTGGGAGCCTCCGGCCCTGCGCGTAAAGGATATTAAATAGGTGAGCAATGAACAACTGCGACACATATTTGCTACATTTGTCCGCCGAGGAACAGACAAGGCAGTACAACAATATGGATTTTGACCGCATATACAAGAAGTATTCAAAATACATATTCAGATACTCGTGCCGTTTCCTGTCCGGGAAGGAGGATGCGGAGAATATAGTGCACGATACTTTCATAGCTTTCATGAACGCAGGTGACCGCTTCGATGCGGAGAAGGATCCCCTGCCTTACCTATACACCATAGCCAGGAACAGATGCATATCCATGCTCCGGCGCAGAGCCGTCGAGAGCAGGCAGGACTATATAAGTCTCGTGTCCGCCGAATATGAGCCGCCTCTGAACATAAGCGGGATAGATATCCGCAACATGCTGCGCAAGGCCCTGGGTCACATGTCTCCCAAAGTCCGGGAGACATTCGTCATGAGCCGTTATCAAGGCATGACCAACAAGGAGATAGCGCAATCCCTCGGCATCTCTGAGAGAGGTGTGGAGGAGAGAATGAAGAAAGCCATGCTGGAACTCAGGAAACATTTTAAAGACTATCTATGAACAAGACCATACTGATAAAATATCTCAAGGGCGAGGCCGGCTCTCATGAGGTGGAGGCCATCGCCGAGTGGCTTGACAGGAGTCCGGAGAACAAGAAGTATTTCGCCAGGCTTAAGCTTCTCTGGGATATCTCGGGGGAGGTGGCTGAAGAATACCCGCGCCGCAGGCAGAAGAGCCGGGAGAGAAAGAAATTCTGGCTCAGGACCGGTTATTTTTCAGCTGCTGCCGCTGTTGCCGTCCTCCTTGCCGTCAATATTTTCCTCATGACCGGAGACAGACGGGCGGCCGGCACCGGCCAGGAGCAGGCGGCCGCTGCGATGGAGGACGTGACGGTCTACACTCACAGGGGAGTGGTAAGCAAGGTTACGCTGCCCGACAGCAGTACGGTGTGGCTCAATGCCGATACCAGGCTCTCCTATCCTCCGGTTTTCACCGGAGACAGCAGGCGGGTGAGCCTTTCGGGCGAGGCGTTCTTCGAGGTGGCCAGGGACACCCTGCATCCGATGGTCGTCTCGACTGACAAGGGGATAGATATAGAGGTGCTCGGCACGTCATTCCTGGTAAGAAGCTACTGTGACGATACAGAATCCGAGGTCACGCTCTTCGAGGGGTCTGTGGCCTATCATTACATGAATTCAGGCGAGGGACGCAAGGAGGTAATCCGCATGAGCCCCAACGAGTCGGTGGTCTTCGCGGACGGCGATCCGGCTCCCCGGCTGAGTTACAGGGACGACATATATAAGGACATAGCCTGGATGGACGGCAACCTGGTCTTCGATGACATGCCTATGCCGGAAGTCTTCCGGATACTCGAGCGGTGGTACGGAGTGGAATTCTCAGTAGTCAACGAAGCAGTTTGGGGTTACAGTCTGACTTCTACATTCTACTCCGAGCCGCTCTTCTCCGTGATAGAACTCATGGAGTACTGTATGCCCTTTGAGTTCACCCTGGAGAACGGAAAGGTGACTGTCCGCTGATAATCTATTTCCGGAAGAACATTTCGAAGCGTGTGACGCCGTCCTCCCCGGTACCCAGGCTGAAACGGATGCCTGAGCGGGTCAGGATCTCGTGGATGACTATCAGGCCTATGCCCTTGCCGTCCGGCTTGGTGGAGAAGAAGGGGGTGAAGAGGTGGCGGGCGGTCTCCTCGGGGATGGGGGCTCCGTTGTCGGCCACGCACCAGTAGCCGGGGCGGGCGGTGACGGTGATGCGGGCGTCGGGCGAACCGTCCGGGAAGGCCTCCACCGCGTTCTTGACGATGTTGGTCAGCACCTGCTCCATCAGCACCTGGTCTATCGGCACTTCTCCGGCCTTCTCATCTATCTCGGTTACGAACGCTATCTGTTTCTGGCCCCTGAGGCTCTCCAGGAAGGGCAGCACGCGGTGCAGGAAGGCACAGGCGTCCACCGGCCTGCATACCGGGTCTGGAATCCTGGCCATCGAGGCGTAGTCGGTGATGAAGCGGCTCATCCGGTCTATCCGCGAGAGCAGTATCGACAGCATTGCGGCGGTGTCCCCGTCCCCGGAGTCCGTGGAGGTCTGCTGTATGGCGTAGAGGGCCGAGGTGATGCCGGCCATGGTGTTGTTGACCTCGTGGGAGATGACGCGGATGACCTTCTTGTAACCCCTCTTCTCGGCTTCGTACAGCTCTTCGGTCAGGGGCTCGACCATGTAGAAAGGGTGGGGGAAACCCCGGTCCATGAAGGACGAGAGGGTGCAGCGGTAGATGTGCAGGGGGTCGGTCTGGAGGATGCGGCCCTCGTCCGGCTGCAGTCCGGCGAGCAGTCTGAGCAGGGGCAGGGGGCTGTCCTGCAGGAGCTGTCCGCGGTAAGGCTCAATGCTCCGGACTCCGAGCATCCGGTCCAATGCCGGGTTTGACGAGTCGATGCGGTGGCCGATGTCCATGATCAGCACCCCGGCCGGGGAGGCGGCGATGAGCTGGTCGAGGAAGTGGTTCTGCTCCTGAATCCGCAGCTCCTCGTTGTGCAGGCGGTCGCTCATGCGGTTGAACAGCTCTATGATGCGGTCGGCGTCCTTCTGCCCCACGGGTCTCAGACGGGTGGAGAAGTCCTGCTCCTTGATCAGGTCGATGCCTCCGGAGAGGGTGTTCAGCGGCTTTATGGTCTTTTGATACAATATCACCAGGAGGACAACGGCAGCTATCAACAGCACCTGCGCCGCGACGTATATCCAGCTGCCCGTCCCCTCGTCCGCCATCATGAGGGCAAATCCTATGGAGGCCGCCACGACCGCCACGAGCAGCACCGCTATGAGCCGGAAGTATCCTCTTGATCCCATGGTCCTAAATGTTGATTTTGAATTTTTCGATGCGGCGGTAGAGGGAGGCCCGGGTGAGGCCCAGGGCTGCGGCGGCGCGGGAGACATTGCCGTTGCAGTCGCTCAGGGTGCGGAGGATGCGGTCCCTCTCCATCTCCTCGAGGGTCTGGGCCGGGGCTCCGGAGTCCGGGGAGGCTGTTCCGGAGGCAGCGCCGTGCTCATCGGGGGCGCCGGTGCAGCGGACCACGTCATCGCGGGAGATGGTCCCGCTGCCGCCGAGGATGAGGGCACGCTCGACGATGTTCTTGAGCTCGCGGATATTGCCCGGATAGGGGAGACGGCGGAGGTATTCCATCGCCTCCGGGGAGAATACGGCGCGGCTTCCGGCATTGCGGGTAAAATACTGCACCAGCAGGGGGATGTCCTCCCTCCTCTCCCTCAGCGGCGGCAGGTGTATGGGGATGAGGTTGAGCCTGTAGAACAGGTCCTCGCGGAAGAGGCCCTGGCGGACCATCTCCTGCAGGTCGCGGTTGGTAGCCGAGACCACCCGGACGTCGGTGCGGCGGGGGATGCTCTCGCCCAGCGGCTCGTAGGTGCGGTCCTGGAGCACACGCAGGAGCTTGACCTGACAGACGGGCTCCAGCTCGCCTATCTCGTCGAGGAAGATGGTACCCTTGTCGGCCAGCTCGAACCGGCCCTTGCGGTCGGTCCAGGCGTCGGTGAAGGCGCCCTTCTTGTGCCCGAACATCTCGCTGTCGAAGAGGCTGGAGCTCAGGCCGCCGAGATTGACCTTGACGAAGGGGCCGCTGCTGCGGGGGGAGTTGAGGTGGATGGCCTCCGCGATGAGCTCCTTGCCCGTGCCGCTCTCCCCGGTGATGAGCACCGAGGCGCCGGTGGGGGCCACGCGGGTCACTGCGTCCAGCACCTCCTTGATCTGGGGGCTGTTGCCGATGATCTTGTCGAAGCCCCTGCCGGTGGTGCCCGCCTCCTCCTGCCGTTCTGAGTTCAGATGCAGGGCGGTGCGGATGCGGTCCATCAGGGCCATATTGTCCCAGGGCTTGGTGATGAAGTCGAAGGCCCCGAGGCGCATGCCTTCCACGGCGAGGCTGATGCTGCCCCAGGCCGTCATGAGGATGACGGGGGCCGCCGGGGCGAATATCTTGATCTTGCGCAGCAGCTCCAGCCCCTCCTCCCCGGTAGTGGACAGGGAGTAGTTCATGTCCATCAGAATCAGCTCCGGCTCCTGCAGCCGCACCTCGTCCAGGGCCTCCTTCGGACCGGGGACGGCCTTGGCGGTCAGGCCCGAGCGCTTCAGAAGGAAGGTCAGGGATGCTCTTATGGCGTCGTCGTCGTCGATTATCAGTATCATAACCTTACAAAAGTAGCACAATTTCCCGAAAATTTTCCTTAATTTTGAACTTCATTTCAACTTATCAGAATCGAGCCTATGATATCGCTAATCGTCGCAAAAGCCGCCAACGGCGCCATCGGAAAGGGCAACCGGATGCCCTGGCACATCTCCGGCGACCTGAAGTACTTCAAGCGGGTGACCACCGGCCATCCCGTCATCATGGGCTACAATACCTGGCTCTCGCTCGGCGGGCGTCCTCTTCCCGGACGGCGCAACATCGTGGTAAGCCGCTCGCATACTGCCGCTCCCGAGTGCGGGGCGGAGTTCCTACCGTCCTTGGAGGCTGCTGTCGCTGCTGCCGGTGCGGATGCTGCTGGCGCTTCGGATGAAGTGTTCGTCATAGGAGGCGGACAGCTCTACCGTGCCGCCATGCCCCTTGCCGGCCGCCTGTATATCACTGAGGTGGAGACGGTCATCGGGGATGCGGAGGTATTTTTCCCGGATGTGGACCCTGAGCTGTGGGAGGTGGAGAGCCGTTCCGAGCGTTATTTAGATGAAAAGACCGGACTTTATTATTCATTCCTAATACTTACCAGAAAATGAGAGACAACTTCAAATCCTCCTTCGGCGTGCTCGTAGCCATGGCCGGCTCGGCTATCGGACTGGGCAACCTCTGGCGCTTCCCCTACCTGATGGGTACCAACGGCGGCGCGGCATTCATCATCATCTACCTCGTGCTGGTATTCCTGCTGTGCCTGCCCATCATGATGTCGGAGTTCGTGGTCGGACGCCGCAGTCAGGTCAATGCCGTGAAGGCCTTTAAGGTGCTGTCACCCAAGGGACACTGGGGACTGGTCGGCGTGCTCGGCGTGCTGGCATCCGTGGCTCTGATATCCTTCTACTGCGTGGTGGGAGGCTGGACGATAGACTACCTCGTGCATGCCGTGTCGTTCACCCTGCCCGAACAGGGCTCGTCGGAGGACTTCTTCGCCGCGGCCGTATCCACTCCCTGGAGGACGATACTCTACACCTATATTTTCTTAGCTCTGACAGCCCTGGTGCTGCTGGCCGGCATCAAGGACGGCATCGAGCGCTATACCAAGGTCATGATGCCGCTGCTCTTCCTGACCATCATTATCATCGCCATCCGCTCGGTGACCCTGCCCGGGGCCGGAGCCGGTCTGGAGTTCCTCTTTAAGCCAGATTTCTCCAAGGTCACCGGAAACACCTTCCTCAACGCCCTCGGCCAGGCCTTCTTCTCCCTGAGTATCGGCTGCGCGACGATTCTGACCTACGGCTCGTATGTCAAGAAGCAGGAGAAGATCGTCAAGCTCTCCTCGCTGACCGCCATCTCCGACACCTTCTTTGCCATCCTGGCCGGACTGGCCATCATGCCCGCCGTCTTCGCTTTCGGTATCTCCCCCAGCGAGGGTCCCGGCCTGCTCTTCGTGGTGCTGCCCGATATCTTCGACCAGATAGCCGCCGGCGGAGTCATCGCGATACTCTTCTTCTTCGTGCTCTTCATCGCGGCCATCACCTCGTCCATCTCCCTCTTAGAGGTGTCCGTAACCTATCTGATAGAGGCCTGCAGGATGAAGCGCCGCATGGCCGTACTGCTCTCCAGCGCCGTCTGCCTGGTGCTCTGCACCCTGTGTGCCCTCTCCGGCGGCGTGCTCTCCGACGTGCACGTCCTCGGCAAGACTTTCTTCGACTTCTTCGACATGATATCGGCCAACCTGCTGATGCCCCTGTGCGGACTCTTCATTGTGATATTCGTCGGCTGGAAACTCGGCCGGAAGGATTTTGTGGACGAGCTCTCCAACGGCGGCACCCTGCCCAACAAGCGGCTGTACAACGCCATCTTCTTTATGGTGAAGTATGTGGCCCCGATAGTCATAGCCGTCATCATGATTTTCGGCTGGCTGTAGAAAAATAATTTTGTAAATAGAAAAATTACCGTATCTTTGCGACACTTTTTCATAATAGTGGAGGGGCATTAGCTCATTTGGCTAGAGCGCGACACTGGCAGTGTCGAGGTAACCGGTTCGACTCCGGTATGCTCCACTCGGGACACAACTCCTTGCGGGGTTGTGTTTTTTTTATATGTCCCAGGCCCAAAGACCCATCATATCAGAAGATGTATTTTAATATTTTGTCCTCATGTATTTCCGGATTCACAGCATATATTGCTCTATTTTGCTCATCCACTGCGAAATATGCTATGGGGGTATCCAAGTTCAGCAGTTGTACGGGCTCGCCGGTCCAGGTGTAGACCTCTATGGATGAGGAGTGGTTGGCTTCCGTATCATCAAGCCGCTTGCCTGAATAGAGGGCATAGATATAATCCTTTCCCGCATAAACATTCTCGTATGTCACTATATTCCGGTCTATACTGAATTCTGTAGAGGTATCATCTCCGTATAGATGGAACTTTGGCGGCTGTTTTGCCCCAGTGAATTCCGTCAGGTGTATTTTTCCATCTATGACCTCTCCCATCTCAAGTCGGTCAATGAAATTGTAACTTATAACAAAACGATTGTCCGAAGCGGATATAAGATAGTCATCGAATATTGAGTAATAATTCTTTCCCATCTTGTGCGGCAACTTCGGGAAGGAGTTGCCTATGCTGTCCATCATCTTACCGTTATACAGATTCCACAGTTCACGCGCTCCCGTATTGTAACCTTGATGCTTTACAAGTAGTAATGAATCCTCGATAACATTTATTTCCCATAAGAAACGGTTTATGTCCGGAGTCTTGAATGTCTTGCTGAACTTCAGATGCGCAGCTGTATCCGAAAGTTCATAAAAGGCAATGACGTCGGTGGCGTGGTCCCTGAGTCCGATTACGTTTCCATGCGTATTCTTAATGACAGAGGGCATCAGGTACTCCTCCGGTCCCCGTCCGTTATGGGCGAAAGAATATAGAAACCGGATATCAGGATAAGAGTATACAAAGTAGAAATAGTCTCCGCCCTCACCGGTGTTCTGCAGGACTATATAATTTTCAAGTTTTATGATATTGTTGATATTCAATATCTCCGATATGGGTATTTGCTCTGCCTTAAGATCTTTGACCTCGTCAAAAGACTTGACGGCCTTGCTTTTGTCAATACATGAAAATGTTGCAACTGCAGCAAAAGTCACTACAATAGTTAAAATAATTGATTTTTTCATACAATAGAATTTTTAATCAAATATAACGGAAAATCAGGAGTAAAGGAAATTTATTTCCAGGGGAACTGGATTTATACTTAAATTTGCAGAAAAAGGAGGAAGATATGGTTTATTATGGAGATGAAGTAATCCGCTTTGACTGGGCCATGAAGCGGCTGCTGCGGCAGAAGGCCAATTTCGCTGTCTTGGAGAGTTTTCTGAGTGAGCTGCTCGGAGAGAAGGTCGTAATCAAGCGCATGCTCGAAAGCGAGGGCAACAAGGAGACCCCCGACGACAAGTTCAACCGGGTGGACGCGCTCGCCGAGAATTCCAAAGGAGAGCTGATTATTATCGAGATACAGAACAACGCCGAGATTTACTATTTCCAGAGGATGCTCTACGGGACGTCCAAGGCCATCACTGAGTACATCTACGAGGGCGACGAGTATTCCCAGGTGCGAAAGGTGTACTCCATAAGCATCGTCTACTTCGACATCGGTCAGGGCAGCGACTACATCTATCACGGAAAGTCGGTATTCAAGGGGGTGCACACGGGAGACACCCTGCGGCTCTCCGTAAAGCAGCAGGAGAAGTTCACGAAGCATGATGCGGGAGATCTTTTCCCGGAGTACTACATACTTAGGGTAAACGAGTTCAACCAGCATGCTGTGACTCCTTTAGATGAGTGGATCAGGTTCCTCAAGTCTGGAAAGATCGACGAGAATACCCAGGTGGAGGGTCTCCGTCTTGCCCGCAGGCAGCTTCAGATATCGTGCCTTTCGAAGGAGGAGCGCAGGGCCTACGAGCGTCACATCGAGAACCGCCGCATTCAGTGGGACGTTCTCAACACTGCCCGCGAAGAGGGGCTGGACGAGGGTGTGGCTCAAGGCCGGGCGGAAGGCAGAGCAGAAGGCAGGACTGAGGCCATTTGCGACATCGCGAGGAATATGAAAGCGCAGGGCCTCTCCTTGGAACTGATCGCACGGACTACCGGTCTATCTCCGGAAGAGATTGACAAGTTTTGACTACAGCATCTGCGCCACTTTTCTGTTTCCCCGAAATCCTGGCGGGTCAGTGGGTGACGGTTCGATAGGCGGTCCGTCAGTAGTATGTTATCTCCCTGAATACACTGAAAGCCCAGGTCGAAGAGATTACTGCATGGATGAACAGAGGGTTACCGTGGCTGTCCGGTTCTTCGAACCTAAAGTACTTGGCCAGTTCCACGGAGCCATCGTATTCGAAGTAGAAGCATCGGCGTGGATACCCTTTCTCATCATACAGGTATTTTTCAATCTCAGCATCTTTGTTCTCAAATGGTACCATTTCACCGTCTTCTCTCATGACGGAACTGATGCTTGAGAGTTCTCCATTGAAAAAGCACCTGATTTCGGTAAACAGGCCGTTCTTATCCCACGATGTATCTACTCTCAGTGTGTCGGTGGTCTCTTCACCGTTGGATATGCTTATACCGTAGTCGGACATGATGTATGTATCCTGCCAGAAATCCGGATATACGAAAAAAGCATAAATTGTCTTAGTATGCTCATACTGAAGGTGCGAAGGGTTATGATCAGTTTCTTGTCTCTTCCCGTTTACAGAATAGGATATCAGGTTCCTGTCTTCATCGAATGTCATGTCAATGATCTCCGTGAGTTCAGGATGGTCTTGTACTACAATGGAATCACGCACGCTCCTGACATTTCCTTTCAGCAGCAGTTGTGTGTACATCGGGATATCTGCTATTTCAGGCCGCGCTGTCGGCCCTTCCTGCCGGCAGGCTGCTGACAGAAGTACGACGATGACTGCTGACAGCACTGCAGGACGATATGCGTTGAGGAATTTCATACGGCAAAGATACTAATTTTAGCAGACGGCATCTGGATTTTTACTCTGCCGGCGCGGGTGAAATCGGATTTATACTTAAATTTGCAGAAAAAGGAGGAAGATATGGTTTATTATGGAGATGAAGTAATCCGCTTTGACTGGGCCATGAAGCGGCTGCTGCGGCAGAAGGCCAATTTCGCTGTCTTGGAGAGTTTTCTGAGTGAGCTGCTCGGAGAGAAGGTCGTAATCAAGCGCATGCTCGAAAGCGAGGGCAACAAGGAGACCCCCGACGACAAGTTCAACCGGGTGGACGCGCTCGCCGAGAATTCCAAAGGAGAGCTGATTATTATCGAGATACAGAACAACGCCGAGATTTACTATTTCCAGAGGATGCTCTACGGGACGTCCAAGGCCATCACTGAGTACATCTACGAGGGCGACGAGTATTCCCAGGTGCGAAAGGTGTACTCCATAAGCATCGTCTACTTCGACATCGGTCAGGGCAGCGACTACATCTATCACGGAAAGTCGGTATTCAAGGGGGTGCACACGGGAGACACCCTGCGGCTCTCCGTAAAGCAGCAGGAGAAGTTCACGAAGCATGATGCGGGAGATCTTTTCCCGGAGTACTACATACTTAGGGTAAACGAGTTCAACCAGCATGCTGTGACTCCTTTAGATGAGTGGATCAGGTTCCTCAAGTCTGGAAAGATCGACGAGAATACCCAGGTGGAGGGTCTCCGTCTTGCCCGCAGGCAGCTTCAGATATCGTGCCTTTCGAAGGAGGAGCGCAGGGCCTACGAGCGTCACATCGAGAACCGCCGCATTCAGTGGGACGTTCTCAACACTGCCCGCGAAGAGGGGCTGGACGAGGGTGTGGCTCAAGGCCGGGCGGAAGGAAGGGAGAGAGGGCTGGCTGAAGGCAGAGCCGAAGGTCGGACCGAGGCCATCTGCGACATAGCCAGAAACATGAAGGCGAAAGGCCTCTCCCCGGAGCTCATCGCGCAGACTACAGGTCTTTCTCAGGAAGAGGTGGATAAGCTCTGATTACAGCTAATTATCCGTTTCCCCAAAATCTTTTGGCCCAAAATACCCGGTTTCCCCGAAATCCTGGCGGGTCAGCGTGTGACGGTGCGGTACCAGTCTGGGACAGGCAGGATGTCGCGGACAATGACGCGGGTGGATGGGCGGACAATGAACTCGGCGGGGCCGGTGGCCGAGGGGGTGCCGCTGTGCCAGTCGTAGGTGTAGCCGAGGCGGGTCCAGGGGTAGGGGGTGTCGGAGTGGTAGGCGGTCCGGCAGTAGTCCTCGAACCAGGCGCGGTAGCGGGGGTCTACGTCGTCGCGGAAGTCGAGGAGGACTTCGCTGTCATGGATTTCCGGGTCGGGGGTAGGGCGGAAGAGGCTGTCTTTCTCAGCCCAGAACAGGACAATATGATCGTAGCCGCAGTCAGGCGGCAGGCCGAGCATCTGGATGACGCGCATCTCTATGCCGTGGTCATCGGTCTGGCGGACGTCGGCTTTCAGATGGTCGGTCAGGTCGTAGGGCAGGGTCACCCAGGGCAGGCGGTCATCCAGCAGGAACATATCAGCCTGTCCGCTTTCCCAGTACCGGCTGTCCTCCTCCGTCATCGCCGAGCCTACCAGCACGAATGTCCGGCCGTCCCGCTCCAGCCACTCTATCTGCGGGCTCTCTTCCGGCGATATGATGGCCGCCAGGTCCGGATTCATCTCCTCTGCCGTGGCCACCTCCGCGTCCTCGACCGCAGCCATGTAATCCTCCCACAGCCGTCCGGTATCCTCATACCACGGCAGGGCCTGTCTGCCGCATGAAATAATGACAAGAGCAATAACCGCAGAGGCGGATACAGCGCGGAAAAGATGTAGGTGTTTCATTTATTTATCGGAAAAATTACGGATGCGGAGGGCGGTGTTGCGCCTCAGATGGTCCTGGTAGAGGGTGAGTTCCTGCAGGTGGTAGTTGCCTTTGGAAAACATGGGGGCGAGCGAGGGCATCCAGTACTGCTCCGGGTCGAGGCCGTCCACTATCAGCAGGTGGTGGTCCGTGTCGACGGTGACGGTCACCGAGTCATTGAGGGAAGCCGGTACCGCGTCAATGGTCCAGTTCACCGGATTGATGCAGATGTCGGAGGGGGAGAGGACCGCGCAGGCCGCATCGGGGGTGGCAACGGAATTGTAGCAGATGACGGTGCCGGTGCCGGTCGAGTCGACGGCGGGGCGCAGCTGGGGGTATTGCGCCAGTTCCTCGTCAGAGATGCGGTAGCCGATGGCGTAGGCGGCCACCATCCGTTCATAGGCCGGGGCGGGGAGGTGCTTGACCAGCTCTACCACTGCCTTGCCGCCCTGGCTGAACCCTGCGAGGACGAAGGGCCTGCCCTGATTGTAATTGTCCAGATAATAGTCAAATGCCGCGCTGACGTCCTCCATCGACAGGGGGAAGAGCTCCTCTACCGCCGCCTCTCCGTCCATCCAGACGTTGAGGGAGATCTGCCGGTAGTAGGGGCAGTAGAACCCGTATTGTCCCTGGGCGAAAATGTCCTCGGCGAGCTCCACCGAGGGGAGGAATGCCTCGATATGGTCCGTGCGGGTGTAGTCGGAGTAGCGGCAGGTCTGCCCGTCCGCGGCGGTCCAGTCCCAGATGCAGGTGGGGAGGATGTAGAAAATGTCCGCTGCGGGGGCATTGTCCCCAGAGGGCTGCGAGATGTACCATGCGGCGGCATCCGACCAGTCGGGGACGGCGGGTATGAAAGTATCGGTCCCGCCGCTGTTGCCGCGGCAGGACGATACTGTGAGTGAGGAGGCAGCGGCCAGTGCCAGGAGGACGGCCGCTGCTGCCATGGATTTACTTGAAGAGCACATCGGGACCCTGGATAAACTGGATGTCCTTGGGAATGCCTGCGGCGTTGATGCGGTCGAGGTCGGCCTGGAGGGCGGGGGTGATGCCGCCGTTCTTGGCGCGGAACTCGGTGGCGAAAGCTACGTCACCATTGCCCTGGGTGGTCAGGATGAGGTCGGCCCAGGCGTTGATGGCGCTCTTGGCCTTGGCGTAGTCGATGACATAGAGGCCGTCGGCGTT
>CALVDH010000017.1 GCA_944326235.1 uncultured Bacteroidales bacterium | reverse complement strand
CTTGCTGCCGGTCCTGTCAGCGTGTCCGCCGACCTGACCCGCCCCTTCGGCCAGCTCAATATTTATTCTACTGATTATGCTGATATTCCGGTGGAAACCATGAAGCCTGCCAAAGTGGAGATTGCATTTACCAAAGTCTATACTTCCATTGACCTGACGACGGGAGAACTTTCCGACCTGATTCCCGTAACCTACTCGGCAACTGTGCCTCCCTATGATCCCGCAACCGGCCACCTGACATTCGACTACCTGCTGGCCACGGACGTTGAGGACGCCATCGCAGATTTTACCATGAATTTCTATACCACAGCAGACGGAAACACTCCTGCCGCCGATCCCTACACATTCTCCAGCATCCCCGTCCGCCGCAACTACATCACCAACGTCCGGGGCAATCTGCTGACTGACCGCACTGAGATTGAGGTGGACATAGTGCCGGACTTTGATGGGGAATACAATGAGATAATACCGGAAACTGAGGTAAGTGATGCTCAGACACTTCTTACAGTGCTTGAAGAGGGTGGATATGCAAGGCTTACCGGAGATGTCACAATAACCGGCGCATCAGCAGTCGCAGACGGTAAGGAAGTGGTTATGGATCTGGACGGGCACAGTCTTACGCTTCACGGGACAATGAGTACGTCCGGTACCTCCAGCCTGACTCTAATGAACGGGACGGTCAAATCGTCTGAACCGTATGGGGCCGTTCGTTTTCTTGTTATGGCATCAGCTGGAGGGTCTGTCGCATTGGAAAACGTGACAATGACTTCCGCTGGAGCCGGTATAGGCGTTGCACCGAGCGGTGACCCCGGCGAGGTAACGGTAAGGAACTCCAGCATCACCGCATATTCTTTTGCGGTCGGAACGAATGCTTCCACTCCAATTCACAATGCGGAAATAGAACTTTACAATTCGGAACTGGTAGGTATGTCTGCCGTGCTTATGAATTTACCATCTGACATCACTGTTTCAGGATGTACATTGCAAGGCTCCATGCATGCTATGATTTTACGCGCGGGGACGGCTGAGATAACCGATAGCCACCTGAAGTTAGTGTATGATGCAAGCAACGGGGAGGGAGATACAGCTGATGACGCTAAGGACAACTATATTGACAAGTGGGGAACGGGGAATGCCGTACCTCTGGCCGCCATCACGGTAGGAAATGACAATAGTAAAGGTTACCTTTTTCCGACGGTGCTGACAATTGATAATTCGGTTATAACAGCCGATAAATCAGGTGCTCTTCCCGCTATGTACGTGAGGGCAAATACAGATGCCGCTAACGGCGTGACCATCACCTACGGAGAGAATTGCAAGGTTGAAGGAAGTATCGAATACTATGATGGCGGAAGCAATATCACCGTCAATGGAACTCCGGTAACCGAATAGAGATGAGCGTTCAAAAGAACCATACAGCTTTTGCAATGCTCTTCGGAGCGGTGTGTGCGGTATTGCTGCCCGGTTCCTGCCAGCGGGAGGTACCAGCTGACGTGGTGTCCGGAGAGCAGGAACTGGGCATAACAGTATCGGCTGTGCTGCCTTCTGTCCCGGTATCGGTGAAAAGCGCTGAGAATCCCGGTGACGGTACCTCAGTCAACCGCTGCATCCTTGAGGTCTATGAGGACGGAGTTTTCTCGGGGGCCAGGTATGTGGCGCCCGTACAGGATCTTGGCGCTGTGTTCGAGGATGTGCATCTCGTTGCCGGCGGCACCTATGAGCTGGTCTTCTGGGCTGACTGCGCCTCCGAAGGAGAGGACGGCAGCTATGCGGACCTGTATTATGGAACTGAGGCCGGTCTGACGCAGATAGCCCTCAATACCGACAACTACATCAACAGCGAGGACGGCCACGATGCCTTCTGTGCAGTACTCAGTGTCGCTGAACTGAGCGACGATCAGCCTCTTGAAGCAACCCTTACCCGTCCTTTCGGCCAGATCCGCCTCTACACGGATGACCTTGACTGGCTGCCTGAGCCGGTAGTGGACCTGACGCAGATCCGTGCCGAAGTGGCGTTTTCCCACATTTTCACAGTGTACAATGCCTTGACGGGGGAGATGTCCGGGCAGATGGACGGACCGCTTGAGCCCGTTGAGGTATCCGTGCCCGTGAGTTTTGCTGACGACCCTACCGGACAGATTTCATTTGACTACTTCCTTGCCGCTCCGGAAGAGGACCAGACCCTGATAGACTTTACCCTCACCCTTACCGACGCCGCTACCGGCTCTCAGGTGTGCGCCCCTTTCACGGCCTCCAGCATTCCCCTCCGGCGCAACTGGATAACAAATGTCTATGGCAACTTTCTGACTGAAGCCCTGGACGTCACGGTCGACCTATTGCCGGTATTTTACCAATGGGAAGCAGAGTAGCGGGTCTATTTTGTAATCTCTGGATAATCAGATATTTGCTGATATAACGTGATCTTTTCGGCCTTTTAAAGGATGTCGAAAAGATCACGTGCTTTTGAGAAGCTGTTGATAACAAGGACTTTGTGGATTTTAAGTGCTGCAGTACTTACCGTTGCCCGCAGTTCCGCCAGCCTGAGTTCCGAAAGCCTGAGGCCGTTTTGCCTTTGCGGTAGCGTCATTCGTACCGCAGGCACTCGATAGGATCGAGGGCGGCGGCGCGTTTTGCGGGGATGTAGCCCGAGAGGATGCCGACGGCCATGCAGAGGGCGATGGCCAGAAGCATCCAGAGCCAGGGGATGACGAAGGAGGCCTGCATGACGGCGGCGATGATGTTGCCGATGAGGATGCCGGCGACTATGCCTATCAGGCCGCCGGTCTGGCCGATGATTACCGACTCCATCAGAAACTGTGCCCTGATACGTTTCGAGGCTGCTCCCAGTGCCTTGCGCGTGCCGATCTCCCTGGTGCGCTCGCGTACCGATACCAGCATGATGTTCATCAGGCCTACTGTCGCTCCTGTAAGGGTGACCAGTCCGATTACGATGGCGGCGATGGTGAGGGTGCGCATCGTGGAGTTCAGCTCCTCGATGACCGCCTCGCTGCGGGTGATGCGGAAGTCAGCGTCGTCGAACGGGGCCAGCCTCCGGACTGCCCTGAATGTCATTTCGGCCTCGGTAGCGGCTGTTTCGGAGCTAACGGACGGTTCCGGGAGGATGCCGATCGTGAAGTCGGGGGTGGATGCGGCGAGATTGGCCAGGGCATTGGTGTAGGGCACCAGGATGTTGTCGTCCATGCTGCCCCCGGCATTGTTCCCCACCGGAGCCGTTACACCTATTACTATATAGCTGCGTCCCGAGATATGCACCGTCTGGCCCACCGGGTCGTCCTGCGCTTCGAAGAGGGTGCGGGCCACATTGTCCCCTATGACACAATAGAACCGGCCTCCCTCCACGTCGGCTGCCGAGAGACTGCGGCCGGAGGAGAGTTCCAGCATATTGTGCTTCATATAGTTGCCGTCGGTGGCGATGACGTCGGTCGTGGGATTGGTGCGCTTCTGTCCTGCCTCGGCCCTGGTGCCGGAGAGGACGGTGGTGAAGATGGTGACTGTCGCGGGGGCGCGGTAGTAGTCGGTGAACCGCTCGGCCTGGGCTCTGGATATCTCCCGCTGGTTGCGGATACGGTGCATGCCGGCGGGCATGGAATAGAGCGAGCGGATGTTGATGATGCCGGCGCCCATACGGCTGTAGGCGTCCTTGAGGGTGGCGTCCATCGAGTCGACGGCGGTGAGGATGCCCACCAGGGAGGTGATTCCGAGGGCAATGATGGCTATGGTCAGGGAAGACCGGAGCTTGTTGGACCTGATGGCCCTGAATGCCATGGCGATGTTCTCGGCGGCAAGGGTGAGGCGGCGGTTGCGGCGGGGGGTGGCTGATATTCTCCTCTTCATGACTTTCACACGTTTTAGAAAATGATGTTGTAAAAATAGGAAATTATCTCCGATTGACATACCTTTGCACGCAATTTCAGTAAAAATTTAAGATAGCTATCGACATGAGACCACGCATCAGGCGGTCGCAGACCCGGGAGGGGCAGGACCGCGCAGAGTACAGGACAACAGAACACAGAGACTACAGGGCTTCCGGAGAGAAACCATCTTACAGACCCCGCAGGACCTTCGACCGCAACGGTGAGGGACGCCCCGAAGGCAGATTCTCAAGGCCCGGGCAGCATGGCGGGAATTTCCACAGGGACAATGACAGACAGGACTTCCGCAGCGACCGGCCCGGTTACGGTGGACGCCGTCAGGACGGAGCCGGCAAGCCCGGATTCCGGGGTGGGGACAGACCTGCCTTCCGCGGCGGTGACAAACCCGGATTCCGCGGGGACAAATCGGGACTCCACGGTGGTGACAAGCCCGGATTCCGCGGAGGAAAGTCCGGATTCGGCGGCAACAAGCCGGGATTCCGCGGAAAGAGCGGCAGACCTTTCGTCGGGGGAGACCGTCCCGACCGTCAGTTTAAGGAGCGCCGCGGCTTCGAGCACCGTCTCCGCTCCGAACACCCCGGCATGGAGAAGCCCCGTGTGCCCCAGACACCCGCAGTGGTGAAGGAGGACGACGGCATGGTGCGTCTCAACAAGTTTATCGCCAACTCCGGCATCTGCTCCCGCCGCGAGGCCGACGAGTACATCTCCGCCGGTCTGGTGACCGTCAACGGACAGGTTGTCACCGAGATGGGAGTGAAGGTCAATCCCGCGGATGACGATGTCCGCTTCAACGGAGAGCGTCTGCGCGGCGAGAAGAAGGTCTACGTCCTGCTCAACAAGCCCAAGGACTTCGTGACCACCACCAGCGACCCCCACGCCGACAAGAACGTGATGCAGCTCATCAGCAGGGATATGTGCCCCGAGCGCATTTTCCCCGTAGGACGTCTGGACAAGTCCACGACCGGAGTGCTGCTGCTGACCAACGACGGTGAGCTCGCCGAGAAACTGACTCATCCTTCATTCCAGAAGAAGAAGATATACCAGGTGACCCTCGACAAGAACCTCAAACCCGAGGATATGGACCGCCTCGTACAGGGCGTGGACCTCGAGGATGGTCCCGCATACGCCGACGAGGTGGCCTACAACGGAGATGACCGCAGCATCGTGGGCATCGAGATCCATTCCGGCCGCAACCGTATCGTCCGCCGTATGTTCGAGGCCCTCGGCTACAGGGTACGCAAGCTCGACAGGGTGTATTTTGCCGGACTTACCAAGAAAAACCTGCGCCGCGGCCAGTGGAGATTCCTCAGCGAGGAGGAGGTGACCATGCTCAAACTCAATTTCTATGAGTAATCCGCACCGCGCCGGTTTCGTCAATATCATAGGCAATCCCAACGTGGGCAAGTCCACGCTGATGAACGCCCTTGTCGGGGAGCGCCTTTCCATCATCACATCCAAAGCCCAGACCACCCGGCATCGGATCATGGGCATTGTCAACGGAGAGGACTACCAGATAGTCTACTCCGACACTCCGGGAATCCTCAAGCCGGCCTACAATCTCCAGCGCTCCATGATGGAGTACGTCAACACCGCCATCGGGGACGCCGACATCATCCTCTACGTCACCGACGTGGTGGAGAAGGGAGACAAGAACCGGGAATACGTCGAGCGGCTGTGCAGTGTGGACTGCCCCGTGCTCATCGTCATCAACAAGATCGACCTGAGCGACCAGCAGACCGTGGCCGCCCTGGCCGCGCAGTGGTCCGCCGCCGTGCCCCATGCGGAAGTATTCGCGGTCTCGGCTCAGGAGCGGTTCGGCCTGGAGCCGGTGTTCGGACGTATAGTGGAACTGCTGCCCGAGAGCGAGCCCTGGTACGACAAGGACTTCTTCACCGACCGCAACCTCCGCTTCTTCGCCTCCGAGATCATCCGCGAGAAGATACTCACCAACTACGACAAGGAGATTCCCTACTGCACCGAGGTGGTCATCGAGGAGTTCAAGGAGAATGCCGACCGCTACGATATCCGCGCCGTCATCAATGTCATGCGCGATTCCCAGAAGGGCATCATCATCGGCGCCCGCGGCTCGTCGCTCAAGCGCGTCGGCACCCAGGCCCGCATCGACATGGAGGACTTCTTCCAGAAGAAGGTCTTCCTGCAGCTCTACGTCAAGGTCGATCCCCACTGGCGGGACGACAAGCGGAAGCTCGCGGCGTTCGGGTATTAGGTCTACTCCTTCTTACTCCTTTCGAAGGAGTCGCGCTTTCCCGCGTTTTCCCTACTCCTTCCGAAGGAGTGGAATCTCCGCAGAGCCTCTACAGCCTCTGTGATGTCGTTCTGCAATATCCTCCGCCTCTTACTCCTTCGGAAGGAGTCGTGCCTTCCCGCGTTTTCCTTACTCCTTCCGAAGGAGTGGAATTGCTGCAGGGCCCCCTACAGCCTCTGTTAAGGCCGTTCTGCAATGTCCTCCGCCTCTTACTCCTTCCGAAGGAGTCGTGCCTTCCCGCATTTTCCTTACTCCTTCCGAAGGAGTATGGCTCGGACGTTTCCGGCCATTTCCGCGCACCTTCGGAAGCTGGGCTGTTTTCCTGCTGTTTCTGCTCACCTTCGGAAGGTGAGCTGTTTTGCCGTCGTTTCTACTCACCTTCGGAAGGTGAGGAACTGCAGCATGCTCGCGAGAGGTATCTGTGGCCGTACATCCCATCGTATTGTTCCTCTTCCACCTTCGGAAGGTGAGCTGTTTTGCCGTCGTTTCTGCACACCTTCGGAAGGTGAGGAACTGCAGCATGCCCGCGAGAGGTAGCTGTGGCCGTACATCCTATCGCATTGTCCCTCTCCCACCTTCGGAAGGTGGGCTGCTTTCCGGCTGTTTCCGCTCACCTTCGGAAGGTGGGATTTCACCGGTCTGCTTGTGAATGCCCTCAGAACTGTTGTAGCGCGGTTTTGCATTTTCCCCTTACCCGCGCACCTTTGGAAGGTGAGACATTTTGCCGTCGTTTCTACTCACCTTCGGAAGGTGAGGAACTGCAGCATGCCCGCGAGAGGTAGCTGTGGCCGTACATCCCATCGCATTGTTCCTCTTCCACCTTCGGAAGGTGTGCTGCTTTCCGGCCATTTCAGCTCACCTTCGGAAGGTGGAACGGGAGGGCGCGTCTCCATTTCCCGTATCTGAATTTTTTTAATATCTTTGTCGGCTGAAAAACGAAAAATGATGAGCAGAGAAGACGAAGAAAAAGATGGCCTGGAGACCTCTGGGAACGGAATAGGAAATGTGTCCGGCGGGAGTGCGTTGGAACAGGACGGCGGTGACGGCGGTTATGCCGATCTAGGCACCGACGTAGGTACCGGAGCTGACACCGGAACCGACACCGGAACCGATGCCTATGCCGGCCCTGACGCATACGCCGACGCCGATACTGGCACGGACTCCGACACCTACGCAGGCGAGGACGGCGAGGACGAGGTAATCTCCGGCAAGTTCGACAAGGTGATCTCCGACGGCACGAAGAAATACAAGCTCTCGGGCATGTACAGGGAGTGGTTCCTGGACTATGCCTCGTACGTCATCCTGGAGAGGGCCGTGCCGCATATCGAGGACGGTCTTAAGCCGGTGCAGCGCAGGATTCTGCATGCGATGAAGGAGGAGGACGACGGACGTTTCAACAAGGTGGCCAGTCTGGTAGGCGCCACCATGCCGTATCACCCTCACGGAGACGCTTCCATCAAGGATGCCCTGGTGCAGCTCGGCCAGAAGGATCTGCTCATCGACTGCCAGGGAAACTGGGGCAATATCCTGACCGGAGACCCCGCCGCCGCCGGCAGGTACATCGAGGCCCGTCTGACACCGTTTGCCAACGAGGTGCTCTACAACCCCAAGCTCACCGAGTGGGTCAACTCCTACGATGGCCGTAACAAGGAGCCGGTCAATCTGCCCGTGAAGTTCCCGCTCCTGCTCGCCCAGGGCTCGGAGGGTATTGCCGTAGGACTGGCCTGCAAGATACTCCCGCACAATTTCAACGAACTGCTGGACGCTTCGATAGCCGTGCTGAAAGGCGAGGATTTTACCCTCGAACCGGATTTCCCCACTGGGGGCTATGCCGATACATCGGCCTATAACAGGGGGTTGCGCGGAGGAAAAGTCCGCGTAAGGGCGAACATCCAGAAAGTCAACAAGAATACGCTGGTCATCACCGAGATACCCTACGGTACCACCACCGGAGACCTGATAGACTCCATACTCAAGGCCAACGACAAGGGCAAGATCAAGATCCGCAAGATCGATGACAACACCGCCGAGCACGCCGAGATAGTGATCCAGCTTTACGCCGACACGTCCCCCGACCGGACCATCGACGCCCTCTACGCCTGTACCGACTGCGAGGTCAGCATCTCGCCCAACACCTGCGTGATCAAGGACAAAAAGCCGCACTTCATGGGCGTGGACGACGTGCTCCGCTACAACACCGAGCGGACCCGCGAGCTGATGCGCCAGGAACTGACCATCCGTCTGGACGAGGTCGAGGGCGAGTGGCACTACACCTCCCTCGAGAAGATTTTCTTCGAGAACAAGGTCTACAAGGTCCTCGAGAACGACGCCCGCACCTGGGAAAAGCAGCTCAAGGACGTGAAGGCCGCCATGCTCGGGTACCAGCACCTGCTCCGCCGCCCGATTACCGACGCGGATATCCTGAAGTTGGTCGAGAAGCCGGTCCGCAAGATATCCAAGTTCGACATCAAGGCCGTCACCGACAAGATACGCGCCATCGAGAAGAAAGAGGCCGAGCTGCGCTACCATCTCGAGCACCTGACGGAGTTCTGCATCGACTATTTCCAGTCCCTCAAGGATAAATACGGCGCCAGGTATCCCCGCCGCACCAAGATAACCTCCTTCGAGAACATCGAGGCCACCAAGGTCGTCGCCTCCAACGCCAAGCTCTACATCAACCGCTCCGAGGGCTTCATCGGCACCTCGGCCAAGAAGATAGAGGAGGCCGAGTACGTGAGCGACTGCTCCGACATCGACGAGGTGATCGTCTTCATCAAGGACGGCCGCTACACCCTCCGCAAGGTGACCGACAAGCAGTTTGTGGAGAAGGGCATCATCCACGCCGCAGTCTTCAAGCGCGGCGATACCCGCACCATATACAATGCCGTGTACCGCGACGGCAAGGGCGGCACCATGTACGCCAAGCGCTTTGCAGTCACCGGCATCATCCGCGACCGCTGGTACGACCTGACCAAGGGCACCCCCGGCTCGCAGGTCTACTGGCTCACTGCCAACCCCAACGGCGAGGCCGAGACCGTCAAGGTCTATCTCCGTCCCCGCCCGGGCCTCAAGCGCCTGATTATCGATTACGATTTCTCACAGCTGGCCATCAAGGGACGCGCCTCTATGGGCAACATCGTCACCAAATACCCTGTTCAGAAGGTCCTGCTCCGGGCCGCCGGCGTCTCGACCATAGGCGGCAAGCAGATGTGGTTTGACCGCGACATCGACCGGCTCAACGAGGACGGCCGCGGCGAGCTGCTGGGCGAGTTCCGGGGCGACGAGCACATCCTGGCCGTCTGCAAGGACGGTACCTTCTACACCACCGGCCTCGACCTGAGCACCAGGTTCCAGGGCGACCTGCTGATAGTGGAGAAATTCGACCCCTCAAAGGTCTACACCGCCATCTATTGGGACAAGGTCTCCGGCCACTACTACATCAAGCGCTTCTGCTTCGAGCTGAGCGACAATACCTCCCAGAACTTCATCCCCGTCGACGAGGGCGCCCGCCTGGTGGCAGTCTCAGAGGACCGCTGGCCGTCCGTCCACGTCGAGTTCGTCCCCTCCGGCAACAAGCCCAAGGAACCGGCGGATATTGACGCAGAGGAATTTATCGCCGTCAAGGGCTTCCGCGCCAAGGGCAAGAGGGCGGGGGAGAAGATCGCCTCCATCGCCTTCGGAGAGCCCCTGCAGAAGGAGGAGTCCGAGGACAATGCTCCGGACGGGGACAATGCCCGGGATGCGGAGGATCTTCCCGCAGGGGAGGATACCTACGACCTCGAAGGTCTGAACTACCCTTCGGCATCCCCCGCCTCCGCTGATTCTCAGGATAATGAGGACAATGGGGACAATCCGGCAGGGCCCGGCAGCGGCAGCACCGAAGCCTCCGCGGAGGACCGCAATGACGCCGGAGCCGGTGACAATGACGGCGGCGGTGCCAGACCCGGCGACGTGGTGGAATTCTCCTTAGACGATGACCTTACCCTGTTTTAAGTAGACTGCGATGATTATTTCCCTTATAGGTTTTATGGCAGCGGGCAAGACGACCATGGCCCGTGAGCTCTCTGCAAAGGTCGGCGCCCCGATGATTGACACCGACGCCTACATCGAGGAGCGCGAGGGCAAGACGATCTCCGGGATATTCGCCGCCGTCGGAGAACCCGGCTTCCGCAAGATCGAGGAGGAGTGCCTGGAGGACATCCTCGAAGAGCACATCTCGGAGCACCCCGAGACCCTCGAGGACATGCACCGCTGCACCCTCGTCCTCTCCCTCGGAGGCGGCATTGTCACCACCCCCGGCTGCCGCGACCTCATCTCCCGCTTCACCTACTGCGTCTACGTCAAGACCGACATCGACACCATCTTCAACCGCCTGTCGAAAGACACCGGCGGCCGCACCCTCCTTGAGAACCGCGGTGACACCCCACTGCGCGAGGTCATCGACCGCCTTTACCGCGAGCGCGAGCCGCTCTATGAGGCGCTGGCCCGCACCACCGTCTGAACAATATTGACTTAACCGGCTTTGACTTATGAATGATTCTGATTTTTCCCTTGGAGGATGTTTCCTTCTGGTGCTTGGTGTGATTCTTCTGTTTGTAGGAGCCATCATGTTGTGTGTCGGCTTTGTTTCTATTGTTGCCGGAATGGGAGGAACACCATTTTTTATCGGGCTTTTTTCGGCTTCGGCTGGTGTTGCCTGCTTTTATTTCAGGAATGGGTTGAAGAAAGGAACTATTTCATTTACAAGAAAAAAAGAGACGTCAGGAACTACCGGGACAACTCCGGCCCCTATGGCCCGCTTGGAATCACAGGTGCAGATGAGTCAAGAGCAATTTATGAAGTTACGCAGTTCGGCCGTTAATCTGTTTCACCAATTGAATGAACTTTGCAGAATGGAATCTGTGCAGGCACTGCTGGCTATGTACGACGGGGAGCAGTTTCAGAAACTGAGGGAAAAGACAGAGACTCGTTTTGTTATCGATTGGAAATTGGCTTCGTTTGCCTTGACGGATGCGATAATGTGCTACAGACAGCTGGGGTATGGCCTGGACTTGAACAGAAAAGAAGGGGTGGGCATGACAATTTTTCTGATATTGTTGAGTGTCAGGGACGCACAGGAAACTATTCTCAACAGGGATTTTGTCATGACGCTTATAAAGGATGCCCAGGACTTTCTAGAGGCTTTTGACAGGGTGATAACCATAAAGTCTCCCGACGGGGCAATGCTGGTTCCTGTAGTGCTGCGCAAGGGAAAGATTGACAGTGAGGCCGTAGACAAGTATTGTGTGCTGTTCTACAGATTTGCCTCCACCATGGCCAAGATAGACGGAAATGTTTCAGGAACGGAAAGCGAATGGCTTAGTACGTTGGTTAAAATAACACCGTCGGACGGCAGTCAAAATGATGTGGCGCTCTCAGAGCATACTGCTGAGGTCGCAGAAGAAAATAGCCGGAAAGGCACTCCTGCATCGGAAAAACAGGAGCGGGTACGTGTTGTGGAGCAGAATCCGGAGCCAGGTACAGCTGAGAAGGAACTTGCCGGGCTGATCGGTCTCCAGACTGTCAAGACAGAAGTCTCAAAACTGAGCAACTATGTGAAGATGCAGCAGTTGCGCAAGCAAAAAGGGATGATGAGCGTGCCGGTGACATATCATTGTGTGTTTACCGGCAATCCGGGTACCGGCAAGACCACGGTAGCCAGGATTCTTGCCGGTATCTACCGGGACATGGGAGTGCTGAGGAAGGGACATCTCGTGGAAACGGACCGTTCAGGGCTTGTCGCCGAGTATGTCGGACAGACTGCCGTAAAAACCAACAAACTGATTGATTCGGCTTTAGACGGTGTGCTTTTTATTGATGAAGCCTATACTCTTGTGCAGGGCGGGAGCGGAGACAGCTACGGACCGGAGGCAGTCGCGACACTGCTCAAGCGCATGGAGGATGACCGGAACCGCCTGGTAGTCATTCTCGCAGGATACAGCGGGCCGATGAAGCAATTCATTGATTCAAATCCCGGGCTCCGCTCCAGATTCAACAGGTTCATCCATTTCGACGACTATTCTTCCGAGGAGTTAATGGCAATATTCCGCCTCAATGCGTCCAAATACGACTATCTCCTTGATCATAAGGCCGAAGAAAGACTCCGCGAGCTGTTTGCCGAAGCTGTAGCTGTTAAGGACGAGCATTTCGGCAATGCCCGTTTTGTCCGGAATATTTTCGAGAAAGTCATGGAGAATCAGGCTTCCCGCCTGGCTTCTTCCACCGATATCACTGAAGATAAACTTCGGACTATCCTTTCTGAGGATATATGTTTGGGTTTGCAGGCAAAATGATTTGATTCGATTCGTCCAACCTTCCGACGGTATGTAGTTTGTTTTCCGTTTGTTTCGTCTCTCCTTGTCTCTCCTTTGGAAGGTGAGAATGTGTCTGTAATCGCTTTCTTTGTGTATATAGCTGGGTGTTAATGGATTATCTCTTTTTGTGCTTTACAGACTGCGAGGTGTAAGGATGTGTATGTGCTGATATACGCTGTGTGGAGGCTATTGTGCGCGATACAGCTTATGAGTCTGTAAAAGGGTTCTTGTGATAAACTATGGATAATTAGCAGGTTATGTAAATGTGTGCTTAACAGACTCTGAGGGAGAGGGCTGTGTCTGTTATGTGATGACTGAATGCAATGCAAAACGTGGTGCCGCAATGGCAGGGAATCGCGGGAAATTCTGCCGTTGTGGAAGGGGTACGGATGGTGAATGTCGTTCCGAGAGCCTGTGGAGCAGGTATGGCGGGGAGGACCATACCGCAACGGCAACAAAATGCGGAAAACGGTGCCGTTGTGGTGTGTCTCCGAGGGGACAATGTTGTTCAGAGAGTCTGAGACGGGGGGCGGTAGGAATGTGTTGCCGCAATGGCAGGGAATCGCGGGAAATGGTGCCGTTGCGGAAGGGGAACGGATGGAGAATGCCGTTCAGGGAGCCTGTGGAGCAGGTATGGCGGGGAGGACCATACCGCAATGGCAGCAAAATGCGGAAAACGGTGCCGTTGTGGTGTGTCTCCGAGGGTACAATGCTGTTCAGAGAGTCTGAAACGGGGGACCGGCATGAACGTGTTAACGTGTTGCCGCAACGGCAGTTAATCGCGTGAAAAGCTGCCGTTGTGGCAAAATGGGAAGGAGTGAAGCGGGAATAGATGTCCGGACCAGCTTTAGGGCTCTTCTAGGGGCGCTTTGGCGAGTTTACTCCTTCGGAAGGAGTGGGAAAATGGTGTGGTTTCGAGACTCCTTCGGAAGGAGTGGAATGGGAACAGATGTCCGGACCAGCACTAGGGCTCTTCTAGGGGCGCTTTGGCGAGTTTACTCCTTCGGAAGGAGTGGGGAAATGGTGTGGTTTCGAGAGCCCTTCGGATGGAGTATGGAGTGGAACACGGCTGTATGGTGCTCTGGCAGCGGTTGTGCATCTACGTACCTCCGGAAGGTGGGATGCAGTGGGGTAAAACGGAGGCACGGACACAGGCGGGTATCGCAGCGTGCTTACCGCAAGGTGAATACGTATGTGATCGTGCCTTCCTGGACGGCGGGTGCGGAGGCGGAGACGTTGAACTTGGCTTTGAGGGCGGCTTTTCTGGCGGCTTCCCAGAGGGTGGCGTCCTGGACGGTGGTGCCGCGGGCTCCGGGGACGGCGCTGGTGACGGTGCCGTACTGGTCGACCATGATGCGGACGACTACTGTGCCGGCGTTCTGGACGGAGTACTCGGGGAGGGGCAGGTTGCCCATGACGGTACGGCCTTCGAGGCGGGCGGTCGGGCGGCCGTCGGGGGAACCTTCTTCGGTGTTGCCCTTGGGATGTCCGGCGGTGAGGCGGTCGGAGATTTCGGAGGCCACCTGGACTGCTGCGGTATCGGTGCGGTTGGACCGGCGGCTGGAGAAGAGGGCGCGGCGGTCGATGGGTTTCTCGGCGGGCGGCTCGGGCACCTCTACGTCGCCTTCTTCCCCGACGGTGGTCTCGACACCGGTATTCTCGGCCACATCGGCGGCTACAGGTGCCTCGGCTTTCTGTACGAGACGTACTTCCTCGACAGGGTCGGCCTCTTCGGCACGCGGCTCCACTCCCACGGCTGTCCGGATGGGTACGGGCTCTTCCTCGGGCGGGAATTCTATGAGCATACCCTGGACAGACGGCGGCACATCCATCTTCTGCAGCTGGGATCGGAATCCGAACATCAGCAGTATGGCGTGGACTGCAACTGTGAGCAGGATACCTGCGTATGTGGCTTTGCGGTTGTTCATTGTGTCGGTTCTGTATCGGCTGATATGTGTCGGGCGTGGGGAAGTGTCAGGCTTTCAGTAGACGGCCGGGCGCGGCAAATGCTCACCTCGCTATTCCGGTGCCGTAGCCAGTATGACCTTGTACTGATTGCGCTTGGCAATGTTCATGAGGTTTACTACTTCTTCTATCGGTACTGTACGGTCAGCGTAGATAGAGAAGGTGGGGTCGTCGGAGTCCCGCAGCAGGAGCTGGAGGGCCGGTTCTATGTCTGCGAATGGTACGGCCTGGGGATCTCCGTTGATGTGGTAGGTGTAGGTCCCGAGCTCGGGATAGTGCTTGATGGATACGCTGACGGTGGCCTTGGCGGAGATCTGGTTGGTGCTCTTGGGCAGCAGGAGCCTGAGGGCGTTGGGGTTGATCAGGGTCGAGGTCACCAGGAAGAATATCAGCAGCAGGAACACGATGTCCGTCATGGAGGACATCGAGAATGCCGGCTCGACCTTGGTTCTGCGTTTGATGGCCATCGTTAAATGTCTTTGTCTATGGTAAATGTTTCGGAACTGCCGTCCGCGTCGGAAGCGGCAGAAGCATCAGAGGCGGCAGGAGCGGCAGCAGAAGAAGCAGTATCCCTGGCACCTGTGCCGGAAGTGCGGCTGTTGCGTCCGGCCGGCTTGGGGGCTGCTGTCCTGGCGGTGCCAGCAGTGCTGCGCCTGGCCGGTCTGTGGGATGCGGTTTCGCCGGAGTGCTCCGGCTGGGGGTCCGCCTTGGCGGAACTGAGCATGTCCATCAGCGAGATGGTCTCGCTCTCCATCTTGAATACGATATCGTTGACGCGGGATGTGAGCCAGTTGTAGCCGAAGTAGGCGATGATGCCGACGAACAGACCGCCCACGGTGGTCACCATGGCGGTGTAGATACCTCCGGAGAGGAGGGTGATGTCGATGTTGCTGCCGGCCGAGGCCATGTTGTAGAAGGCCTGGATCATACCGATTACGGTACCGAGGAATCCGATCATCGGGGCGCCTCCGGCCACTGTGGCGAGCATCGGAAGCCCTTTCTCGAGCTTGGCTACCTCGATGTTGGCCACGTTCTCGACTGCGGCCTGGATGTCGGGCAGGGGATTGCCCTGGCGCTCGAGTCCTTTCTCGATGAGGCGGGCGATGGGCGAGGAGTTCTCACGGCAGAGGCTGATGGCCGAGGAGGTCTTCCCGGCCCTGACGAGCTCGCGGATGTTGGCCATGAAGTGAGGGTCGAGCTTCCCTGCCTGGCGGATGGCCCAGAGACGGTTGCCGAGGATGTAGATGGCTATGATGGACAGGATCAGGAGTACGATCATCAGCCATCCTCCGGCGACGGCCATCTTGATGAGGGACATCTTTTCGGGGGCGGCTGCCTCCTGGATGAGGAGGTCTGCGGTGTTGGCTTGGAGTAGTGTCAGCATGGTGTTGAATGTGTAAATGTCTTAGTGTTAGTAAAATCAATATCGGAAAACGTCGTCCGGGTAGTGCACCCGGGTCAGGAAGAGGGCATGCCCCGGTACGGACTGTCCGGCCCGGCATCTGTCGCGGGAGGCCAGCACGTCGAGGACCCATTCCGGCTCGTGCCGTCCGCGTCCCACCTCGACCAGGGTCCCGACTATGGCCCGGACCATGTTGCGCAGGAATCGGTTGGCCGTAACGGTAAATACCAGGTACAATGGAGCAGTATCCGGAGCTCCGGCCGTGGCTTCTGCGGGCACCGTCCCGGATACAGGAGCATCACCGGCTGCAGGTGCGGCAAACGGCAGCGGCTGCACCACGGGCATCGGCGCTATGGCCGGAGTCCAGCAGCTCCACCCGGCGGCCGTCACCTCGCAAAGAGGCGAAGTGGCCGCGCTCCCGGTCTTCTCGAAGCAGCTGAAATCGTGCTGTCCCAGCAGCAGTTCCGCCCCCCGGTTCATGGCCTCCACGTCCAGAGGATACTTGCAGTACCAGGAAAAATCCTGTACGAATGGGTCCTTCCGCCCGTGGATGTAGTACCGGTAGGTGCGGCTGTCGGCATCGAAGCGGGCGTGGGCGTCATCCCTGACCCGGACGATGTCGCGGAGCACGATGTTTTTCGGCAGAATGGCATTTATTTTGTAGATTACGTGCGCGGGGCCTTCCGTCAGACAGCGGCTGTCAGAGTCGAAATGGGCTGTGAAGTCCGAGGCATGGACACCCGCATCCGTCCTTCCGGCCCCCACCACAGTGATTTTCTCCCCCAGAGCGGCCGACATTGCCTTCTGGATCTCATCCTGGACGCTGGGAGCATTGTCCTGAATCTGCCATCCGGAGAGCCCCGAGCCGTTGTAAGATATTGAAGCGAAAAACCTCATTATTGGAGAAAATCGACTATTTTTGTAAAATTTCGATGACAAAAATACAAATATTTTGATATGGACACCGTAAACATTAAAGAATTAAACGAGCGAATTCAGAAAGAGAGCGCCTTCGTGGACATCCTCTCGATGGAGATGACGAAGGTGATCGTAGGACAGAAACATCTGGTGGAGAATCTGCTTATCGGCCTTCTGGCCAACGGCCACATCCTCCTCGAAGGTGTTCCCGGTCTGGCCAAGACCCTTGCCATCAATACTCTGGCCTCGTGTGTGAATGCTAAGTTCAGCCGTATCCAGTTCACTCCCGACCTGCTCCCCGCCGACCTTATCGGTACCATGATCTACAGCCAGAAGAGCGAGCAGTTCCAGATCAAGAAGGGCCCTGTATTCGCCAACTTCATACTGGCCGACGAGATCAACCGTTCTCCGGCCAAGGTGCAGTCCGCCCTCCTCGAGGCCATGCAGGAGCGCCAGGTGACCATCGGTGACCAGACCTTCAAGCTCCCCGAGCCCTTCCTCGTGATGGCCACCCAGAACCCCATCGAGCAGGAGGGTACCTACCCGCTGCCCGAGGCCCAGGTCGACCGTTTCATGCTCAAGGTCGTGGTGACCTACCCCAAGAAGGAGGAGGAGAAGCTGATCATCCGCATGAACAACAGCGGCACCTTCCCCAAGGCCAGCGCCGTACTCCAGCCCGAGGACATCATAAAGGCCCGCGAGGTGGTCCGCGAGGTGTACATGGACGAGAAGATAGAGCGCTATATCGTGGACATAGTCTACGCCACCCGCACCCCGTCCGACTACGGCCTGAAGTCCCTGACCGACATGATTTCCTACGGAGCCTCGCCCCGTGCCTCCATATCCCTGGCCATGGCCTCGAAGGCCTACGCCTTCATCAAGCGCCGCGGCTACGTGATACCCGAGGACGTGAGGGCAGTATGCTACGAGGTGCTCCGTCACCGTATCGGCCTGACCTACGAGGCTGAGGCCGAGAACGTAACATCCGAGAACATCATTTCCGACATCATCAACGCAGTGGAGGTGCCGTAGTCTATGGACAGCAACGACCTGTTGAAGAAAGTACGCAAGATAGAGATCAAGACCCGGGCCCTCTCGAGCCAGATCTTCGCGGGCGAGTACCACTCGGCCTTCAAGGGCCGCGGTATGGCCTTCAGCGAGGTGCGCGAGTACCAGATCGGCGACGACGTGCGCAACATGGACTGGAACGTGACCGCCCGCACGGGCACTCCTTATATAAAGGTGTTCGAGGAGGAGAGGGAGCTGACCGTCATGCTGCTCATCGACGCCAGCGGCTCCGGCTGGTTCGGAACCTCGTCCAAGACGAAGAAGGACCTGACGGCGGAGATAGCGGCGGTACTCTCATTCTCCGCATCCATCAACAATGACAAGGTCGGGGCCCTGTTCTTCAGCACCCGCGTGGAGAAATTCATCCCTCCCAAGAAGGGCCGCAGCCACCTGCTGAGGATCATCCGCGAGGTCCTGGAGTTCCGCCCGGAGGAGAAGGGCACGGACATAGGGGAGGCCCTCCGCTTCCTGACCAACGCCCTGAAGAAGAAGTGCACGGCATTCCTGCTCTCCGACATGCTCGACATCGACCCGCAGACCTTCCGCCCCCGCTACGAGGATGCTCTGAAGGTGGCGGTGAACCGGCACGACCTGTCGGTGATCAATATCTACGACGAGAGGGACCGCACCTTGCCCGACGTGGGCCTTCTCCCGGTAAGGGACAATGAGACGGGCCGCATCGTCTACGTGGACACCTCCCGCCGCTCCGTCCGCGAGGACTACGGGGAGTGGTCGCGCAAGGCCTACGCGGAGACTCTGCTGACCCTGCGCAAGTACAAGGTGGACACCGTCAGCATCCGGACCGACCAGGACTATGTCAAGAGCCTGGTGGCTCTGTTCCAGACGCGGGCATAGGAGAATTTAGGACAATTGGAAATATGAGATACAGAATATTCAGCACAGTGACAGCGGCCGCGGCCCTCCTTCTGCTCTCCGTCCTCAGGGCGGGGGCGCAGGAAATCGTCTCGGCGGGAGTCTCCCGCGACACGATTCTCATCGGGGATCAGATCGAGTGGACCTCCGAGATGCAGGTGCCCCGCGGCATGTCCGTCAGGATAGACTCGATGTCGGGCTACGTGGTGCCCGGAGTCGAGCTGATAGGGGATTTCGTGATAGATACGGTGGACCGGGGCCGGGACTTCTCCCGGGTACAGACCCGCGCCACCATCACCTCATTTGACAGCGGCAGCTACGTCCTGCCACCGCTGGTGGTCTACGTCTACCGCGGGGAGGATGCGGTGGACACCCTCCGTCTTCCGGAGGTGCCCCTGGAGGTGACCACGATACCCATTGACACCACGACTTACGAGATGTACGACATCCGGCCGCAGTTCCGCTACCCGGTGACCTTCGCGGAGGTGCTGCCGTGGGTGGCCGGAGGCATTGTCCTGGTGGCCGCCATCATAGCCGTCTGGCGGCTGATAGTCCGCAGGCGGAAGAACCGTCCTCTCTTCGGCAAGCCCACTCCGCAGGACCCTCCCCACATCGTGGCTCTGCGCGACCTGGACCGTATCCGGGGCGAGAAGCTATGGCAGACCGGCAACCAGAAGCAGTACTACACCGAGATTACCGACACTCTCCGGGTCTACATCGATAAACGCTTCGGAGTCAAGACGATCGAGCGTACTTCTGCCGAGATACTTACAGACTTGTCCGTCAAGGATATACAGCCATCTGACTATGAGTCGCTCAAGGACCTCTTCGGTACGGCCGACCTGGTAAAGTTCGCCAAGTACACGGCTTCCGAGTCCGAGAATGAGAATGCCGTGCCGGTAGCGGTGCGCTTTGTCAACGACACCTTCATGCAGGAACTGGAAGCCGATGCGGAGAAGACAGCGAAGGAAGGAAAATCTATGGAGGAGAAAGCCCATGAATAATCTCTTCTTCGAATATCCCTGGGTGCTGTGGCTGGAGCTGCTGCTCGTCCCGATGACCGCATGGTACGTCTGGAAGCAGGTGCGCCGCCGCCGGCCCTACGTGGCCATGTCCACTACGGCCCCGTTCTCGGCCGCCAGCGCAGGCCTCGCCCGGGTGCTCCGCCACCTGCCGGCAGTGCTGAGGCTGATAGCAGTGGCGCTGCTGATAGTGGCCATCGCCCGTCCCCGCAGTTCGTCCAATGTCAGCCGGACCGACACCGAGGGCATCGACATCGTCCTGGCCCTGGACGTGTCCACCAGTATGCTGGCCCGCGACTTCAACCCGGACCGTATAGAGGCGGCCAAGAACATAGCCATAGAGTTCATCTCCCAGCGGCCTTCGGACCGTATCGGAGTGGTGGTCTTCGCCGGCGAGAGCTACACCCAGTCGCCCCTGACCACCGACCGCGCCACCCTGATCAACCTCATCAAGGAGATAGAGTGCGGCCTGATAGATGACGGTACCGCGATAGGCAACGGCCTGGCCAACGCCGTGGCCCGCCTGAAGGACTCCCAGGCCAAGAGCCGCGTGGTCATCCTGCTTACCGACGGAGTGAACAACCGCGGAGAGATTGCCCCTCTGACGGCCGCTGAGATAGCCAGGACCTACGGCATCCGCGTGTACACGATAGGAGTGGGAGCCATGGGCACCGCGCCCTATCCGGTGATGACCCCTTTCGGAGTGCAGGTACAGAACATCCCCGTGGAGATAGACGAGAAACTGCTGGAGCAGATAGCCGAGCAGACCGGAGGCTCCTACTTCCGGGCCACCGACAACACCAAACTCCTGCAGATCTACGGAGAGATCAACGAGATGGAGAAGGTCAAGATTACCGTCGACTCCTTCCCCGTCTATACCGAGGAATTCGGCCGCTTCGCCGTATGGGCCCTGGCCGCATTCCTGCTTGAGATAATTTTGAGACTTTTTGCAGCAAGGAGGATAGCATGATATATTTGGCACAAGGCGGGTATCTGCTGCTGATACTGCTGATACCCCTGATATTCATAGCATACTGGCTTATGCGCCGTATCAGAAGGAAGAGGCTGGCCCGTTTCGGAGACCCGGAACTGGTGGCGCTGCTCACGCCCGAGGTGCCCCGCCGCAAGGGATGGGCCAAACTGACCCTTCTTTCCATTGCCCTGCTGTTCTTCTGCATCGGCATGTCCAGACCCCAGATCGGAGCCACCCTCAAGGAACGGCAGATCAAGGGCGCCGAGATCATGGTGGTGCTCGATGTCTCCAACTCCATGCTGGCCGAGGACTACTCTCCCAACCGTCTGGAGCGGGCCAAGCTGGCCATCTCCAAGCTGGTGGACGAGTTGCAGGGCGACCGTATCGGCCTGATTATCTTCGCAGGCGAGTCATTCGTCCAGCTGCCGATCACCTCCGACTACGTATCGGCCAAGATTTTCCTCAACTCCATAACCACTGAGTCCGTGCCCGTGCAGGGCACCGCTCTGGGCGAGGCCATCAGGACTGCCATCCGCGGTTTCACATCCGAGAGCGAGCACAGCCGGGCCATCATCCTGATAACCGACGGTGAGAACCACGAGGACGATCCCGTGGCGGCCGCACGCGATGCGGTGGACATGGGGGCGAGGGTATTCTGCATCGGAGTCGGCTCCCCCGAGGGCAAGCCCATCCCTATGGACGGCGGCCTGCTCAAGGACAAGGACGGCAATATCGTCGTCACCCGTCTCGACGAGCAGACCCTCAGGGACATCGCCTCCGCAGGACAGGGCCTCTATGTAAGGGCGGGCAACACGGAGTTCGGCCTCAACCCCGTCATCGACGAGATCCGTACCCTGCAGGACAAGGAGTTCCAGTCCGTAGTCTTCGAAGAATTCGACGAACAGTATATGTACTTTTTTGCAATAGCACTCGTATTCCTCCTCCTGGAGTTCTTCATGTCCGACACCCGCAACCGCAGGAGCCTTTTCGGCCGCAGCGGCAGGACCCTGGCTGTTCTGGCTGCCTTGCTGGTGCTCTCACCGGCCGTGCTCTCGGCCCAGAGCGACCGTTCGGAGGTCCGCGCCGGCAACCGGGACTTCAAGAAGGGGCTGTACCGCGAGGCGGAGATAGACTACAAGCGGGCCCTGATCGCCGATTCGGCCTCGGTCACCGCCAAGTACAATCTGGGCAATGCCCTCTACAAGGCGGAGAGCTACAACGAGGCGGAGCTGTATTTCAAGGATCTGGGCGATACCCTGAAGAATCTGTCGCCGTCAAAGGCCTCTGATTACTTCCACAACAGCGGCAACATAGCCCTCAAGCAGAAGAAGTATCAGGAGGCAGTGGAGGCCTTCAAGGAGTCCCTCCGTTTAGAACCGGACAACTTCGAGACCAAGTCCAACCTGGCCTACGCCCAGAAGATGCTGAAGGACCAGCAGCAGAACCAGCAGAGTCAGAGCCAGCAGCAACAGCAGCAGGACCAGAACCAGCAGAATCAGGACCAGAACCAGAATAACGATCAGCAGAACGATCAGAATCAGGACCAGGACCAGAATCAGCAGAACCAGGATCAGCAGCAACAGCAGCAGCAGAACCAGCCGCAGATCTCCCCTCAGGCCGCCCAGCAGATGCTCCAGGCCATAGAGGACAAGGAGAAGCAGACCCAGGACAAGGTCAAGAAGGCCAAGGCCCTGAAGGAGAAATCTAAAGAGAAGGAGAAAAATTGGTAAAATGATAAAGGGATTGTACAGAGTATTCGGCAGGACGGCGGCGGCAGCAGTGCTGACGCTGCTGTGCGTGCTGACGGCGTCGGCCCAGAACAGCTTTACGGCGGACGCTCCGGCGGTGGTCTCCACCGACGAGATATTCAGGGTGGTCTTCACGGCCACATACGAGGGAGGTAAGGTATCGGACTTCGTTCCGCCCTCCTTCGAGGGGCTGGAGGTACTGGCCGGACCGGTGTCCTCGACCTCGACCAGTTTCCAGAGCATCAACGGACAGAGCTCCACTACCCACACTCACAGCTACACCTATACCGTGAGGGCCGTGCAGGAGGGCAAGGTGACGCTGGGTGCGGCTTCGGTGAAGATAGGCAAGGAGACCTACAGCACTGAGCCCAGGACGATAGAGGCCGTCAAGGGAGAGGTGCCGGACCAGGGTGCCGCCGCTTCCGGAGGGCAGCGCCAGAGCGCTGGTGAGGACCTGATGCTGCGCATGAGCGTCAGCAAGACCCGGGCGGTGGTGGGCGAGCCGGTCATAGTGACCCTCAAGCTCTATGTGCAGTCGTCGGCCATCAGCGGCTTCGAGGACGTGCGCTTCCCGACCTTCGACGGGTTCTGGAGCCAGGAGATAGATGCTCCGCAGAACATCCAGTTCGTCCGCGAGAACTACAACGGCCAGATTTACAATGCGGCCCTCCTGCGCCGCTACATGCTCCTGCCCCAGCAGACCGGGGCACTGACCATCGACCCTGCGGAGCTGGTGTGCCTCCTCCAGATACGGGCCGAGTCCACCGGACCCCGCTCCATCTTCGACGATTTTTTCAGCTCCTACCAGACGATACGCAAGCGGGTGACCAGTGAGCCGGTTACCGTCAATGTCTCGGCCCTGCCCGCCGGAGCCCCCGCCTCATTTACCGGAGGTGTGGGCTCGTTCAGGCTCAGTGCCGGATTTGACTCGGACAGTGTGGCCGCCCATGAGGCTACCTCCCTGAAGATTACCATATCCGGTACTGGCAACATCAATCTGGTGGACGCTCCGAAAGTTCAGCTTCCCGCTGACTTTGAGGCGTACGACGTGCGCAAGACCGAGAACATCTCTACTGGAGAATCGGGCTCCACCGGAACCCTTACCTTCGAGTATCCTTTCATTCCCAGGGCTCCCGGAGTATTTGACATAGATCCTGTGGAATTTACCTATTATGATATAGCGGCTGGACGCTACCGCACCCTCTCTTCCGGGCCACTGCGCCTGAAGGTGGGCGAGGGTACCCGCACCGACGCCGCCGTCATCCCCTCCGGGGTGAGCAAGCGGAGTGTCGAGAGCCTGGGTGAGGATATCCGCTTCATCTCTACCGTTCCGCGCCTGAAAAAAGCCGGACGGATGATGGTCGGCTCTCCTGCGATGCTCATTATACCGGTGGCGATAGTGCTGGCGGCCGCTGCCGTGTGGATGCTGCTGAGCCGTAGCATTGCCCGCCGGAGCGACGTGGCCGGCACCCGCAACCGCAAGGCCATGAAAGTGGCCCGGGCCCGTCTGAAGAACGCCTCCGCCTTCCTCAAGCAGGGACTGTACAGTGCATTCTACGAGGAGCTGCATAAGGCCCTGCACGGATACATCTCCGACAAGCTGATGCTGCCCGTGGCCGACCTGACCCGCGAGAGGATAGGGGAGGAACTCCGTTCCCGCGGCAAGGACGAGGCTGTGATACAGGAACTGTACGATATCCTGGATGCCTGTGAGTATGCCCGCTATGCCCCCGCTTCCGGCTCAGAAGCCATGGAGAAGCACTATCAGCAGGCGGTAAAAGTTATATCCCAAATCGAAAGTTGAGTATGAAGACGATGATAAGAATGATGACAGTCGCGCTGATGCTGGCGGCCCTGGCGCTGCCGGCGGCTCAGGCCCAGAATGTGGACTCGCTCTGGGCTCAGGCAGTCAGCGACTATACGGAAGAGAATTACCGGGCGGCCCTGGACGGATTCGCCGCCATCGAGGAAGCCGGCTATGTATCGCCGGACCTGTACTACAATATGGGCAACTGCTGCTATAAGCTGAGACATCAGCTGGGCCGCTCGATACTCTACTACGAGAAGGCCCTGAAACTGGACCCTGCCTGTGAGGATGCTGCCGTCAACCTGGAGATAGCCCGCGAGGGGACACTGGACCGGATAGAGGCCGTGCCGGAGTTCATTCTCCTGACCTGGTTCAAGGCCTTCCGCGACACCCTGTCCTCTGATGCCTGGGCCTGGATTGCCCTCGCCCTGCTGCTGACGGTGGCCGTAATGGTGCTGCTGTTCCGCTTCGGACGCTCCCTGGCCCTGCGCAAGACGGCCTTCGCCCTGGCGGTGGTGGGCCTCGTCTTCATGGTGGTTTCCACTGTATTTGCCTTCAACCTGCGCTCGGCCGTAGAGGACTCGGGCGAGGCGGTGGTGACCGTTCCGGTGAGCAGTGTCAAGAGTTCTCCAGGCTCTACCGACCAGTCTCTCTTCATCCTGCACGAGGGGACCAAGGTCTCGGTAGTGGACAGCCTCGGAAAGTGGTACCGCATAGAACTGTCGGACGGACGGCAGGGATGGCTGCAGGGCAATGATATTGAAACAATTTAAAACTATACAGCTATGACACTTATCAAATCTATCTCCGGTATCAGGGGTACCATCGGGGGCTCCTGCGGAGACTCGCTTACACCGCTCGACATTGTAAAATTCGTATCAGCATACAGCGCCATGCTGCACCGCAGCAAGGGTGACCGCCGCCTCAAGGTGGTGGTGGGACGTGATGCCCGTATCTCGGGTCCCATGGTGGACGAGATAGTCTGCGGAACCCTGAGAGCCTTCGGCATAGACGTGGTCAACGCCGGTCTGGCCTCCACTCCGACTGTGGAGATGGCCGTGGTCTTCGAGAAGGCCGACGGAGGTATCATCCTGACGGCTTCGCACAATCCCAAGCAGTGGAATGCCCTCAAGCTGCTCAATGAGCACGGGGAGTTCCTCAATGCCGCCGAGGGTGCGGAACTGGTTGAGATAGCCGACCGCGAGGGCTTCGAGTACTGCGATGTGGACTCGCTGGGCTCGTACGTCGGGAAGGACTTTACCGATGCGCACGTGCAGGCTGTCCTGGCTCATCCGCTGGTGGATGCGGAGGGTATCCGCGCCCGCGGTTTCAAGGTGGTGCTGGATGCGGTCAACTCTGTGGGCGGCATCGTTATGCCCCGTCTGCTGGAGGCTCTCGGAGTAGAGTGCATCAGGCTCAACTGCGAGCCTACCGGACAGTTCGCGCACAATCCCGAGCCGCTGCCCTCTCACCTTGTGGACCTGTGCTCCCGCGTGGCTTCCGAGAAGGCTGACCTGGGTATCGCGGTGGATCCGGACGTGGACCGTCTGGCCCTGGTCTGCGAGGACGGCTCGTTCTTCGGGGAGGAGTACACCCTGGTGTCCGTGGCCGATTACGTGCTCTCGCTCAAGCCCGGTCCGACAGTATCTAATCTCTCCTCGTCCCGTGCCCTGCGCGACGTGACCGAGGCTCACGGCTGCACCTACACCGCTTCTGCTGTGGGTGAGGTCAATGTGACCACCGAAATGAAGCGCACCGGTGCCGTTATCGGTGGCGAGGGCAACGGAGGTGTAATCGTGCCCGACCTGCATTACGGCCGCGACGCTCTCATAGGTACTGCTCTATTCCTGAGTTCCCTGGTCCGTTCCGGCAAGAAGGTGACCGAGGTACGTGCCGGCCTGCCTCAGTACGTGATATCAAAGAACCGTATCGAGCTCTCCGACCGCTCGCTGATAGAGAAGATACTGGAGGAGATAAAGCGCCGCTATGCCTCGGAGCGCATCACCGACATCGACGGGGTGAAGATCGACTTCGACCGCGAGAGGATGTGGGTGCATCTGCGCAAGTCCAACACCGAGCCCATCATCCGCGTCTACTCCGAGGCTGCGGACGAGGCTGCTGCCGAGAAGGTGGCTGCCGACGTGATTGATATCGCTAAGAAAATAATAGGCTAGGGCGGTATGTTCTCATTCAGGACCACACCGCTCGACCGTCAGGAGGATCTGGTGCTGCGCCGGGGCTCCCTGGCAGTGCTGTGCAATCAGTCGGCCTGGGATCCGGAGCGGCAGGAGTATCTCTTCGAGAGCCTGTACCGCAACGGAAGGCTGCGCAAGGTGCTTTTCCCCGCCGACGGCATCTTCGGGGAGAAGCCCGACAGGTCGCTGGGCGAGGCCCCTGTGTATGCTTCCCTGGGACTGGACGACTGTATGTTCGTACCTCTGCACACCGGCCCTTCAGGGGAACTGTCCATGGATGCCGGGGTGCTGGAGGATGTGGATGCCCTTATCGTCGAGTACCAGGATACCGGCTCCAGGTACGATTCCCTGACTGCCCTGCTCTACGAGATATTCCAGATCATACATCACGGCGGGCTGTCCCTTTCGGTCTACATCCTGGACCGGGAGAACATCTGCGGCCGCTCGGTGGAGGGCACGACCCTCTGTCCCGGCAGTTCGGAGGCCGCGGGCATAGAGGGCATACCTCACCGGCACGGCCTTACGCTGGGAGAGCTGGCCAATCTCTTCTATTCGGAGATAGGCGCCAGGTTCCCCCTGCACATCATCTCCTATATGGTGCGTCCCGCCACCCAGTACCTGATGCCGTGGAGCATCCCTCCGCGTCAGGATGTGCCGGGGCTGTTCACTTCCAATTTCTACTGCGGCATGGTCCTCCTCTCGGGCACCGACCTGAGCTTCGGAGAGGGTACGGCGCGTCCCTACGAATTGTTCGGCGCTCCGTATATGGACAGGTATCTGCGGGAGGGAAATGACCTGGGCGGACTTTCCGACTCGGGCGTATTCCTGCGCAGGACGGTCTTCTCGCCCCGTTTCGGCAGATGGAAGGACAGAAGCTGCTTCGGCTTCCAGATGCTGCCCCGCCCCGGTGTGCCCTATCACTCGACGGCACACGCCCTGCGCATCATGCGGCAGCTCGTGGAGGACGGGACCGGAGTGGATATCTCGGGTCTTCCGGCAGTGCTCGGGGACGAGGTCATGGACGCCTATGTCAGGGGGGATGTCTCGTGGAGCGGACTTTTCGAGCATATCAAGCTCGAGGAACAGAAGTGGATCCGCAAGGCCCGCCGCTACATGCTCTACGATGACCAGCTGACGCGGGTGAAAAATCCCGGAGCCTGAATATGACGCGGAAAAATTTGGGAGTCAGAGAAATTATACATACTTTTGCGGTCCGAATTTGATTAGACAATTTATAAACACTCACACACAATGAAAAAAGGTATACATCCCGAATCCTACCGTCTTGTAGCTTTCAAGGATATGTCCAATGAGCATGTGTTCATCACCCGCTCCTGTGTCAACACCAAGGAGACCATCGACATCGAGGGCGTGACCTATCCCCTCGTGAAGGTCGAGATTTCCAACACCTCCCATCCTTTCTATACCGGAAAGATGAAGCTCGTCGACACCGCCGGCCGCGTGGACAAATTCTACCAGCGCTACAAGAACCGTCAGAAGTAATCCTGCCAGGAAGGAACTTCTCCAACAATATCGATTCCGACAGACATTCACTTGTCTGCCGGAATTTTTATTTTCCGACCATCTCCTTGTCGATGCGCAGCTCGGCGCAGACGGTGAGGTTGCCGATGGACTCGAGGGTGAGGTAGATGAAGCGGTTGTCGATCTTGGTGACGCGGCCGGTGCGTTTCTCGAAGGGGCCTCCGAGGATGCGGACCATGTCGCCTTCGGAGATGATGCGGCTCTGGTCGACCACTATGAGGAACTTGTGGATCTCCTCTATCTCGGAGTCCCGGATGACGGCCGGCTCGCCGCAGTAATAGACCGGGCAGGCCACGCCTTCCACCGAGGCGTACTTGGACAGCTGTGCCCTGGTGCAGTGGACGAAGATGTAGGAGCGGTACAGGGGGATCTCCACGGTCTTGACGCGGTCGGACCACTTGCGCTTCTCCCGGTACAGGGGCAGGAATACCTCGGCACCCATGAGCGTCAGCCGCCGCTCCACGGCTTTTTCGGCCCTGGAGGCGGTGTACAGCACGTACCATCTGACGGGCTGGGACTTGAGAACTCTGGGTGCAGGGGTGTCCGGACTCATTTGAGAGAGGGTACTAAGTCCAGGAACCTGCGCATGCCGGCGGTGGCCACGTCCTGGATCTGGGTGTAATACTTGTAGCCTACGTGGATGGGTTTGGGGTCCACCAGGTAGAGGGGCACGCCGTTGCGTACGTAGTTGACCAGACCGGCGGCAGGGTAGACCACCAGCGAGGTGCCGATGACCAGCAGTATGTCGCACTCCGATACGATCTCCGCGGCCGGCTCGATCATGGGCACGGCCTCCCCGAACCAGACGATGTCAGGCCGGAGCTGCTCGCCCCGGTCGTCGAGGTCCCCGAGGCGGATGTCGCTGTAGCCTATGTCGTAGACCGGCTTGGGCGACCTCTCGCCGCGGGCCTTGGTGATCTCCCCGTGGAGATGGAGCACCCGGGAAGAGCCGGCCCGCTCGTGGAGGTTGTCTATGTTCTGGGTGATGACAGTGACATCGAAGTCTTTCTCCAGGGCTGCGATGATGCGGTGGGCCTCATTGGGCTGCCGGGTCTGTATGTCCCGGCGGCGGGCATTGTAGAAGTCCAGGACCAGACCGGGATTGCGGTACCAGCCCTCGATGGAGGCCACTTCCTCCACGCGGTACTGTTCCCACATTCCGTCCGAGTCGCGGAAGGTATTGATTCCGCTTTCCTTGCTCACTCCGGCTCCGGAGAGTACTGCCAGTTTTTTCATATATTCTGTCTCTTATAAGTTTTGCCTGTCTTGAAGTAGAACCGGTCCAGCCATACCCGGAACATCGGATCTATGATGTGAGGAATGTCCTGGGCGTCGAAGACCACCACCTCTTTCTTGGTGAGGGCCTCCTTGAGACGGTGGACGTTGGCCGAGGAGTTGAGGTGATAGCTGTTGATGGCCGCCGTGGAGCTGACCTTGGTCACCCCGTCGAAGATGGCCCGCAGCAGGTATACCTGATACCGGCTCAGTCCGTCGGTTATGTCCTGGAACCTGGGAGTGTGGGTGTACAGCAGAGAGTCTATGGCCTCTTCCAGAAGGTTGTCCGTCAGGTAGCCCTTGGTGAGGTTGAAACAGCTGTTGGCTATCTGCCAGATATACCAGGGATGCCCGTCGGTGAGGCTGTAGATATACTCTGCCTGGGACGGTTCCACGACCCTTCCTACGCGAAGAAAAGTCTTGATTATGTGCTCGGAGATCAGATTCTCGTCGATAGGGGACAGGGACACTCTCTCGTAGAGGCGGTAGAAGTGTTTCTTCTCCTCGAATATGTATTTCATGGCATTGATCTTGGAACCTGAGACTATGAAAACAGGCCCGTCCTGTCTCTGCCATTCCTTTTCCAAAGTGCGGATCAGTCTGTCCCGTCCTTCGAGTCTGAGGATGTTCTGGAATTCCTCCATGTATATGACGGGCCTGGGTGAGGCCGGCATGGAGCTGATGTCTTCCAGTATGCTGGAAAAATCCTCTGTGTCGATCGTGCTGAGGAGACTTATGTGTGTGATACGGTACCCGGGATTCTGCTCATACCGGCTCAGGGCCGCGTGGATGAGTGAACGTTTCCCGGTACGGGGAGGCTCGTAGATGACGGCATGTCTGCCATCTGCGATAATGGATACGAGCTGGCTGACGTCTTTTTTCCTTGAAAGAAAGTCGCTGCCAGTGGCGATGGAGTTGTGAGTAAAAGGGGATTCCATGTTGTCATCTTAGTTTTTCGCGGGAGCAAATTTATGAAAAAAAGTAAGTTTTTTGATTTAAATTTGTGAAAAATAGTGAAATGTATTACTTTTGCTCTCCCAAAAACAATGATGTAGGTTGTTAAGCTATTGAAAAAGAGCTGCTTGCGAGTACAGCAGCCGCTTACTGCCGCTAACTTTTAAAACAGATTAAAGTAAATGTACGCAATTGTAGACATTGCAGGACAGCAGATGAAAGTGGAGAAGGGCAAGAAGATCTTCGTAAACCGCCTCGAGGGCGAGAAGGGTGCTTCTCTCGACTTCACCAAAGTGCTTCTGACCGATGACAACGGTTCGGTCAAGGTAGGTACCCCCTATGTAGAGGGTGTTAATGTAAAGGCCACCATCGTGGATCATGTAAAGGCTGACAAGGTTCTGGTCTTCAAGAAGAGACGCCGCAAAGGCTATCAGAAGCTGAACGGTCACCGCCAGTGTTTAACCCAGATTCTCATCGAAGAGATCGCTTAATGAAATAGGAGGAAATACTTATGGCTCACAAAAAAGGTGTCGGTAGTTCTAAGAACGGTCGTGAATCACATAGCAAACGACTTGGACTGAAGCTGTTCGGCGGCCAGATGGCCAAGGCCGGCAACATCCTCGTACGTCAGAGAGGCACAGTCCACTATCCCGGTAAGAACGTAGGCATGGGCAAGGACCATACTCTGTACGCCCTCGTGGACGGAGTGGTTACATTCCGTAAGACCAGGGAGAACAAGTCCTTCGTATCGGTACTGCCTCCAGTGGCTGAGTAACCGCCATACGGAATAGAAACAGATGGACTGTTGCGGACGCGGCAGTCCATTTTTTTATTATATTTGCGTCCGTTTTAAAATTGTAGACAGATGTTGACTCTTAAACTTTTGAGGGAACAGCCCGAATTCGTAGTGGAAAGGCTGGCAGTCAAGAATTTTGACGCTTCTAAAATCGTAGAACAGATACTGGAGCAGGACAGCCGCCGCCGTTCCTGCCAGACAGAACTCGACGCGGCCCTCTCGGCGCAGAAGACCAAGGCCAAGGAGATAGGCAGGCTCATGCAGCAGGGACTCAAGGATGAGGCCGAGGCTGCCAAGAAGGAAGTGGCCGCCATGAAGGAGAAGTCCAAAAAACTGGAGGCGGAGATGGAGGAGTGCCAGCACAGGCAGAACGAGCTGCTGGTGCTGCTGCCCAATCTTCCCGACAAGGCAGTCCCTGCCGGCAGGAACGCCGATGACAACGTGGTGGTCCGCATGGGCGGGGATGCCCCCGAACTTCCGGATACGGCTCTTCCCCACTGGGAACTGGCCTCCAAGTACGACATCATAGATTTCGACCTGGGCGTGAAGCTCACCGGTGCCGGTTTCCCCGTCTATAAGGGAAAGGGCGCCAGGCTCCAGAGAGCCCTCATCCAGTATTTCCTGGATTTCAATACCAAGGCCGGATATCTGGAGATAGAGCCCCCCGTACTGGTCAACGAGGCTTCCGGATTTGCTACCGGGCAGCTGCCCGACAAGGAGGGTCAGATGTACTTCGCCTCTCAGGACAAGTTCTATCTGGTGCCCACGGCTGAGGTGCCTGTTACAAATATCTACCGGGACATGATTCTTTCCGAGGCCGACTTCCCCGTGAAGATGACGGCTTATACCCCCTGCTTCCGCCGCGAGGCCGGCTCCTACGGCAAGGACGTAAGAGGTCTGAACCGCCTGCACCAGTTCGATAAGGTGGAGATCGTCCAGCTTACCCTTCCGGAGGATTCGGACCGTGCCCTGAACGAGATGGTTCTCCATGTGGAGAGGCTGGTAAGCTCGCTGGAACTGCCCTACCGCATAGTCCGTCTCTGCGGAGGTGACATGAGCTTCACCTCGGCCATCACATACGATTTCGAGGTCTACTCCGCGGCTCAGGGGAGATGGCTGGAAGTCAGCTCGGTGTCCAACTTCAAGTCCTATCAGGCCAACCGCCTGAAACTCCGTTACAAGGATGCGGACGGCCATATCCAGCTCGCCCACACCCTCAACGGCAGCTCCCTGGCCCTGCCCCGCATAGTGGCCGCCCTGCTTGAGAACAACCAGACTCCCGACGGTATCACCGTACCGAAGGTGCTGCACGAGTATACCCGCTTCTTCCGCATCGACTGATGGAGGAGGGACAGAGAATAATATTGGGAATTGACCCCGGCACCATGATTCTAGGGTACGGGGTCATTCTCATTGACAGGCGTAAGGTCCATTTCGTGGACATGGGGGTGGTGGACCTGAGAAGGGAGAAGGACAGCTTTGCCAAGCTTAATACCATATTTACCGAGGTCAGCGGGATTATCGGGCGTTACAGTCCCGACGATGTCGCGGTGGAGGCTCCGTTCTACGGCAAGAACCCCCAGGTCATGCTCAAGCTGGGCAGGGCTCAGGGTGCGGCGATATCGGCCGCGATAGCCCACAACCTGCCTATCTTCGAGTATGCCCCCCGCAAGGTCAAGATGGCGGTGACGGGGCAGGGCGGGGCTTCGAAGGAGCAGGTGGCCCTGATTCTGTCCAGGACTCTGAAAACGGATTTTCAGCCCAAGTTCCTGGATGCGACGGACGCCCTTGCCATAGCGATGTGCCACTTCTATCAGCTGATCAATCCGCTGGCGGATACAGCCACGTCAACCAACTGGGAGAAGTTCATCAAGGCTCATCCGGACCGTGTGAAATGACATTGGAAATAACTTCCGCCTGTGATTAAACTATCGTGTGACGCATTTGTCAAAAGAACATTGATTCTGATCCCAAACTATTTGAACAGGCGATGACACGCATACGCATCCTATTGGCATTCCTTCTCGCAGTCCTTTCGGCGGGGAGTCTTTCAGCCCAGAAGAAAGGAGAGTTTTCAATAAAAGTCCAGCTTACGGACTCCGTGTCCAGGGAGCCCGTATCCTTTGCCACAATATACGTCTCTAAGGACGGCAGCACGGAGAATGCTTATTATTCCATGACGGACGGTGACGGAAAAGGTGTGGTTACAGGCATACCTGCCGGAAAGTACGTTTTCGTGGCCGACCTCATGGGCTATTATAGATTTACCCGCAACGTGGAGCTGAAGCAGAGTGTGACTGACCTCGGCGAGATGCTGATGAACAAGGATGTAACCATGCTGGACGAGGTGGTGGTGTCCGCTGTCGGCAACCAGGTGGTGGTCAAGAAAGATACGGTGGAATACACGGCGGCCCTCTTCAAGACCACTGACAACGATATGCTGGAGGACCTCCTCAAGAAACTTCCCGGAGTGGAGGTGGACAGCGACGGAGGCATCACATACCAGGGCGAGACCATCAACAAGATCATGATCGACGGCAAGGAGTTCTTCCTGGACGACCCGTCCCTGGCCTCCAAGAATATCCCCGCGAAGATCATCAACAAGATAAAGGTGGTGGACAAGAAGTCCGACCAGGCCGAGTTCACCGGTATCGACGACGGTGAGGAAGAAAAGGTCATCGACCTTAGTGTCAAGCCGGGACTTCTGGAATCGTGGTTCGGCAACGTGGCTGCCGGCGGAGGCCATGATCTCCAGACCGAGGAGCACGCGGCCCGTTTCCAGGCATCCGGCATGGTTGGACGCTTCACCGAGGACAATCAGGTCAGCATCATCCTCAACAGCAACAACACCAATAACCGCGGTTTCGGCGACATGGGAATGGGAGGCGGCATGCGCGGACGCGGCTTCGGCGGCAACCGCGGAGGTATCATGACCACCTGGATGGGAGGAGTCAACGCCAATATGAACATCGGCGGGGACCGCGACCGCGAGCTCGGGGCGAACTATCTCTACAACGGTATGGTCCGCGACGTTGAGGAGCGCAGCAGCCGTACCACCTTCCTCAATGACAGTATAAGCCAGCACACCGCCAACAACGAGACCAGCCGTTTCTTCAGCGACGGCCATCGCGGGGGCGCGGTATTTGACTATAAGTTCAATGACCGGACCTCCCTGCTCTTCCGCCCCAGTTTCAACTACAGCCGTTCGGTCTATGACGAGAACAGCGAGTATTCTACCGAGAACTCCCGCACCGGAAAGGTCAATGACGGTATCAGCAAGGCATCGTCGGACGGAGTCTCCTGGAGGACCAACGGCCGCCTGCTCTACCGCCAGAGGATAGGGCAGAAGGCGGGAAGGACCATTTCCCTCAATGTGGACTACTCCATTTCCAACAGCGATTATACCGGAATCAATTATTCCGAGACCAATACATACGCGGACGGCCTTCCCTCCGGGACGGAACGGGTGAATCAGAATTACGAGCAGCGCGAGGACAGCTATTCCGCCTCTGCTGACCTGACCTATACCGAGCCCCTGGGCAAGAATTTCTTCCTGCTCGGCTCCTACCGCTTCAACTGGAGCAACAGCCAGACAGAGAAGGATACCCGTGACATCCTGGAGGACGGAACGGTGAGCGACGAGCTGGACTCCGTCTATTCTTCCCGGATGGAGAATACCTTCCTTAGACACAGGATGCAGCTGAGTTTCATGAAACAGGAGAAGAAGTACAACCTCCAGCTCGGAGTCAACGCCCAGCCCTCGACCACCATTACCCGGGACGATTTCAACCCAGGGAGGAATGTCAATTACACGGTGTGGAACTTCGCTCCCTCAGCCAGGTTCGACTACAACTTCGACAAGAACGAGTTCATGCGCATCAACTACAACGGAAGCACCTCCCAGCCCTCCGTCAACCAGCTGATGCCGGTGCCCGACAACTCCGACCCTCTGTACGTGTCCGTCGGAAACATGAGCCTGAAGCCCGAGTTCTCCAACCGGTTCAGGATGCACTACAACTATACGGATATGGAGAGTTTCTCCACCTATTCGGTGATGGGAGGATTCAATTTCACCAAGGACGACATCATCAATGCCAGCTGGTACAACTCCACCGGAACACAGTACACGGTGCCCGTCAACTCGGACCGTCCGACCCTCGGGGGCAACGTGATGCTGATGACCAACTCGCAGTTCGGCAAGTCCGGTTTCTCCCTGATGACATTTACCCGCGGCTCGGTGACCAGTTCCCTGTCCTATACGGGGGACAATCCGGAGGCCGAGACCTTCGAGGAGATACAGGATTATCTCATAGGCGGACGTACCACCTCCATGTCGCTGAGCGAGAACCTCACGCTGGTTTACCGCAACGACTATATCGAGACCCGCCTCGGAGCCAGTGCGTCATACCGAAAGGCGTGGTACGAGATGGCCTCCCAGGCCAGGGCGGATACTTGGGACAACTCGGTGTTCGCCGAGGTCAACGCCACGCTCCCCTGGGGCATGGAGTTCAGGACGGATGCCAGGTACAACTACTACATCGGCTATGAGGCCGGATTCGGCGAGCCCGAACTGACCTGGAACGCGGAGATCTCCCAGCTCTTCCTGAAGGACAAGATGACCCTGCGGTTCAAGGTCTACGATATACTCAACCAGGCCAAGAACAATTACCGCACCACCACCGACAACTATGTGGAGGATACCTACAACAATACCCTCGGGCAGTATTTCATGATATCGCTCGTCTACCGTTTCGGCAACTTCGACAAGATGATGGGAGGACGGCGCGGTCCGGGTGGTCCTCCGAGACCTCCCCGCAGGTAGGTTGAGGCGTCCCTAGGAATTACGGGAATTGACGAAGATTCTGAATTTTTCGATAAGTGCTTTCATGTCGTCGGGCAATTCGCTCCCGACGACTATTTTTTCATGGGTGCGGGGATGGATGAATCCGATGGTGCCGGCGTGCAGGGCCTGACGGGGCAGGACCTCGAAGCAGTTGTCGATGAACTGGCGGTAGCGGGAGTAGAGGGTACCCTTCAGGATCCGGTCGCCGCCGTAGAGGGAGTCGTTGAAGAGGGGATGGCCGATGTGGTTCATGTGGACGCGGATCTGGTGGGTGCGGCCGGTTTCCAGCCGGCATTCCACCACGGTGACGTAGCCCAGGCGCTCGAGGACCTTCCAGTGAGTGACCGCGTGCTTGCCGGTGCCGTCCTCCACTACCTTGAAGCGTATCCTGTTGGACGGGTCGCGGCCGATGTCGCCGGTGACCGTGCCGGAGTCCTCCTCCATGTCTCCCCAGACGATGGCCGTGTACACTCTCTCTATCGAGTGGACGAAGAACTGGCGGGCCAGGTAGGCCTGTGCCTCGTCGTTCTTGGCTATCAGGAGGGTACCGGAGGTGTCCTTGTCTATGCGGTGCACCAGGATGCCCATGCGGTCGTCCTTGGCGTCAGGGCCCTGGCTGCGTCCCAGATACCAGGCAAGGCCGTTGATGAGGGTGCCCGTGTAGTGGCTGCAGCCGGGATGGACTACCAGACCTGCCGGCTTGTTCACTACCAGGACATCCTCGTCCTCATACCTTATGTCCAGGTCCATCTTCTCGGGCAGTATCTCATAGCCGCGGCGGCGGTAGGGAAGGCAGATGCGGATGTCGTCCAGGGGCTTGACCCTGTAGTTGGCCTTGACCGGGGTGCCGCCGACGTAGACGTATCCCGCGTCTATGGCCTGCTGGATGCGGTTGCGTGAGGCGCCCATGATGTGGGCGGTCAGGAACTTGTCTACGCGGAGCAGGCTCTGGCCGCGGTCTGCCGTGACATGATAGTGCTCGAAGAGACCCTGGTCGTTCTCCTCGTCGGGATTGTCCTCATCTTCCTGGGATATCTCCTCCGCGATAGGGTCGGGAAGGGGTACTGGCTGCCTGTCAGAGCTGGACATCGGTGCTGTCGGTTTCCTCCTCGGGTACGGGGATGCGTGAGACGTCTTTGGACAGGTACAGGGTTACGGAAGTGCCTCTGCGTACGCTTATGGAATCGGAAGCCGGGGGATACTGGCCGTAGACATAGGCTTCCAGGGAGTCGGCGTAGTCGGTTACGGTGGTGTCGAACTCGCAGCGGTAGATGTTCAGGGAGTTGTCATGCAGCAGCTCGGTGGCCATCTGGTAGCGGTAGCCGATGATGTACGGTATGAACGTGGCGCTGTCGGCCGGGTTGAGGCCCAGCACCAGGTCGATGGCGGTGCCGCTGTTGAGCCTTGTACCGGGTTCTATGTCCTCGCCCATGTACTGCTGGGCCAGCACGTTGTCGGTGGCCATGTCGTTCACGTATATGAGTTTTCCGATGTTGAGGCCGTTGGAGGCCAGCTCTGTCCTTGCCTGCCTGAGGGAGAAGCCTGTCAGGGACGGCATGGTGGACTGTCTGGGGATGACGGAATTGATGACCAGCAGGATGCGCCGGTTTTTCTTGACCTTGCCGCCGGGTTCGGGGTTCTGACGGGCGATGGCGCCTCTCTCCATCCCTCTGATGTACACTGAGTCCGTGACTTCCAGACGGAGGTCGGCCTCTGCGGCCACGGCGGAGGCTTCAGCGAGATTCATGCCGGTCATGTCGGGGACTGTCAGCTCTTGGTTGTGTCTGGTTATGATCCTGAGGAAAAGGTTGATGATGACGTAGCCCACGACGAGTATGCCTATGATAAGCAGTATGTTCTTTGTCAGAGAATACTTGAACGGTTTCTGAAGGAATTTTTTCATGGCACAAAGATAGGTAAAATTGGTAATATTCTCCGTGAAAATTATTCCGCCAGTAAGTTCTTCCGGTGTATATTTGCGGTCAGAATTGTTATGAGAAATGTTTTTATCCTGGCGGCGGCCGTCCTTATATGCTCCGCTGCCTCATCCGTGGCTTCGGCCCGCAATATGAATATTGATGAACCTGCCGATACAGCGGGTGGAGCCTGGAGCGACACCCTCTCTCAGGTGGTGGTCACCGGTACCCGCAACAAGACCGATATCCGGCATCTGCCGCTGACGGTCACCGTGCTGGACCGCCCTTCCATAGAATACTCATTCACCCCGTCCCTGCTGCCGGTGCTGACGGAGCAGGTGCCGGGATTTTTCTCCACATCCCGTGGTGTCATGGGCTACGGGGTCTCCGGCGGGTCTGCCGGCAATATCTCGGTCCGCGGTCTGAGCGGCGGCTCCGGTCAGGTAATGGTGCTTATCGACGGTCATCCGCAGTATATGGGCATGTTCGGGCATCCCATCTCGGACGCTTATCAGTCCCTGATGGCCGAGCAGGTGGAGGTGCTCCGCGGTCCGGCTTCAGTGCTCTACGGTTCCAATGCGATGGGCGGCGTGGTCAATATCGTCACCCGCAGGATGGAGGAGGACGGAGTCCGGACCAATATCTCCGCAGGCTACGGCTCGTGGAATACCGTGCAGACCGAGGCCGTCAACCGTATGCGCTTCGGCGGCTTCTCCAGTGTGGTCAGCCTGTCGTACAACCGCACGGACGGGCACCGGGAGGATATGGGCTTCGAGCAGTACGGAGGCTATGCCAAGCTGGGCTATGACTTTACGGAGAACTGGAGGGTGAGGGCCGATGTCAATGTGACTCACTTCAATGCCTCCAACCCCGGCGCCGTCTCTGCCCCTCTCGTGGACGCCGACCAGAGCGTGACCCGCGGCATGACCTCGCTGGCCGTGGAGAACGAGTACGAGCGGACGTCCGGAGCCCTCAGCGTGTTCTACAACTGGGGCGACCACCATATCAACGACGGCTACCAGCCCTCGGATGGAGAGACTCCCCTGGATTACCGTTTCAATTCTCATGATGACATGATGGGCATCTCGGCCTACCAGAGCGTGAGGCTGTTCCGGGGCAACCGCCTGACAGCCGGCGTGGACTGGTACCGTTTCGGCGGCTCGGCCTGGAACCAGTACGTGGCCGGTGAGCGCAACGGGGAGCGGGAGGATATCGTGGACATCGCACAGCACGAGGTGGCCGGCTATGTGGATTTCCGTCAGAACATCGGAACGTGGCTCACCTTCAATGCCGGCCTGCGCGTAGACCATCATTCGCGCCTCGGGACCGAGTGGGTGCCCCAGGCCGGACTGGCCTTCCACCTGCCGTATGCCCTCGAGCTGAAGGTATCGGCCGGCAAGGGCTTCCGCTATCCCACCATCCGCGAGATGTACATGTTCCCTCCGCAGAACCCGGATCTGCGGCCCGAGCGGCTGTGGTCCTACGAGGTGGCATTGTCCCAGAAACTTCTGGACGGGAGGGTGTCGTACGGTCTGAATGTGTTCTACATCGACGGGGACAATACGATCCAGACCCTGCCCAATCCGAGCGGTGGCGGTCCGCTGAACCAGAACACTGGGGAAATTCACAATGCCGGAGTGGAGGTGCAGGCCGCCTGGCGCATCGCCCGTGACTGTTCGGTGGACGCCAACTACAGTTTCCTGCACATGGAAAATCCCGTGGTGGCCGCCCCCGAGCACAAGCTGTACGTCGGAGGCCTCTTCACCCACGGCCGCTGGCATGTGTCCACCGGAGTGCAGTACGTTGCCGGTCTGTATACCGCGGTCGGTGACTCCCCGGTGCAGGAGGATTTCGTCCTCTGGAACATCCGCGCCTCCTTCCGCATCCTGGACTGGATGTCCGTATGGGTGCGCGGCGAGAACCTGCTCAACCAGCGCTACGAGATTAATGCCGGCTTCCCCATGCCCGGCGCCAATGTCATCGGCGGCCTCAATTTCGAATTTTAGCAGTGATTGTCCGTGCCCAAGGTTCCCATCCGGCAGGCCGGTATTCCTGTTTTTTGCCATAACGCAGACAGGCCTGCAGATTATTCTGCAGGCCTGTCTATGCTTTAAGCTGACGTGGGGGCTCTGTTAGTACAGATCCTCGGAAGAAACGGTCAGTTTCTTGCGGCCGTGGCGACGGCGTGCTGCGAGTACGCGGCGTCCGTTGGGGGTGGACATGCGCTCGCGGAAGCCGTGTTTGTTACGGCGCTTGCGCTGTGACGGTTGGAAAGTACGTTTCATATTCTAAAATCTATTATTTGTCAGTAAAATGGAGCGCAAAGTTAGTGCTTTTGCGGGAAAATGCAAATAATCTTTTTACTTTCGAAAAATTCTTCGCTGAAATACCCGGAAATGTCGGTGACAGAGACCGCCTGAGGCTCTATGCGGCACTCCCTGACACAGGCGGCAATCTCTTCGGAGAGGTCCCCGCCCTTGAGGTACAGGATGCCCCTGCGGTACAGATGCCGCACGAGGGGTACGAACCGGCGCAGCTCGGTGACGGCCCGGGACACCACATAGTCGCAGCGGTATTCGGGACCCAGGTCCTCGGTCCGGCTCCAGACCGGCTTCACATTGTCAAGTCCCAGGGCAGCAGAGACTTCTGTCACCACCTTTATCTTCTTGGCAATCGAGTCGCACAGGGTGAACCGGCACTCCGGCATGGCAATGGCCATAGGAATGCCAGGGAATCCTCCTCCGCAGCCGGCGTCGAAAACAGAGGCGGGCGCAAGTCCGTTTTCCCGGATGTACCGCACCAGTGCCAGCGAGTGCAGTACGTGGTGCAGGTACAGCGAGTCCATGTCCTTGCGCGAGATGACGTTGATCCTGGCGTTCCACTCTGCATACAGCTGTCCGAGGGCGGCCGTCTGCTCCCGTTGCCGTGCGTCCAGTTCCGGAAAGTATTTGAAAACAATCTCTTCGTTCATGCCGCAAAAATATGTAAAATCTGTTACGGGTTCATCATTTTTTCGAGCAGGAGCTTGGCGCGGCGGATGCGGGTACGCACGGTGTTGAGGGGCAGGCCGGTCTCGTCGGCGATGTCCTGGTAGGAGAGGTCGTGGAGCAGGCGCAGCTCGGCTATCCGGCGGTAGCGGTCGGGCAGGGCGGCGATGGAGCGGATGAACAGGTCGTAGGACTGGTCGTCTATCATGTGGTCCTCAGGAGAGCTTTCGGTCTCATGGCCTTCTACGACGGGCTCGTCGGCCTCGCCGAGCTTGACGGTGGAGAAGGTGCTGCGGCGGCGGATATGGTCGATGGAGGTGTTGCGGGCGATGGAGAAGAGCCAGGTCCGGAAGAGGTATTCGGGGTTGAAGCTGCCGATGCGCTGGTAGGCCTTTCGCAGGCTCTCCTGGCAGATGTCCTCGGCGTCGGTGGGGTTGGGGCAGATGCTCTGGATGTAGAGGCGCAGCTGGCCGGTGTAGCGGGCGGCCAGGGAGGAGAATGCCTGTGTGTCTCCGGACATGGCCTTGAGGGCCAGGTCGTTGTCCTTGATGTCAGTGTCTTCTGTCATAGCTGTAATCGTTTCAGGTTAATGGGCTTCCAGCCAGTTGGCCCCGCTCCCGCACTCGACGGTCAGCGGTACGGCCAGTTCCACCACGCTCTCCATCTCGCGGCGTACCAGTTCCATGACGGCGGCGGCCTCGTCTGCAGGGGCGTCGAAGACCAGCTCGTCGTGTACCTGGAGTATCATCCGGGTCCGGTAGTCCCCGTCCTTCAGCGCAGCTGCCACCCGGTTCATGGCCATCTTGATGATGTCGGCGGCGCTGCCCTGGATGGGGGCGTTGATGGCGTTGCGCTCGGCAAATCCCCGGACGGTGGCGTTGCGCGAGCCTATGTCCTTGATGTACCTCCGCCGGCCGAAGATGGTGGACACATACCCCTTCTCCCGCGCCTCGGCCTTGGTCCTCTCCATGTAGTCCGCGATGGCGGGATAGTGCCGGAAGTATTCCTCGATGAGTTCCGAGGCCTCCTTGCGCGGAATGTCCAGCCGCTGCGACAGTCCGAAGGCCGATATGCCGTAGATGATGCCGAAGTTGGCGGTCTTGGCCCGGCGGCGCTGTTCGGGTGTGACTTCCTCCTCGCTGACCTTGAACACCTTGGCTGCAGTGGCCGTGTGGATGTCGCGTCCGTGCCGGAAGGCGTCGATCATGTCGGCGTCCCCGCTGATGGCGGCCATCAGGCGCAGCTCTATCTGGGAGTAGTCGGCCGAGATGATGACCCGCCCCGGCTCCGAGGGTACGAATGCCTTGCGGATCTCCCGGCCCATCTCGGTGCGGATCGGGATGTTCTGCAGGTTGGGATGGGTCGAGCTCAGTCGTCCGGTAGCGGTAAGAGCCTGGTTGAATGTCGTATGTACCCGTCCGTCCCGCGGGTCGATGAGGGTGGGGAAGGGCTCGATGTAGGTCGAGATGATCTTCTTGACGGCCCTGAACTGCAGGATGTCCCCGATGACCGGATGACGGTCCTTCAATGCCGTAAGGGTCTCCTCGTCAGTGGAATAGTTGCCTTTCTTGTTCTTGCGGGCCTTGGGGTCCAGCTTCATCCTGTCGAAGAGCACGGCTCCGAGCTGGACGGGGGATGAGACGTTCAGTCCCGGTTCTCCGGTCTCCTCGCGGATGCGGGCCTCGATGACAGCCAGCTGCTTCCCGAGTTCCTGCCCGTAGGCGGCCAGCATGTCCGTGTCTATCCGCACTCCGCAGTACTCCATGTCGGCGAGCACCCGGATCAGCGGCATCTCTATCTCGTTGTATATCTTTTCAATGGAAGGGTCCCGGGCAAATTCCCCCAGCAGCGCGTCCCTCAGCGGCAGCATCAGCGAGGCATCCACTGCATCCCTCCGCTGAGCGGCAGCACTGTCCTCAGGTCCAATGTCCGAGGGCTGGGAGAAAAGGTCCGCTTCGGCTGCCCCGGTATCGGCAGGTTCACCGTCCAGCGAACGGCACAGCTCCAGGTCCAGCCCCAGATACGACTGCACGAGGATGTCCAGCCGGTGCGAGGTCTCCGGATTGACGAGATAGTGCATCAGTTCCAGGTCGGCCAGGGGGCCGTTCAGTTCAATGCCCTCCCGCCTCAGCTCCTGAATGTACCGTTTGAGGCCGTAGCCCGCCTTGACGATGCCGGGGGCTTCGAGGATGCCGCGGGCGGCGGCAGGATCCGCGGTGCTGAATGTCAGCGCGGGAGCATTGTCCCCGCCTCCCGGAACGGAGAGGAAGAGCCGCTGCCGGGAGGGGCTCCCTGCCTCATTGTCCCTCAGTACAATTCCCACCGCTCCGGCCGTCTGCGCCGCTGCCGCCAGCCGCTCCGGGTCGGAGGTCATCTCCATCCGGTGCCTCGGCTGTTCCTTCCGGGCCGGGGACTCCTTGGAGACGGCGGCCGCGGAGGGGAGGAGGGGCAGCAGGGACGGACATTCGTATTTGTTGAACAATGCGGCTGCGGCACTGCCGTCCGTGAGGTCCATCCGCAGGTCCTCCTCGGAACAGGAGGAGACGTCCACATCGGTCTTTATTGTCACCAGGAAGCGGCTCATCTCCAGATGGTCCGCGGCCTCCCGCACAGCTGCGGCCTGCTTCGGGGGCAGCTCGTCCAGATGCTGCAGGATGCCGTCGACCGAGCCGTACCTCCCTACCAGCTTTCTGGCTCCGACCTCGCCTATGCCCCTGACGCCCGGAACATTGTCCGAAGTATCCCCCCAGATGGTGAGGATATCGATGACCTGGTGCGGGTCGCTGATGCCGAATTTGGCGCAGATCTCCTCCTTTCCGACTGTCTCGTCCTCCGCTCCGCTCTTGCCGGGCTTGACCTGAAAGACATGGTCGGAGATGAGCTGGCCGAGGTCCTTGTCGGGGGAGACCATGTACACGTCGCAGTCGGGGGAGCCCCAGCGGCGGGCCATAGAGCCTATCACGTCGTCGGCCTCGTAGCCGGGCACCATCAGGACGGGTATGCCGAGGGCCCTGACTATCTCTGTCAGAGGCTCCAGGGATTCCTTAATGACCTCGGGGGCGGCGCTGCGGGTGGCCTTGTATTCCGGGTAGGCCTCGTGGCGGAAGGTCTTGCACGGGGGGTCGAAGGCGACCGCCAGATGGGTGGGCCTTTCGCGGGCAATCATCTCGAGCAGATAGCGGGTGAACCCGAAGATGACCGAGGTGTCCTCGCCCCGGGAGTTGATCATCGGGCGGCGGATGAAGGCGTAGTACATCCTGAACATCAGGGCGTGGCCGTCTATGAGGAAGAGTCTGTTCATGGCGTGTCTTTCAGGCTGAGGTTATTCGTTGTCGGACTCGAACCACTCGACGTAGGAGGTGGCGGTCTCGTGCAGGCGGAGCGAGTGCAGGTGTACTCCGGAGGGCAGCTGGCCGCGGATGATGTCGGCGAAGTGCAGGATCAGGTTCTCGCAGGTGGGCTGGAAAGGCACGGTGATGACTCTCTGATAGGCTGAGGCTATCTCTGCCGCCAGCGGGGCTGACTCCCGCAGGATGAGGGAGTGGTCGAAGACGTCAATGATATGGTCGTTCACGATCCGCTTGAGGTCGGTGAAATCGATGAGCATGCCGGACTTGGGGGTGCCGTCAGGGTTGGAGGGGGTGCCCTTGACCGTCACATATAATATATAGGAGTGGCCGTGGATGTGCCTGCATTTTCCGTCATAGCCGGTGAGGGCGTGGGCTCCCTCGAAGCGGAATTCTTTGGTCAGTCTTAGTGTTGGCATAGTATCTGCAAAGTATAAGATAAACTCTCAAAGTTAATAATAATTTTGAAAATACGGCGGTTCTTAAAAATTTGAAGTTTGGCTTTGATTTTAATAACAATTTTCGTAGATTTGTGGGTCAGAATATTTAGAATTTAACAAATACAAAAACACTAACTATGGCACTTGATATTATCAATTACCTTTCCGACAATGCTAAGAGCATGAGAAGGTCCGCCATCCGCGACCTTCTGAACGTGGCCAACAGGCCTGAGATCATATCTTTCGGCGGCGGTTTCCCCAATGCCGTGACTTTCCCTGTGGACGACCTCAAGGAGATCATGAACGAGCTGATGAACGAGAAGCCCGCGCAGATTCTCCAGTACGGCTCGACAGAGGGCAGCGTGGCTCTGAGAAAACAGATTGCCAGGAAGTACGAGAAGGAAGGCGTGAAGGTGGACATCGAGAACATCCTCATCACCACCGCTTCCCAGCAGGCTCTCGATCTGCTCTCCAGGATTTTCGTCAATCCCGGTGACACCGTTCTCTGCGGTCTGCCCTCGTATCTGGGCGCTCTCCAGGCCATCTGGTCATATCAGGGACGTCCCGTAGGCATCCGCAACGACGAGGAGGCCGAGGCTGTGGTATCCGCTCTCTGCGCTGTGGGACAGAAGCCCAAGTTCATCTACGCCATCCCCGACTTCCAGAACCCTACAGGCGTGACAATGGATGTCAAGAGACGTCAGGAGATCATCGACGTAGCCCGCAAGCACGACCTGATCATCATCGAGGACAGCCCCTACAAGGAGCTCCGCTATGAGGGTGAGTCATACCCGACCATGTATTCCATGGCTCCCGAGAGAGTGGTGCTGCTCGGCACATTCTCGAAGACATTCGTGCCCGGTTTCCGTCTGGGATGGGTGCTCGCACCGAAGGAGATCATCGACCGTCTCATCGTGGCCAAGCAGTCCGCCGACCTCTGCACACCTATCTTCTGTCAGGAGGTGGCCGCCCGCTACATGGAGAAGGGCTACTATGACAGGAACCTCCAGAAGACCATCGAGCTCTACCGTCACAAGAGAGACCTGATGCACCAGTACCTGACCGAGTATATGCCCGAGGGCGTTACCTGGACCCGTCCTGACGGAGGTCTCTTCCTGCTGCTGACCATGCCCGAGGGTCTGGACGCACGCGACCTGTTCGACATCGCCATCAAGGAGAACGTGGCCTTCGTCATCGGCGAGGTGTTCTTCTGCGACGGCAAGGGCCAGAACACCCTGCGTCTGAATTTCTCCTACGTATCCGACGAGGATATGCTGGAGGGCGTCAGGAGGCTGGCCAACGCCATCAGAAAGCTGATGGGCAAGTAGTTCCATACGCCTTGGAACAAGGTGTGCAACAGAGCCGCAGCCGACTTGTCCGGTTGCGGCTTTTTTATTAAATTTGTGCCTGGAAACCAAACTCCTGACCTATGCTTGCAACTCTCATCATCCTGGGTCTCTCGGTCGTATTCTTCGTCTGGGGGAAGATCCGTTCGGACATAGTGGCCCTGTGCGCGCTCATCGCTTTGCTGATCTTTCAGATACTTACGCCGGCCGAGGCACTTTCCGGCTTTTCCAACTCGGTGGTAATCATGATGGCCGGCCTGTTCATCGTGGGCGGTGCCATATTCCAGACCGGACTGGCCAAGATGATAAGCTCCAGGATTCTGAAGCTGGCCGGCAGGAGCGAGACCCGGCTGTTCCTGCTGGTCATGCTCGTAACCTCCGCCATAGGAGCGTTTGTGAGCAATACGGGTACGGTCGCCCTCATGCTGCCGATAGTGGTGAGCCTGGCCGCCGGCGCCGGAGTTAATTCGGGCCGGCTGCTCATGCCCCTGGCTTTTGCCAGCAGTATGGGAGGAATGATGACCCTGATCGGTACTCCCCCGAACCTTATCATCCAGGACACTCTCACCGCAGCCGGATATGAGCCGCTCGGGTTCTTCTCCTTCCTGCCGGTGGGCCTGGTGTGCGTGGCTGTCGGGGTGCTGGTGCTGCTGCCGCTGACCAAGATTTTCCTGTCAGAAAAAGGAAAGAAGGACGACCGGGCCGTCTCGGGCAAGTCCCTCAGCCAGCTGGTCAAGGAGTACAGTCTGGCGGACAATCTCTTCCGCCTCAAGGCCACGGCCCTTTCTCAGGTGGAGGGCAAGACTGTGGTGGACCTGGACCTGCGCAACCGCTACGGCCTCAATCTGATGGAGGTGCGCCGCGGGGAGGGCTCCCAGCACCGTTTCCTCAAGACCGTGACGCAGAAACTGGCCTCCTCGGACACTGTCTTTCAGTATGGCGACGTGCTGTATGTCTCCGGCAAGGTGGAGGACGTGACCCGTTTCGCGGCCGACTATGTCCTCGAGATGATGGATGATCACTCGATGGAGACTGCTCCGGGCTCAGGCAGCGCCGGTACGATGGACTTCTACGATATCGGTATAGCGGAGATCGTGCTTATGCCTTCCTCCAGTATAGTTGGCCGGACGGTCAAGGATGCGGGCTTCAGGGACAAGTTCAATGTCAATGTCCTGGGTATCCGGCGCAAGAAGGAATATATCCTGCATGACCTGGGGCGGGAAAAGCTCCACGGGGGGGACGTACTGCTGGTGCAGGGCGCCTGGGGGGATATTGGAAGGCTCAGCCGCGAGGATGCCGACTGGGTGGTGCTCGGGCAGCCGATGGAGCAGGCGGCCAAGGTCACGCTGGATTACAAGGCTCCGGTGGCCGGTCTGATAATGGTGCTGATGATCGCCATGATGGTATTTGACTTCATCAAGGTGGAACCGGTGACTGCCGTGCTTATAGCCGCGGTGCTGATGATTCTGACGGGCTGCTTCCGCAGTGTGGAGGCGGCCTATAAGACTATCAACTGGGAGACGGTGGTGCTGTTCGCCGGTATGATGCCGATGTCGCTGGCTCTGGAGAAGACGGGCGTCTCGGCCATGATATCCGGCGCTCTTGTCGGCGGACTCGGGTCCAATCCTTACGTCCTGATGGCCGGAATATACTTTACTACCTCCCTGATGACCATGTTCATAAGCAATACGGTGACGGCCGTGCTGATGGCGCCTATCGCCCTGACATGCGCCATGCAGGTGGGCATAAGTCCTGTACCCCTGCTCTTCGGAGTGACCGTAGCCGCCAGCATGTGCTTCGCCTCGCCTTTCTCCACCCCGCCCAACGCGCTGGTGATGCCCGCAGGCCAATATACATTCATGGATTACATTAAGGTCGGACTGCCCCTTCAGATCATCATGGGCGTAGTCATGGTCTTCGTCCTGCCGCTCCTCTTTCCCTTCTAGTAGAGGTGAAAAACCGAGGGGATAGGGCAGAGTGCCGTTATCGGCGCGGGGGTAAAAAATCAATCAGTCATTTCCCTAATACTGTCTGAAATGACTTTTTACCCGTTCAATCTTGCCGAATCTCTTGCGCTTGTACGCCTTGACTCTGACAAGCCTGACAGTTTCCACCCTGATGGAAACTATCACGAGTATGCAATCTGTTCTCTTTGTCATATTGGATTAAATATACTATAGTTGTAGAACAATTGGCTTCTCGTGCGAGTACCTCCCCCCGGTAGTCTGTCAAAACAAAAGCAGGCATCCATTTAGGGATAGATGCCCGCCTTATTTTACTATAGTCATTCCAATATGACTTTGCAAAAGTAAGAAAATATTTTGGAAAAACAATGTTTTTCTGGGAATATGTGTCAATCTAACGAAAACAGAGGTCGGATGTCCGGCCTCTGTCCCCTTGTGCGGGCGGGGGGACTCGAACCCCCACGCCTTGCGGCACCAGATCCTAAGTCTGGCTTGGCTACCAATTACAACACGCCCGCAGTTTTTCGGACTGCGGGCGCAAAGATAGTATTTTTCTTTAATATTTTAATATTACCATCGGTTCGTGTCGGCGTCTATCTGCCTGAGCAGTTCGCGTACTGCCACCTCGATCTGCTCGTCGCGGCCGCCCGCCACCTCCTCAGCCTTATTGCGGACGAGGAAGTCGGGCTCCAGCTGTGAGTTCTCGAGATAGGTGCCATCCTTGGTGCGGTAGCCTACAACGGGGATACCGAAGACTATCGTAGGATCCTGGAGGGTCTCCCAGTTCACGGAGGTCATGGTGCCGGGTACGGGCATGCCGACCACTGAGCCGAGGCCCTGGTGCTGGTAGACCCAGGGAGTGCCGTGGGCATTGGAGTAGCAGGCCTCGCATACGACCATGATGGAGTGCTTGTTGTAGCGGCGCGAGGGCATGTCGCAGACGATGGTGCCCTGGATTACCTGTTCCAGGTATTTCTCGCCGCTGAAGAGGATCTCGACGTCCTCGTGCAGGCGGCCGCCGCCGTTGTAGCGGATGTCGATGACGATGCCGTCCTTGAGGTTGTACTTGCCGAGCACGTCAGCATAGACGTCACGGTAGCTGCCGTCGCCCATGGAGCGGATGTGCACATAGCCGAGGCGTCCTCCCGAGAGGCTGTCCACCAGCTCTGCGCGGCTCCTGATCCATCTCTGGTACAGCAGCTCGTTCTGTGCGCCGCGGGAGATGGGCCTGGCCACTTCCTCCCAGCTTTCGCCGGTGGCGGGGTCGCTGAAGGTGAAGAGGGTGTACTCGCCCTGCTTTCCGTTGATCAGAGGGAACCAGTCCTGACCGGCGGTGATGGCCTGCCCGTCGATCTTCTCGAGGATGTCGCCGGCCTTGACTTTGGAGGCGATGATGTCGAAGGGACCGTTCTCGAGCACCTCGTCTATCCTAAGACCGTCACCGGTGTAGCTGAGGTCGAAGAGCAGACCAAGCTCGGGAGTCACCTTGTCGGCTGCGATGCCGCCGTAGCGTCCGCCGGTGTGGGAGACATTGAGCTCGCCGAGTATCTCGGAGAGCATGTCGGTGAAGTCGTAGTTGTTGTTGATATGTGCCAGGAACGGCTCATAGTCCTTCTGCAGCTGGGGCAGGTCCACTCCGTGGTAGGTGTCGGTGTAGAACTTGCGCTCCTCCTGCTTGAAGACATGGTCGAACATGTATGCCCGCTCGGCAGCGCGGTCCAGCTCCATCCGCATATTGAAGTCGATGGGCTCTATCTGCTTGCTGCCCATGTTCATGGCCTGGGGACGGCGGCCGAGGATGTAGAGGGTCTTCTCGTCCTTGCCCCATACGAGGGAGCCGTAGGACATACCCTTCTTCAGCAGGGAGATGCTGCCTGTGCGGGGCTCGAGCTGCCAGAGGTCGAGGCCTTTCTCGAAGGAACTGAGGAAGTAGAGGGTCTCTCCGTCGGAGGTCATGGCCGCTCCGGCGAGGTTGGAGGACATGGGGGTGAGACGCACCACGCGGTCCTCGAGACCGTCCAGCTCGATGACGATGTCCTTGGCGGCCTTGGCGTCATCCTCTTCGGGAGCATTGTCCTTCTTGCCCTTCTTTCCCTTGGAGTCCTTGGCTGCCTTGGCCTCCTCAGCCTCTTTCCGGGCCTTCTCGGCGGCTTCCTTCTTTTCCTTGTAGAGGGCATGCTCTTCCTCGCTCATATTGAACTCCTCGTAGGCCTGACGGTTCATGAACGCGATGTACACGTCGTTCTGGCTGCCCCAGGAGGCGTGCGAGCGCATACCGAGACGGTCGGAGATGAAGATTACCGCATTGCCGTCCATCACCCACTTGGGCGAGCCGTCGATGTAGCCGCTGTTGGTGATGTTGTGGATCTTCATGTCGCCTGAGGCGGATACGATGCCTATGTCGTCGTAGGGATAATGGCGGTTGGTGGTGAAGGTGAGGGTGAACCACTTGCTGTCAGGGGACCAGTCGTACTCGAACTCCCCGTAGTTCTGGGTGCCGTCGGTGATCTGGCGCACCTTGCCGCTCTCCAGGTTGAGGACCTTGAGGATGTGGCGGTCCTCGATGAAGGCTATCTCCTTGCCGTCAGGGGAGAATGAGGGCCAGCTGCGCTCGGCGTTCTCATCGTCCAGGAGAGGCTCCTCATTGATGAGGGTGGCGTAGGCAAAATGCAGGTCGTCCTCCCGGCCGAGGGTGGCCTTGTAGAGGTTCCAGCGTCCGGTGCGCTCGGAGGCGTAGACGATCATGCTGCCGTCGGGGGAGACGGTAAGGCCTTCCTCCGCTGCTGCGGTATGGGTGATCTGTCTGGTAGTGCCGTGCTCACCGGTGGTGGCGAATACTTCGCCGCGGCTGATGAGGGCCACTTCCTCGCCGTCAGCGGATATCGCTATCTCGTCTACGCTGGTCAGGCGGAGGTCGGAGGTACGGTTGAGGTTGTCGTTGAGGATGCTGACAGCGACCTTTGCGGGCTCGGCTCCGGGGGTGAGGGTGTAGATCTCACCGTGGTAGGAGAAGCAGAGGGTACCGTTGTCGGCGCGTGTCAGGAATCTTACGGGATGCTTGGTAAAATGGGTGAGGGCGGTGGCGTTCTCAGCGTCGTCCACGGCTGCGGAGTAGACGTTGAAGGAGCCTCCGTCACGCTCGCTGAGGAATACCATCTGGCCGGGAGCGGTGAAGATAGGGTCGCGGTCCTCGCCGGGGTTGACGGTAATCTGGGTATGGGTGCCGTCAGCTGCATTGTAATAGAAGATGTTGCGGGCAACGGAGGAGGTGTGGTGCTTGCGCCAGATATTCTCGCTGCCGGTGCGGTCGTAGTAGAGGAATGACTTCCCGTCGGTGTCGAAGCTGACGGAGCAGATAGGGTTGGCGGCTATCTGTTCGGGACGGCCTCCCGTGACGGGAATGCGGTAGAGTTCGGTGAGCCAGGAACCGGACCACAGGGCGCTGGAGGCGGGGTCCTGGATGGCGGCCGAGAAGTAGATCCACTGGCCGTCGGGGGAGAATGCCAGAGGGGTCTCTACTCCCGAGTGGGTGGTCAGGCGGACGGCCTTGCCTCCCTCGATGCCGACTGTGAAGATGTCCATGCCTCCGAAGCGGTCGGAAGCGAAGGCGATGGTCCGGCCGTCAGGGGACCAGACGGGCTGGGTGTCGTAGTCCGCGGTGGTGGTGAGCCTTACGGCCTCGCCTCCGGCGGCGGGAACATAGTAGATGTCGCCCTGATATGAGAATGCGATCTTGCTGCCGTCAGGGGAGATGGCAGGATATCTCATCCACAGGGGGGTGTCACCGGCGGGCGTGGCTGCATGGAGCTGCACTGCGGCTGACAGAGCCAGCGCGGCCGATGCGATCAGACAGAATATTCTTTTCATACGCTGTTGGTGTTTGTTGAGGTTTGGATTATAGGTTGAACGGTAATTTGCGGAATGTGACGGTGGCCCAGCGCTCCAGGCTGTCCGAGCCTAGGGGCTCCAGCCCCTGGCGGACGGCCTCCGCTTCTATCATGGCGCAGTCCTCCTCATAGAACCCGCTGGTTATCAGCAGTGCCCCGGGCTTCATGCCGCGGGCGTAGGTGGAGAGGTCCTCGAGGATGATGTTACGGTTGATATTGGCCAGGATAAGGTCATATTTGCCTGCCTGGATGAGGGAGGCGTCGCCGCAGAGGGTGTGGATGCGGTCGGGGACGCGGTTGCGGCGGGCATTTTCCCTGGCGGAACGGACGGCCACCGGGTCGATGTCTATGGCATGGACGGGGACCGCTGCCTTCATCTTTGCCGCCAGGATGGAGAGGATGCCGGTGCCGCAGCCCATGTCGAGGACCTGCAGGCCGCGGATGTCCTTCTCGTGGGCGAGCATTGTCTTGATGATCAGAGTGGTGGTCTGGTGATGTCCGGTGCCGAAGGCCATCTTGGGGTCGATGACTATCGTGTACTTGGTCCGCGGCAGGCCCTTGTGGAAGGAGGCCTTTATGGTGCAGCGGCCGTCGATGACCACGGGCTCGAAGGAGGACTCCCAGAGGGCGTTCCAGTTCTGCTCCGGTATCAGGGCCAAAGAATACCTCACCTTGAAGTCGGTCTGAGGTATGAGGCTCAGGACGGTCTTCAGGTGAGGTTCCGTAAATTGCTCCCTGGGAATATAGGCTTTCAGGTAAGGCTCTTCGGTGAGGTAGCTCTCGAAGCCGAGGTCGGATATCTCGGCGGTCACTATCTCTGCGTAGTCATCCTGAAAGGGAGTGATCTCTATCGATACTTCGATATATTCCATAGGTGTGCCTCGGCTGTTTAGTAGCTCTGTGCGATGGCAATGAAGTCATCGGCCTTGAGTGAGGCGCCTCCGATCAGGCCGCCGTCGATGTCCTTCTGGGCGAAGAGCTCGCGGGCGTTGGAGGGCTTGCAGCTGCCTCCGTAGAGGATCGAAATCTCCTCGGAGAGGGCTCCGTACTTCTCTGCCAGGGTCTTGCGGATGAATGCGTGAATCTCCTGGGCCTGGGCCGATGTGGCGGTCTTGCCGGTGCCGATGGCCCATACGGGCTCGTAGGCAATGACCACCTGTGCGAGCTGTTCGGGGCTGAGGTTGAAGATGACCTCGCGGATCTGCGCTCCGACTACCTCGAAATGCCTGCCTGCCTCGCGCTCCTCGAGCTTTTCACCTACGCAGAATATGGGTTTCAGGCCGTTGGCCAGGGCGAGGGCCATCTTGTCGTTGAGGGTGGCGGAGGTCTCGTGGTAGTACTCCCTGCGCTCCGAGTGGCCGAGGATCACATACTTGCATCCTGTGGAGGCGAGCATGGCCGCCGATACCTCTCCGGTGTATGCGCCCTTGTCCTTGTCCGCGCAGTTCTGGGCCGAGAGGGCGGCTGCGGTGCCCTTGATGATGCCGTTTACGCGGTCGAGATGGGTGAACGGGGGGGCGAGTATGAGCTGTACGTCCGAAGGGACTTCATTGATTCTGTCTGCGATGTTCTTTGCAAGTGCGGCTCCCTCTTCGATGAGGGTGTTCATTTTCCAGTTGCCGGCTACGATTTTCTGTCTCATATCTTAGCGTCTTAAATTTGTTATAGAATAGGCAAATATAGTTCATTCTTTTGTAAAATTGAGGATTTTATTTACTTTTGCGGACTTTTACAATTTTGAAAAATAATATACAATCGATATGGAAGTAAAAGAATTAGTAAATGACGGACTGACGATAAGACTGTCATTCCACTTTGTCAAGGACGACTACGCAGACAGCAGGAAGAAGATTCTCAACAAGTTCCGCCGCAATGCGGAGATCCGCGGATTCCGCAAGGGCATGGCTCCCATGGCACTCATCGAGAGAATCCACGGTGGACAGGCTCTTGTAGAAGCTATCAACGAGCTGATTTCCAACAGTCTCAACAACTACATCGAGGAGCACAGGCTCACGGTCATCGGCGAGCCCCTTCCCGTGGAGGACGCTGAGGACAAGAACAATTTCGACGGCGGCGAGGAGTTCGACTTCACCTTCGATATCGCTCTCGCTCCCCAGTTCGAGATGAATCTGAGCGCTGACGACCACATACCTTATTATAATGTGACTCTGACCGACGCCGAGAAGGAGGAGTACAAGAAGAACATCTACAAGCAGTATGCCCGTCTGGAGAACTGCGACGAGGTCAAGGACGGCGACTTCGTAGTGGCCGACATGGTTCAGGGCGACAGGAAGGTGGAGGCCTCCTACATCGCCATGAACGTGCTGGGCGATGAGGCCAAGGCTCTCTTCCTCGGCAAGAAGGCCGGCGACGAGCTGGATGTGGATGTGGTCAAGACCTTCCCCAGCGAGGCCGACCGCGCCGCCATGCTCCGCGTGAAGAAAGAGGAGCTCGCAGGTCTGGAGCCTGTATGGCACCTGACCGTCAAGGAAGTGAAGAACTATGTGGACGCAGTGCCCGGCAAGGAACTCTACGACATGCTCTTCGGTCCCGACAAGGTACACGATGAGGCTGAGTTCGACGCAGCCCTGACAGAGAAGATGACCGAGGAGTTCAGGCAGGAGAGCGATTACCGCTTCATGCTCGACGCCCGCGAGTACCTGATGAACAAGGCGGACATCAAGGTGTCCGAGGACTTCCTCAAGAGGTGGCTGTATCAGGTCAATGAGGGCAAGTTCTCCAAGGAGGACATCGACAAGGATTTCCCCGCCTTCATAAAGGATTTCAAGTGGCAGACCGTCGAGGGACGCATCATGAGCGACAACAAGCTCGAGGTGACCAAGGAGGATCTGAACGCAGAGGCCCTGAAGCTGGCCCGTTACCAGTTCGCAATGTACGGCCTGAACAACGTGCCCGAGGAGCATCTGAAGGGCTACGCCGCCAATATTCTGGCCGATGACAAGCAGGGCCGCCGCATCGCCGAGAAGGCCCAGGAGAACGTCGTGCTGGCATTTGTCCGCAAGACCGTCACCATCGACAACAAGGAGATCAGCTCCGCCGAGCTGCGCAAGATGAACGAATAGTCCCGCGGAATGGCATCATCTTCAGAATTCGAGAAATATGCAGTGAAACACCTTGGAATGAGCTCAGCCCGTCTGAGTTCCTATTCCAAGGTGTATTCCGGTTATATCAACCCCACCATCATCGAGGAACGCCAGCTCAATGTGGCTCAGATGGACGTCTTCTCCCGTCTGATGATGGACAGGATCATTTTCCTCGGGGTGGGTATAGACAACGATGTGGCCAATATCATCCAGGCCCAGCTGCTTTTCCTGGAGTCCACCGACTCTTCGGCCGATATCCAGATCTATATCAACTCTCCCGGCGGGATGGTCTATGCCGGCCTCGGTATCTATGACACCATGCAGCTCGTCGGTCCTGACGTGGCAACCATCTGTACTGGCATGGCCGCTTCGATGGCCGCTGTACTGCTGACGGCAGGTGCCCACGGCAAGCGTTCCGTGCTGCCCCATTCCCGGGTGCTGATTCACCAGCCCATGGGCGGGGCCGAGGGACAGGCCTCCGACATTGAGATAGCCGCCGCCGAGATAAAGAAACTCAAGGGCGAGCTCTATGACATTATTTCCAGACACTCCGGACAGAGCATAGAGAAGATTACCAAGGATGCCGACCGTGACTACTGGATGACGGCTTCCGAGGCTGTTGCCTACGGTATGGCAGACAACATTCTTTCCCGTCCCGCAAAATAACGATAAATGAGCGATAAGAAGAAAGTAGACAGGTGTGTCTTCTGCGGGCGTACCTCCAATGAGGTGGAAATGCTGCTGCAGGGAGGCGGAAGTTCCATCTGTGTGGACTGCGCCATCAAGGTGTCGGAGTATGTGCGTTCCATCTTCGGGGACGAGATATTTGCCGACCCTGCTTCCGGAAATGCGCTGCATGAGCCGGGCAAGGCCCCTTCGTGCGAGGCTCTGGAGGTGACTCCGCGTCAGATTACCGCATTCCTGGACCAGTATGTGATAGGGCAGGGGGATGCGAAGAAGTCTTTGGCGGTAGCAGTCTACAACCATTACAAGCGTATCAACGAGGCGTTTGCCCGTAAGGCTGCGGAGGCCTCGGCTTCCGGCAAAGCCAGGACGGGTGCCGTTTCCGCAGCGGCTGCAACCGGTGCCGGATCCTCGAAGGGACGTGGCAAAAGCGAGGCCGAGAAGGTGCTCGATGCCGAGAAAGCGGCCCTTGAGAACCTGGAGCTGGAGAAGTCCAATATCCTGCTGGTAGGTCCTACCGGTACAGGAAAGACTCTGTTGGCCAGGACTATTGCCCGGATGCTCAATGTGCCTTTCGCTATCGTCGACGCCACCGTGCTTACGGAGGCTGGCTATGTGGGTGAGGACGTGGAGAGCATCCTCTCACGCCTGCTGCAGGCTGCCGATTACGATGTGGCCCGGGCCGAGAGAGGCATTGTCTTCATCGATGAGATAGACAAGATCGCCCGCAAGAGCGACAACCCTTCCATCACCCGTGACGTGTCCGGAGAAGGAGTGCAGCAGGCCATGCTGAAACTTCTGGAGGGCAGCATCGTCAACGTGCCACCCGCAGGAGGCCGCAAGCATCCGGAGCAGAAGATGATACCGGTCAACACGACCAACATCCTCTTTATCTGCGGAGGTGCTTTCGAGGGAATAGAGAAGAAGATTGCCCAGCGCCTGAATACCCGCGTGGTAGGCTACGGAGCCCAGGAGAAGAAGAGCCATATCGACCGCGACAACCTCCTGCGCTACATCGCCCCCCAGGACCTCCGCGCCTACGGCCTGATACCCGAGATCGTGGGCCGTCTGCCCATCGTCACATATCTCAACCCCCTGAACCGCGACGCCCTGCGCCGTATTCTCACCGAGCCGAAGAACGCCCTGGTGCGCCAGTACGTGCACCTCTTCGAACTGGACGGAGTGAAGCTTACCATCGAGCCCGCCGTCCTGGACATGATAGTGGATACCGCCCTCAAGTACAAGCTGGGTGCCCGCGGCCTCCGCTCCATCTGCGAGGCCATCATGATGGACCCGATGTACGACCTCCCCGGCAGCGGCCGCAAGACCTTTAAGATTACAGCTGACTATGCCCGCGAGCGGATAGAGAGATTTGCGGGGACGCTGCAGTAGGGGGGCAGGAAAAATTTCTTACATTTGCAAAGAATGTAGAACAAATATAACAGACAGCAGCAATGTTTAAGGAAGTAGAGATAGAGCGGTTCCGAAGTATACGGTATGCTCATATAGAAGGATTTGAACGTGTAAACCTTTTTTTCGGAAAGAATAACTGCGGGAAATCGTCTTTATTGGAATCCTTGTTCTTAGCCAGCGGGATTTCCAATCCGCTACTTCCTGTTAATGTCAACCTCATGCGTGGATATCAGAAAGTCCGTCCGGATGACTTGAAATATGATTTCTACAATCTGGATGCTGCCGGGCCGATTCATATCAAAACTATGGACGGCGAGGTGCGGGATCTCAATATCAGTCTTTTTGAACAGCAGCCGAGCAGCGTCTCATTAGTAAAGGATGGTGCGGATATTCTTTCAAATGTCGAAGAAAACAAATATGGACTGAGGTTTGACTTTAAAATCAATGATGTAGCTTACCTGTCTCAATTGAAGTTTGATTCTTCCAAGCCGGATAATGCGTCACGTGAGGTCGCTGAAAATTACGAAGAGTCATTGCGATGCACGTACCTTAGTCCGAAATACGATTTCAACACATCAATCCGTGGATTGAAGAAGGTCATCCAGAATAAGGATGAGAATTTCATTATAGAGGGGTTGAGAATAATTGAGCCGAAAGTCAACAATTTTGTATTTACGGATAACGAAATGCTCGTAGATATCGGGCTGAGAAATCGAATACCTGTCAATATGATGGGAGACGGAGCACGTAAGATAGTCTCTTTGCTCACTGCTGTATACGATTGTAAGGATGGTATTCTGCTCATTGATGAAATAAGTAATGGCTTCCACTATTCCGTGATGCGTGATTTGTGGAGAGTGCTTATAGATGCAGCAATGAGAAATAATACGCAGTTGTTTGTAACAACGCACGACATAGATTCGATTAAGGGACTCAGGGATGCGACTGCATGCCGGTCAGACAATTCGATTGCGGCATTTAAGCTTCTTAGGACGGTTGATGATGAACTCAAGGCATTCCACTATTCTTTGGAAAGTTTGGATTATTCTATAAATCAGGAAATTGAGATTAGGTGATGAATAAGATATTAATTGAGGCGAAGAATAAGAACACTCCCGAGTACCGATTCCTGAAAGCGATATTGGCTAAGTTTTTCCCTACCTGCGAAACTAATTTTATTTTTATGGACGGAGTAGGTAATCTGTTCAGTGAACCGATACGTATTCAGATGCTTCAGGCGGGGGTGGCTGGTGAGCCTGTGCTGGTGCTTGTCGATGCGGATACTGTTGATAAAGGAAATGGGTATAAAAAACGTAAGACTGAGATAGAGAATGGCATGTCTAAAAGCGGTGTCCAATTTCCCTATTTTATCTATCCTGATAACGGTGGAGACGGAGATGTCGAGACACTGATGCTTGCAGCTGCCCGTTATGACAAGCACAAGATTTTCTTCGACTGCTTTAATGATTACGAGAGGTGTGTATCAGCATCATATCAGGTTCCAAACCTTAAAGGCAAGCTGCATACCTACATCACAGCACAAAAATTGAGCAGCAGACAGAGGCAGAAGATCGGATCAGGTGACTGGCTGTTTGAAGAGGAGGATTACTGGGACTTGAATGTAAAGGACCTGGAGCCCCTGATTCAATTTTTTTCGGATAATCTCAAATGACAGATTCCGTTTTTTCCGCGGCCAGCTGCTCCTGCGTCAGAGGTGCTTCCCGGTGGCCCTGCTCCGTTTCCCTTTCCAGAAGGTGCCGACCGAAGCGGTCTTTCTCCGTCACCTTCTCGCCGTGCCTTTTGAGTCAGCCCCTTTCCAGTGCCTTCCTGCGGGTATTCCTGGTTTTCGTTGACTGGCAGGTGCCGGGGAAAACGGCATTTTGCCACCACCTTCTCGAATACGTTATAATCCGACCTGCCTCAGAAGTCTCTCTCATCGGCATTGCCCCGGCTCCCCGTCCGGAAGGTGCCGGGTGAAA
>CALVDH010000016.1 GCA_944326235.1 uncultured Bacteroidales bacterium | reverse complement strand
GAGAAGATGCTGCGTGACCACGGTATCCGCGACGTGCGGGTAACCAATGTCAGCGGCCATCTCACCGACCACTACAATCCCGCCAAAAAGACCCTGAACCTCTCCGACTCGGTATACAACAGCAACAGCGTGGCGGCAGCGGCAGTAGCGGCCCACGAGTGCGGACACGCCGTACAGCACGCGGAGGGCTACGCCTTCCTGAAGATGCGCTCGGCCCTCGTGCCCATCGTGCAGTTCTCCTCGATGTTCGCCCAGATAGTGATTATCCTGGGACTGATCATGATGACGGCCTTCCCTGCCCTCTACTGGATAGGTATCGCCATGTTCTTCATGATATTCCTCTTCAGCGCCATCACCCTGCCGGTGGAGTACAATGCATCGGCCCGCGCCCTCGCCTGGCTGGAGCGCTCCAACACACTCTCTACCGTCGAGCTGGACCAGGCCCGCACCACCCTCCGCTGGGCTGCACGCACATATCTGGTTGCCGCCCTCAGTGCCATGGCCTCCCTCGTATATTATTTGGGATTCAGGCGCAGTGAATAATCGCGGTTTTTAAAAACGCACAATTATTTAAAAACGCATAAATTTGATACAAGGCAGCTTCGGCTGCCTTTATTTTTTGTAGCTTTGTTCCGTGTTTAACCATTATATCAGAAGAACCATGGATAATGTGAAAGAAAAAATGAGCGGACAGACCGAGGAGCGGCAGTTGCAGCAGAGTTCTTCGAACAATGTCCACAAAGAAGAAAAAAGGAAGGTCAGCAGGACCTGGGAGGCCGCAATGCGGTATAAAGGCAGTGTGATAGTTCTTGACCCCACACTGTACGAGCGATGAGATACTTGATTGACACAAACATCATCGTTTATATCATCAGTGACCCCGATTCTCTGGACAATAACGTAAAAGCAATAATAGCAGACCCCGACAACATACTTTATACAAGTGCCGAATCTGCAAAGGAACTGGTCATCGCATACAGAAACAAAGGGTTGCTGACAAAACGATGGAAAAATGTAGAAGACATGCTGCATTCGATTGAAGACGAATACTGCATATACATCCGTCCGCTCAACCGCGAGCATATATACACCTACGCAAGACTCCGGCTCAACACCCAGCAGGACCACAAGGACCCGTCAGACCACGTCATCATCTCCCACGCCATCACGGAGCACCTGCCGCTTATATCCAGCGACACCCGTTTCGGCTACTACCGTCCCCAAGGCCTCGACTTCATCCATAAACAGCGGTAGCTGCCGCTACAGATACTGCTTTGTGATAGAGCGGGGAGCGGAAAGTACACCGGAAGGGACGCCGGAGTAGAGCAGTTCGCCGCCGGAGCCGCCGCCGTAGGGTCCGAGCTCGATGAGCCAGTCGGCGGACTTGATAAGGTCAGTGTTGTGCTCGACGAGGATGACGGTATTGCCGGCCGAGACCATCGAGCGGAACAGGCGGCCGATATGCTCCACATCCTTGAAATGCAGGCCGTCCGTCGGCTCGTCGAGGATGAATATCCTGCGGCTCTGACCGAGGCGGGAGGCCAGTTTCATGCGCTGGAGCTCACCGCCGGAGAGAGTAGACAAAGCCTGATTCAGATGCAGATAGACCAGCCCGACGTCCATCAGCGGACGCAGTTTCTCCTCTATCACCGTACCGGCGAAATAGCGGGAGGCCACCCGCACCGTCATGTCCATCACCTGAGCGATATTGTACTCTCCGCGGATCTTATATTGCAGGGCCTCGGGCGAATAGCGCAGACCTCCGCAGGCCTCGCAGACCGTCTCCACCGAATCCATGAATGCCATCTCGGAGACGATTACCCCCTTGCCGCCGCAGACCGGACAGCCGCCCTTCGAATTGAAGGCGAACCAGTCCGCGCTGACCTTATTTTCCTTGGCGAAAATCTTCCGGATGTCGTCGGCCACGCCCATATAGGTAGCCGGTGTGGAGCGGAGGGATGCTCCGATATTTTTCTGACTGATATACTCGATGTCCTCCTGCACCGGATATGCGTCCATCAGGCACTGGATCAGCGAGCTCTTGCCCGAGCCGGCCACTCCTGCCACAACCGTCAGCACCCCGAGGGGGAAGTCCACCGAGATGAGCTTGAGATTATGCAGCGAGGCATTCTCCACCTTGAAGAAAGACTCGGGCTGCAGCGGGGCCGGATTGAAATCCGAGGTCATCTCCAGCATGCGGCCGGTGTCAGTGCCGCTTTTCAACAGCCCTTCCAGCGGCCCCTCGTACATTATCCGGCCGCCTTCCATCCCGGCACCGGGGCCCATGTCCACAATGTGGTCCGCGATACGGATCATCTCCTTGTGGTGCTCGACGAGCAGGACCGTATTGCCGTGGTCGCGGAGCTTGCGGACCGAGTTCTTGAGCAGGGCGATGTCGTGGTTGTGCAGGCCCACGCTGGGCTCGTCAAGGATGTAGAGCAGGTCGGAGAGGGAAGAGTTGATGTACTTGGCTATCTTGCATCTCTGGGCCTCGCCGCCGGAGAGCGTACCCACCGAACGGTCCAGGGTCAGGTATCCCAAGCCTATCTCCTCCAAGGCCTCGAGCCGGCGGAGCACAGCCTGCCTTATGTCCTGGGCCAGCGGACTCTCGAGCATGCCGCCCGGCTGAGGTTCAGCCAGCCACTGACGCAGTTCCGATACCGACATGGCCGTCACCTCCGCGATGTTCTTCCCGTCAATGCGGCAGGTGAGCACCTTGGGGTTGAGCCGGGTGCCGCCGCAGTCGGGGCAGATACCGGTGAGGAGCATGGGATCCAGGACCTTGCGGTGCAGCAGACCTTCTTCGGAGTTGATGATACTGCGGTACATGCGGGGCACCAAGCCCTCGTATTTGGCCGTCTTGGGCCAGTTAGACGGAGGGTTCTTGAGGCGGATCTGGGGCGAATAGAGGAAGAGGTCCAGTTCCTCGGGGGTGTAGTCGCGTATCTTCTTGTCGAGGTCGAACAGGCCGCTGTGGGCGTAGCGGATCCATCTCCAGCCGCCTTTGTGGAAGGCAATGTAGTGGATGGTATCCTCGTCATTGAGGCTCTTGTCGAAATCCACCAGCTTGTGGATGTCCAGCTCGCGTATCTCTCCCAGGCCGGAGCAGCGGGGGCAGCTGCCCTGCGGATGATTGAAGGAAAATGTGTCGGAATATCCTACGAAGGGCTGTCCGACGCGGGAAAAGAGGAGCCGCAGCAACGGGTGGATGTCCGTGTAGGTGGCTACCGTCGAGCGGGAATTGGAGGCCGGTTTCTTCTGGTCAATGACTATCGCCACGGGCAGGTTCTCCACGCTGCCGACATGCGGGCGGCCGTACTTCGGGAGGTACTGCTGTACGAACGACGGGAAGGTGTCGTTCAGCTCGCGGCGCGACTTGGCCGCCACAGTATCCAGCACCAGCGAGGACTTGCCTGAGCCTGACACTCCGGTGAACACCGTTATCTGATACTTCGGGATGCGCAGCGAGACGTGCTGCAGGTTGTTCTCGCACGCATCGTTAATCGTTATATATTCTCTGTCTGTCATAATTCGTAAATCTATTCACTTAAACCGCAACGGCACTTACTCCTTCCGCAACGGCACCGAATCACGGAAAACGCTGCCGTTGTGGATGCCGCCGGAAACACATACCCCATCCACAGACGTTCTCGGCCTTGTTCCCGGTCTATCCTACTACCGCAACGGCACCGAATCGCAGGAAACGCTGCCGTTGTGGATGCTCCCGGAAACACACACTGTCTCCATAGACGTTCTGGGCCGCATCCACGACCTCTCCTCCTTCCGCAACGGCACCGAATCGCGGGATTTGCTGCCGTTGTGGTGGCTCCCGGAAACACACACCGTCTCCACAGACGTTCTGGGCCGCATCCACGACCTCTCCTCCTTCCGCAACGGCACCGAATCACAGGAAACGCTGCCGTTGTGGTGGTTCTGAACCGCCATCAGGGAGTGCTGCCTCCCGGAGGTACGCGCTTCGCGCTATCCCTCCCACGCCTGTCGGCGTGGGCCCCTCCCGTTCACGGAGCCACGGGCGGCTACGCCTCCGGGAGGCAGCACTCCCTGATGGCTCAAGCAATTATTCGCCGGCCAAGACTTGCGCGACTATCTCATCGACGGTGGAGCAGAAGCATGGGATGGCCGCATCGGCCGCGGACATGAAGCCGCGGGAAGCCATCGTCTCGAAAAGTCCGCGCAAGCAGTCGTAATAGCCGTCGGTATTGAGGATGAACACCGGCTTGGCGTGTTCCCGGAGCTGATGTCCGAGCAACCAGCAGAACAGCTCGTGCATGGTGCCGTAGCTGCCGGGCAGGACGATGCAGGCCTGACTGAGTTCCGTCATCTTAGCCACCCGGGAAGCCAGGTCCGGAGTCTCTATCATCTCCGCGAGCCCCTGCGCCCGTACCTCTATCCGCCGGTCCTGCGATTCCTTCTTGCCCTTAAAATTCTTGGGGAACACCCCGGTCACCCGGCCGCCTGCCTGCATTGCCGCAGAAGCCATTATCCACATTGTTCCTACAGAGGCTCCTCCGTAGACTATTTCCACTCCGGCCTGAGCCAGACGCCGTCCGAGTTCCGCCGCATTCTCCGCATATACCGGCGAGTTTCCTGCCGCCGAACCGAGGTATATTGTAACCTTATGTATCATATCTTATAATAACTATTCTGAAATAACTCCGCTGCCGAGCATCTCCAGGTCCTGGGGAGCGTACCACACCGCAAACTGCCCGGGAGTAATGCCCCTCTGAGGCTCTTCGAAGACAATGTACATCCCGTCATCCAGGCAATGCAGGGCGGCCTGCTGCAGGGGCTGGCGGTAACGGACGCGGACCAGGTAGCGGCGCACCTCCCCGGGAGCCATCCGGAGGTCCCGGCGGATCCAGTGAACCTCGTCGGCATTGATCTTCAATGCCTTCCGCATAAGGCCCGGATGCTCGTGCCCCTCCCCTACGTAGATGGTATTGGTGGCAATGGATGTGTCGAGGATAAATATCGGTTCGCGGTGTCCTCCGATATTCAGGCCCTTGCGCTGGCCGATGGTGTAGTACTGGGCGCCGATGTGGGTGCCTATCTTCCTGCCGTCGCTCTCCCGGTAGTGGTAGGCGCGGGCGAGTGCCCTGACTTCCGACGGGCCGAGGGCGGTGATGTCCGCCGCATCCGGATCAGACGTGGCGGCGGTGTACCCGGGATATTCCGCCCTGATATTGTCATAGAAATCCCGGAAAATCTCCACCACATTGCCCTCCCTCGACGCCAGTTTCTGCTGCAGGAACACCGGCAGATCGACCTTCCCCACGAAGCAGATGCCCTGCGAATCCTTTTTCTCCGCGCTGGGCAGACCGGCCTCACGGGCCAGGCGGCGGACCTCCGGCTTTACGATGTCCCCGATCGGGAAGAGGGCGGCGGAGAGCTGTTCCTGGGTCAGCTGGCAGAGGAAGTAGCTCTGGTCCTTGTTGCCGTCAGCTCCGGCCAGGATGCGGTAGACAGGCTGTCCGTCCGGGCCGGCCGTCACGTCCTTGCGGCAGTAGTGCCCGGTGGCCACATAGTCGGCCCCGAGATCGCGGGCGGCTTTCAGGAAAGCGTCGAACTTGATCTCGCTGTTGCAGAGCACGTCCGGATTGGGGGTGCGGCCCTTGGAATATTCCGAGAACATGTAGTCCACCACCCTGTGCCGGTAGGTGTCCGACAGGTCGATGAACTCGAAGGGTATGCCTATCTTCCGGGCCACCATCTCGGCCACCTTGCGGTCCTCCTCCCACTCGCATTCCCCGTGCAGGGTCCCGGTGATATCGTGCCAGTTCTGCATGAACAGTGCGAACACATCGTACCCGGCCTGCCTGAGCAGCAGCGCAGCCACCGACGAATCCACTCCGCCGGAAAGCCCTACGGCAATTCTTTTTCCCCGAAGATTCTCTTTTATTTCCATTCCAGACATCGTTCCTAACATTGGATTTTCAAAAATTCTGCGCAAAAGTAAGAAATCTTGGCGAAAATTTATATCTTTGCAGCCGGGTAAGTCTTACACGACCAGCTCCCATCCAACCTCCCCAGGGCCGGAAGGCAGCAAGGACACGATGGTCGTAGCGGTGCGATGTAATCAGCTTACCCTTTTTTTTAAACAAGTACCCCTAATCCGCCGAACACCATGAGAACTATCACCCATCTTATCTGCATCTGTACCTCAGCCCTTCTGCTGGCCGCATCCTGCTCCCCGAAAGTTGACTCCGACGGCATCCGCGTCATAGACGCCGACCTGACCGGCAAGGAGATCACCGATATCAGCCTGACAGACCTGGACAAGACCGTTCTGGAATTTTCCGAGGAGAGCATTATCGGAGGCATCAAGGACCTGGTCTGCACTGACGACGGGGGCTACATCATAGCTTCGGGTACTGCGGGCAACTACCGTCTGATGCAGTTTGACCGAGACGGCCGGTATATCCGCGACATCAGCCACCAGGGCCGCGGACCTGGCGAGTACCTGAATATCACCTCCATCTTCCTGCTCGGGGACACCCTTAACGTAGGTTCGTTCCAGGGCTTCAACCACAGCCTGCAGCGCTACATCATCTCCCCCGACGGCTACTCCGTCATCCCCGGCACCGAAAGCGGCGACATAAAATATGGCATCATCTACATGACCGCCGTCTCCGACCTCCCCGGCAGATACATCGTCAAGCATATCTGGAACGGCACACCCGGATTCAGCACCCCGCTCTACGGCATATACGACAGGGAATGGAACGTAGTGGACACCTCCGAGGTTAAATTTCCCGCAGGAGGTTACAGCACCGCTTTCCCTTTCTCTCACGTGGACAGAAGCATATACATGGCCTTCATCGGTTCCGACACCATCTACAGGGCTGACGTAGACCGCATCACTCCGGCCATCATCTACGACTTCGGCCAGAGCGGCCTGCCCGCCGACATCAAGTACAACTTCGCCAACCGCTTCGAGTACAACCGCTCGCATCCCGACGACAGTACGCACCTCTTCCACAACTGCTCGCTGATTTCCGAAAACAAGATCTACGCCTGCATGAGCACGGCCAGCTCGGTGCTGATAATGGTCAATGACCTGCGCAGCGGCAAATCCAAATTCTACCGCATACTCGGCGAGGACGGAGAACCCGCCGGTCTGTACTACATGTTCAATGCCCCCGACGGCAGGTCATACGGCATCTTCATGCCCTCCGGAGAGGACGGGCAGAATCCCGCCGTCTACGACATCTCACGCCTATAGGCCGTTGAAAATAAAGGGCAGAATATCCTCCACACAGGAAAATACTACAATACGGCTGAGGCCTCCCACGATGACACGGACGGGGGCCTCGGCTCTTTTCTGGGACTCGGCGAGGACCTGACGGCAGGCACCGCAGGGCCAGGCCGGCTCGGGGAGCATCCGGCCGCCGCGACAGGCTGTTATGGCAATGGCCCTTACGGCCAAACGGGGATACTGCGCATGGGCCGCGAAGAGGGCGGTCCGCTCGGCGCAGAGGCCCGAGGGAAATGCCGAATTCTCCTGATTGGCCCCAGTGACCACCGTACCGTCTGAAAGGAGCACCGCCGCTCCCACATTGTACTTGGAATAAGGGGCATACGAGCCTTCCGTCGCCTTGACCGCCTTTTCCAGCAGCGAGCGGTCCGCCCCATCCATCTCAGCCATCGAGGCATATTCCTGATATTCTATCGTGAGTCTTTTCTGTGCCATGGCATCTATCATTTATTGCTTTGACGAGACAAATTTAACAATTCCGTCCCGAATTTTCTAAATTTGACTTCGTCATTTGTACTGTTGCACCTCGGCAAAGTAAATAAATTTCCTTTGCACTCGGTTTCTGCGTACATTTGTACTATGGATTGGGATTTTATCATACACTGCATACTGGCCGTGGGGCTGTCGGCGGCTCTGATTGCGCTGCTGGACAGCCGCATCAAGCTGCGAAAGGAGCGGCGGAAGACATCGATGTTCTACGGCATTTCCAGGGACTTAGAGGGGGACACGTGGAAGCAGAAGGACGTTATCGAGGAGCAGAACGGCACGATACTGGAGCAGGACAGCACCATACGGGAGCAAATGCACGAGATCGAGAGCCTCGGGGCGGAACTGAAGGAGAGCAGGGCCATGGCCAGGATGCTGCTGGAACGCGCTCAGGACGGCCAGGGCAGACTCACCGCCTTCACCGAGCGGCTGCTGATGCTCATCGACGAGACAGCCAACGTCCACTACGAGAGCGCCTCCAGTCCCGCAATCCTCAGCCGCAGACTCAAGGAAACCCTTCAGACCGGACTCACCGGCCACGAGGCCATGGAGCAGATCGGCGGCCTCATCGAGACCTCCTACCCCGGCTTTCTCAGCGGACTCTTCGACGACTTTCCCTGGCTGACCGACGACGACCGCCTGCTCATCTGCCTGATGTGCTGCGGCCTCTCCCCCAACGCCGCCAGCGTCATCCTCGACCGCGACCTCAACCGCCTCAACAAATGGAAGACATCTCTCGCCAGGCAGATGGGCATCTCCACCCGCCTCTCCAAATACCTCAAGGACCGGCTGGCCTCCTGCCGCTGCGCATAACCTCACCGGAAGGCCTGCATGCCCCACCTCTTTAACTCTACTCCTTCCAAAGGAGTAGGGAATTGCCTGGATTTGGCCACTCCTTCCGAAGGAGTCGGGAAATGCCGGGATTTGGCAACCCGTTCCGAAGGAGTGAAGTGACTCCACGTACCAAAACGAGAAGGTGACGGGCAAACGGCACTTTCGCCTGCACCTTCCGGATGGGGTTCCCGGGCATGGCCGGCAAGGGACGCTTCTGGGACAGGTCCGCTTATAACGAATTCGAGAAGGTGGTGGAGAAATGCCGCTTCGGTCGGCACCTTCCAGAGCGTGGTACCGCAACGGCACCGAATCGCGGAAAACGCTGCCGTTGTGGAAACGGGACGGAAGGGCAATGCCGCGCAGAAGGCCTGTGGAAAGGATGCCGCGATGAAAGCCATGCCGCAACGGCACTGAATCGCGGAAAACGCTGCCGTTGTGGAAACGGGACGGAGGGGCAATGCCGCGCAGAAGACCTGCAGCAAGGGCGCAGGCGGAAATGAACATGCCGCAACGGCACCGAATCGCGGAAAACGCTGCCGTTATGGAAACGGGACGGAAGGGCAATGCCGCGCAGAAGGCCTGTGGAAAGGATGCCGCGATGAAAGCCATGCCGCAACGGCACCGAATCGCGGAAAACACTGCCGTTGTGGAAACGGGACGGAGGCGTAAGGCCGCACAGAAGACCTGCAGCAAGGGGGCAGCGAAAAAAGCCATGCCGCAACGGCACTGAATCGCGGGAAATGCTGCCGTTGTGGAAATGGGATGAGAAGGTGGTGGAGAAAGGCCGTTTCACCCGGCACCTTCCGGATGGCCGAAGGCAGGAATACTGACGGGAACGCACATAAATGCCACATACACGTGAGGAGAAAAAACTTCCGTAAAGGCATAGATAGTGGCTGAAAATCAGGGGCTGTCGTTTAGAAAAAACTTCCGGGGCTTGCCAGGCGTGGAAACGGTACTTAATTTTGCGGCCGACTGCTGCAGGCATACAACTGGCAAACAGCTGACGACAGCAGACAGACAGTGAACAGATAACAAAAGCGGACAAAAAACAGAAAACAACAGACAGCAAACAACATACAACATACAGCAAACAGCAAACAACATACAACAAACAGCTGACAGCTGACGACAGCGAGTAGAAAACAAACAACAATACAGCAAACAGCAGCCCCCACACCCACCAACCAACTTACCAAAGCCATAACACACCGCCATGAGACGCATACACTTCAACCGCCAAACTCTCTTTTCCACCGTCCTGAATGTAACGGGACTGACCCTCGCCCTCTCTGTATTCATGATACTGATGGTGCAGGTGATGTACGACTGGAGATACGACAGATGTTATCCGGGATACGAGAACGTATACCGGCTGGAATACACCGCACATGAGGACATGAGCGCATACAGTGTGAACTGGTCCAGACCGATGATAACCATGATGAAGGATGTCCTGCCCCAGGCCGAGGCAATTGGAACGTACGTTTACGACAAGGGGGCCGCAGCAGCCATGCGGGAAGCCGGAAGCGATAAGTCCGGGGTAAGCCTCAGGTTCGCCGACTGCGATTACGGCCTGCTGAAAGTATTCCCATTCGAATTTACGGAAGGGGACACCGCCCTGTTCCGCGCTCCGCGCATGGCGCTCATATCCGAAAGAGGAGCGGCAAAACTGTTCGGAAAGGAGTCTCCGGTCGGAAAGGAAGTGGAGTTCAGTTCCTCTACCATAGTCCGGTACCTTCCCACACGTTTCACTATTGCGGGAGTCTACCGGGATTTTCCGGAGAATTCGAGCATGGACCGGGAAATCCTCGTCAATCTCGGCAACACATCCTTGAACAATACCGGTGAATGGGCCTACTACTGCTACGTCAGGACATCCGGCCGGGACGGGCTGCAGTCGGTACTGGATACCTACGCATACGGGATGTCCGGGGGAAATGAAAAAGCCGGGTTCCGCCTCACTCCCCTGCACGAGGCCTACTACAACCACAACACACAGCCCGACAACATCGCGAAAGGCAACCGCTCCACCACCGTCACCCTCTTTTCAGTCGCCCTGCTCATCCTGATAATCGCCGCAATCAACTTCGTCAACTTTTCGATGGCCTCCGTTCCCTTCCGCATCAAGGGTCTGAACACCAGAAGAGTCGTCGGGGCGACCCGGGGCAGCCTGATATGGAGCCAGCTGGGAACCACATTAGCATTGGTACTGACGGCATTTGTTCTCAGTGCAGGAGTTATGTCCATATCTGCGACCACCGGCATTGCCTCCTATATCTCCGGCTCGCTCAGGGTGCAGGACAATCCGGCGGTGCTGCTCATCGGCCTGGGTGCCGCCACTGTCACAGCCCTCACGGCCGGCATCTTCCCCGCCCGCTACAGCACCTCCTTCAACCCGGCGATGGTGCTCAAGGGTTCCTTCTCCCTCTCGGCCCGGGGCCGGAACCTGCGCTCAGTCCTCGTCGGTGTCCAGTACCTCATCTCATTTGTCCTGATTATCTGCGCCCTCTTCATCACCCTGCAAGTCAAGTATATGAAGGGTTTCGACATGGGCTACGAACGGGAGCATATAGTAGAGTTCAGCATCTCGAACGACTACAGCTTCAGCAGGGAGACCCTCCGGGAGATGCTCCTCGAGAACCCCGCCGTCACCGACGTCACATTCTCCGGCTACTCCATTGCCTCGGAGACGAAAATGCCCTGGGGCCGGTCGTACAACGATGAGCCGGTGGAGGTCGAGTGCCTGCCGGTAGAGAGCAACTTCATCTCCTTCTTCGGCCTGGAGCTGACCGGAGGCCGGGACTTCCTGCCCTCGGACGACCTCAGTCCGGACGGCACGATGATTGTCAACCAGACCTTCCTGGACAGGTACCCGTTCTACCGCATCGGTTCCAGATTTACCGGACACACCGACAACAGCACCATCATAGGCACCATCCGGGATTTCAACTTCAAGCCCCTCCAGCACAGCATCGGTCCGTTCTGCCTGTACAACTTCGGCAGCACTCCCTGGTGGCAGCTGTCGACCGGCTACGTGAAGATAATCCCCGGCGACATCCAGGCCACATTTGACTTTATCCGCAAGACACTCCACGAGGCGGATCCCTCCATCAGCCCCGAGGACATCGACATCCACTTCCTGGACGACACCGTCGGAAGCCTCTACGCCAAGGAGGACAGGCTGGGCCGCGTCATCACCACCGCATCCTGGATATCCCTGCTGATCTCAGTCATCGGCATCCTCGGCCTGGTGTACTTCGAGACGCAGTTCCGCCGCAAGGAGATAGCCGTCCGCCGCGTGCACGGGGCATCGGTAGCGGAGATTCTAACCATGATCAACCGCTACTACCTGACCATCACCCTCATCTGCTTCATCCTGACCGCACCCGTCTCCTTCATCATCATCCGCAAGTGGGTGTCCTCCTTCCCCTACCGGAGTCCGGTGCCGGTGTGGATATTCATTGCCGCCCTCGCCCTGACTGCCGCCGTCACGGCCGTCACCGTCACCCTCTGCAGCCGCCGGGCCGCACTGCGCAATCCGGTCGAGTCCATCTCCAATGAATAGAATTTTTTCGTACTTTTGTCCGTTCAGACTCACAGCTGAACTGACGACATGATACAGACACTGCATTTTAAGAAAATCCAAGCACTCATCACGGGAGCCGTAGCAGCCGCCGTCCTCATACTGACAGCCCTGCCCGGATACAGCCAACAGCAGCAGACCCGCGAGGAATACATCGAAAAATACAAGGACGCGGCCATCCAGTACATGAAGACCCACGGCATACCGGCCAGTATCACCCTGGCCCAGGGCTGCCTGGAGTCGGCCAACGGCAACTCCGACCTGGCCGTCAGGGCCAACAACCACTTCGGCATCAAGTGCCACAACGACTGGAAGGGCCCGACCTACTACAAGAAAGGCGACGACCCGGGGAAATCATGCTACCGCAAGTACCGCAGCGCCTCCGAGTCATTCAAGGACCACTCGGACTTCCTGCGCTACGGCCAGCGATACGCATTTCTCTTCGACCTGCAGATCACTGACTACAAGGGCTGGAGCCACGGCCTCAAGAAAGCCGGCTACGCCACCGACCCCAAGTATGCCCAGAAGCTGATTAAGATTATCGAGGACTACCAGCTCTACCGCTTCGACCGGGAGATATACGCCAAGGCCGAGAAGAAACCCGACCTGCTGCCGCCCAGTCCCAGTCAGCTGCAACAGGTCATGGAACTTAACCCCGCCAAGAACTCACTGCTGTACAAGTACTCCCGCAACCGCACCATCTACGTGCGCAACGGCGTGCCCTTCATCCTCGCCGGAGACCTGGACACCTACGAGAGCATCGCCGAGGAGTACAACCTCTTCACAGGAGAACTGCTCCGCTTCAACGATCTGAAGAAATCCCGCGACCTCGTACCGGGCACAGTCGTCTACCTCCAGCGCAAGAAGGGAAAGGCTCAGAAACACCTCGAAATACACATCGCTGTGGAAGGCGACACCTACTATGACGTATCCCAGAAATACGGAGTACGCATGAAAAAACTCTTCAAGTACAATGACTACAAAAGCGGAGACATCCTCCACATCGGCGACGAGATCTTCCTCCGCAGGCACAGATAGGACAATATGAACCGCAGGACACTCATCATCGCAGCAGCGGCCGCCGCAGTCATCATTGCGGCCCTCGGCCTCAACTGGTACATCACTTATAAAAAGCCCAACACCGTGCAGGAAGGCGTCATCCTCATCTACCGCGACGCCACCTATCAGGCAGTGGAGGACTCCATAAAAGCCTCAGGTACAATAAAGAATCTCAAGAGTCTGGAGCGTGCCGCCCGCAAGCGGGACCTGGCCTCCCACTTTGAGCCGGGCCGCTACGTCATAGAGCCGGGCATGTCGAACCAGTACATCATCCGCATGATAGCCAACGGCTGGCAGACTCCGGCAAAGGTCACCCTCAGGGGCTATATCAAGACCCTCGACCGGCTGGCCGCATTCCTCGGCCGCAACTTCGAGGCCGACTCCGCCGCATTCGCCACAGCCTTGAAAGACACATCCATGATTGACTCCCTCGGTTTCAGACCCGAGACCTTCATCGGCATGTTCATCCCCAACACCTACGAATTCTACTGGACCTCCAGCCCCGAGTCCGTCATCAAGCGGTTCAAGAAGGAGTACGATACCTTCTGGAACGGCAGGCGCGACCGCCTGGCCAAAGAGATCGGCCTGGACCGCAACGAGGTGATGACCCTCGCCTCCATAGTCATAGGCGAGACCAACAACGCCGGAGAGATGCCCAAGATAGCCGGCGTGTACATGAACCGCCTCCACCGCGGCATGAGGCTCCAGGCCTGCCCCACCGTCATCTACGCCCATCTGGACACTGAGCCGGGACTGCGCCGTCTCCTGCACCGCCACCTGCAGATCGACTCCCCCTACAACACCTACAGAATAAAAGGGCTGCCACCGGGACCGATTGCGATACCCACAGTGACAGCCATAGACGCGGTGCTGAATTACGAGAAATCCAACTACCTGTATTTCTGTGCAAAGCCCGAGTTCGACGGGACCCACAACTTCGCATCCACCTACAGTCAGCACAAGGCCAACTCAAGGGCCTACAACAAGGCGTTCCGAGAGAGAGAAGCCTCCCGCAAAGCCTCCAACGCAGCCTGAAACTCCGGACTCCGTGAGTTCATCACCCGGTAGAAGCAGTCACGCGAGACGATAGAACTGGCAGCCAGCGCCTTCATATACAGGCACAGGTCTTCCCGCGAGCGTTCCAGCTCATCCTCCTTCAGTTCTATTCCCCTCTCCGAAGCCAGGGCCACCAGCCCGTCCACCATCTCGTCCGTAATCTTGAAACTGCGGTCGAACTTCTCGAAAGTGCGGTACCTGGAAGTCCACGCGCTGCGGTTGCGGTCGCACAGCCCGTTCATATACTCTATGACCAGCCCCTGCCTGAGCAGAGCCGCATAATAGGCCGAATACGAAGCGGTGTCCTGAGGCACGAAGACATCCGGCATGATGCCTCCGCCTCCGTAGACCGTCCGGCCCAGCCGCAGGGTCTTGAACTTCAGCGAATCCGGGAACTGGATGCTGTCCCGGCTGAAAGACTCCCCGCGCAGATACCTCTCGTAGAAGTCCTTGTAATACTGGTCAGCATGCCCGGCCTCATAGTGCGACTGAATCACCCTGCCCGAAGGCGTATGATATCTGGCGATGGTAAGCCTCAGCTCCGAGCCGTCCTCCAGCGGAATGGCCTGCTGGACCAGCCCCTTGCCGAAGGAGCGTCGCCCGACTATCACACCCCTGTCCTGGTCCTGTATAGCGCCGGCCACGATCTCGCTGGCCGAAGCCGAGTTCTCGTCTATCATCACCACCAGCGGCCCCTGACGGTACAGCCCGTTGCCGCGGGCCGACTCCTGCATCCTGGGCAGGGCCCGTCCCTCAGTATAGACTATCAGGTCCCCGGCCTCCAGGAACTCGTTCGCGATGTCGATGGCTGTAGGCAGGTATCCCCCGGAATTGCTCCTGAGGTCCAGTATCACTCCGCGGATTACCCCGTCGAACGACCTGATCGCCTCCACTATCTCGTCCCGTGACTTAGCCGCGAAACGGCTGAGCTTGAGGTAAAGCACGTCGTCCTCCACCTTATAGGCCGCATCGAGACTGTTGATCGGAATCTTGTCCCTCACAACCATGAAATCGAGAAGTTCAGCCACGCCCTTGCGGAGCACGCCCAGCTCTACCTTCGTGCCCTTCTTGCCGCGCAGATAGCCGTAGACATCCTCATTGCTCAGTCCGATACCCGCGATAAAGGAGGTATCCACCCGGAGAATCTTGTCCCCGGCCAGCAGCCCGACCCTCTCGGACGGACCTCCGGCCACAGTTGCCTGCACGGTCAGAGTGTCCCGGATGATCGCAAACTCGATGCCGATGCCCTCGAACTCCCCCTGAAGCGGCTCGTTCATAGCCTTGACATCCTCCGCCGAGATATAGGAAGAATGCGGGTCTAGTTCCCCGACTGCCGCCACGATGGCCTTCTCGACGAGCGCGTTGAGATCCACATCCTCCAGGTACAGCCGGTCGATGTAGAATAGTGTCTGATTGAACTTTCCGGCAGCCCGATTCATCTCGCTCTTCTGCTGGGCCGCGCCCGTGACGGCGGAAGCCAGCAGGAATACCGAGCAAATGAGCGCCGCCTTGATCTTATTCTGTCTCATTATTCTGTCTTTTTTACAGGTACTTCAAATTCACGGCCCTCCCAGCCCATTTCCGTCCGGGGGAATACCTCCAGAGCCTGAGCCAGCAATACAGAAGGGTCCTTATATCTGGATGAGAAATGTCCTATCACCAGTTTCCCGGCACCGGAGCGCAGGGCCGTCTCCCCCGCCTGGCGGGCAGTGCAGTGGAACATCTCCGCCGCCTTCTCCGCACAGTCGTCCCCGAAGGTGGCCTCATGGTAGAGCAGGTCCACCCCCCGGACCATGCCGGGAAGGGCTCCGAAAGCGGCGGTATCACTTATATAGGCAAATGACCGCGGCTGATACGGCCGGTAGGTCAATTCAGAAGCCCTCAGCACACTCCCGTCCTCCCTCTGCACGTCCCGTCCTTCCTTCAGGGCCAGTATCTCGCTGACGGACAATGTAAGCGACGCGACAGCCTCCTTCCGGACATTCAGCCCCGGCTCCCGCTCCCGGAAGAGATACCCGTAGTCCGGGACCCTATGCAGCAAAGGCAGGGCCGTCACGCTCATGACGGAGTCCTCCAGAATCACCTCCGGCACGGAGGCCGTCAGCGGATGGAATACGACGGGATAGGTCTCCCGCTCCAGGAACTGCACCTTGAAAAAGTCCAGTATCCTGGAAAATCCCTCCGGGGCATATATATGCAGGGGCTCCGTCCTTCCGGACATGGACAGGGTGGACATGAGTCCGAAGATTCCCAGGACGTGATCACCGTGCAGGTGGGAGAGGAAAACCATCTCCGTCTTCATCAGCGATATCCCGTGCCGCTTCATCAGCATCTGGCAGCCTTCGCCGCAGTCGATAAGCAGCAAGCGCCCACATATATTCAATATGTGAGCGCTGGGGTATCTGTCCGTTGTCGGGGAGGCTGAGGAGACTCCCAGTGTCGTCAACGAAAACTTCATGGAAGAGTTACTCTACTTGGCCTCCTGCTCCATCTTGCTCTTGAGGTCGGCAAGCTGGGCGATGTCTCCGAGAGTGGTCTTCTCCAGGTTGGTCTTGATCTTCTTCATGGCACTCTGGGTGCTCTCGCTCTCGCGGCGGCTCTCCTCTTTCTTAGGCTCCTCCCAGGTCTTGGTGTGCGAGAGAATGATCTTCTTGTTGGACTTGTTGAACTCGACCACCTTGAAGGGCAGTTTCTCGCCTACGTTGGCAGTATTGCCGTCCTGCTTCTGGAGGTTCTTGATGGAGCATGTGCCCTCAACGCCCTCACCGAGAGAGATGACAGCTCCCTTGTCTGCGAAGCTGGCTACTGTTCCCTCGTGGATAGAGCCGAGAGGATACTGGGTCTCGAATACGTCCCAGGGATTCTCCTCGAGCTGCTTGTGGCCGAGGCTCAGACGGCGGTTCTCCTTGTCGACTTCGAGAACCACTACCTCGAGCTTGTCGCCGATGGAGGTGAACTCAGAGGGATGCTTGATCTTCTTGGTCCAGGACAGGTCGCTGATGTGTACCAGTCCGTCCACGCCTTCCTCAAGCTCTACGAACACACCGAAGTTGGTGAAGTTGCGCACTGTGGCGATATGGCGGGAGTTTACGGGATATTTTTCAGTGATGGTAGCCCAAGGGTCTTCCTTAAGCTGCTTGATGCCGAGGGACATCTTCCTCTCCTCGCGGTCGAGGGTCAGGATGACTGCCTCTACCTCGTCGCCTACCTTCAGGAAGTCCTGGGCACTGCGCAGGTGGAGAGACCATGACATCTCGGATACGTGGATCAGGCCCTCAACGCCGGGCTGAATCTCAACGAAAGCACCGTAGTCTGCGATAACGACCACCTTGCCCTTAACGACGTCACCCACCTTGAGGTTGGGATCGAGAGCATCCCAGGGATGAGGCTGGAGCTGTTTCAGGCCGAGAGCGATACGCTTCTTGGTATCATCGAAGTCGAGGATGACCACGTTGATCTTCTGGTCAAGCTGCACGACCTCCTCGGGATGGTTGATACGGCCCCAGGAGAGGTCTGTGATGTGGATGAGTCCGTCCACACCGCCGAGGTCCACGAACACACCATAGGAGGTGATGTTCTTGACTGTACCCTCGAGGATCTGACCCTTCTCGAGCTTGCTGATGATCTCGGCCTTCTGAGCCTCGATCTCGGCCTCGATGAGAGCCTTGTGGGAAACCACCACGTTGCGGTACTCGTTGTTGATCTTGACGATCTTGAAGTCCATGGTCTTGTTGACGAACACATCGTAGTCGCGGATGGGCTTCACGTCGATCTGTGAGCCGGGCAGGAAAGCCTCGATGCCGAATACATCGACGATCATACCACCCTTGGTGCGGCACTTCACGTAGCCCTTTACGATCTCGTCCTTCTCGAATGCCTCGTTCACGAGATCCCATGAACGCAGGGAGTGAGCCTTTCTGTGGGAGAGAATCAGCTGGCCTTTCTTGTCCTCGGCTGTCTCCACATAGACCTCTACCTTGTCACCGACCTTCAGGTCAGGATTGTAACGGAACTCGGAGATGTTGATAACGCCCTCGCTCTTGTAGCCGATGTTCACGAGAACCTCGCGCTTGCCGATGGCCATCACGGTTCCTTCTACGACCTCATTCTCCACTACCTTGGAGAGGGTCTGGTTGTACATCTCCTCATCGGCCTTGCGGTCTGCATAAGGAGTATCTTCCTCAAAACTGTCCCAGTCGAACTTGTCAACGGGCACTGACGCATTGCTCTTGCGTTTGGGAGCCATAGCGTCCACTACGGGAGCGGCCTCTTCCTGATAGGACTCGGCGGTCTCCTTCTTTTCTACGGGAGCCTCCACTTCGGCGGTCTCCGTCATTACTTCTTGTTCTTTTGTCATAATTTTAATTAAACAATCTTTCCATTAAGGAGTTAGACAATATTTATAAGCCCCTCCCCGGGGGAAGGGAGCGCAAAAGTAAGTACTATTTTACTGATTTCCAAATAATTTTCCAATTTTAGGAAATTCTCAGACGGAGGGACGGCGGCAGCAGGTTGTTGCACCTGTTTCCCAGGTTCTTGAGCAGGCCGGAAGGGACTTCCTCATAGGTCAGTACGACATATCCCGCAGGTGCTCCGGGAAGGGTCGGAAGTCCGCGGCGCAGATACTCCAGGGCCGTCTCCAGAGGCACCTCCACCTCCGGCAGGCTGCCGCGGCGGTAGACCTCGCTCTGGATCAGTGAGAACTGGGGAATCACCACCGGCTTTCCGCCTCCTCTGCCGTCCTTGACCTCCGCGACGGCCGTTCCGGAGGCCAGCACCCTCAGCCTTGCCCCGGCCCCGCCTTCCGTCAGTTCGAGCATCCGGGCTGCGGATGCGGCCGGGAAGGCCTTGAGCAGGCTGCCGAAGCGGAAAAGGGGGAAGCCGTCATTGACCCAGGGGATATCCTCCTTGAAACGGGAAGGGGCTCCGCTGCCCCGTCCGCGGCTGTTTGCGGAACTGCGGCCGGAGGCTCCGTATGCCCCGCCCTTGCGCAGGGACGAGAGGAAGAAGCCTTCTCCCGCTCCCGGATCTCCGGGATAGAAATGCCTCTGTTCGAGGACCTCCATCCCGTACTGCGAGGCCAGCCACTCTACATTGTCCTCATCCTCCGCAGGATTGAAGGTGCAGGTCGAATACACCAGGAGGCCGCCGGGACGCAGGCAGGGCAGGATGTCGGTGAGGATTCTCCGCTGGCGGGCGGCGCAGAGGCGGACATTGTCCTCGGACCACTGGGCCACAGCCTCCGGATCCTTGCGGAACATCCCTTCCCCCGAGCACGGGGCATCCACCACGATGACATCGAAATATTCTCCCAGGGGGGAGAAATCCGCCGGGTCGTCATTAGTCACCACGACATTGGCCGCACCCCATTTGGCGATATTCTCGCAGAGCACCGAGGCCCTGGAGCGTATAACCTCGTTGCTCACCAGAAACGAGCCGGGAATCTCCCGGAGCATCGACAGCAGATGGGTGCTCTTGCCCCCGGGAGCCGCACACAGGTCCAGCACCGCGAAAGGTCCCTCCGGACGTTCCTCCCGCATCCGGAGCATCAGCGGCAGAATACTCTCCAGGTACATGGACGAGGCCTCCTGAACGTAGTAGGCCCCGGCGTGGAAGAGAGGGTCCAGGGCAAATTCAGGCCGCCAGTCCAGCAGCCTCCCCCAGCGGGAGAATGTCTCTCTTCCGGAGGCGAACTGCGGGGGGAAAGCATTGACCTTGAAAGGATTGATCCGGACTGCCGTGGATGCCGGCGAGCCCGTGATAAAAGAAACCACCTCCCCCGCCCTTTCCGGGCCGAGGGAGATGGTAAGTTGTCTGACAAATGCCTCAGGCAGGGTCTGCATTGCGGATGGGATCAGCTGAAGCTGACAGGGGGCTTGATATTGGAGAAATCCACCGGATTGCCCTCGGCATAGCTGTTCACGGCCTTCTCTATCTGGTCCGTAATGCTGTCCACCATCTCCTGGAGCTTGTTTCCGAGCATCATCTTCATCATGAAGTTGAGCTCAGCTGCCAGTTCGATGTGAAAAAGGGTCGAATCCAGGCCCACCGGGTCCATGTGGAAGGTCACCGAGAAATTCAGGAAAGACTTGCCGTCGTCCTTGAGTTCCACCAGGGAGAAGGGCTCGCGGCGGGCTACGACGAAGCCGAGGCTGATGCCCTTGTACTCTATGCGGACGCTGTCGCGGTCGGCCGTAATCTTGCCGCCGTATTCCTCGGGAACGTTCTGCACCAGCAGGCTCAGGTCCCCGAACAGGCCGAAGAGCACCATGGGAGGCCGCTTCAGCAGGACCTCGCGGCCGGTTACCTTAGTCACATCACTCATGGTCCTTGCTCCACTTATCGGGGTCGTACCTCCACTCCTTCAGCATCTTCACGTCACCTTCCCTGATGTAGCCAGTATCGAGGGCCACGTCTACGAGAGTATCGTAGTTCGACAGGGTGTGCAGCTCCACGTCGGCGTTCTCGAAGGCGCGGCGGGAACGGTCGAAGTTGTAGGAGAAGATGGCCACCATGCCGGCGATGTGCACTCCGCACTTGAGCAGGGCGTCCACAGCGGCCAGACTGCTCTGACCGGTGGAGATGAGGTCCTCGATGACCACTACCCTCTCGCCTCCGCGGAGCACTCCCTCGACCTGGTTGCCCATGCCGTGGTCCTTGGCCTTGGAGCGGATGTAAACGAAGGGCTTGCCCATCATCTCAGCGACTATGGCACCGTAGGCGATGGCTCCGGTGGCTACACCGGCTATCACGTCCACATCCTTGAATGTGGCGTTGATCACGTCTATCATGGCCTCGCAGATGGTCCTGCGGAAGGCCGGATAGGACAGGGCCTTGCGGTTGTCACAGTAGATGGGTGAGTGAAGTCCCGATGCCCAGAGGAAGGGCTTCTCGGGGCTGAGTCTGACTGCCTCTATTTCGAGCAGTCCCTTTGCAATCTTATATTCTGTATTTTCCATATCGTACTTTTCTGAAAAATCGCTCAAAGTTAGTAAAAAATTCGGTTATTCCCGCTACAGGGAGCAAAAGAATGTTACGAGAAACGGCACGCTGAAATCCACCACGAAGCCGTGGAACATCGACAGTACAGTGTACTTCTCCCCGCTGGCCTGGATGATGGTGGGCAGGGTCACGTCCATGGTGGTGGCGCCGCCGCAGGAGATGGGAGCCAGGGGGCCGAACCAGCGCACCAGCAGAGGAGCGAGGACAAGAGTCAGGAACTCACGGCAGATGTTGGATATGAGCGCCACCGTTCCCAGCCCCGCACCGATGTATTCCGTTATCAGCACGCTCGAGAGGGAATAATAGGCAAATCCGGAGCCCACGGCCATCGTCTCCGGCACTGTCCGGTGCGGAAGGAGCAGCCCGAGCAGGGCAGAGGCGGCCAGCGTTCCCAGGATGGTCATCAGGGGCAGCAGGGCCAGGCGGGGATTGAGGCGCTTGAAGCCTCCGATGATGTCCGGATTGTTTCCCACGCTGAAGCCCACGCTGAGTATCAGGGCGTAGAGAGCATACATGGCTACGCCTGTCTGAGACAGGTCCACTGGCAGGATGCCCGAGACACCCAGCAGTATGCCCGCCACGAAGAAAGCGATGATGATAAGGCTGTCCTTCAAGGCGCCCTTCCGGGCTTTCGCTCCGTCTTCCTCCGAAACTGCCGACGGTCCGTTCACTGCCTCCTGCCCGCCGGTTTCTGCCTGAGCGTCAGCCTCCCGTCTCCTCTCACTCCTGCGTGCCCAGCGCCACAGCAGCATAGCCGCCAGACAGCTGCCCAGGGCGCAGACCACGGCGACCAGGGCCGCCTCCACACCCAGGGTCGGCAGACTCCGGATCAGTTCCCGGTTACAGCCCACCTCCACACCCAGGAGGAAGAGCAGCAGCCAGATAAGCGCCATGGTGACCTTTCCTATCCAGGTCACCCGCCAGCGGCGCAGGAGATAACCGGTTATGACACCGCCGAAGAGGAATCCGAATAATATCAACATCTTTTTACATCGTTTATAAACGGCTGCAAATATAATCAGGAAAATGAATAATCCCGCAGCACCTGACTGACGGGCACTGCGGGATTCAAACATTTTCGGAACGGACTACTTCGAAGTGATGACTATCTGATCGCCGGAGACATCGACCAGCACCGGCCTCTCCTTCGAAATCGAGCCTTCGATGAGGGCCTTGGCCAGCATATTGACCAGCTCCCTCTGAAGGATACGCTTGATGGGACGGGCTCCGTAAGCGGGGTCGTAGCCCTTCTCGGACATGTAGTCGATGAACTTCTGACTGAAGTCTATCGAGATGCCGTGCTCCTCCATCTTCTTCTTCAGGGCACTCAGCTGGAGGTTCAGGATGCCGAGTATGTCCTTGCGGGTCAGAGGCTCGAACATGATGATCTCGTCGATACGGTTGATGAACTCCGGACGCATGCTCTTCTTGAGGATGTCGATGACGGCCCGGCGGCACTCCTCCAGGACATCCGACCTGGAAGCCTTGTCATCGATGTGCTCGATGCGCTGCATGTACTCCTGGATGACTTCGGCTCCGACGTTGGAGGTCATGATCAGGATGGTGTTCTTGAAGTCCACTGTCCGGCCCTTGTTGTCGGTCAGACGGCCGTCGTCCAGCACCTGCAGCAGGATGTTGAACACATCCGGATGGGCCTTCTCTATCTCGTCCAGCAGGATGACCGAGTAGGGCTTGCGGCGCACGGCCTCGGTGAGCTGGCCGCCCTCGTCGTATCCGACGTATCCCGGGGGCGCTCCGACCAGACGGGAGACGCTGTGCCTCTCCTGGTACTCGCTCATATCGATACGGGTCATCATGTTCTCGTCGTTGAACAGGGCCTCGGCCAGGGCCTTGGCCAGCTCGGTCTTACCGACACCTGTGGTACCGAGGAACATGAACGAGCCGATGGGCCTCTTCTCGTTCTGCAGTCCGGCACGGCTGCGGCGCACTGCGTCGGCCACGGCACGCACGGCCTCGTCCTGACCCACTACCCTCTTGTGCAGCATGTCCTCCATGTGCAGGAGCTTGACCTTCTCGCTCTCGAGCATACGGGTCACCGGTATGCCGGTCCATTTGGATACTATCTCGGCTATGTCCTCCGGCTCCACGGACTCGTTGATCAGCGGGTCCGGATTGGCGGCCTTCTGTGCCGTCAGCTCGTCTATCTCCTTCTGGGCCGATGCTATCTTGCCGTATCGCAGCTCGGCCACACGGCCGTAATCACCGCTGCGCTCGGCCTCGTCAGCCTGGAACCTGTACTGCTCTATGTCCGCACGCTTCTGGGAGATGCGGGCCAGCAGGTCCTTCTCCACCTTCCACCTGCGGTTGAGCTCGTCGAGCTGCTCCTTAGCCTCCTTGATGGACGCCTGTATCTCGTCCAGCTTGGGCGAATGTCCCTCGCGCTTGATGGCCTCCCTCTCGATTTCCAGCTGCCGGATTTTACGGTTCAGCTCGTCGATGGGATCGGGCACCGAGTTCATCTCCAGACGCAGCTTCGAAGCGGCCTCGTCTATGAGGTCGATGGCCTTGTCCGGGAGGAAACGGTTGGTGATGTACCTGTGCGAGAGCTCTACGGCGGCGATGATGGCGTCATCGTCGATATGCACCTTGTGGTGGTTCTCGTATTTCTCCTTCAGTCCCCTGAGGATGGAGATGGACTCGGCCGGGGTAGGCTCGTCCACCATGACCATCTGGAAACGGCGCTCCAGGGCCTTGTCCTCCTCGAAGTACTTGCGGTACTCCTCGATGGTGGTGGAACCGATGGCCCTGAGTTCTCCACGGGCAAGGGCAGGCTTCAGGATGTTGGCCGCATCCATCGCGCCTGACGAACGTCCGGCACCGACCAGAGTGTGTATCTCATCGATGAACAGGATGATCTCGCCCTGACTCTCGATCACTGCGTTGACCACTCCCTTCAGCCTCTCCTCGAACTCGCCCTGATACTTGGCACCGGCCACGAGGGCGCCCATGTCCAGCGAATAGATTTCCTTGGTCTTCAGATTCTCCGGCACGTCCTGACTGACTATCCTCTCGGCAATGCCTTCCGAGATAGCCGTCTTGCCGACACCGGGCTCTCCGACCAGAATAGGGTTGTTCTTCGTCCTACGGCTCAGAATCTGGAGCACCCTGCGGATCTCCTCGTCCCTGCCGATTACGGGGTCGAGCTTCCCCTCGCGGGCCCGCTGGTTCAGATTGACCGCGTACCGCTCGAGGAACTCCTTGTTGTTATTGTTCTCTTTGTAATTCATATTATTCATAACTTTTCTCCTTTTCAGCGGTACTATTCGCAAAAAATCTGCCGTGATATTTTTTTCTGCCATAGTGGCATATTTTTATACATTTTTTATTACATTTGTTCCGGATAAAATCCGCTTATAAGGAATGACAGACGCACACACACACACCTCCATCGGCACAGGGACAGTCCTTCCGGTAGTCGAATCCTTCTACACCGTTCAGGGAGAAGGTGTCAACACCGGAAAGGCAGCCTGGTTCATTAGGCTTGGAGGCTGCGACGTGCGCTGCCCGTGGTGCGATTCCAGGAATTCATGGGATGCCGCCTCCTTTCCCCTCACTGACATTGAGGACATAGTCAGACCCATAACCGGCAGTCCTGCGGTCAACGTAGTGATTACCGGTGGTGAACCGCTGATGCACGACCTCGGTCCCCTCTGCGGAAGACTTAAAGAGAAAGGGTACAACATCTTTCTGGAAACCTCCGGCACCCATCCCCTGAGCGGAGTCTTCGACTGGATATGCGTCTCCCCAAAAAAACACCGTCCTCCCCTGCAGGAGGTTCTGGAGAAGGCCGACGAGCTCAAGGCCGTGGCAGGCTGTCCGGGGGATATCGCATGGGCAGAGGACATCAGAAAACATGTAAGGAGACAATGCGTCCTGCTGCTGCAGCCCGAGTGGGGACAGAGGCAGAGCGCCACCCCTATTATAATAGAATATGTGAAGGAGCATCCGGAATGGAGAATATCGCTTCAGACACACAAATACCTCGGCATACCTTAAAACTCAACACAATACTATCAAATTACTATCAAACCAACAACTAATCTAATCTTTAATACCATGTCTATCAAACACATCATCACCGCATTATGCATCTGCTGCATGGTTTCTCCAGTGCTTTCGGCACAGAAGAAATCCAAAAAGGGAGCCGCTGAACCCGAAGGCTATATCTTCGAGACAGTGAAAGAGAATCCCATAACCTCCGTAAAGAACCAGAGCAGTTCCAGCACATGCTGGTGCTTCTCAGCCATCTCGTTCTTCGAGTCCGAGATTCTCCGCAACGGATACACCCTGCCTCTCGACCTCTCCGAGATGTACATCGTACACAAGTCCTATCAGGAGAAAGCCGAGAAATTCGTCAGACTCCACGGAGCCCTCAACTTCGCTCCCGGCAGCTCGTTCGGCAATGTGCTCTACGGTCTTAAGAACTACGGAGCAGTTCCCGAGTCCGAGATGCCCGGCCTGAACTACGGCACCGACATCCACCGTCACGGCGAGCTCGACCGTCTGCTCAGGGCATACGTGGACGTAATCATCAAGAACCCCAACCGCCAGCTCTCCACAGCATGGCAGGCCGGTCTGAGAGGTATCCTCGACGCTTATCTCGGCGAGTGCCCCGAGACCTTCACAGTGGACGGAAAGGAGTACAATCCCCACACATACGTGGAGTCCCTCGGCATCAACCTGGACGACTATATCGACGTAACCTCATGGACACACAGGCCCTTCTATCAGAAGATGATCATCGAGGTGCCCGACAACTGGCTCTGGGAGTCCTCCATGAACGTGCCCATCGATGACCTCGTGGCCATCATCGACAACGCCGTCAACAACGGCTATACCGTAGCATGGGCCGCTGACGTGAGCGAAAGAGGCTTCAACCGCGACGGTCTCGGTATAGTTCCCGACTATGAGGCTCTTGAGGCCGAAATCAAGGAAGTGGGTTCTGACCAGGCTCACTGGATCGGCGCCGACAACTCCAACCCTCAGGCCATTGCCTTCCTGGAGCCCTGCCCCGAGCTCGAGATTACTCAGGAAATGCGCCAGATCGGCTACGACACCTACCAGACCACCGATGACCACGGCATGCACATCTTCGGTATCGCAAAGGACCAGAACGGCAAGAAATACTACATGGTCAAGAACTCCTGGGGTGATGCCGGCAAGTATCATGGAATATGGTACGTATCCGAGGCCTACGTAAGATACAAGACCATGGACATCATGGTCAACAAGAACGCCATCCCCGCCGACATCAGGGCAAAGATGGGTCTTTAATCCTTAATTAAAACATCACAGCTTATGAAATTGCACTACATCATCGCGGGAGCCCTCGCCATCACCATGGCCCTTCCCTCATCCGCCGCTCCCAAGAAGAAACAGCAGGAGCCTGAGAAAGTGAATCCCTATCAGATCACTGAGCAGTTCAGAATTCCGGTAACTTCTGTAAAGGACCAGAACGCCACCGGCACATGCTGGTGCTTCGCCACCACCTCGTTCATCGAGGCCGAGCTGCTCCGCATGGGCAAGGGCGAATACGATCTCTCCGAGCTCTACACCGTGCGCCAGAACTACTACGAGAGGATGAACGACAACTACCTCCGCCGCGGTAAAGGCAATATCAGCGAGGGCAGCATCGGTCACATGACCTTCAACATCATCGACAAGTACGGCATCGTGCCCCAGTCCGCATACTCAGGCATCAACTACGACTCTCCCCTGCCCAACCACAGGGAGCTGAGGACCTACCTCAAAGCCATAGCCGACGCCTCAGTAAGCCTCAAGGCCCGCTCCGACGAGTACTGGGAGCTGCAGGACGCACTCTTCGACATCTACATGGGCGAGGTCCCCGAGACATTCGTATATGAGGGCAAGGAGTATACTCCCGAGTCCTTCAGGGACATGCTCGGCCTCAACACAGACGACTACATCGAGATTACATCCTTCTCCCACCATCCCTTCTACCAGCAGGTGCCCCTCGAGGTGCCCGACAACTGGGACCACGCGCTGCTCTACAACCTGCCTCTGGACGAGATGATGGCAGTCATTGACAACGCCCTCAACACCGGCTACACAGTAAGCTGGGACGGCGACGTGAGCGAGAAAGGCTACGTGTACAGCCCCCTCGGAATCGCCATCCTTCCCGCTGACGCTTCCCTCGACCGCAAGGCCATCGGCGCCACCGACACCCTCATCGCCGAGGTAGAGGAAGTGGACCAGGAACTGCGCCAGCAGGGCTACGAGTCCTTCACCACCACTGACGACCACCTGGAGCACCTGATCGGTATCGCCAATGATCCCGCAGGCACCAAGTACTACATCACCAAGAACTCCTGGGGTGCCGAAGGACCCTACGAGGGATACCACTACATGTCCGAGAAGTATGTAAGGGCCAAGACCATCAGCATCATCGTCCACAAGGACGCCATACCCGCCGACATCAAGGCCAAACTGGGACTGTAATACTTTCTGAAGCATGAAACTGACCAAATACCTGCCGGACGCCATCACCTGCCTCAACCTGCTCTCGGGCAGTGTGGCCGTCATCCTGGCATTCCAGGATGACTTCGACATGGCACTGGCGATGATAGTGCTGGCAGCGGTATTTGATTTCCTGGACGGCCTTGCCGCCAGAGTGTTTCATGCATACTCCGACATAGGGAAGGAGCTGGACTCGCTCGCCGATACGGTGAGCTTCGGGCTGGCTCCCTCCCTTATTTTATACAATTACCTCGCCGGATTCACCTCCGGCATCCATTCCTACATCTGCTATATTCCCCTGCTCATAGCGGCATTCTCCGCCCTGCGGCTCGCCAAGTTCAACCTGGACACCCGTCAGAGCGAGAGCTTCCTGGGCCTGCCCGTACCGGCCTCGGCCCTCTTCGCCGCCTCCCTGGCCGCCTTCGCCGGCCACTACGAGCACATCGCCAACACCTTCCTGGCCAACAACTGGGCAATCCCGGCAGTGACCGTCATCCTCTGCGCCCTGCTGGTGAGCGAGTTTCCGATGTTCTCCATGAAGCTCAAGACCCTCAAGTGGAAGGACAACGCACAGCGCTTTACGTTTCTGTGCATAATAATACCCGCCGCAGTCATTCTCCTTATACTGAAGATACACTGGACGGGTATCGTATTCACTGTCTTTGCGTTCTACATCGTATGGAACGCAGCCGCAGCACTACTCCGAAAACTGCTTCACAAGTGAGTCTACCGTCGCGGCAGCCTTCTCTCCCTTGGCTCCGAAATAGAACTTGATCTTGGGCTCCGTACCCGAGGGACGCACTGTAACTACAGAGCCGTCCTCGGAGAAGAACCTGAGTACGTTGGACTTGGGCAGACCTGTCTTCTCGGGCTCGGTGTAGTCGATTACCTTCACTACTGGTGAGTCACCCAGCCTGGCGGGAGGATTCTCGCGGTAGTTCTTCATCATGGCGGCTATCTGCTGGTTGCCGTCGATGCCCTTCTTGGTCAGGGAGACGAGCTTCTCGCGGTAGGTGCCGAACTCGGCGTATATCTTCTGCAGCAGGCCGTACAGGGTCAGACGCTGGTCAGCGGCCCAGGCAGCGCACTCAGCCACGAAAGAGCAGGTGATCACGGCATCCTTGTCACGGACGAACTCGCCTACGTTGAAGCCGTAGCTCTCCTCGCCTCCGCAGATGAAGGTCCTGCGGCCCTCGTTCTCACGGACGATCTGGGCGATGTACTTGAAGCCGGTGAGCACGTCGTACATCTGGACTCCGAACTTGTCTGCGATGGCTGTCAGCAGCTCGGTGGTCACGATGGTCTTTACGCAGTATGTATCCTTATTGAGTTTACCGAGCTCGTGCCAGCGGGTCAGGATGTAATAGGTCAGCAGGGAGGCGGTCTGGTTGCCGGTCAGCAGGAGCATCTGGCCCTTGTCGTCGCGGACGGCCACGCCCACGCGGTCGGCGTCAGGGTCGGTAGCCAGCACGATGTCGGCACCCTTGGCCTCAGCCAGCTCTACGGCCATCTTCAGGGCCGAAGGCTCCTCGGGGTTGGGAGAGACTACCGTGGGGAAATTGCCGTCGCTGATCATCTGCTCATTCACGGGATATACCTCGGTAAATCCTATCTGGGCCAGAGCCCTCGGAACTAGACGCACGCCGGTCCCGTGCAGAGGGGTATAAACGAACTTGATGTCCTTGTGACGGGCGATGGATTCGGGCGAGAGCATCAGCGAGAGGATAGAGTCGAGATATACCTTGTCGGTCTCCTCTCCCATCAGCTGTATCTTGGAAAGATTATCCTCGCCGAACTTGACCATGGAGGGATTCTCGATCTTGTTGACCTCGGCGATGACGGCGGTATCGTGGGGAGCGGTCAGCTGGGCTCCGTCCTGCCAGTAGGCCTTGTAGCCGTTGTACTCCTTGGGGTTGTGCGAGGCTGTGACCATCACTCCGGCGTGGCAGTGATAGTGACGGATGGCGAAACTCAGTTCGGGAGTAGGCCGGATGTTGTCGAAGAGATAGACCTCGAATCCGTTGTTGGCGAAGACCTCGGCCGTAATCTTGGCGAACTCGCGGCTGTTGTTCCTGGAGTCGAAGGATACTGCCACGCGGATATTCTCCTCACCCTCGTAAGCCTTGCGGATATAGTTGGCAAATCCCTGGGTGGCCATGCCCACCGTGTACTTGTTCATGCGGTTGGTACCCACGCCCATGATACCGCGGAGTCCGCCGGTACCGAATTCCAGCGTACGGTAAAACGCATCCTCGAGTTCCTTCTCGTCTCCATGAAGGAGAGCATTGACCTTGGTCCTGGTCTCCATATCGTACTCAGGGCCGGTCCACTGCATTGCGACTTCTCTGTAATTCATTTTCTATAGATTTAGTTATGTTGAATTCAGTTCGGTTAATCGGTGCAATTTACTAAATTTTCCGGACAAATCCATAAATAATTCCCTTCTTCGGCTTAATTTTGCGGCATGACAGAGCAGGAACTGAAAGAGTTTGTCCTCGCCCACGAGGCAGACAGTCCGGCAGAGCTGATGCTGCACCGGGACCGCTGGCCGTCCATCGACATGGCGGTGGCGGTCAGGTGTATCCAGGGACGGGCGAAGGCACGGACCAAGCTGCCGCTGTGGTATGCCGAACCGGGGTTGCTCTACCCGCAGTCCCTTTCCCTGGAGCAATGCAGCTCACAGGCCACCGCCCTCTACAAGCAGCGCTTCGTCCTCAGCGTGGACAGGGTAGCCGACCTCACCGGAGGTCTCGGCGTTGATTCCTGGAGTCTATCCCAACCGGCCGCCTCAGTGGACTATTTCGAACGTTCGGAAGAACTCTGCGCCTGCGCCCGGCACAATTTCGTTGCTCTCGGCAGGGACAATATCACTGTACACTGTGCAGAGACGACGCCAGAAATGCTCAGCCGCATCCCCTCCGACACCTACAGCCTCATCTACCTCGACCCGGCCCGCAGGGGCAGGGACGGCGGCAGGGTCTACTCCCTGAGGGACTGCGAGCCGGACATCACCGCCCTCCGCCCCGAGCTGCTGCGTATCGCCCCCCGCATCCTGCTGAAGGCCTCCCCCATGGCCGACATCCGCGTCCTGCTCTCGGAACTGCCGGAGGCCTCCGAAGTCCATATTCTCTCTTCGGAAAATGAGTGCAAGGAGGTCCTGGTCCTGATGCTCCGGGACAATGCCGTACCGGCCGGGGACATCCCCATAACAGCGGTAGAGCTCTCCTCCGGGGACAATGCGGCCGAATTCCATTTTACCCTCCGCGAGGAAAATGAGGCCGCCGCAGACCTCGCCGCTCCTTCGGAAATCGCCGGCTACCTCTTCGAACCCTCCCCCGCCCTCCTGAAAAGCGGAGCCTTCAAACTCCCGGCCGTCCGCTTCGGTCTCCGGAAGATTTCCGCCTCCACCCATTTCTACACAGCCCCGGCGCCTGTCGGGCATTTTCCCGGGAAGATCCGCCGCATCATCGAGGTCCTGCCATTCCACAAGGCCGCCATCCGCGATTTCCGGAAGAAATACCCCGCCTGCTCCGTCACCGCCCGGAATTTCCCGATGACCTCCGAGGAGCTCCGCCGCCGCCTCGGCACCGCCGAAAGCGACACCCTCCGCGTCCTGGCCACCACCGCCTCCGACGGCTCCCGGCTCCTCATCGTCTCAACACCTTCTATTTAAACGGCTTTCAGGTAAGTACGGATACTCTGAAAAGGACGCGCCTACGGCGCTTTTCCCTCCCACCGCTTCGCGGCGGGCCCCTCCCTCTAACAGGCCGAGGGTGGCATGCTTTTCAGAGTATCCGTACTTACCTGAAAACTGATGCCGTTAATCGAAAAATTTCTTGTTGAAGTTGACCAGGTAGAGTTTTTTGGTGGCGCGGGTGAGGGCGGTGTAGAGCCACTTGAGGTCCTCGACGGTGAGGGTGTCCTGCCAGAAGGCATTGTCAATGAAGACGCACTTCCACTGGCCGCCCTGGGACTTGTGGCAGGTGATGGCGGTGGAGTACTTGATCTGCAGGGCGTTGTAGTACGGGTCCTCCCTGACGGCGGCATTGCGCTTACGCTTGGTGGAGATGTCGCTGTAGTCGGTGAAAACGCCTTCGTAGAGGGCACTCTGCTGCTCCGCGGGCAGGGATGCGGACTCAGACGTGAGGGTGTCGAGAATCACCTTGGCCGTAATCTCCACATCGCCGTAATCCGGGAAAGCCAGGACAGCCTCGGCGAAATGCAGGCCGTAGCGCTCCTCGTAATTCGAAATCTTAATCAGCTCCGCGATATCCCCATTGGCGATAAAATCCAGTTCCTCGATTTTCTCCAGGAACTGATAGCAGTTCTTCACCACCATCAGCCGATCCCCCCGGGAAAGAGCCTCCTCCCGGAAAAGGACGGTGCCCCGGATGCCCTGGTTGTAGCGGTTTGCCCGCTTGTTGGAACGGCAGAGCACCACCGTCTCGTCTATCCCGTATCGGCCTATCGCATCGTCCAGTGCCTCGATAAGCTCACCGCCGCCGATACGCTCCACGTCCGCAAAACCGCGGGTTTCCAGCCGGGGATACTCCTCACAGGCTCCGGTCACTACCGCATGCCGCACCACCGTGGCATTGAACAGGATGCCGGAAGTGTCGGCCTGACGCACGACCTTGTCCAGCAGGACATAGTCCACATGGCCGTACATCCCCACGTACGAGGGGTCGAGGGCGGGACTGCGGTCGAGGCCGATGGGCGGGAGCTGGGCATTGTCCCCTACCAGGATCAGGGTATTGCCCTCCCCTTGCCGGATGTAGTCCAGCAGGTCCTCGAGGAGATTGCCGCTGCCGAAGAGCGAACCGGCCGAATCTATGGTAATCAGAGAGGCCTCGTCCACGATGTAGCAGGTCCGGCGGTCCTTGTTCAGGTCCAGGACAAATTTTCCTCCGCCGGCGTCCATCGATTTCTGCCGGTAGATCTGCTTGTGAATCGTAGTGGCCTTCTCGCCTGTATAGCCTGCCAGAACCTTTGCTGCACGGCCTGTCGGAGCCATCAGACGGAAACGCAGATTGAGCGCCTTCATGGCCCGTACCGCCGCTCCCATTGCCTCTGTCTTGCCAGTACCGGCATAGCCGTTTACTATCATGATCTCGCCCTCCCCGGTCAGAAAGGCCGGCAGCCGCGAGAAAAGCTCGTCCTGGCAGGGCGTCGGCTCATACGGAAAGGCCTCCCGTATCTTCTGCTCCAGAAATTCCCTGACCGCCATTCCTAGACTTTCTTGAAGATGAAGAACAGCATCAGCAGGGAGTAGATCTCCAGACGGCCGAGAAGCATCTCTATGGTCATCACCACTTTGGCGAATGGAGTAAAATGCGAGAAATTGCCCATCGAGCCGCTGGCTCCCAAGCCGGGGCCGACGTTGCCCATCGATGTCAGGGAAGCAGCGAAGGACTCCTCGAAATCAGGGCCGGTCAAGGATATAAGCAGCACTCCTACGATGAATATCAGGGTAAATGCCACGATATACAGGATGGCGGAGCGGATGACCGAGGGGTCGATGGTATGGTCTCCGACCTTGACAGGGATGACAGCATTGGGGTGCACCTGCTTGAAAATATTGTTCTTCAACACCTTGTAGAATATCCACATACGGTCTGCCTTCACACCGCCGCAAGTCGAGCCGCTGCAGCCGCCGTGGAACATGGCGAAGAGCAGCAGGAATATAGAGAACAGGGGCCATACGGAAGTATCAGCCGTCGCAAATCCTGTAGAGCTCATGATAGAGGCATACTGGAAAAATCCCTGCCTCATGGCCTCCCCATAGGTCGCTATCTGTCCGCTGGCCTTGAGGTCCAGCCCGATAAGCAGGGACATCACCAGGCAGAATCCCATGAAATAGCGGAACACCGGAGACTTCAGCAGGGCCGTGGAACGCTTTACCACCAGCGCGTAGACCATGCCGAAATGCAGGGTGGACACATACATGAACACTATGCAGACTATCTCTATCGGCAGAGAATCGTAGTACATGATCGATAGGTTGCGGGTGCTGAAACCACCGGTGGAGACAATGCTCATGGCGTGGTTGATCGCATCGAAGAACGACATTCCGGCCACCATCAGGGCAATCGTGCCGGCTACGGTAATGCCGATGTAGGTAGAGGCTATGACCCGGACGGTTTCCTTGGAGCGGTAGCGGTAGTTGTCTTTGGAAATGGAGGAAATCTCTATCTTCGATATCCTCATGCGGAAGGTACTCATGGACGGCAGCACCAGAAGCATGAAGACCATCACTCCCATTCCGCCGATAAAATGGGTGGACGAGCGCCAGAACAACAGTCCTTTGGGCAGTGCCTCCACATTCTGGAGAATGGTACCGCCGGTTGTGGTGTAGCCGGATACGGATTCATACCAGGCATTGGGCAGTGTGAACTCCCCTCCCCACATGACGTATGGCAGCATTCCGAAGATACAGCTGAGAATCCAGGAGAATATAGTAATCGCAAATCCCTCGCGGAGATTCACATCGTCCTGGCCTCTTACGAAGATAAGGGGAAAGCAGCCCACCATCGCCGTAATCAGGCCGCTCAGCAGCAGTGGCGAGAAAGAGGAGTCGAAACCGTTGAGAGCCGACACGCCCAACGATATGAACATGAACAGGGCGTTGAAGAGCAACGCTATACCGATATACCGTGCTATCAGCTTGATGTTCATACTCCCCGCTTCTTGAAGGATTTGTTCTCGTCGATGATCTCCTTGATGTCCTCGTTCATGGCCTGAATCTGGTCGCCGCCGTAGTCAAAGGTGACGCTGTAGGTCTTGCCTGTGCGGCGGTAGTCGCTCAGTCCCCGCGACATGCGGAGCATGGGATGGACTATGTAATGATTGAGGAAGTAAACGAAGAGTATAATCAGCACGATACTGGCGGCACTGGCTATGACGCCCGGCATGATGGAACGGTAATAGCTGTCCTGCAGGCTGTTGTAACTGTCTGTAATCGCACTCTGCGAGGTGTCGGACAGACGCTGTAGATAGCCGCGCAGCTTCGCGTAGACAGTCTGGAGGCGGTTGAAGTACCAGTCGGTACGTTCCTCCTGCGGCCTGAGCCAGACCGACTCAATCTCCTGGGCCACCTGCATGTAGGCCGAGTAGGCATAGCGGACCGAGTCGGCCATCTGCCTCTCGCTGTCCGAGGCCAGCACTTTATAAAGCCGCTCCATACCCGCCTCGAACTCCTCGGCCGGGATGGTCTCCGGCTGGGCCAGCAGACCGTCCCCTCCTATCTGGCGGAAGAGGTCGGAATGGTAGCGTTCGGATGTGTTGAGCAGATTTCGCGTAAGGTCCACGCTGAGAATACTGTTGGATATGAACTCGGAGATATACCGGCTCATACGCCCGAACTCGAAGAAAGCCATAGCCCCCGACAGCACAAGCATAAGCGCGATAACCAGCGAAGCCGTGAAAATCTTGCTTCTTATACCTAATTTGATCTTATTGAATATCGGCATATTCTCTTTAAGTCTTAGCCGGACAAAGATACGCAAAATTGTTCAAAAAAATTCCGGCCGCCCGATACCGGACAGCCGGAACACGTCAAAGTCTATGAAAGGTGTGAATTAGTTGCGGGCGATGTAGCGGGCCATCTCAAGCACCTTGTTGGAGTAGCCCCACTCGTTGTCATACCAGGAAACCACCTTTACAAAGGTAGGATCGAGCTGAATACCGGCCTTTGCATCGAAGATGGAAGTACGGGAGTCACCGCGGAAGTCGGTGGATACCACTGACTCGTCGGTGTATCCGAGGATACCCTTGAGCTCGCCTTCCGAAGCGGCCTTCATGGCCTTGCAGATCTCCTCGTAAGTGGTGGCTTTCTCAAGTTCTACTGTCAGGTCGACTACGGAAACGTCGGAGGTGGGAACCCTCATGGACATACCGGTCAGCTTGCCGTTGAGCTCAGGGAGCACCTTGCCTACAGCCTTGGCGGCGCCTGTAGAGGAAGGAATGATGTTCTCGAGGATACCGCGGCCGCCTCTCCAGTCTTTCTTCGAAGGACCGTCAACGGTCTTCTGGGTAGCTGTGGCAGCGTGGACGGTGGTCATCAGACCCCTCTTGATACCGAAGGCCTCGTTGAGCACCTTGGAGATAGGTGCAAGGCAGTTGGTGGTGCAGGAAGCGTTGGAGATGATGTCCTGTCCCTTGTAGGACTTCTCATTGACACCGTATACGAACATAGGAGTGTCGTCCTTCGAAGGAGCCGACATGATCACTTTCTTGGCACCTGCCTCGATGTGCTTGCGGGCCTTCTCGTCGGTCAGGAAGAGACCGGTGGACTCTACTACGATCTCGGCGCCCACCTCATTCCACTTCAGGTTGGCGGGATCCATCTCTGCGGTCAGGCGGATCTTCTGACCGTTAACTATAAGGTTGCCGTTCTCTACGGACACCTCGTGGTCGAAGTGGCCGTGAACGGAGTCATATTTCAGCATGTAAGCCAGATACTCAGGGTCGAGCAGGTCGTTGATGCCGACTACCTGGATGTCATCAGAAAATTTGTCGATTGCAGCGCGGAATACCATGCGGCCGATACGGCCGAATCCATTGATACCAATTTTAACTTTTGTCATTGCTGTAAGATTTTAAAGTCGGCGGCAAAGATACGAATTTTGATGGAATTAATCTATATTTGCGCACAAATTTGCATTAAAATATGACATCCGACACCAGAGAGATCCTCATAACCAACGACGACGGCATAGGAGCCGACGGTATCCACGTCCTGGCCTCCGTCATGCGCCGCTACGGCAACGTGACTGTCGTCGCCCCCCTCCACGCCCAGTCCGGCAAGTCCGCCGCTCTTTCCCTCGACACCAAACTCTACCTCAAGCAGATAAAGAACGAGCCCGGCTACAGGGAATACACCTTCAACGGCACCCCGGTGGACTGCATCAAGATAGGCATCAACGAATGCTGGCCCGAGGGACGTCTGCCTGACCTGGTGGTCTCCGGCATCAACCACGGCGCCAACTGCTCCGTGGCCTCCCTCTACTCCGGCACTCTGGGCGCCTGCATCGAGGGCACGGTCTACGGCATCCCCTCCATAGGATTCTCTATATGCACCCACGCCGAGCATCCCGACTTCAGTCCGATAACCGAATACGCGGATACGATCATGGAACGCTTCCTCGCCTGCCCTCCCGAAAAAGGCATCTACCTGAACATCAACTTCCCTCCCATCCCCGCCTCCGAGATCCGCGGCATCCGCATGGCCCGCCGGGGCAAGGGAATGTGGGTCAAGGAATTCGACACCTGCACTGACGAGGACGGCAGCACCTATTACCTCATGGCCGGCCACTTCGAGAACCACGAGAAGGACAGTTCCCTGGGCGACCACATGAAGGTCAAGGACGGCTATATCTCCGTGGTGCCCCACCGCATCGACACCACCGACTACCAGGAGATGGAGCGCATGCGCAAAGTCTGGGAGCAATGAAATACTACATCATAGCCGGAGAAGCCTCGGGCGACCTGCACGGATCCAACCTCATGCGCGGCCTGCTCGCCCACGCCCCATCCTGCGAGATCCGCTTCTGGGGCGGGGACAGAATGGCAGCCGTAGGAGGCACTCTGGTCCGCGACTACAGGGACAATGCCGTAATGGGCCTGGTCGAGGTCATCGGCCGCCTCGGCAGCATCCTCCGCAACCTCCGCTTCTGCAAGAAGGACATCCTCGGGTGGAAGCCCGACGCCGTCATCCTGATCGACTACCCGGGATTCAACCTAAAGATAGCCCGTTTCGCCCATGAGCACGGTTTCAAGGTATTCTACTACATCCCTCCGAAAGTCTGGGCCCGGGGCGAGGGCCGCATCCGCCTTCTCAAGAAATACGTAGACCGCACCTTCATCATCTTCCCCTTCGAGGTGCCGTACTTCGAAGCCAAGGGCGTGAGCGCCGTCTACAACGGCAACCCGCTGGTGGACAACATCGCCGCCACCCCCTCCGTCCATATAACCCGGGAAGAATTCCTCCGCTCCCACTCCCTGACCGACGACGGCCGGGAGCTCATCGCCCTGCTCGCCGGCAGCCGCAAGATGGAGGTGGACTACCTCCTGCCCCGCCTGGTCAGGACCGCCGCCATCCTGAAGGAGAGGACCGGCAGCCGTTTCCGCTTCCTGCTGGCCGCAGCCCCCTCCATCGACCGCTCCTACTACGACAGATACCTCCACGGCAATCCTGACATCGACATCATCTACGGCGACACCTACGGAGTCCTCAGCCACTCCGCCGCAGCCGCCATCTCATCCGGCACAGCCAGCCTCGAGGCCGCCGTCATCGGCACCCCCCAGGTGGTCTGCTACGGCATGAACCCCATAACCTACGCCATAGCCCGCATGGTCGTCAGGCTCGACACTATATCCCTGGCCAACATGATTCTCGGCCGGCACATCTTCCGCGAGCTGCTCCAGGGCGACTGCACTCCGGAACACATCGCAGGTGAGCTGCTGCGCATGACCGATGACACCGCCTACCGCAGCCGGATGATCTCCGACTACGACGACATGAGGGCCATGCTCGGAGAGAAGGACTCCGCCCGGCGCACGGCTGCCGACATTGAACGTCTCATCAAGGAAAAATAACTGAGTACAATGGAATTTTTCAAATACCAGGCAGCCGGCAACGACTTCATCCTCCTCCGCTCCCTCGACCGCAGGGCGGAGCTTCCGGAGCAGGAGATCATCCGCCTCTGCGACCGCCGCTACGGCATCGGAGCAGACGGCCTCATCATCCTCGAAAGCAGCCCTGTCCACGACTTCACCATGCGGTTCTACAACAACGACGGCTCCTCCGGCATGATGTGCGGCAACGGCGGCCGCTGCATCGTAGACCTGGCCCGCCGCTCCGGCATCCCCGCCTCCGGGGAGGACGGCAGCTGGATTTTCGAAGCCCCGGACGGCGTGCACCGCGGCAAGGTCCTCTCCTCTGAAGGACAATACAGCCGGATACTCCTGGGAATGAACGATATCACCGCAGTGGAAGAAATCCGTCTCCCGCAGCAGGAAGGTCAGGAGCCAGTGGCATGGAAGATGAACACAGGCACGGACCATCTGGTGATTTTCAAGGACAATATCGAAGGTCTTGACGTCTACGGCGAGGGCCGCAGATGGAGATACGCCCCGCAGTTCGCCCCCAAGGGGACTAATGTCAATTTCGTACAGGCCTCCGGACCGGGAGAGCCGCTGCGCGTCCGCACCTACGAGCGGGGCGTGGAGTACGAGACCCTCTCCTGCGGCACGGGCGTCATCGCCGCCGCAGCCGCCGCATGGCTCCGCGGCGACCACAGCGGAAAATACACGCTCCGGTCAACCTCGGACACCTTCACGGTGTCGTTCAGCTGCCGGAGCGGAATATTCTCAAACGTTGAAATTATAGGTCCCGCAGAACTGATCTTCAAAGCCGTCATCTAACAGAACGCGCCACAGAAGTCCGCTTATCATAGCGGGTGAAATGCAAGGCGTCGAGGCGAAGGGCGAAGGAGTTTACTTGACGTAAATGACTGAGCCGTGAGCCGATGACAACGCAGCAGTTCGCCCGCTATGATAAGCGGACACCTCGAGGGCCAAAGATTTTTGTGCCTACTCGGACCATATTGCTGCCCATCTCAACCGCGATATGATAGTCATGAGTCATCCCGAACGACTTCAGACCGAACTGTCCTAGGAAAGGATATCCTAGAGCCTTGATGCGGTCGAACACTGAATTCAGATGAGCGAACTCCCTGCGGATGAGCGCCTCGTCCTCCGTGAGGGAGGCCATGCCCATGACCCCGCGGATGTGGACCTGAGTGGGATATCCCTCATTGTCCCCGGACTGACGGGCCTTCTCTATCCCTGCAAGGAAGTCCATGACCTCCTCATCGGAGAAGCCCTGCTTGCTCTCCTCGGAGGCGATGTGCATCTCGAGGAGCACGTCGATGCTGAAACCGTTCTGCCGGCACCAGCGCTCTATCTCGAAGAAGAGCTTAGGGGTGTCCACCGAATGGATCAGCCTGACGTAGGGTACGGTCATCTTGATCTTGTTGCTCTGCAGATGACCGATGAAATGCCACTCTATGTCCTTGGGCAGGGAGAGGGCCTTTTCCTTGAGTTCCTGGGGACGGCTCTCGCCGAAGACCCTCTGGCCCGCTTCGTAGGCCTCGAGGATCTCCTCCCCCGACTTGAATTTGGACACTGCCACGAGCTCGACCCCGGAGGGCAGTTCCTGCCGCAGCGACAGGATATTCTCAGTAATGTGTCCCATAGTGCGATATATTTTAACTAACGTCTTCTCTGCTGCTTCTGCTGCTCGCGGATAGCCTCCTGCTGTGCCTTCTGGATAGCCTCGAGACGCTGCTGGAACTTGGACTTGGGCTTGGCGGCTCCCTTTACGGAAGCGGCGCGCACCTTGGCCATGATCTTCTCCTCGTCCACGAAGAAACGGCGAATAATCCAGGTCTGGAGCATCATGATGAGGTTGGAGAGCAGGTAGTAGTATGTCAGACCGCTGGAGAGGTTGTTGCAGATGAACAGCATGAAGATGGGCATGAAGTAGAGGGTCATGTTGCGCATACTCTTCATCTGGGGATTGTTGTCCGCGCTGCTGCCCTGAGTCATCCTGGCCGAGAAATACATACTCAGGGCGCAGAGGATGGCGAAGAGACTGACGTGGTCACCGTACAGCGGTATATTGAATCCGAAATCGAGAATCGAGTCGTAGGTACTCAGGTCATCCGCCCACAGGAAGCCTTTCTGACGGAGCTCGAACGAGGCCGGGAAGAAACGGAACATCGCGAAGAGCACCGGGAACTGGAGCAGCATGGGGAGACAGCCTCCGAACATGCTCACACCGGCCTTGCGGTACAGGTCCATGGTCTCCTGCTGCTTCTTCAGGGCATCCTCCTGACGGGGATACTTGGCGTTGATCTTGTCCAGCTCGGGCCTGAGAACGTTCATCTTGGCCGAAGACATGTAGGACTTGAGGGTCAGAGGAGATATGACCAGCTTGATCAGAACTGTCAGCAGCAGAATGATGATGCCGTAGTTGCTGATGAAGCGGCCGAAGAGGTCGAAGACGGGGATGATGATACCCCTGTTGATCCATCTTACCAGCCATCCTCCCAGAGGCACGATCTTCTCGAAGTCGCAGTCATAGCTCTTGAGGGTACGGAAATGGTTGGGGCCGTAGTAGAACTCGAAGGGCACGGTCACATCATCACCGGGCTCGTACTGCACGAGGGTCGAGGCGGAGCAGGCCATCAGACGGCGCTCGGCGTCGGTCTCGGGGTAGAATTTCATCGAGAGGTTGCCCGACTCGAAATTCTCCTCTGCCCGGAGAATGGCGGAGAAGTACTGCTGCTGGAAGGCAAACCACTCGATACGGGTGGTCACCTCGCGGTGATTGCCGCCGGAGCGTCCGCCGCCGCGCATGATGCCGAGGTTCTCTATCTTCTTGACCTGACCGGGATATTTGAAATCGACTGTCGAATAGTTCTGCTCGTTCTTGTAGCCGCGCTCCAGACGGGGCACGTCCATGTTCCAGGCTATCTCGAACTGGGATGCGTTGCGGGGGATATGACGGTCCATGTTCACCATGTGCACGTCGAAGTCCACCATGTAGCTGTCAGCCGGCAGGAAATAGCGGTGCTCGATGAAGGCGGTGTCCGAGAAATACAGGCGCATCACCAGGGTGGAGTCGTTGGACACCACTGTCTCGTAGGTAAAACCGCCGGTGTTGATGTACTGGTCGGTATAGAGCTGCAGGCCGAAGTCACTGTAGTCGTCCTTCATCAGGTAGAGGTCGGTACTGTCGCTGGTGTAGTAGTCCTTGATCAGGACTGAGGCGGCCTGGCCTCCCTTGGTCGAATATTTTATCCTGAGCTTGTTGTTCTCCAGGTAGTGGAAGTCCTCACCGGCGTTGTAGGCCTGCTCGAGGAAGGGATTGGCGTATGTGCTGGCATAGACCGGCTGCCCGTCCTGTGTTCCCTGCCCCGCCGCTGCCGAAGCACTGTCGGCGGCCATCTGCTGAGCCATCCGCTCCGCATACTCAAAGGCGTTGGCCGCAGCCACCGAGTCCCTCACCCTCTGTATCTCCTGCTGCTCTCTTGCTATCCTGGAATTATAAACGCTGAATCCTATCAACAGGAGTCCTATGAGCGTTATACCTATTATAGTATTCTTGTTCATGCTTTATTCCTGGCTGTCGAGTTGGTGAATCTTCTCCTCGAGGGCGGCGAGCTCCTCCTTGGCGGCGTCTATCTTCTTCTGGAACTCCCTGACGAGCGAATCAGCTTTCTTGGAGCTGGCGAAGAAACCGATATTGTTCTCGTATGTGGCTATCTCGCTCTCGAGCTTGCGGAACTTCTGGAGGAGACGGTCCCTTTCCTGACGGGCGGGCGATGTCTCCACACGGCCGCGTCCTCCGCGGGGCGCCCTGCCGCGTCCGCTGCCTCCGGATACACGGAAGTCGGGGAACTTTTCCGACATGGCCTCGCGGTAGGCATCCTGTATCTTCTCCTTCTCCTTGAAGGGCACAAAGCCTATTGCATTCCACCTGTCGGCAAACGCGCGTGCGGCCTTCTCGTCCTCGCGCCTGTCACCCGAGGGAGTATAGGCGCTGATCTCGTCGATGACGGCCTGCTTGGCCTTGAGATTGTCCACATACTGGGGCTCGATACCGCCGAAGTTCTTCTCCTTGTTGTCGAAGAAGTGGTCGCAGGCGGCGCGGAAACGGGCCCAGATCTGGTCGGACTTCTTGCGGGATACCGGCCCTACCTCCTTCCACTGCTTCTGGAGGGAAATAAGGTAGTCGGTGGTCTTCTTCCAGTCTGTGCTGTCCATCACGGCCTCGGCCTGCTCGCAGAGGGCGATCTTCTTCTCCATATTACCGTTCATCTGCTCCTTGAACTCGGCGTAGAACTCCCTCTTGCGGTTGTAGAACTTGTCGCAGGCGGCGCGGAAACGGTCGTATATCTTCTGATTGTCCTTCTTGGAGGCGAAGCCTATCTTGCGCCACTCCTTCTGGATATCCTCGAACTCCTTGGTAACAGCGTTCCAGCCGTTGGACTCCTTGATGTCCTTGTCGGCCAGAGCCTCGGCCTTCTCACAGAGGACGGTCTTGGCGGCCAGATTCTCCTTCTGCTGCACCTTCAGATTCTCGAAATAGGCCTGATGCAGCTTGTTGATGCGGGAGGTTGCGGCCCGGAAGCGGTCCCATATCTCCTCGCGGAACTCCTTGGCCACGGGGCCGAACTCCTTCCACTCCTCGTGCAGCTTCTGCAGCTGGGCGAAGGCCTCCACCACATTGGGACTCTTCTCCAGAGCCTCAGCCCTCTCGCAGAGAGCGGTCTTGGCCTCGAGGTTCTTCTTGAAGTCCAGGTCGCGGAGTTCGTTGTTGATCTTCACATAGTCGTAGAATTTCTCCACATAGTGCTGGTAGGTCTCGTAGATATCCTTGACCCTCGCCTGGGGCACCGGACCGGTCTCGCGCCAGCGTGCCTGGAGGTTGCGGAACTCAGGATAGGAGCGGTTCAGGTCCTCGGTGTTCTCCACCAGGTTCTTGAGTTCCTCTATGATCTCCAGCTTGCGGTCCAGGTTGGCCTGCTTCTCTCTTTCCAGATTCTGGAAATAAACTGCACGGCGGCCCTTATAGCGGGCATACAGTTCCTTGAACGCACGCTCGATCTCGATAAAGGGATTCACGGAGACTTCCGCAGGGGCATTCTCCTCCACCGGCTCCTCCACTGCCTCCGGTTCCTCTCCTGCTTCCACAGGACCGTCGGCGGGAACTGCCCCGGCTTCTTCCTCTTCGGGAAGTCCGGCATAGTCGGAAGTTCCAGGCTGCACATGGTAGCCGGATGCTATCTTCTCCTCTTTCAGCACCTTATAGAATGTAGCCTTGATATACTCGGACTGCCTGTTGAGTTCCATGATATCACCGTTGTCCACCAGGTTGCGGAAAGCCTCGACTATCTCCTTGAGGCTCTTGGACGAGAGGCTCTTCAGCTCCTCGTCGCTGATAATGGCTCCGCGCATCTCCTCAGGCTCCTGTACGGCAGGTTTCTCCGCCACAGGCTCCTCAGGTGCGGCCGGCTGCTCATTGTCAGCTCTGTCCACAATCTCCCCGGCAGCCACCACTGCGGCGGCCACAGCAGCGGCCTCCTCGACAGCGGGACTCACTTCCGAAGCATTAACATTCAGTGATTCAGAATTCTCTACAGAATTTTCAGCAGTACTCTTCCCGAGGGAAGGATTCAAGGTCTCTTCAGTCATCGTTATCAGTTGTTAAATTGAACTTGCAAATATACATTATTTTTTAAAAGAACCGCGGTTTTACATAAATTTGCGCCCAGTATGAGGATAGATATTATCAGTGCGGTACCGGAACTGCTGGAAAGTCCGCTCAACCATTCGATTATAAGACGGGCCCGGGAAAAGGGACTCGTGGAGATTCATATTGTCAACCTGCATGACTACGGCAAGGGCAACTACAAGCAGATAGACGATTACGGCTTCGGAGGCGACGCCGGCATGGTCATCAAGCCGGAACCGCTGTACAGGGCCATCACGGACCTGACCTCGCAGAGGGAGTACGACCAGGTGATCTACACCTCGCCGGACGGGGAGATGCTGGACCAGGGTATGTGCAACAGCCTGTCCACATGCGGAAACCTGATCATCCTGTGCGGTCACTACAAGGGCATCGACCACCGCATCCGCGAACATCTCATAACCAAGGAGATATCCATCGGAAGCTACGTCCTCAGCGGAGGTGAGCTGGCTGCCTGCGTCATCTGCGACTCCATTATCCGGCTGCTGCCCGGTGCCATTACCGATGAGACATCCGCACTGTCCGACTCCTTCCAGGACGGGCTTCTCGCACCTCCCATCTATACCCGCCCGGCCGATTTCATGGGCTGGAAAGTTCCCGATGTATTGCTTTCCGGAAATCCCAGACTCATCCGCCAGTGGCAGGAAGAACAGGCCTTGGAGCGCACCAGAAGACTCAGACCCGACCTGCTGGAATAAAACCGTCAAGACTATGGGCAATACGACATCCAACACCGAGCAGCAGATACTGGCCTCCGCAGAGAAACTGTTCCTGCAGAAAGGCTTCAGCGCAACCTCCACTACCGACATCGCACGGGACGCCGGGTGTAACCAGGCACTGGTCCACTATTACTTCCGGACCAAGGGAAACCTCTTCAACAGGATATTCGACGCCAAGTTCGACTCTGTAATGGACTTCATTGACAGCAGCATGAAGGACGACAGCGATATATTCGGGAACATCCGCAATGCAGTCGGAGCCTACTTCCGGTATCTGAGCGAGAACGCCTATACCCCGCAGTTCATATTCAACGAACTGATGCAGAACCCCGCCAGGCGCAGGCACATACGTGAAGCGTTCCTGACCAGCCGACGCAGCAGCCAGGTCTTCGCCAGAATTCAGGCCATGGTGGAAAAGGCCGCCGAAGCCGGCACCATCCGGGAAATAGACCCCCTGGACCTGATTTTCGACGGTATGTCCCTGGTAGTTTTTTCCTTTATCACCGCTCCGGCATTCGTAGACCTGCTGGGACGCGACTCCTCCAGTCTGAATAACTTCCTCGAGCACCGCAAGGAAGAGATCATAACCCTGCTCACCCAGGGGCTCAGACCGGCTTCCTCAGACGCAGGAAGTCCGCGGCATGAATCCGGTACTGAGAGACAGCTATGATTATCGGACTGCTCAAAGGACTGATTGTAGGCATTATAGTCTCGATACCGGTGGGACCACTCGGCCTGCTGTGCATACCGCGCACTCTGGCCAGAGGACGACGCGCAGGACTGGCAGTAGGTCTCGGGGGCTCGGCAAGCGACACGCTCTACTCAGCCCTGGCCCTTTTTGCCCTCTCCTTCATCAGCGGCTTCATCGAGGCTCACAAGGGCTGGGTTCTGCTGGCCGGAGGCCTGATAATCAGCATCACCGGCATCAGGCTCCTGGTCAGCCGACGTCAGGTCCGCCACCCGGACAGTGTAACCGCCAGAGCCATGAGTCCCGTACGCCACATCGAAGGAGCCCTCAACGGCTTCCTCATATCGGTAACCAATCCCGGCACTCTGGTCTGCATGCTGTGGCTGTTCACTTTCCTGAATGTAGATACAGCCACACCGTCCGTCATGGCTGCAGAATGGGCCGGCACCTCCCTGGGCTCAGCCACCTCCTGGTGCCTCATCACATGGGTCATCAGCACCTTCCGCGACCGCATCACCATCGGCCAGCTCCACATCCTCACCCGCATCTGCGGAGCCGCCATCCTGCTCATCGGCCTGGCCTCCGCCGTCAAGAGCCTTCCTCTGCTCCAGTCCCTGTAATCAGCTGTTCGGCCACGTCCGCCTTCTGCGGAAAGAGGAGGAAGAAATACAACTACGACTACGCCAAGCGCATAAGCGCGGAGCGCATTGCCAAGAACGTGGGGACGCGGTGCTCATCGCGCTGACGTATTCAGGGATCGTGGTCCGTAGCGTGGTCCTTCTCGCCGGAGGTCTGCCTGGGTGGGCAGGTATCCGTTACGGTTCGTCCTGCGGTTCCCGGTTTGACGTCCCCGCACGCCCCATTTCTGTAACCCGTTGATGATCAGTTCAGAACGGCCCAACGATGTGCTTTCGTCCATTTTAAAAACGGACGCATCCACGGCCACTTCTGTTAAGTTCCAGGATGTCAGTTTGTTCCTGAATCATTGTGTGCGCACTGTTCATTTTCGTTCGCTTGCAGGCGCGGAGTGAAACCGTAACGGCAGCAAATCCCGTAATCCGGTGCCGTTGTGGCATGCCCGCTCCTACGTCCTTCTGCCAGTGGTTCCTTCCGTGCCGGAAGGTGACGGTGAAAAGCCACTTCTGCCGGCACCTTCTCGAATTCGTTATAAGCTGATCCACTTCACAGGTGGCTCTCGGAGGCCAGGCATCGGTTTCCTGCAGACACCACCACCTTCTCGTTTCGGTCCCGTCTAGCCTTTTGCATCTCCCTCACTCCAAAGCTTCCCGCTTACCTCTTCACTCCTTCGAAAGGAGTCGTGCTTTTCCGCATTTCTGCTCACCTTCCGAAGGTGCGGCACGGGACCCTCTGTAGCGCTTGTGCCCGCGTTTCCGTTTCCAGCCGCCTCTTTCCACCTTCCGAAGGTGTGCAGTTTTCCCGCGTTTTTTTGCTCACCTTCCGAAGGTGCGCAATCGCACGGGGCCCTATGTAGCGCCTGTACCCGCGTTTTCGTTTCCTGCCGCCTCATCCCACCTTCCGAAGGCGGGCCAAATCCGGCAGTATCCGTATCACCTTTGGAAGGTGAGCACGTCTATCTTTTCCGCAACGGCAGCAGATTCCGCATTTCTCTGCCGTTGTGGAAGGTGCCCGGAGAGACAATGCCGTCCAGGAAGCCCATAGCAAGAATGCGGCGGAAAAACCATTCCACAACGGCAGGGAAATGCAGGAAATGCTGCCGTTGTGGAAGGGGACTGGGGAGGCAATGCCGTCCAGGAAGCCCATAGCAAGGATGCGGCGGAAAAGAAGTTCCACAACGGCAGGGAAATGCAGGAAATGCTGCCGTTGTGGAAGGGGACTGGGGAGACAATGCTGTCCAGGAAGCCCATAGCAAGGATGCGGCGGAAAAGAAGTTCCACAACGGCAGAGAATCGCGGGAAATGCTGCCGTTGTGGAAGGAGAACGGAAGGGCTGCGAGAAGGTGAAGAAAACTCTGCCGAAACACTGGACCACTGCCCTCTCGGAGCGAAGCAACTAAGCCCTCCGAAGGGGAAGGTTTGGAAGGGGGTAAAAAAAGGCCGACTTTGTCGGCCATCCCCCTCTTTTGGGAGGATTTGCTCCCTTCGGTCGCACATCCCCACCCGCCTGCGGCGGGCTTTGCAGAAGATGAAGAAAAAAAAGCCGAAATGCGGATTTGGAGCGAAGCGACTAAGCCTTCCCCTTGGGGAAGGTTTGGATGGGGGTAAAATAAGGCCGGCTGTGTCGGCCATCCCCCTCTTTCCGCAGAAAGGCCCCGGCGCCATCAGCGCCAGGGCCTTTCTGCGGAAAGAGGGGGATTCGAACCCCCGGAACCCACAAGGAGTTCAACAGTTTTCGAGACTGCCCCGTTCGACCACTCCGGCATCTTTCCTGATTTTCGGGCTGCAAATATAACTGCAAAATTTTGAAATATGAAATTATTGTCCCATCTTTGTTGGGCAAAGTTCAAGCCGTAACGTCCCGCGGCCGGAAACAAGACACTTAATTTCTTGCTTTATGATACAGATAGATGAACTAAGGTTCAGCTACAGGGGACGCTGCGTGTATGACGGCCTGAACCTGGAGCTGAAGGACGGAGCCGTTTACGGGCTCCTGGGAAGGAACGGAGCGGGCAAGACGACTTTGATGAGGTTGATTGCGGGGCTTCTGAAATGCGGAAACGGACGGATAGAGGTGGACGGCATGGTGCCGTTCGACCGGAAGCCGGAGTTTCTGGACAGTGTCTATTTCGTGCCGGAGAGTTTCAACGCTCCGGACCTGCCGGTGATAGAGTATGCCGGAAATTACGGAATGTTTTACTCGAACTATGACGGAGACGCACTCGTCGATTATCTCAGGATATTCGATGTCGAGCCGGGTGCTGTCTTCCGAAGGCTTTCCTCCGGACAGAAGAAGAAGGCCATGATAGCCTTCGCGCTTTCACTCAATACGCGGCTGCTCCTGCTGGACGAGCCCGGCAACGGCCTGGACATACCGTCCAAACTGACCCTGAGACGGCTGCTGGCCGAGCACATGCGGCCGGACAGAACGGTGATTCTGTCCACCCATCAGGTCCGGGAAGTGGAAGACATCGTGGATCATGTGGCTGTCATCGACTCCGGGAGGCTGCTGCTCAACTCATCCCTGGATGATCTCGCAGGAAAGATATGCTTCAGCACCGGCGACAAGGTTATGCTCCATGCCCTGTTCAGCGAGCGTACGGCCGCAGGTGTGGTCAACATCCTGCCCCGCCTGACCCGCTCCGGTATCGTCAGCGGATATGCCGGACATAACCTGGGTTCAGGCACGCTCTCCGACCGCCCGACCGCCTACAGCGGCACTGACACAGAAACCGGCACAGCGGCAGACGCTGAAACGCATCTGAGAAACCTGCATGCAAAGACAGACATCGACATAGAAGTGCTCTTCGACGCCTGCATCTCAGGAGGAGGCACTCTGGTAGAGTATCTCAGGTCCCTGGACAGAAATACTGAAAAGGAGGTGGATCATGCGTGCTGTTAGGACTCCCCACTGCGCCTCGGAAAGACTTATCCGCGCAGGAATGCTCACGGTCTCGGACCTGAAATCCGGAATAAGGAGAATCTGGCCGGCTGCAGCAGTAATGGCCTGTCTGTACCTGGCCTACTGGCTGGTCATGCTGCTGGCTGAGAATACAGTGACTCCCGGGGACAGGCTGCCGGTACTGTATCTGACAGCCCTGTTCCTGGCATTCTGCGTTCCTGCATCTGTCTACGGCTACGTCAACGACCCTTCGGACGGAATCGGATATGCCATGCTGCCTCTCCCCGTTCCCATCAAGTTCGGAGTGATGATGCTGGTATCCGCCGTCCTGATTCCGTTCGGATTCTACGCAGTCATGCACATGCTGGACTGCGCTCTGGCGCTGGCCGGAGGCGGAAGGGGATTCCAGGGCATGATCTGGGAACCCGGCGGGACGGATTTCTGCACGTTCTGGTCCGACTTCGGCAAGATCTGCCTGTACCAGTCGGTATTCATTCTGGGCAATATCGCCCTGCGGAAGCACAAGACAGCCATGACCGTACTCGTCATGCTCGCAATTCACGGCGTATTCATCGGGATGTTCCAGGTCGATGAGCTGAGCAGCGGTATCCTCTACATTCTCTACTCATTCGTCGCCCCCGCATGCATCTGGGCCGTATCCTATCTGCTCTTCAAGCGGCTGCAGTTCTGCTAGCACGGGAGTCACTGCTGTTTTCTTCTCTCCTTGGCCGCAGCTGCAAAACTTACTACGAGGGAGCCTGCGACAAGGAGGGCGGAAAGCACCAGAAGCCATTCCTCATCCTCAAAGCCCAGGTAGACCAGCATGAGAACAAGGGCGAGTAACTGCAGAAGTTCAAGAATGCGGTTTCGTTTCATATTGCTGTGTTTTAAGAGTTGGTTTCTATCTCGTCGAGTTCGAGCCAGCGGAGTTCCTTTTCGTCGAGCAGACGGGTCACCTCCCCGATACGGACCGAGTCGGCGGTCAGCTCTTCGGAAGACAGTGTGCCGGAGCAGAGCCGGGCCTCCAGGGTCTTCTTCTCATCCCCAAGGGAGACCAGTTCCTCCTCCAGCCTGGCCTTCTCCTGCTTTTCCTTGTAAGTCAGACGGCGCTTGCGCTCCCCTCCGCGGTCCGCTGCAGAAGCCGGAGTATCAGGCACTGCCGCCTTACGGGCCTCCCTGGACGCAGCCCTGCGTTCCTCCTCCCTGTCCTTGAGGTACTGCCGGTAACCTGAGTAACTGCCCACAAAGTCCTTGACCCGGCCTCCGCCCTCGAATATGAAGAGATGGTCTGCAAGCTTGTCTACGAAAAAGCGGTCGTGGGAGACTATCAGCAGCGAGCCGGCAAATCCGGACAGATACTCTTCCAGCACATTGAGGGTCATCAGATCCAGATCATTGGTAGGCTCATCCAGTATCAGGAAGTTGGGACTGCGCATCAGCACGGTCAGCAGATATAGCCGACGGCGCTCGCCTCCGCTTAGCAATGCCACCTTGTTGCGGTGCATCGACGGAGGAAAAAGAAAATAGTTGAGAAAGGTCATCGCAGAGACGGTCTCCCCCTTGCCTATGGACACTACATCGGCTATCTCCGAGACTGTCTCGAAGACAGTCTTGTTGCCGTCCAGACGGATGCCCTCCTGCCGGTAATACCCTATGCGGAGGGTCTCCCCGCGTTCTATCTCTCCCGCAGAAGGTTCCAGGACACCGGCCAGCAGGTCGAGGAAGGTGCTCTTCCCCACTCCGTTGGGACCGACCACCGCTATTTTCTCTCCGGGAGCAAAGTTGTAGGTAAAATCCTCGAGTACAGGGAAGTCGCCCCAGCGGTAGCTCACTCCGCGGCAGTTGATTATCTTGCGGCCGAGGCGGGCCATCCCGGCCCGTATCTCCACCTGTCGCTCCTCTATCCTCTGCCCCGCCCTGTCCTTGAGTTCATGGAACGCATCGATACGGTATTTGGCCTTGGTGCCGCGGGCACAGGGCATCCGGCGCATCCAGTCCAGCTCTGTACGCAGCAGATTGCGGGCCCGGTCAGTAGCCGCGTTGAAATTGGCTATGCGCTCCTGCCTCTTCTCCAGGAAGTAGGAATAGTTGCCCTGGTAGCGGTAGAGTTTACCGCCGTCCAGTTCCAGAATCTGGTTGCAGACCCTGTCCAGGAAATAGCGGTCGTGGGTGACCATCAGCAGGGTACAGCGCGAGCGGGTGAGGTAGTCCTCCAGGAACTCGATGCTGTCCACGTCCAGATGGTTCGTGGGCTCGTCCAGCACCAGAAAGTCCGGCTTGCGGATAAGGACGGCGGCAATGGCTGTCCGCTTGGCCTCTCCTCCGCTGAGTGTTCCGGCTTTCCGGGAGGGGTCGTCCAGCCTCAGGCGGGAAAGCACCGAGGCCACCTCGTACTCAGGCACAGCCTGGTCCCCGGCCCCTTCCAGGACAATTTCCGAGACGGTGCGGTCCGGGTCGTAATGCTGGTCCTGCTCCAGAAAGGCCACGGTGATGTCCTTGAGAAAATGCACCGAGCCGTCCCCGTCAGAAGAATCCCTGCCGGCTATGATGCTCAGCAGGGATGTCTTCCCGGTACCGTTGGGAGCGACGAGGGCTATCTTGTCCCCCTCGTCGATATGGAATGAGATATGGTCGAACAGCACCCGGGGGCCGTAGGACTTGGACACATCGTTGACCTCGAGATAACTGCTCATCCGGACGTGATGCTATCTGTTGCCGTACATGTCCTCGTAGTACTTCTCGTACTCGCCGGAGGTGATGTTGTCCATCCACGCCTGGTTGTCCAGATACCAGCGGACAGTTTTGTCGATACCCTCCTCGAACTGGAGACTCGGGCTCCAGCCCAGCTCGCGGTGCAGCTTCGTGGCGTCGATGGCATACCGCAGGTCGTGGCCCGCACGGTCCGTGACGTAGGTGATGAGGCTGTCCGAATAACCTTCGGGATTGCCCAGGATACGGTCAACGGTCTTGATGATGACCTTGATTAGGTCGATGTTCTTCCACTCGTTGAAACCGCCGATGTTGTACGTCTCGGCCACCTTCCCCTCGTGGAAGATGAGGTCGATGGCCCTCGCGTGGTCCTCCACATACAGCCAGTCGCGGACATTCTCGCCCTTGCCGTACACAGGCAGGGGCTTGCGGTGGCGGATATTGTTGATGAACAGGGGTATCAGTTTCTCCGGGAACTGGTAGGGGCCGTAGTTGTTCGAGCAGTTCGTAACTATGGTAGGCATCCCGTAGGTGTCGTGGAAGGCACGCACGAAGTGGTCCGAGGAAGCCTTCGACGCGCTGTAGGGACTGTGGGGGCTGTATCGCGTGGTCTCGCGGAAGAACTCGTCACCGTACACCTCGTGGGCGCTGATGTCCGAGTGAATACCCTCCGGATGGGTCAGCTCAAGAGCGCCGTACACCTCGTCGGTGGAGATGTGGTAGAAGCGCTTGCCCTCCCACTTCCCGTCCCAGTGATGCTTGGCGGCCTGGAGCATGGACAGGGTGCCGAGCACATTGGTTCTCGCGAAGGTGAAGGGGTCCTTGATGGAGCGGTCCACGTGGCTTTCGGCTGCAAGGTGGATCACGCCGTCGATGTCGTATTTCTCAAAGATTCCGCACACCGTCTCGAAGTCGCAGATGTCGGCACGCACGAACACGTAGTTCGGGGCCTGCTCGATGTCCTTCAGGTTGGCCAGGTTGCCCGCGTAGGTCAGCTTGTCCAGGTTTACGATACGGTACTCGGGGTACTTGTTCACGAAGAGGCGCACGACGTGGCTCCCGATGAAGCCCGCGCCGCCGGTTATCAGTATGTTGCGCTTGAATTCCATTGTCAGATGTTATTATTTGTTATGATGTTTCCTGGCCAGCTTCTGCTCCTCCTCGTCGGCGATGCGGAGCAGATACTGACCGTACTGGTTCTTGCTCATGGGCTTGGCCGTCTCACGGAGCTGGTCGGGGGTAATCCAGCCGCTGCGCAGGGCGATGTCCTCCAGACAGGCCACCTTCTGGCCCTGACGCTTCTCGATCACCTCGATGAAGGTAGATGCCTCGGCCAGCGAGTCGTGCGTACCGGTGTCCAGCCAGGCGAATCCGCGTCCCAGGGTCTCCAGGCGGAGCTTGCCGCGCTCCAGGAACTCCTGGTTGACGGAGGTTATCTCCAGTTCTCCGCGGGCTGAGGGCTTCACATTGGCCGCCACGTCCACCACCTCGTTGGGATAGAAATAGAGGCCGGTGACGGCATAGTTGGACTTGGGCTCCTTAGGCTTTTCCTCGATGCTGAGCACATTGCCCTTGGAATCTATCTCCGCCACACCGTAACGCTCGGGATCGGCCACCCAGTAACCGAAGACCGTGGCAAGACCCTCTTTCTCGGCCCTGTTCACGGCCCTGCGCAGCATGACGGTGAAATAGCTGCCGTAGAAGATGTTGTCTCCAAGCACCAGGCAGGCGGCATCGCTGCCGATGAACTCACGGCCGATAATGAAGGCCTGGGCCAGTCCGTCGGGAGAGGGCTGCTCGGCATACTCGAAGCGCACTCCGTAATCAGAGCCGTCCCCGAGCAGACGCCTGAAGCCGGGCAGGTCGGCGGGCGTGGATATTATGAGAATCTCCCGGATACCGGCCAGCATCAGCACGGACACGGGGTAATACACCATCGGTTTGTCATATATCGGGATCAACTGCTTGCTGATACCCTTCGTTATGGGATACAGTCTGGTGCCGGAGCCTCCGGCGAGTACGATTCCTTTCATAATAGAAGTTATGTGTTGTTTTGAAGTTATCGTGCAAATTTATAAAAGATTTCTCAAGAAATGAACTTTTTTAAACCTCGGGGACAGGGCCTCCCGGAGCGGGCGGCAGGGGAGCCACCTTCTCCCACTGAATCGAGTCCTCCTCGAACACGATGCGGTGATGCCTGCGCACGGAATCGCGCTTCCGCTCCCAGTCGATGCGGGTACGCGCCGCGGCTCTGTCTCCCCAGCGGTTGCGCTCGCCGGCATTCCTGAACCGGCGGGTTATCTCATTGCTCAGATTCATCCGCGCGGAATCCACCTTGCGGGTCTCCACAGGGGTTACGGCATCCTTATATCTGGCCCTGCCTATGCCGAAACGCATGTCGTCCGGCGTACCGCGGATATTCAGCCCGGCCCGGAACGGCAGAGGAGACTTCAGCAGCGAGATGTGGTAATCGAAACTCATGTCCAGGTTCTGCACCCCGCCGACAGCCGCCTGATAGCGGTCGATCTCCACGAGGAAGGGATAGATATTGACACTGCCGTCCTCTACGGTGATATTGACGGAGATACTGTCTATGAGATTCTCTTTCTTGTTCTTGAACATCAGTTTCCTGGATATCTCCGCAAAGGTCTTGCCGTCCATCAGCACGAGGGAGTCGCCGCGGATATATACCGCCGAGCGCAGTGACGGGATGCGGATGTTCAGCAGGGAGTCCAGCACCCCTTCCGCAGCCACGTCCACCTGCACCTTGCCCTTGAATGACTCCAGCATGGGCACCAGCGAGTCAATCGCCGGAGTGGCCTCCACCAGAGAGGCGATGTCGATGTCCTTCACCTTGACGTCGAAACCGGCATACCCGAAGCGGGACGATGCCGCCTTGTAGATCAGCGAGGCGTTCAGGACAGCGTCATCCAGGGCGGTGAGACTGAGATTCTCCAGGTAGATATGGCTGTCCCTGAGTTCAGCATTGCCCTTGATATCGCGGAAAATATACTCTCCGAAGCGCAGCCGGTCGATATCCGCAGTCAGTTGGAAATTGATCCTGTCCGGCACCTCGAACAGCCTCATCTGCGTCGTGGAGACTGTATCCGCCTCCAGGTCCTGCTCATCCGCCTCGGGGGATGCGAAAGCCCGCATCAGCTGATTCAGATTGAGATTCCGGGACTTGATGTCCAGCCTGGCCCTGAGCATACGGCCGTGCCGCATGGCACCGTAGAGGTTGTGCACCGTTCCGGTCAGGAATACGCTGGAGGTGCCGACCCTCACAGCCGCCCGGTCGAGCGATATCTGCCTGTCCCCCACCTTCACTACCGTACTGTTGAAATGTACCGGAAGAGCGCACTGCGGCACCTTGGCTGTCAGCCGGCTGAACCGCACCGTTCCGGAAGGAATCCACAGCGAGTCCCTCACCTTGTCCGCCTGAATACGGACCACACCCTTCTTCATGCCGCCGCCGGTCTCCCCCATCCTGGCAAAAATCGAGTCGGTCTCAAGCCGGACATTCAGACGTGGTCTGTAATCTCCGCGCCTGTCCTTGTACAGGCTCATGGAGGCATCGAGCTCACCCTTCATGCAGAACATTCTGAGCGAGTCGCCCAGACCACCCCTGAGCCTGTTGAACGACACTGTGGCGGAGGGCCTCCAGAGCGAATCCCGGAGCTTGTCGGCGCCCAGGGATATGGTGCCCTTGTTCATACCTCCGGTCATTTCCCCGTTTTTCAGAAAGACAGAGTCGGTCTCGACCAGCACCTCTATCCGCGGTTTGTCCGGACGGTCCTCCCGGGGTCTGAGGGATGCGGTGATGCCGCCCTTGCCGCAATACACCTTCAGCGAGTCCCCGATAGAAGCGCCCACCCGGTTCATCCCGAAGTCGGCCTTCATCTGAAAGACTCTCGTCGTATCGCGGGGACGGGTCGAGATTACTCTAAGTTTCAGACTGTCAGCCAGCGCACTGATACGGGGACTCTCCAGATGCAGTCTGGACACCTCACCGCTCACGCCCAGCGCCCTCGCCCCGAAGAACTTCAGGTCGATGTCACCTACCGCGTCAATTCCGTGTGCGGCATCCCTGACAGTCACCCCGTCCAAGTCCAGATTGCCCGCCGCAAAGATACGTCCGAAGTCCTGATTCCTTATGGTAGACAGCCTGGTACGCACCTTCAGGTCCGCGTCCAGCAGACCCGAATACTCGATACCGGCCTGCAGGGGGAAGGTCTTGCTGATATTGCCCAGATTAACTTTAGCCCTGGTATTCAGCACTATAAACGGATCCTCGAACAGTTCGGTCACCTTCGCGTCGGCCAGGACGTCTATATCATTGCCCTGCAGCTTGAATATCTTGAGGTCCAGATAGGACTCCCGCTCCCGCATCAGGTCCACGAACGCATCGAAATCCGCGGAGAGATGATCTATGCCGTAGGGAAGCCCCTCGTACCGGGCCGAAGCATCCTCTATCTTGAGACACAGCGATACCGCCGGCATAAGTTCCTTGCCGTAAGCCCCTTTCACGGTTCCTTCAAGCAGTACGCTGCCGTCCGCCGTCAGGTCCTTATGCCTGACCACAGACTCCGGAATGAGCCTGAGAGCCTTCTCCACCGAAGGAGCCGCCGCCCCGAACGACAGGTCCAGGTCCACCGCCCGGCGGACTGTATCCCGTACCGCCGTTCCGCTGAGAGAGAGATTTATGTCATTGACCCCTAGCTCCGCATTGCGCAGCACCACCTTCATACTGTCGGCATTGTACCCCACCCGGGTATTGAGCCGCACCGCCGTCCTCCGCATGAGCAGATTCCCCTTCTGCCTGAGCAGCAGGTTCCTGCAGGAGAATTCCACTCCGGCCGCAGCACCCCTCTCCCCCGCGCCCATCCGCAGACGGGTGTTCACCCCGGCGACCCGGGCATATATATCATTGGAACGGTCATTGAAGACAATATCCGCATCTCTGACCCTGAGCGAGCGCAGGACAATGGCCTCAGGGCGGAACCCTCCGGCAGAGTCAGCCGCGTCCGCCTCCACCGTATCGCGGGAGGGGGGAATGAAATTCCAGTTGGCGCGGCCCCCGGCATCCCGGTACGCATAGACCCGGGCGCTGTCCAGAAGGACGCGGTGAATGATCACCCGGCGGTCCTTGAGAAGCGCCACCGGGTCAAATGTCACCCTGCATCGGGCAAACCGCAGGAGGGAATCGCGGTGCGGCATCAGAGGACCCTCCGCCCGGATGGAATCCGCCGCTCCGCGGACCGTCAGCTCTCCGTCATCTATCCTGAGGGTAAGCCTGGGAAATGAAGAGAAAAACTTCAGGTCCACCCTGCCGATCCTCACGTCGGCGTCGAGATATCTGTCCGCCGCGTCCTCCACCATCGGAGTCAGTCTGGACGGAGTGAATACTACCCACATGGCCACTGCAATGGCCACGACGCACAGGCCGAGAAGGGAGGCGATGGATATCAGGGTAATTTTGAGGAATTTCTTAAATCCTGGTCTCATAGGCATAAAAAAAACTTGCGGCTGTCAAACTTGCCGCAAGTTAATAAAATTTTCCGTATTCCTGTCACAGCGACAGCCCCTCGTACACCGTGGACAGTTCTGTCGGGACTATCCTGCCGACCAGGGAGATATCGTTGGAACTGTAGTTGGGATCAATACGTACTGTAGCCGTAGTGCCGTTCTTGGGCAGGGTGAATGTAACCTTGCACGAGGCGACGGCACCCGACACATACATCGACAGGGACACCGCACCTTTCCGGCTCACACGGAAATCCACTTCCGATATCCGTCCGTCCACCGTCACTCCGCCGACACCGTTGACTCCGGGGCCGCTGAAAGGGGCGACCTGTATCACTGCCCGGTCATCCTTAACGGATACGAAATTGGTCATGGAAGTCACCATGACATTCTCCCCTCTCTTGAGCACCAGGCGGTCGGCCTCAAGCACGAAATCCATATTCTTCATAGTCTCCACAGTCGCGGCAAAGCGGACCGAGTCCTCATATGCCTGCATTGCCTTCCGTGTCTGCCTGTCCTGGGGAACGGCTCCTGACGCGGACACTCCAGCGGTCAGCGCCAACATCAAAGCGATAATCATTCCTTTCATATCTGTCTCCTTTTTTATTTGATTCACCTCCAAAAATACAAATACCGTACCGCAGGCAGGCGGACAGCCTTCTTTGCAACAGGGTTGCACGGGATGAAATATACATTTGCGGCGTTTATTAACAACCGAAATACTTTTCTTACATGAAACAGACGATAAAGACATTTCTTCTGGGCGTACTCTGCTTAGCCACCTGCTACGTCCTCTCATCCTGCAACAACAACTCCAGTTCCGGTCACGGTCACTCCCACAGCGAGGAGGTCCACGACCATGCGCATCATGACCACGAGGCCCATGACCACAGCCATGAGGGCCACAACCATGACGGACACAACCATGACGGACATAACCATGACGGACATAACCATGACGGACACGACCACGGCCATTCGCACGAGGAGGGCAGTGCCAACCCCGATGAGATAACCCTCAGTGCCGAGAGCGCCGCTGCCGCCGGTGTGACGGCAGAAGTCATTGTCCCCGGTCCCTTCCGCGGAGTCCTCGAAGTGAGCGGCCGCATCATGCCGGCTCCCGAGGATGAGACAACCGTCGTGGCAAGCGTGCCCGGTATCGTTTCCTACGCAGTGCCCCTGATTGAGGGCAGTCGGGTCAATGACGGCAGCCCGATGTTCACCATCTCCTCCCGCCACCTGCAGGACGGAGACCCTGTACAGAGGGCCAGGATCGAATATGAAACTGCAAGGCAGGAATATGAAAGAGCCGCAAAACTGGTGGAGGACAATATCGTCTCCCGTCAGGAATACGAGGCCGCAAAGGGCCGCTACGAGACAGCCCGCCTGACCTATGAGGCACTCGCCTCGAACGGCGGCGAGAACGGGACGGCTGTGAAATCCCCCGTCAGAGGCTATGTCAAGACCTGCCTGGTAAAGGAAGGAGACTATGTAACGGTAGGAACACCCCTGGCGAAGGTAGTCGCCGGCAGCAGGCTCTATCTCAAAGCCGATGTTTCCGAAAGATACCTCAACCGCCTCCCCGGCGTGAATGATGCGAACTTCAGGCTCTCCTACGGCGACCGCGTCTACACCGCCTCCCGGCTCGGAGGCCGCCTGCTCGGTTACGGACGCTCAACCGACGAGACCAATGCCTACATCCCCGTGACATTTGCCTTCAACGGCACGGAAGAGATTCTCCCCGGAGCCTTCGCCCAGGTATGGCTGCTCTCCGCCGAGAGGGACGGAGTCATCTCCCTTCCGGTTGAAGCCGTCACCGAGTCCCAGGGCCACTATTTCGTATATATCAAGCTGGACGAGACCTGCTACAAGAAACAGGAAGTCACCCTCGGTGCCACCGACGGACAGCGCTATGAGATCCTCTCCGGCCTCAAGGGCGGAGAAAACGTAGTGACCCGCGGAGCCACCCACGTCAAGCTCGCCTCAGCCGGCAACCTCATCCCCGCCCATACCCACAACCATTAATCCGCGACAGCCATGCTCAACAAGATAATACATTTCTCACTGCAGAACCGACTGCTGATACTTGTCGCGGCCATCCTGCTCTTCGCGGCCGGACTGTACCGGACATTCAACGCGGAGATAGACGTATTCCCCGACCTCAACGCCCCGACCGTGGTCGTCATGACTGAAGCCAACGGAATGGCCGCCGAGGAGGTCGAGCAGCTCGTGACCTTCCCTATTGAGACCGCCGTCAACGGCGCCACAGGAGTGCGCAGGGTGCGCAGTTCCTCCACCACGGGATTTTCCGTAGTGTGGGTAGAGTTCGACTGGGGCACTGACATTTACCTTGCCCGCCAGATTGTGTCCGAAAAACTGGCCGCCGCTGCCGACGACCTGCCGGACAACTCCGGAACCCCCACCCTCGGCCCCCAGTCCTCCATCCTCGGAGAGCTGCTGATAGTGTCCCTGACCGCCGACAGCACCTCGATGCTGGATCTCAGGACTCTGGCTGACTGGACCTTCAGGCCCCGCCTGCTGTCCACCGGAGGCGTGGCACAGGTAGCCGTGCTCGGAGGAGACATCAAGGAATACCAGGTCCTGATCCATCCTGAGAAAATGAAGCACTACGGCGTCACCCTCGGAGAAGTCATGGAGGTGACACGCGGCATGAACCAGAACACCAACGGAGGTGTCATCTACGAATACGGAAGCGAGTACATCGTGCGCGGAGTGGTTTCCACGCAGGACGTGGAGGAGATGGCCGCAGCCGTGATCAAGACCACTGAAAGCGGGATGCCCGTCACCCTCGAGGACGTGGCCGACGTACGCATCGGCGCCCAGCAGCCCAAGCTCGGACTGGCCTCCGAAAGAGGCAAGCCGGCCGTGCTGCTGACCGTCACCAAACAGCCCAACACCGGAACCATCGAGCTGACCGAAAGACTGGACGCCGCCATTGCCGACCTGCAGAAGAACCTGCCCGCCGACGTGCACGTGTCCACCGACATATTCCGCCAGGCCACATTCATCGAGAACTCGATCAACAATGTGAAACGCTCCCTGTACGAAGGCGCCATCTTCGTGGTAATCGTACTCTTCGTATTCCTGGCCAATGTCCGCACCACCGTCATATCCCTGATCACCCTGCCGCTGTCCCTGCTCATCACCATCCTGGTGCTGGATGCATTGGGGCTGAGCCTCAACACCATGAGTCTCGGAGGCATGGCCATCGCCATAGGTTCCTTAGTGGACGACGCGATAGTGGACGTGGAGAACGTCTGGAAGCACCTGCGGGAGAACCGGGCCCTGCCGCCGGAAAAACGGCTGCCGGTAGTAGACGTGGTGTTCAACGCATCCAAGGAAGTGCGTATGCCCATCCTGAACTCCACCCTGATAATCATCGTCAGCTTCGTGCCCCTTTTCTTCCTCAGCGGCATGGAGGGCAGGATGCTCATTCCCCTCGGAATATCCTTCATCGTTGCCCTCTTCGCCTCGACCATTGTCGCCCTGACCCTGACTCCCGTGCTCTGCTCCTATCTCCTGCGCGGCAGGAAAGACAGCACAAAAGTGCCCAAGGAGGCATTCGTGGCCGCATGGCTCAAGAGACACTACCGCAACGGGCTGAACTGGGCCCTGAACCACAAAGCCATCGTGGGCGGCTCTACCCTCGCCCTGTTCGCCGTGGCCCTCGGCCTGTTCTTCACCCTCGGCCACAGCTTCCTGCCCTCGTTCAACGAAGGCTCGTTCACCATCAATGTCAGCTCCCTTCCCGGAGTCTCCCTCGAGGAGTCCGACCGCATAGGACGGCAGGCTGAGGAACTGCTGCTGACCATACCCGAGATACAGACCGTGGCCCGCAAGACCGGACGCGCCGAGCTGGACGAGCACGCCCTCGGAGTCAATGTATCCGAGATCGAGGCCCCCTTCGTCCTCGATGAGCGCTCCCACGCGGAGGTGCTGGACGAGGTACGCGCAAAGCTCTCTACCATCACCGGAGCCAACATCGAAATAGGCCAGCCCATCAGCCACCGCATCGACGCCATGCTCAGCGGTACCCAGGCCAGCATCGCGATAAAGCTCTTCGGAGACAACCTCAACGACATGTTCGTCATCGGCAACCGCATCAAGAGCGCCATCAGCGGTGTGGAGGGCATAGCCGACCTCAACGTCGAGCAGCAGATCGAGCGTCCCGAGCTCAAGATCACCCCCAAGCGCGACATGCTCGCCCGCTACGGCATCTCCCTGCCGGCCTTCGCCGAGTTCGTGACAGTAAACATGGCCGGCGAGACCGTATCGCAGGTCTACGAGGAGGGCAAGACCTTCAACCTCGTAGTACGCGCCTCCGAGGACAACCGAGGAGACATGGAGAGCATCCGCAACCTGATGATCGACGACGCTGACGGCTGCAAGATACCCCTCTCCTACGTAGCCGACGTGGAATCCTCCATGGGTCCCAACACCATCAACCGCGAGAACGTCAAGCGCAAGGTTGTCATCTCGGCCAACACCCGCGGACGCGACCTGCGCGGAGTGGTCAACGACATACAGAAGATCGTGGATGAGGAGATCGAGCTGCCCGAGGGCTACCACATCGAGTACGGAGGACAGTTCGAAAGCGAGCAGGCCGCCAGCCGGACCCTCCTGCTTACCTCCCTGATGAGCATCGTGGTCATCTTCCTGCTGCTGTACATGGAGTTCAAGAACGCCCGCCAGAGCGGAGTGGTCCTGCTCAACCTGCCCCTGGCCCTGATAGGCGGAGTATTCGCCCTGATATTTACCTCGGGCGAGCTCAGCATCCCGGCCATCATCGGTTTCATCGCCCTGTTCGGCATCGCGACCAGGAACGGAATGCTGCTGATCAACCGCTACAACCACCTGCATACCGAGGAGCACCTCTCCGTCCGCGAGTGCATCCTCCGCGGCTCCCTGGACCGTCTCAATCCCATTCTGATGACAGCCCTCTCCTCGGCCCTCGCCATGATCCCCCTGGCCCTCAACGGCGACCTGCCGGGCAACGAGATCCAGAGCCCCATGGCCAAGGTCATACTCGGAGGACTGCTCACCTCCACCTTCCTCAACGCCTTCATCGTGCCTATAGTCTACGACTGGATGCACCGCCGCGAGCGCAGGGCAGAAAACATTGAACATGCTGAAAACTAATCCGATATTCCATATGAAAATATTTTACAATACACTTCCTTTCCTGAGCGCCGCAGCCATTCTCCTGTCCGCATCCTGCGGAAGTCTCCGCGCCCAGAGCATGGAGAGCATAGACTCGGTGCTGGCAGCAGTAGAGAGGAACAATCTCGAACTCCGCGCCCTGCAGCAGAGCAATGAGGCATCGCGGCTCGAGATCCAGTCCCAGAACAACCTCCAGCAGGACCTCTCCGTGTCCTACAGCCCCTTCTTCACCCGCGGCTACGACGGGGTATCCAGCTCTGAACTGGTAGTATCCATGGGCTTCGACTTCCCTTCCCAGTACGTTTCCAGAGGCAAATCCGGCAAGCTCCAGACTCAGGCCCTCGACAT
>CALVDH010000015.1 GCA_944326235.1 uncultured Bacteroidales bacterium | reverse complement strand
CGTAGACATAGCCGTCCTTTATTATCTGCTCAAAACTCTGAATTCCTATCGGGTATTTCATCATGGCGCGGTCCTCCATTCGGTTAGTGTTCCGCTGACAAAGTTAGCAATAATTCAGTATTACCGCAACAGCCTGCACACAGTATCATGAACGGAGTCCATGGAGGCGAAGAACGCAGCGCGGGCGGCGGGTTCCGTGACGGAGGTCTCCAGGCAGCGGTTGCGGCGCAGGACGTCTTCGTAGGTCATTTCCAGGCGGGTACAATGGATGCGGGAGAAGAATTCGCGGCCCTTTTCGGTATTGACCAGGACGGCGCTGACTCCGCGGTCGTCGTCGAAGTCGGGGCGGAGGTCGCCGATGCCCCAGAAGTCGCCGATGGTCAGGTCGCTGCCGCTGCGGAACTCCCGGGCGGGGCAGCGGTAGCAGCTCGGGCGGGAATAGAAGTCGGCCAGGAATCCCCGGATGAACAGGTTCTCCGCCTTGCCCTTTTCGCTCAATACGGGGCGGCAGGGGGCTCCCGAGGGGTCGGTGGCGCGGAAAAATATCTTGAAATTGTAGCCTTTCCATCCGGCGCGGCCCTCCTCCTTGTCGCGGAAGCGGACCTCTTCTATGCTCACATCACGGTAACCCTGAGCCTCGAGGGCGGCTTTCTCCTCCGCGAGATACCGCCTCCATACCCCCGGCGAGGGCGCTCCATGGCAGATGAGATCCACCGTCAGCAGACGGTCTGTCGAGGTCTTTCCGGCTCCGGAGGCGAGAAAATGGTTGAGGCCAGCTACCTGGCAGGGGGTACCGGTGAACAGCACCGGACGTCCCTCGCGCAGGGCCGTCCTGACCCTCCCACAGCAGTCCTCCATCCGGCTCTGCAGGTATTTGGAACCGATGAATGCCGCCGCTTCCGACGGGGTGCCGGCGCTGTCGTGGACCGCCTCATGGGCATTGTCATAGCGGGAGCCGAAGACGAGGCCTCCCTCTTCCAGTATGGCGGAGGCCAGCAGGGGAAATGCCCCTCCCGAGGCGCTGCCGTCCCTTACCGTTCCGTCCGGGTGCTTCACGGCGTGGACCTCGAGCGGCCTGCGGGCGGGGAACTGCGTGATGACGGGGCAGACCCTCGCGCAGATGCCGCATTCGATGCATGTGCTCTCATCCACAGCGGGATAGAGGAAGCCTTCGGAATTTTCCTTCATGGTGATGCTGCCTCTGGGGCAGGCCGACGCACAGGCGGTGCAGCCGCAGCAGTCGTGCGGGTCGGTGATGATGATGTGTCGTATTTCTCTCATAAGCGGCTACAAAGTTTGTAAAAATTTTCTATATTTGCCGTCCAATAAGAATATCTCTCAGGGCAGGGTGCGATTCCCTACCGGCGGTGAAAGTCCGCGACTCCCTGATAATCAGGGATTGAATCGGTGAAATTCCGATACCGACGGTGACAGTCCGGATGGAAGAGAGGTCTTGGCCGGAAGCCGTGGAAGCGGTGCCGGCGCTTGTGATTGTCGGAATGACAGACTGCCCTGAGTGCCATTGTGGTATTCGGGTTTTTTGTTATGTGTAACGACGAAGATATCAAATACATGCGGATGGCTCTCGCGCTGGCTGAGCGCGGCAGGGGGCACGTGGGGCCGAACCCGATGGTGGGGGCGGTGATAGTCCGCGGTGGAAAGGTGCTCGCCCAGGGCTGGCACCATGTCTGCGGCAGCCTGCATGCCGAGCGGGATGCGTTGGCCTCATGCAGTGAGTCTGTCGAAGGCGCGACGATGTACGTGACTCTCGAGCCCTGCTGTCATTACGGCAAGCAGCCGCCCTGCACGGACGCCATCATCGCGGCCGGCATATCCCGGGTGGTCATGGCCATGACCGATCCGAACCCTTTAGTGGCCGGGCACGGAGCCGCTATCCTGCGGGGACACGGCATCGAAGTGACCTCAGAGGTGCTCGAGGCTGAGGCCCGTCATCTCAACCGCATATTCATCAAGTACATAACCACGCGCCGTCCCTGGGTCGTGCTCAAATGGGCCATGACTCTCGACGGGCGCATAGCCGCTGTCTCCGGGGATTCCAAGTGGGTGAGCGGGGAGCAGTCCCGCCGCCTGGTGCACGAGCTCCGGGGCCGGTATATGGGTATCGTGGCCGGCAAAGGCACGGTCCTGGCCGACGACCCTATGCTCAACTGCCGTCTGGACGGGATGCGTCAGCCGGTGCGGATCATCGTGGACTCGAAGGCTTCCATGCCTCCGGACTGTCAGCTGGCCCGGACTGCGCGGGAATACCGGACTGTGGTGGCGCATACGGATATGGCAGAGGCTCATAGGCTTGAGGCCCTGCGCTCCTGCGGAGTGGAAACGCTGCTGTGCTCATGCGGTGCCGACGGTATGGTGAATCTGGAAGACATGCTGGGACAGCTCGGGGCCATGGGGCTCGACTCGGTGCTCGTGGAGGGCGGCGGGGAACTCAACTGGAGCCTGGTCCGCTCCGGGCTCGTGGACGAGTTCTACGTCTTCGTGGCTCCGAAGATAGTCGGAGGACATACTGCCAAGGGACCGGTCGGAGGCTCCGGCTTCGGGACAATGGCAGCGGCCTGTGGGATGCGGATCGATACGGTCGAAATGGTCGGGGAGGATATACTGATACACGGATTTTCAAGTAAATACGATAAGTCTAAATGTTTACAGGAATAATAGAGGAAATAGGGACGGTCCGCTCCATCCGCGGAGGCGGTTCGGGAGTGGTGCTGGATATCGAGGCTTCCAGGGTGCTGGAAGGCACTGCGACAGGGGACAGTATCGCGGTCAACGGGGTCTGCCTGACGGTGACTCCCGGCAGCGGGCATTTTACGGCTGACGCAATGCCGGAGACGCTGCGGCGTACGTCCTTAGGCGGTCTGAGGCCCGGCTCGAAGGTCAATCTGGAACGGGCCATGGCCTGCGGAGGCCGCTTCGGCGGGCATCTCGTCTCGGGGCATGTGGACGCCTGCGGACGGGTGGCTGACCTTGTCCGGGACGGCATTGCCCTGGTTATGAGGGTGTCGGTGCCGTCGGATGTCCTGCGGTATGTGGCCCGGAAGGGGTCGGTGACTCTCGACGGGGTAAGCCTGACCGTGGCGTCGGTTTCGGATGCGGACAGCAGTTTTACAGTCTCGCTCATTCCGCACACTATGGCTTCGACGACGCTCCACCTTCTGACGCCGGGCTCTCCGGTCAATGTGGAGGTGGACATGCTGGCGCGGTATGTGGAGCGGCTGCTGGCTGCCGGGGATGCTGTCCCCGCCTCCGCACAGGTGGACAGCGGCTCTGCCGGAGGCGGAATTACAGAAGAATTTTTAAAGAAATATGGATTTTAATATATGGAACGTAAATTCAATACCATCGAGGAGGCGGCCGAGGCTCTCCGCCAGGGACAGATTATCGTGGTCATCGACGATCCCGACCGGGAGAATGAGGGAGACCTGATCTGCGCTGCCCGTCACGCCACCACTGCCAATGTCAACTTCATGGCCTGCTACGGCAAGGGCCTGATATGCATGCCGATGAGCTCTGCTCTGACCCAAAAGCTGGGCCTGGGGCAGATGGTCTCGCACAATACTGACAATCACTGCACGGCCTTCACCGTGTCCATCGACCACGTCTCTACCGGCACGGGTATATCGGCCATTGAGCGGTCGATCACTGCGATGAAGTCGGTGGAGCCGGATGCCAGGCCGGAGGATTTCCGCCGTCCCGGGCACATGTTTCCTTTAGAGTCGCGTCCGGGCGGAGTGCTTCAGCGCCGCGGGCACACTGAGGCCACTGTGGACCTGATGCGCATCGCCGGACTGGAGGAGTGCGGACTGTGCTGCGAGATTATGCGGGAGGACGGGGACATGATGCGCACTACCGAGCTGATAGCCTTCGCCGCAGAGCACGGTCTTAGGATTATTACCGTGGACGACTTAGTGTCCTACCGCAAGCACCACGAGAAGTGGATGGAGAAGGTGACGGACGCGGCCCTGCCTACGAAGTACGGCAATTTCCGGATTATGGGCTACGTCAACCGCATTACCAAGGAACATCACCTGGCGATAGTCAAGGGCGACATCACCACTCCCGAGCCGGTGCTGTGCCGGATGCACTCGGAGTGCCTGACCGGAGACGTACTGGGCTCGCTGCGCTGTGACTGCGGCGAGCAGCTGGCCGAGGCCCTCAGACGTATCGAGAAGGCCGGACGCGGAGTGCTGCTCTACCTGCGGCAGGAGGGACGCGGCATCGGGCTGATCAACAAGCTGCGGGCCTACGAGCTGCAGGACCAGGGCATGGATACCGTGGAGGCCAACTTAGCCTTAGGCTTCAAGGCTGACCTTCGCGACTACGATGTCGGCGGCGCCATCCTCTCCGACCTCGGCATCCGGAAACTGATACTGATGACCAACAATCCGATGAAGATTTTCGGTCTGGACCACTACGGCATCGAGGTGGTGGGCCGCGACCCCATCGAGATGACCTGCAATGAGAAGAACGAGGCCTACATGTACACCAAGTACAAGAAGATGGGCCACCTCCTCCATTTCGAGCAGAAGGAGCATTTTAAGTAGAAATAGAAAACAATAAATACAAAGTCAACCATGAAAGTAATAGAAGGCAATCTGTCAGCCGCCGGCCAGAGGATAGGCATCGTAGCGGCCCGTTTCAACGAATTCATCACTTCCAAGCTGCTCGGCGGGGCGGAGGACTCGTTCCTGCGTCACGGCGGTGCGGGGGAGAATCTCGAGGTGGCCTGGGTGCCCGGAGCGTTCGAGATTCCGTTTGTGGCCAGGAAGATGGCTCTCTCCGGCAAGTACGATGCTATCGTCTGCCTCGGAGCCGTAATCCGCGGGGCTACCCCTCACTTCGATATGGTCGCCAATGAGGCCACCAAGGGTATAGCCCACGTCGGACTGGAGTGCAACGTCCCCGTCATCTTCGGCGTCCTGACCACCGACTCCATCGAGCAGGCCGTAGAACGCGCAGGCACCAAGGCCGGCAACAAAGGCTTCGACGCCATGACCACCGCTATCGAGATGGTCAATCTCGCCCGCCAGTTCTAGTGGTTGTAGACTTTCAGATTGGTGATGCGGCTCTGGAAGTCTCCGGCCTGTTGCAGGGGGAATACGAGGGTGGGAACGTAGTACATCACGCTCTCGCCTTCGTTGTGCCAGCGCTTTTCGGTCTCGAGGCGGTCGATGACGCGGCCGTTGATGATCAGGGTCGTGGAGCGGTTGTCACCCTTGACCGTGACTTCGAGCCGGTCACCGTCCTGGATGCTGTAGCGGAAGGTGTTGAGGTAGCCGTCGCGGGCGAAGCCCATCATGCCGCTGATCGGGTCGCTGAGATAGAAGACGGCGTCCTCTGAGCGGAACAGCTCAGTGCCTGGTTTCTCGGCGGCACCATCGACGGTGAAACTGACGGTGTAGTCATAGCCGATCTCGGGATAGGGCATGACGGTGCCGGGAGCCACCTCGGCCATCTCCAGCACGCAGCCGGGCTCAGTGCCGATGCGGCCGGCGAAGTTGATGCCGGGAGCCTCGCGCACAAAGTAGCGTGTGCTGTCGAAGTCAGCGTAGGGCAGGGAGGTCTCCGCACCGGTCCACATCTTCACGGACAGAGTCTGCAGGGCGGGGAAGAGCCGGTCGTGGATGTCCTTGACCGAGATACCGTTGCCCGCATGGTCGTTCCATACGGCGAACATGCCGCCTAGGATGGACGTGTCGCGCTCGGCGAAGACGGCGTCACCGACATGGGCAGGTGTCCAGTTCTCGTAGAGGTACTGCTCGTTGAGGTAATCGTAGTAGTAGCCGGCTGCCGGTACGATGTAGACCAGTCCGTCGGGTATGGAGATGAGCTTGTAGCCGTCCTCGACCATCTTGACCGGATCGGCGTAGCCGTTGTACCATGCGTTCATGATTACGTTATCCGACTTGACCGGAGTCTCTCCGTCAGCGTGGGTGAGGGCTCCCCAGACTACGGCCTGCTTGCCGTAGCTCTCGACGAGGCGGATGTAGTGGTCGGTGAAGTAGCGGAATTTCTCCACGACTTCCTTGTCCTTGTTGGAGTACTCGTCTGTGCCGATATGTACCTTGGGACCGCGGAAGACGGGTTCGTCACCCTCGAGGTATTCCTTGAAGAGGGCGTCCACGAACTCGTAGGTCTCAGGCTTGAACAGGTCCAGGTGGTCCATGCCGTACTCCTTGGAGCCTATCTCCGGCATGTAGCGGGTGAGGGCCAGGGAGTGGGCGGGCACGTCGATCTCGGGAATGATCTCCACATACATGCCTGCGGACTCCTCCTGGAAGTCGATGAACTCGGCCTTGGTGTAGTGGCCGTCGCGGGCGGTCAGTCCCGGGTAGGTGTCGCACTCGAGGCGGAATGCGGCGTAGGTGCGGTCCCAGTCCCCTCCGAAGTACTGCTTGAAGCCGTTGTCGTTGAGGTGAATCTGGAGGGTGTTCATCTTGTAGTAGGCCATGATGCGGGAGAGCTTGCGCAGATAGCTCATCGGGATGTACTTGCGGCCGCAGTCCATCATGAAGCCGCGGATGCCGTAGTCGGGCCAGTCGAGGATCCTGCCGCAGGCCAGTTCAATGCTTCCGGTCTCAGCGTCAGCCTGCAGGGCACGTTCCGCCATCTGCAGCAGGGTCTGCGTTCCCCAGTACACGCCCCGGGCAGTTGAGGCGGAAAGCCGCACGCGGTCGGTGATATCGAGCGAATAACTCCCGGTGCTGCCGCCGCTGAGCTTGTTCAGTTTTTTGTCAGCCTTGATTTCCAGGACGATATCTCCTTTTCCACCTTTCTCAGTGACAATCTCCGGCCTAAAACCGGCAACAGTGTTCCAGTCCTCAGCCAGCATCCCGGCTATCCGCAGCAGTTCCTCGTCTCCGGACGGCACGGCTATACGCATCGTCCCGGAAATGGTCAGGTCCCCCTTGCCGGCCTCCCAGGTCTTCAGCTCCGGAATGACAAACGGTTTGGAGTTCTCCGCAGTCGCGGCAAAAGTGCTGAGGGAACATAACACAGCAGCGAGTACGCTGATAAAAAAACACATTTTCTTCATGGTATGTTATTTCAATATCTGCGCAGTATGGTTCTTGGTATTGACCTTGGAGATGATGTCGGTGATGATGCCGTTCTCATCGATGACGTAGGTCTTGCGGAGGGTGCCCATGCTGACCTTGCCGTAGTTCTTTTTCTCGCCCCAGGCTTCGTAGGCCTGCAGGATGACAGTCTCCGGGTCTGAGATCAGGGGGAAAGGCAGACTGTATTTTTCGATGAATTTACGGTGCGAGGTCGCGCTGTCCTTGCTGACGCCCACCACGGCATAGCCCTGGCTGAGAAAGCGCTCATAGTTGTCCCGGAGGTCGCAGGCCTCGGCAGTGCAGCCGGGAGTGCTGTCCTTGGGGTAGAAATAAAGGACGAGCCTGCGTCCTGTGAAATCACTCAGGCGGATGATGTTTCCGTCCTGGTCGGGGCCCTCGAAATACGGGGCTTTGTTTCCTGTCTGTAGCATAATCAAGTGTTTAGTCGGGCAAATATAAAAAATCCTGCCGGTTTCCGGTACCGGCAGGATTGAAAAAACTCCAAATGAGCAGATTAGAAGTAAACATTGATGGACAGGTCCGCACCGATGTTCTCAGTACCGAAGTCTATGGCTCCGGAGGAGGGACTGAGGAGTTCGGTCCATTCCTCTACCTGTGCGGTCATGGTGTTGTATCCTTCAGCTACGTAATAGGTGGCGTTGGTCCAGCTGTACGCGGCGATGAGATTGACTCTGGCTCCGAGGGAAACCTTGGGCGCCACGAACCACTCGATTCCGGCATAGGCGAGAAGGCCTGCGGTGTGGGTGGGCGCTCCGGAGAACTGGCGGAGGTAACGCTGGTAGCTGACTCCGGGAACGGAAGTTCCGTTGATGCCGTTGAATGCTGTTGAGGGAACCTGATTGACTGCAGTGATGGCGTTGCCATAGGTGTACCGGCTGTCATAGTACGAGAATGCGTACATGGCCCCGATGCCGAATACACCCTGGGCGCGGCCCATGCCGACCCTGCCCTCGAAACCGAAGGAGAAGTTTCCGCCGCTGGTATTGGCCCTGACGGCATCAGTAACCTTGTCCATTGTGAAAGGATCGACAGCGTAGGCGGCATCGTCGCGGGTATAATAGGTGTCGTTGCTGTTGCGGTACAGCCAGCCGAGGTTGAGGAAGAGGGCTCCGTGGTCTGTCACCATGTATTTGCCGGAAATGGTTACTGTGGGCTGCATGGGGGTGTAGGCTGTGCCCTTGAATGCGTTGGTAAGCTCAGTCAGAGGACTGGCCATCACCGAGATGCCGAAGTCGCCCCTCTTGGGGGTGAAGTCCTCCTTGCGCTCCTGGGCCAGGGCAGTCAGTGCTGAGGAACCCAGAATCAGCGCAGTAAGTATCAGTAAGGATATTCGTTTCATAATGAGCATGTTTAGATTGTGAAGAATGCTACCATTGGAATACACTGACGGGGTCGTAGTTGAAGATGACGGTTCCGCCCTGTCCCAGCTCCGAGTCAATCTCGTATCCGAGTCCCGGAACCTCCTCTATGTTCAGGGGTCTGGTGGGAACTTTGAGGTACAGGTGCTTTTCTATTTCGTCCAACTGCCATGAGTCGTCGATATTATTTGTCGAATACTGAATGGTCTCATATACTACAGTTACATCCTCCGACATCCACTGAGGTGTCGTGTTGCCTGCATAAAGGACCTGGTAGTAGTAATCAATATCTCTCATCATGGGGGTGGTAATCTGCACATAATACTCTCTGGTGGTGTATGCGCCGGTGCTGAAGGCGTCGTCGGGGAAGGTGAGTGTCTGCTCGAACTCTCCGCCGTAGGTCTCGAGGTTGGGATACCTGACTACCGTGGTCTCGCCGTAGCTGTCGGTGAAAGTGACGACGATGTCGAAGATTACACCGTCAACGGGTGTCTCGTAGGTCGGCTCGTAGGTGAAAATGTTGTTGTTGTTTACCGAATTGAAACCAGGACCCTCGAAGTGGCATGTCAGGGTTTTGTCGAAATTCCACTCCACCTCCGGTCTGATGGTGCTGTGCGCGGTGATGTCCACAGTCTGGGTGAACTGGTCGCGGAGCACCACATCCTCGTCATAAGCCTCGTAGAGCGCGTTCTCGACTACTGCCAGCTGTTTGTTGATGAAGAAGTTCTTGGCGGCCCTGAAGGGAATCACGTTGACGGTTCCCTGCAGTTCGGTGCTGCCTACCGGTACGACGAACTCGTAGGTTCCGTCAGCACCGATGGTGTCGGTGAATACCTGGTTGCCTTCGGATGAAGGATTGTACTCGCTGTAGGGGATGGTCAGGACGGCAATCTGTCCTGCTGCGGGAATGATGTGCTCGGCTATGACGCCGTCCTCATTGTACTCGAATGTGGCTGAGCCCTCGTCATAGGTGACCGTACCGGTAATTACGGCTGTTCCGGGAAGGCTTTCAGGGTTGAACACGGACTGCTCCTGCTGCTCGCAGGAGAAGAGGAGTGCTGCCGCGGCGATGGTTGCGGCTGTCAAACAAAGATTTTTCATACAATACAAGTATTTTAGTTAGTTATAATTTCTCAAGCGGTTTTAATGAACGGAGCCACGGCTTGTGACGTGTTTTATGTCATTATCTGTCCAGCAGGCAGTTGCCGGCCTTGAGATAGATGGCGGCGTCCAGGGACGCGAGGGTGGCCAGGTTGACTATCTCCCGCACGGGGGCTTCCACCGAGATGAAGTGCACCGGCTTGTTGAGGCCTATCTGGATAGGGCCGATGGCCTCTCCTGTGCCCATTTCCATCATCATGCGCCAGGCGGCGGAGGATGAGTTGAGGTCGGGGAAGATCAGGGTGTTGACTTCCTTGCCGTACAGGCGGTTGAACGGATAGGTCCGGTCGCGCAGCTGACGGTTAAGGGCCATGTCCATGCGCATCTCTCCGTCCACTACCATGTCGGGGTAGCGCTCGTGGAGGAGCTCCACGGCCTGATGGACGGCCGATGGTGTGCCGCAGGTGCCGGACTGGCAGGAGGCGGGTGCGGTGCCTTCGTGCAGGTTGGACCCGAAGTTGCTGTAGGAGAGCATGGCTATTACGGGGTCGAAGGCATAGTATTCCACGGCTCCGGTGGTGAGGCGGGCGATGTCCACCAGGGTGGAGGCATCGGTGTGCTCGTTGATCATCGTGTCGGCCAGGAAGAATACTCCGCGCTTGGTGTTGAGGATGTGCATCGTCGCGAAGGTGTTGAATCCCTGACGGATGCCGATGATATCGCGTGCGATGGAGGCTACCGCCACGTTGTTGGTATAGGTGCCGGCGATGAAGGCGTCCGCGTCTCCGCTCTCGACCATCATCATGCCGAAGTAGTTGCGGTCGAACATCTTCTCGTAGGCGTCCTGGCGGGTGTACCCCTTGCGGGCGAGCTTGGTGGCCAGGGCCTCCGCGTAGCTTTCCCTGCGGGCCTTCTCGTCCGGATGTCTGGGATTGACCACCTCCACGTCCTTGAGCGACAGGCCCAGGTCCGCGGCCCTCTTGCCGATGAGCTCTGCATTGCCCAGCAGGACGGGGCGGCAGAGTCCCTCCGCGCCGGCCTGTACGGCTGCCTCCAGCATATTGTCCGTATTGCCTTCTCCGAATACCACCCGCATGGGCTGGCAGCGGGCCACATCGGCGAAGCGGCGGACGAGCTTGTTGTCGTAGCCCATCATTTCCTGCAGGTGCTCCTCGTATTCGTCCCAGTCGGTGACGGGCCTCCGGGCCACTCCGGAGCTCATGGCGGCCTTGGCCACAGCAGGGGCTACTGCCGAGAGCAGCCTGGGATCCAGCGGTTTGGGCAGGATGTAGTGGCGTCCGTAGCGGATGTTCTCCTCGATGTTGTAGGCGGCATTGACGACAGAGGGGACCGGCTGCTTGGCCAGTGCGGCTATGGCGTAGACTGCGGCCAGCTTCATCTCCTCGTTGATGGCTTTCGCGCGTACGTCCAGGGCTCCGCGGAAGATGTAGGGGAATCCGAGGACGTTGTTGATCTGGTTGGGATAGTCCGAGCGGCCGGTGGCGAATATCAGGTCATCGCGGGAGGCCATCGCCTCGGAATACTCTATCTCGGGGTCGGGATTGGCCAGGGCAAATACGACCGGGCGGTCGGCCATCGTGCGGATCATCTCCTTGGTCAGGACGTTGCGTACGGAAAGGCCCAGGAAGACGTCGGCGCCGACAAGGGCTTCGGCCAGGGTGTGCACGTCGCGGTCAGTGGCGAAGGTCCGCTTCATGGCGTTGAGGTCGGTGCGGGAAGTGGAGATGACTCCATTGCTGTCGCACATTACGATGTTCTCGCGGCGCACGCCGAGCTCGATGTAGAGGTTGGTGCAGGCGACGGCGGCGGCACCGGCTCCGTTGACCACCAGCCGGATGTCCTCTATCTTCTTGTTCTGCAGCTCCAGGGCGTTGAGCAGGCCTGCGGCTGAGATGATGGCCGTGCCGTGCTGGTCGTCGTGCATCACGGGGATGTCGCACTCCTCCTTGAGCCTGCGCTCTATCTCGAAACACTCCGGGGCCTTGATGTCCTCGAGGTTGATGCCTCCGAAGGTGGGGGCTATGGCCTTGACGGCGGCGATGAATTTCTCCGGATCCTTCTCGTTCAGCTCTATGTCGTAGCAGTCCAGTCCTGCGAATATCTTGAACAGTAGGGCCTTCCCCTCCATTACCGGCTTGCCGGCGAGGGCCCCGATGTCTCCCAGACCGAGGACGGCCGTGCCGTTGGAGATGACGGCCATGAGATTGCCTTTGTTGGTGTATTCGTAGGAATCCTCCGCGCGGTCCTTGATTTCCAGACATGGGTAGGCCACACCGGGAGAATAGGCCAGGGAAAGGTCGTGCTGGGATGAGTAGGGCTTGGTGGGCAGGGTCTCTATCTTGCCCGGACGGCCGAGGCGGTGATAGTCCAGAGCCGCTTTCTTATTGTTGGCTGACATACTGCATTCGTGTTAAGTAGTCCGCGAATATAGCAAAAAAACCGCCGGATAACAAATCCGGCGGCTTCTGTCTTTTTTGTAGCGGAGAGAGGACTCGAACCTCTGACCTCCGGGTTATGAGCCCGACGAGCTACCAACTGCTCTACTCCGCGGTGTGAGGTTGCAAAAGTAGAGAATATTTTTTAAAAACCAAAAAATTCTTATTAAAAAATCTCGGAAATTTTGATTCTTTTCTGCTCTCCTTTTATTATATCCTTGATGGTCAATTCGTTGGTTGCGGCTTCGTCCTCTCCTGCGAGTACGATGTATTTTATGCTTTTTCTATCCGCGTATTCGAACTGCTTGCGGAGTTTGGCAGGGTCGGGGTAGATTTCGCAGGAGTGTCCGGCGGCACGGCAGCGGGCTGCGGCGTTCAGGATGTAGGGGAGGGTGGCCGGGCCCATGTTGGCGAAGAGGTACTCAGTGCCGCGGACGGCCTCCTTGGGGAATTTGTCCAGGCCGGCGAGTACGTCGTAGATCCGGTCGGCGCCGAATGAGATGCCTACTCCGGAGGTGTCACTGAGGCCGAAAATGCCTGTGAGGTCATCGTAACGTCCGCCTCCGCAGATGCTGCCGATGGAGAAGTCCAGGGCCTTTACCTCGAAGATGGCGCCGGTGTAGTAGTTCAGGCCGCGGGCCAGGGAAAGGTCGAACTCGGTCTCCGCTGCTACTCCGGCCTCCCGGATAAGGCGGAACAGCTCTTCCAGCTCATCAAGGCCTCGCATTCCAGTCGTAGACCCTTCCAGGATATGCCTCATGGCGGCTATTTTCTCCTCCGTGGTTCCGGCAAGGGTCAGGACGGGCTCAATGCGGGCTATGCTTTCCGGCAGTACTCCTCTTTCAGCCAGCTCGGCCTTGACGGCATCTATACCTATTTTATCTATCTTGTCGATGGCCACCGTGATGTCGGTGAGCTTGTCGCTCTGGCCTGAAATCTCGGCGAGCCCGGAAAGGATCTTGCGGTTGTTGATCTTGATTCTGACGCGGATATCCATGTTGCGGAACACTTCATCGGCTATCTGCACCATCTCCAGCTCGTAAAGCAGCGAGTCGGATCCCACCACGTCCACGTCGCACTGGTAAAATTCGCGGTAACGGCCTTTCTGTGGTCTGTCCGCCCTCCATACCGGCTGGATCTGGTATCTCTTGAACGGGAAGGTCAGCTCGTTGCGGTGCTGTACCACGAACCTCGCGAAAGGCACGGTCAGGTCATAGCGCAGTCCTTTCTCGCAGACTTTCAGCGCCAGGGCGTTGCTGCCGGCCTCTGAGAGCTCCGCCGCGGGCATCTGCTGTATGTCCTTGAACGCGTCTCCGGAGTTGAGAATCTTGAAGAGGAGCTTATCTCCTTCCTCCCCGTATTTTCCCAGTAGGGTGGAGAGGTTCTCCATAGCCGGGGTCTCGATGGGAGAGTATCCGTATTTGCGGAAAACAGTCTTGACCGTGTCGAAGATATAGTTGCGTCCGGCCATCTCGGAGGGACCGAAATCCCGGGTGCCCTTGGGTATTGAAGGTTTTTGTGTCATGTTCGAAAGAGTTTTGGACTGCAAATTTAGAAACGTTTTCTACATTTGCGCATAAATTTAAAAAGGATGAAGATTCTAAAAACGGATATTGAAGGTCTTTTCATACTGGAACCCAGGGTGTTCGGGGATTCCAGAGGGTATTTTATGGAAGTTTTCTCCGAACGGGATTTCCGGGCGGCCACCGGGCTTGACGTGCATTTCGTGCAGGACAATGAGTCCATGTCCTCCCGGGGTGTCCTACGCGGCATGCATTTCCAGAAGTCGCCGCATGCCCAGTCCAAGCTGGTGCGGGTGGTGCGCGGGGCCGTACAGGATGTGGCCCTGGACCTCAGGGCGGGCTCTCCTACATTCGGAAAGTATTTCTCAGTGGTGCTGAGCGGGGAGAACAAGCGCATGTTCTACCTTTCGGAGGGCTTTGCCCACGGATTCCTGACTCTCGAGGACAATACCGTCTTCCAATACAAGTGCGGGGAGTTCTACGAGCCTTCCTCGGAGGGTTCGGTCCGTTGGGATGATCCTGCCGTAGGGGTGGAGTGGATGGATCCGGGATGCCCCCTGATTCTTTCGGACAAGGACCGCAGGGCGCCCCTGCTTTCAGAACAGCCTTACCGCTTTTGACAGGCTCCGTTCCCACAGGGGAACTTTGACTCCGAAGACCATCTTGATCAGGGATTTGTCCAGGACGGAATAGGCGGGACGCCGTGCCGGGGCGGGGAACTCGGAGGTGGGCACCGGCTCGATGTCGCAGTCCGGATGCTTGAGATTCATGATCTTCTGGGCAAACTCAGCCTTGGTGCAGCAGCCTTCGTCAGCATAGTGGAAGACTTCTCCATAGCGGGGAACGGCATCCAGCTGGGGGATGATGTGAAGGATGGCCTCGGCCAGGTCACGGGCGTAAGTGGGAGAACCTTTCTGGTCGTACACCACTTTTACTATTTCCTCCTCTTCTCCGAGCCGGAGCATCGTCCTGACGAAATTTTTCTGTCCGAGGGGGGAGTAAAGCCATGACGTGCGGATGATTACCGAGAGGCAGCCGGAGCGCTTGACGGCGGTCTCGCCTGCCAGTTTGGTACGTCCGTACTCGGAAAGAGGGGCGGGACGGTCGCTCTCGTGGTAGGGAGAAGACTTGGTGCCGTCGAATACGAAGTCAGTGGAGATGTGCATCAGGTAGATCCCGTGGCGCGCAGCGGCTTCTGCAAGGTTCATGGGTCCTGTGACATTGAGCCTGATGGCGGCGTCCGTGTCGGTCTCAGCCTGGTCTACGGCATTGTATGCGGCGCAGTTTATGATCTTGGTGACTCCGTGGGCGCTTATGTAGTCTTCCACAGCCGCGGCGTCAGTGATGTCGAGTTCATGGACGTCCGTGTACAGCCAGTTGGTGCCGCTGTCTCCCTTGGTGAGGCCGCGGAGCTCGCTACCGAGTTGTCCGTCAGCGCCGGTAATCAGAATGTTTTCCATCTTTCCTAAAATTGTGGCGCAAAGATACTCAAAACCTAATCTAAAAAAACTATCTTTGTGGAAATTTTTAACTGCTCTATAACGCAAATGGATTACAACACGAACCGAGAGAAACTGATAATGCCCGAATACGGGAGACACATCCAGAAAATGATAGAACACGTCAAGCAGATACCCGACCGCGAGAAGCGCAACGAGCAGATCCGCGCCGTGGTGTCGGTGATGGAGATTCTCAATCCCCATCTGACCGAGCAGCCTGACTACAAGCATAAGCTCTGGGACCACGTGCAGTTCATCGCCGGCTTTGACCTGGATGTGGACTCGCCCTATCCTATGCCTACCAAGGAAGATTTTTCCACCCCTCCTGACATAGTACCTATGCCGAAGGAGCCGCTGGCCGCCGCTCATTACGGCCGCAACATACAGAACATGATAAAGGTCATCGCCGCCATGCCCGAGGACGAGACCCGCGACCGGATGATAAAGTCCATGGCCGTGTATATGAGGCAGCAGTATCTGATATGGAACAAGGATTCCGTTTCGGACGAGACTATCTTCAAGGATATAGAGAGACTTTCCGGCGGTACGCTCAAGGTGCCGGAGCACATACATCTGGAAAGTGTTTCCGACAAGGAGAAATTTACCCGGCCGGGTATGATTCTGCCTACCGGGAACCAGCCCGGCCGCAATCAGTTCCGGCAGCAGGGACGCAACAAGAATAAGAAGAACAAATGGAAAAAGCAGCAGTAAAAGGAAAAGAGGGCAAGGGAAAAAAGAAAAGCACGGCCGGGGCAAAGAAAAAAGGCTCCGGGAAGAAGACGTCTGCCTCCCGCAGGAGCCGGAGCAATGCCATGGCCCCGGTCCTGGCATTCCTGCAGAACGAGGTAGTGCGCTTCGTGGCGGGGGTGGTGTTCGCCATCCTCTCCATTTTTACGTTTGTATCCCTTCTGTCCTACCTGTTTACCTGGGCGGAGGACCAGAGCCTGCTCTCGGACGACAACCTCTTCAGCAATATCGTGACTGCGGAGAATATAGGTGGAAAACTCGGCTTTCTTTCGGCCAACCTTCTTGTTTCCAGATGGTTCGGCTTGGGAGCCTTCATCATACCCTTCTTCTTTGCCGGAGTGGCGGTCTACTGCTTCCGTAAGGGGCGTGTGCGCCTGCTGCGCCTGTTTGCCCTGTCGCTGATGGGATGTATCGTGCTTTCCACTGCATTTTCCTTCATATTTTCATTTACTTCCGCAAAGGCTCTCTTCGGGGACGGTGCCGGAGGTTCATACGGATATTATATCAATGAGTGGCTTGTGTCCATGACGGGAGCCTTCGGAGCGGCCTGCATTATATTTTTCTTCCTGGTGTTGTGGGCGATACTGCTGAATACCAAGATTGTCAGAAAGATAACGGCATTCTTTGACTCCCTCTTCGCCAAGAAGGAGGAGGCAGGGGCGCAGTCTCAGGAAGAGGAAATGACCGATGAGGACGGCGCTGACGGAGACAATGAGGAGGATGATGGCGACGATGAGGAGGAGGAGGACTGGGATGAGGAAGATGACGAAGAAAATGAAAATGAGGAAGGCGGGGAAGAAGAGGAACCGGCGGCGGAGGAGGAGGTTCCGAAGCAGCAGGACGGCCCTGTCTTCGAGATAATCGATCAGCCGGTGCCCGAGCCGGTGCGCTCCGTGGCTATGACAGCCGCAGATCAGGTATCGCAGATATCGCAGGCTGCTCCTGTGCCTGTAGGCGAGCCCACGGCAGCGGTTGCGGCCGGAGCGGTTGCGGCTGCTGTGTCGGGAAATGCGGCGGAGGCAGTGAGTCAGGATATTCCGCCTCTTCAGATTCTTAATGGAGATCCTACGGACTATTCCGCAGTTCTTTCGGACGAGCAGTGGAAGACCCGTTATGATCCCCGTCTGAGTCTGTCGACCTACCGGATGCCGGACCTGTCCCTGCTCAAGGATTACTCGGATCAGACGCACGAGGTGTCCCGTGAGGAACTGGAGAAGAACAACCGCCGTATCGTATCGACTTTGAAGGACTATAAGATCAGCATTTCGAAGATTTCAGCCAGGGTGGGGCCTACCGTGACGCTGTACGAGGTGGTCCCTGCTCCCGGAGTGCGCGTGGCCCAGATCATGAGGCTGGAGGACGATATCGCGCGTTCGCTTGCCGCCCGGGGAGTGAGGGTGGTGACCCTGGCCGGAACCAACGCTATCGGTATAGAGGTGGCCAATGAGAAACCGAGTATCGTATCCATGAAGTCGATTATGGAGGATCCTAAGTTCAATGCGGCCAAGTACGACCTGCCGGTGGTAATCGGAAGGACGATATCGAACGAGGCCATGTCCTTCGACCTGGCCAAGATGCCGCACCTGCTGGTGGCCGGTGCCACAGGTCAGGGTAAGTCGGTGGGACTGAACGCTATCATTACCTCCCTGCTTTATAAGAAGCATCCTTCTGAACTCAAGTTCGTGCTGGTGGACCCGAAGAAGGTGGAGCTGTCGCTCTATTCGCCACTGGAGAAGCATTATCTGGCCAAGCTTCCTGACGCTGAGGAGGCCATCATCACCGATACCAAGCGGGTGGTCTATACTCTCCGCTCGCTGTGCAAGCTGATGGACCACCGCTATGACCTGCTCAAGGCCGCATCCGTGCGCAATGTCAAGGAGTATAATGAGAAGTTCCTGTCCCGCAGGCTCAATCCCTACAAAGGCCACGAGTATATGCCCTATATCGTGGTGATAATCGACGAGTTCGCCGACCTGCTGATGACGGCCGGCCGCGAGATAGAGGAGCCGATAGCCCGTCTGGCGCAGCTGGCCAGGGCCATCGGCATACACCTGGTCATCGCCACCCAGAGGCCTACTACGAATATCATCACGGGTACTATCAAGGCCAACTTCCCGGCCCGTATCGCTTTCCGCGTGATGTCCAGCATCGACTCCAAGACGATTCTGGACCAGACCGGAGCCAATCAGCTGGTAGGACGCGGTGATATGCTGATATCCACCGGCAGCAGTGAGCCGGTCAGGGTGCAGTGCGCCTTCATCGACACTCCAGAGGTGGAGAATATCGCGACCTTCATATCCTCCCAGGCCGGTTTCGGCGGAGCGTATCTGCTGCCGGAGTGTGATATGGAGGACAACGAGGACGGGCCTGTCAAGAAGATATCGGGAGGTAACAGGGACGACCTGTTCAAGGAGGCCGCCCGTCTGATAGTCCGGGAACAGCAGGGCTCTACATCGCTCATCCAGCGCAAGATGAATCTGGGTTACAACCGTGCGGGCCGTATCATGGACCAGCTGGAGGATGCAGGTATCGTCGGTCCCTCGGAGGGCAGCAAGCCCCGTCAGGTGAGGATTACCAGCCTGGAGTCGCTGGACGAACTTTTGTCCACTTTATGATGGTTTAGGAAAATGAGAAAATTTAACAGGCACTCCTTTATAATAATGTCAATATTCTGCCTCTGTCTCCTGTTGCCGGGACAGAGGGCGGCGGCCCAGGTTGCCTCCGGAAGCCGTGCGCCTAAGCCTGAAGAACTGCTCGACCGGATGAGGCAGGCTCTGGATGCGTTGGGCGCTGCTGAGTTTACTTTCGAATTCCGTGCGGAGAACGGGGCAGGGGACCTGCTGGGGGAAGAGTCCGGAAGATTTATCGCGCAGGGAGAATGTTTCCGTCTGGAAGGCTCGGTGCTGACTGTTTACTGTGACGGGGTCTCAAAGTGGATATATGACGAGGGGGCTCAGGAGATTACGGTATTTCCGCATGATACGGCTTCTACGGACCCGGCAGAGAATCCTTTCGCTGTCCTGCGCAAGGCGCGTCCCGGGGACTACACTTTCCGCGGACAGGTGCGCGGAACAGCAGCGCCTGTGGACGGGCAGGACGCATGGCAGCTGTCCATGGCCTCCAAGGACCGCAATGCGGCCTATATCCTGATAGAATTCACCATCTCACAGAGGACACTGCTGCCGGTGTCGATAGTGTATGAGAGCCGCAACGGGGACAAGTATGACCTGCGGATTCTGTCCGCAAGGGGACTCGGTGCATTGGCTCAGGAAGAGTGGACACCTCCGGAGAGCCTGCTGGAGAATCCGGAGGTCTACATTACGGATTTGCGTTGATTGATTCCGGTTTCCGGACCTGCTGATACTATACCAGTCCGGCTGTGTGAAGGACTTCCCGGATGGAGGGATAGCTCTGGCTGGCGTAGTTGCCGATTTCTCCGGCAGGGACCCAGGCTGTCCGGGTGATGCCCTCCTCTGTCTGAGGTTTTGTGGAGCACGGCTGCACGAGTTTCATCGCGTACCAGTGGGTGTGTTTCAGCACGAACTGGCCGTCGCGGCGGTAGGTGTGGTCGGTCACACAGATAAGCTGTCCTTCCTCAGGAGCAGGGATGCCTGTCTCCTCCATGACTTCCCGGACTGCGGTCTGGGCTACGTCCTCTCCCTTCTCTCTCTTCCCCTTGGGTAGATCCCAGATGCCGTTGCGCAGTATCAGCAGGTACTGTCCGTTGGAGTCGCGCACCAGACCTCCTGCGGCATCGATTTCAGTGAAGCGGGTGCGGAGGCGGTTGTAGGTGTCCTCGATATTCTGACAGAGGATGTAGAGACGGGAGATGCTCTCATTGGTATCAATAGTCCTTATTGCTTCGGAGAGAGCTTCCTCGCCGTTGTCCACCATGATGACGGCTCCCGGGTCCTCGTCTCCGGGACGGTCCTCGCCGCAGAGGATGAGGGACCGCGAATTGAAGAAAATCGTTTTCATGTTGCGAATTTAAAAATAAAAAAAGTACCTTAGCATTCCGGAATACATTTAATTTAAAATTTTACAGAATGAAAAAGTACGAATGCACAGTGTGCCATTGGGTCTATGACCCTGCAACTGGAGATCCTGACAACGGAATAGCTCCCGGAACAGCATTTGAGGACCTTCCCGCCGACTGGGTATGCCCTCTTTGCGGAGTAGGAAAGGAAGACTTCGAGCCGGTAGACTAATTGTCTGTACTACTTTGAAATAAAGGGACGTACCGTTTTGACGGGCGTCCCTTTTTCATAGCAGGCAAGAAACTGTCGGAAAAATTGGCAAAATCCGGGTAATTGAGTATTTTTGCGCCCGAATTCAAGAAGGTTTTAATTAAATACAGACGTATTATGAAAATTAAAAGTATTCACGGCCGCGAGATTCTGGATTCACGCGGCAATCCTACAGTTGAAGTCGAAGTAGTACTTGAGTCCGGTGTACGCGGACGCGCATCTGTTCCCTCAGGAGCATCTACAGGTGAGCATGAGGCTCTCGAGCTCCGCGACGGTGACAAGAAGCGTTACGGCGGCAAGGGCGTGCTGAAGGCAGTAGAGAATATCAACAACGTCATCGCTCCCGCCCTCATCGGCTGGTCAGTTCTCGAGCAGCGTGCCATCGACCACAAGATGCTTGCCCTGGACGGCACCAAGACCAAATCCAACCTCGGAGCCAACGCCATCCTCGGCGTATCCCTCGCTGTGGCTCATGCAGCAGCAGCTTATCTGCACATGCCCCTCTACCGCTATATCGGCGGAACCAACACATATGTAATGCCTGTTCCGATGATGAACATCATCAACGGCGGTTCTCACTCCGACGCTCCCATCGCATTCCAGGAGTTCATGATCCGTCCCGTAGGCGCTCCCTCTTTCCGTGAGGGCCTGCGTATGGGCGCTGAGGTATTCCACGCACTGAAGAAGGTGCTCCACGACCGCGGACTCAGCACCGCAGTAGGTGACGAGGGCGGTTTCGCTCCCGCACTCAACGGCACCGAGGACGCTATCGAGTCTATCCTCGCAGCCATCAAGGCAGCAGGTTACGAGCCCGGCAAGGACGTGAAGATCGGTATGGACTGCGCATCCTCCGAGTTCTACAAGGACGGAGTGTATGACTACACCATCTTCGAGGGTGACAAGGGTGTCAAGAGGACTTCCGACGAGCAGGTTGACTACCTCGAGAGCCTGATCAACAAGTATCCCATCGACTCTATCGAGGACGGTATGAGTGAGAACGACTGGGAAGGCTGGAAGAAGCTGACCGACCGTATCGGCTCCCGCTGCCAGCTTGTGGGTGACGACCTCTTCGTAACTAACGTTGAGTTCCTGGCCAAGGGTATCGAGAAGGGCTGCGCCAACTCCATCCTCATCAAGGTCAACCAGATCGGCTCCCTCAGCGAGACCCTCGACGCTATCGAGATGGCTCACCGTCACGGCTACACCACAGTGACCTCGCACCGCTCCGGCGAGACCGAGGACGCCACTATCGCCGACATCGCAGTGGCCACCAACAGCGGTCAGATCAAGACCGGCTCCCTCAGCCGCTCCGACCGTATGGCCAAGTACAACCAGCTCCTCCGCATCGAGGAAGAGCTCGGCGACCTCGCAGTTTACGGCTACAGGCGCATCAAATAACAACGCGCATCACATAAGTCAGAAGCCGGTCCGTTTTGCGGGCCGGCTTTTTTGTTATATGAAAAAAACGGCAGCCGTCCCGGATGGCGGGAGACTGCCGTTGTTCTGGCTTACTACGTTACGGCTTTTAGCCGATGAAATGGTAGTGAGGCCCGAAGCGCTCGAAGGCGGCGCGGTCGAGCTCCTCCTGATGGTCGGGATGGGCGACGCTGATGATGGCCTTGGCTCTTTCCTGGAGGGACTTGCCGTAGAGGTCCACAGCACCGTACTCGGTTACGAACCAGTGGATGTGGTTGCGGGTGGTCACGACGCCGGCGCCGGAGGTGAGGACGGGAGCGATCTTGCTGACGCCCTTGTTGGTCACTGAAGGCATGGCGATGATGGCCTTGCCGCCCTTGGACAGGGAGGCTCCGTAGACGAAGTCGATCTGGCCGCCGACACCTGAGTAGAACTTGGTGCCGAGGGAGTCAGCGCATACCTGGCCGGTGAGGTCCACCTGGAGGGCGGAGTTGATGGCGGTAACCTTGGGGTTCTTGGCGATGACGTAGGGGTCGTTGGTGTAGCCGACGTCCATCATGGCCACCATGGGGTTGTCGTCGATGAAGTCATAGACCTCCTGCGAGCCCATGAGGAAGGTGGATACCATCTTGCCGCGGTCGATGCACTTCTCGGCTCCGTTGATTACGCCTTTCTTCACAAGGGGCAGGACGCCGTCGGCGAACATCTCGGTGTGGATACCGAGGTTCTTGTGGTCACCGAGCTGGGCCAGCACTGCGTTGGGAATGGCGCCGATACCCATCTGCAGGGTGGCTCCGTCCTCGATCAGGGCGGCGCAGTTGCGTCCGATGGCTGCCTCGATGGGCGAGGGCTCGGAGAAGTGGGCGGGCTCCAGCTCGGAGTCGCACTCCACGAAGGTGTCGATCATCGACAGGGGGATGATGGCGTCACCCCATGCGCGGGGTACGTGCTTGTTGACCACTGCGATGACATGCTTGGCGCACTCAACGGCGGCCAGGGAGGCGTCCACGGAGGTACCCATGGATACGTAGCCGTGCTTGTCGGGGAGGGACACCTGGATCATGGCCACGTCGCAGGGCAGCACGCCGCTACGGTAGAGCCTCTGGGTCTCGCTCAGGAAGATGGGGATGTAGTCGGCGTATCCGGCCTGTACGTTCTTGCGTACATTGCCGCCTACGAAGAATGCCTGATGGAAGAAGATTCCCTCATACTTGGCATCGGTGTAGGGAGCGGGTCCCTCGGTGTGGAGGTGGTGGATCCTCACGTCCCTGAGCTCGCCTGCATCGCCTCTGCGGCAGAGAGCGTCGATCAGCACTTTGGGGGCTGCGGCCACACTGCTGAAGTGAATGTGGTCTCCGGACTTCACGACCTTGACGGCCTCGTCCGCGCTTACAAAATGGATATCTTTGTACATATTGTAGATTATTGGTAATTAGCTTCAAATTAAGTCGGACGCAAAGTTAAGAAAATTTGATAAAAACTTGCTAAATTTGTCTCAATATCATTTAGACACCGAAATATATGAAAAGATTCCTCGCAGCAGCACTGCTGGCCATTTCCCCCTTGTGCGCGTCTCTCAGTGCACAGAATGCGTCCCGTCCGTGGCAGGACGCCGCTGTAAATGAGATCAACCGCGAGCCTATGCGGGCCCATTTTCTCCCCTTTACCGATGAGGAGGCGGCCCTGCGGCAGCTTTCCCTGCCGGATGCGGAACGCTTTGCCCTGAATCCGGATGCGGAGCGCCGCATCTCCCTCGACGGTACGTGGAAGTTCCTTTATTCCAAGAACAATGATGAATGTCCCGCCGACTTCCACGAGCCGGGTTACAGCACCCGCCGCTGGGCGGATATCCGGGTGCCCGGAAGCTGGGAGCTGCAGGGGTTCGACGCACCTATTTATACGGATACGCGCTATCCCTTTCCCCCGGATCCTCCGTATGTTCCCGAGGACTACAATCCCGTGGGGGCCTACGTCCGGGAGTTCACCCTGCCGCGCGGATGGGAGGGCATGGACATTTTCCTGGATTTCGAGGGTGTGGAGTCGGCTTTCTACTGCTGGGTCAACGGTGAGCTGGCCGGATACAGCGAGGACAGCCGCCTTCCGGCTCATTTCAATGTGACGGGGCTGCTGAAGAAGGGCAAGAATACGCTGGCGGTGAAGGTATTCCGCTATAGCGACGGTTCCTATCTCGAGGGACAGGACTACTGGCGGTACAGCGGCATCGAGCGGAGTGTGTACCTGTATGCGAGGCCGCAGAGCCGGGTGGAGGACTTCGCCCTGAGCGCTCCGTTGGTACACGGTTACCGCGACGGGGATTTCTCCCTGCGGCTGCTGCTGCACGGACCGCAGGAGGGGCAGAGGGTGGATGTCAAGGTGATGGACCCTCAGGGTCGGGTCATCCTGAATGAGACAAGGACTCTGGCAGGACCGGCTGATACTGTATGTACGGTGGCTGAACTGATGGAGGACGTGCTGCCCTGGAATGCGGAGACCCCGAATCTGTACACTCTGGCAGTGAGCCTTTACGATGCTCAGGGCCGCAGCATAGAGGCATTTGCCCATCCCTTCGGATTCCGCACTGTGGAGATGTGGAACGGACAGGTGCTGATCAACGGGGTGCCGGTGCTGTTCAAGGGCGTGAACCGCCACGAGCACAGTCCGCTGACGGGCCGTACCATCACCGTGGAGAGCATGCTGGAGGATATCCGGCTGATGAAGCAGTTCAATATCAACTCTGTCCGCAATTCGCACTATCCCAACAACTATCAGTGGTACTACCTCTGCGACAAATACGGCCTTTACCTCGTCGACGAGGCCAATCTCGAGACCCACGGCATGACATTCCACCCCGACGGCACGCTGGCCGGCTATCCCGACTGGGAGGGCGCCTTCATGGAGCGGATGTCGAGGATGGTGTACCGGGACAGAAACTTCACCAGCATAGTTATATGGTCCTTAGGCAACGAGGCCGGCTACGGTCCCAACTTCGAGACCATCTATCACTGGACCAAGCGCTATGACCCGTCCCGTCCGGTGCAGTACGAGGGCGGCGGCTACGAGGGCGTCTCGGATATCTACTGCCCGATGTACGCGAGGATTTGGGCCCTGCGCCGCCATGTCAACCAGAGGGACGCCCGCCCGCTGATTCTCTGCGAGTACGCCCACTCGATGGGCAACAGCACCGGCAACCTGCAGGACTACTGGGACCTCATCTACAAGTACGACCAGCTCCAGGGCGGCTTCATCTGGGACTGGGTGGACCAGACCTTCGCTATAGAGGATGAGCAGGGCCGGGATATCGCCGGATACGGCGGGGACATGGGCTACGTGGGTGTTCCCAACGACTCGAACTTCTGCGCCAACGGTCTTGTGGCCGCTGACCGGGCTCTGCATCCCCATATCTGGGAGGTGAAGAAGGTCTACCAGTACGTGCACTTCGAGCCTGTGCCCTTTACCTCTGACCGAGTGCTGATTACCAACTGGCACGACTTCATTCCCCTGACCCGTTACCGTCTGAGGTGGACGGTGGAGGCCGACGGCCGGACATTCCGCGAGGGGGAGTTGGATTTCCCGGACATCCCGGCCCGCAGCTCTGCCGAGGTGGCCCTGCCGATAGGGGAACTCCCGCTGTTCAACGGGGAGTATTTCCTGAAAGTGGAGGCGGTGACCCGCGGGGATGCGCCGATGGTGCCGGAGGGGCATGTCGCGGCTATGGAACAATGGCGGCTGCCGGTGGAGAGGCTGCTGCCTCAGACGGAGCGGCCGCAGGGCAGCCTGAGGGTGGAGCGGACTCCTCAGGAGGTGGTCCTGAGCGGCGATGGCGGCTTCCGCGTGGCCTTCAGTACCGCTGACGGAGAGATGACTGCCCTCTCGGGCGGAGGGGAGAATCTCATACAGGAGGGCCTGCAGGCCAATTTCTGGAGAGCCCTCACGGACAATGACGTGGCCAACGGTACCTCTGAGCGCTGCGCCGTCTGGGAAAATGCCGGAGCCGACGCGGTGCTCAGGGACCTGCAGGTGACGGAAAGTGAGGACGGCCGGCAGGCGACAGTGTCCGCCCTCTACGATATGCCGGCCCAGGAGAGTACCCTGAAGGTGGACTACAGGGTGACGGCTGCCGGGGCGGTGCGGGTGACCATGCATTTTATCCCCGGCCGCAAGCCTCTGCCCGAGATGCCCGTCCTGGGCATGCGGATGGTGCTGCCGGCGCAGTATGACCGGATGACGTGGCTGGGCCGCGGGCCTCAGGAGAATTATCCCGACCGGAAGACCGGTGCGGCCGTGGGCCTGTACAGCGCCGGGGTGTGGGAACAGTTCCACCCTTACGTGCGGCCTCAGGAGACGGCTAACAAGACAGACGTGCGCTGGGCGGCCCTGCGCGACACCTCCGGCCGCGGACTGCTGGTTATAGGGGAGGAGCCGCTGAATGTCAGTGCCTGGAACTTCCCTCTGGAGGACATCGCCTACGTGCCTTTCAACATGGAGCGGCGCCACGGCGGCAGCATTGTGCCCAAGGACATGGTATGGCTCAATATCCTGCATCGTCAGACGGGTGTGGGCGGGGACAATACCTGGGGCGCCCACGTGCATTCCGAGTACACCATCACCCCTCATGAGTGGGAGTACAGTTTCACCCTCGTGCCGCTCTCGGGAGGGGACGATGCTTCGGAGGAAGCACGCAGAGTCTGGTTTTAAATACAGTCAGTTGTTGATATTATGAGATATTCAGGACAAATACTGGCGGCGCTGCTCCTGCTCCTCGCCGCTGTATCCTGCGGAAGGCAGGAGAACGGAGCCTTGAGATACGGATTCCCCGACATTATTGACATTTCCCTCACTCCGGACTCGACGGTGAGAAAGGCGGGGTGCTTTACGGATGCCGGGTCCTGGATGGGGTTCACCCTTCCCCAGAGGGACCGGTGGGTCAACGGGTTCTGCGGCCCTTTCAGCGTAGAGCACCGCCGGTGGGCGGCGCAGTCGGCGGTGACGGTCCGTTTTGCCGGTGATGAGGGGGAGATGCGGCCGGATTCGGTGACTTATTTCCCCGGGGAGGTCTACATGGCCTCATCCTCGGATGCCGGCAGGATAGAGCAGCGGATGGTCTTTGCAAGCGCCTCGACGGCCCTGCTGACGGTGGAGACCGGGGCTGACCGCGGGCTCGTATTTACCGGAAAGGAGTGGAACGGCCGGGCGCGGCTGAGCCTGGAGGGACAGACTGTGACGGCGGAGCTTCCGGAGGGAGAGACGGTGCTGCTGACATTTTGCCCGGAGGCAGTTCTCGAGTGCGACGGGCGGAACTATACGGCCCGGACTCCGGAGGGCTGCGGGCTGGTGCGGGTGGCATTGTCCTTCATATATGAGGAGGATGCCCTGGAGGGGGTGATGCGGGAGGCACGGGCTCTGCTGACGGATCCGGAGGCGGCGGTAAAGGCTTCTGCGGACCGCTGGGAGGGCTATCTGAACCGGGTGCTGCGGGACGACATGCCGCATGAGTATGACCGGGTGGCGGTCAAGTCGGTGGTGACGCTGATGTCCAACTGGAGGGCCGCCCGCGGGGACCTGCTCCACGAGGGGGTGATTCCGAGCCATTCGGTGACATATTTTACCGGATTCTGGGCCTGGGACAGCTGGAGGTTCTCGGCGGCTCTGGCCCGCTTTGCTCCGGAACTGGCCAGGAACAATATCCGGGCGATGTTCGACTATCAGCAGCCGGACGGTATGGTCATCGACTGCATCTATACCGACAGCCGCTGGAACAATGCCCGGGACAGCAAGCCGCCCCTCGCGTGCTGGGCGGTGGACGAGATTCTGACATACGCAGGGGACACCGCCTTCGTGAGGGAGATGTATCCTAAGCTGCTGGCCTATTATAAATGGTGGTTCGCCAAACGGGACCACAACGGCAACGGGATGTGCGAGTTCGGCTCTACGGACGGCACCCTCGAGGCGGCCGGATGGGAGAGCGGGATGGACAACGCGATACGCTTCGACGGGGCCTCGATGCTGCGCAACGGCCCGGATGCCTGGAGCCTCGACCAGGAGAGCGTGGACCTGAACGCCTACCTGGCCTTCGAGGCGCGGCTGCTGCGCAAGTTTGCGGCGCTTATCGGGGAGGACTTCGATGCCCCGGACCACAGCGCTGAGGTAGCGGATTATTTCTTCGACCCGGAGCTCGGGTACTTCTGCGACCGGAAACTCGCCGACGGCAGCTTTATCGCCGAGCCGGCCTGCGAGGGCTATACTCCGTTCTGGGTGGAGATTGCCTCGCAGGAACAGATGGACCAGGCCCTGAGGCTGCTGACCGACCCTGCCAAATTCTCCACTTACATACCTTTCCCCACCGCCGCCGCGGACAACCCCAAGTGCTCCCCGGACGGCTACTGGCGCGGTCCCATCTGGCTCGACCAGACCTATCAGGCCATCCGCGGGCTGCGCAACTACGGGTACGGCGATCTGGCCGATGAGTACACCCGTCAGGTATTCGACCGCTGCGACGGCCTTACCGGAGACGCTCCCATCCATGAGAACTACGGGACGCACACCGGAGAGCGGCTGCAGGCCTCCCATTTCAGCTGGAGTGCCTCGCATCTCCTGATGATGTATGAGGATTACGGGAGGTAGCGTGCGGCGATGTTCTGAACTTTACTGCGGATCTCCTCCCGGAGTGAGGCGGGGGAGATGACTTCCAGCTGGTCCATGCGGGAGAGGATGGTGCTGTAGAAGTCCCAGGTGGGCCGGAGGCGGTATTCGAAGACAGCACATTCTTCGTCGGGATCGGTGGCTATCTCTTTCTGGCTGTGGTGCAGGGGAAGGGAGCGCAGGTAGCGGACCTGGATGCCGTAGGCTCTGATGCGGATGGTGGTCATGGGACTGTTGTTGTCGGTGGAAATGCCGCAGAAGTCGGCGAAGTAGCCCTGGGGGTCGAAGTCTGCGGGGTATTCGAAGGTCTCGTTCATGGCGGTCAGTCCGATGATGCGGTCCAGGGCAAATGTGCGCATGGCATCCCTCTCACGGCAGTAGCCGCAGACGTACCATCTCTGGTTGAAGAGCTTTAGGCACCAGGGCTGTACGGTGTAGGTGTCCGGTCTGTCGTACCAGTAACTGCCGTGGACTATCTCCAGCCACTTATTTGCCTGCATGGCGTCGATGATGGGGGTGAGGTGCTTCTGTCCGGAGGGTACGTTCTCGAGGAGGATGCGGTCGCGGATGCCCTTGCTCTCGCTGATGATGTTCTTGACAGTGAAAGTATTGAGCAGCCATGAGCGGGTAGTGCTGTTCTCCAGGTCTTCCGGGTTCTCGATGTAGTAGTGATAGCCGCCGACCCGCCTGCACTCGATATTGATGTCAAATGCCTGCTGTATGGCTTCCTTCCAGTTGTTGAATGTCCGGCGCGGGATGTCCGCACCGTCGTAGAGGGGCGACATTGCCCATTTCTCATTGATTTCCCTGAGTGTGATGCGGCCCGCGCGGTGAATCGTATCCACGAGCCAGATGTACTTGTCGAATAGGTCTTTAGTCATGATATTACGTTTTATTTTGTGCAAAGGTAGTGAAAACTTGTGAAAAATAGTAGCACAAGTTATTTAGAGTACAGATAAATTTTGCATTATGCATTTGAATCATTATGTTTGCAGTGCATAATAAATAGTATATGGAATTTGTCGACAGAATCGCAGAAACAGCACGTCTTAAGGCCGCTCTTGCTGGGAAACGGCCAGCATTGGTCGTGATGTACGGCCGCAGAAGGCTGGGTAAGTCAACACTTATTAAAAGGGTGTTGTCTGAAGGGGATGTTTATTTTCTCGCTGACCGTTCTGAAGGGCAGCATCAGAGATTGTTGCTGGCAAAAGTAATAGCGCAGGTGTTTCCGGATTTCGACAAACTGACATATCCGGATTGGGAGTCTCTGTTCCGTGCGGTCAATTACCGGACAGACAGGCGTTTCACCCTGTGTCTGGATGAGTTTCCGTATATTGTGGAGCAATCTCCGGAAGTGCCGTCCGTACTGCAGAAACTGGTTGATGAAAAGCAACTCAAGTATAATCTTGTGCTTTGCGGGTCATCACAGAATATGATGTACGGACTGTTTCTCGATTCCTCAGCGCCTCTTTATGGCAGGGCTGATGAGATTATAAGACTCACTCCTATACGTTTGCCATATCTTCAGGAGGCATTGAGCCTTGATGCGGTGAGTGCCGTTGAGGAATATTCAGTATGGGGAGGTGTGCCGCGTTATTGGGAACTGAGAGAGAACAGGAAATCGCTTGACGATGCTCTGTGGCACAATATACTTTCTGTAAACGGGGTTCTCTATGAAGAACCTGTGAAACTTTTTCAGGACGATGTAAAGGATATCGTCAAGACCTCGACGATAATGTCATACGTCGGAGCCGGTGCAAACCGTCTTTCTGAGATTGCGGCACGGTGCGGTGAGCCTGCAACCAATCTGTCACGTCCATTGAAGAAACTTGTAGATCTCGGATTTTTAGAAAAGGATGTCCCGTTCGGGATGGATGAGAAGAATGCAAAGAAAAGTCTTTATAAGATAGCCGATCCGTTTATGGCATTCTACTATCAGTTTGTGGTTCCGTACCGCTCGTTTATAGAACTGGACCGCCGTCTGCCCATAGAACAGGCTTTGAGTGCCCGCTTCCAGGAGTATGTAAGTATGCAGTGGGAAAATCTTTGCAGGGAAGCCGTGACAGGAAATCTTATGGACGGAGTGCTTTATGGCAGGGCAAGACGCTGGTGGGGCTCTGTCCTCAATGAGCACGGGAAACCTGAGCAGATCGAGTTCGACGTGATGGCTGAGTCCATGGATAAGAAATGTCTGCTGGTCGGTGAATGTAAATGGACGGCCCGGGAGAATGGCAGACAGCTTGCCGCAGAACTTCTCCGCAAAGCCGCCCTGCTGCCTTTTACAAAGGATTATACAGTTGTACCGGTGCTTTTCCTCAAAAATGAGCCCACGGATCATTCTGCGAATGTGATGCTGCCGCAGGATGTCATCAGGCTGCTGAAATAACTCGCAGCCTGACTGGAAATTTCAGCATGGTATTTTTGTGTTGCGTGATATTTTGCTAAATTTGCAGAAGTCATATAAATAGAAGAAAATATGAGAGTATCAGCATCAATGGAGAGTTTGTGGCGTTATATTGAGTCACTCTCACTGAGCGAGCGCAACCGTCAGTGGTTGGCCGGAAAGTTACTTGAGAATCCTGATCCGCAGCATACGTTGGGGGAACCGCAGGAGGAGTATATCAGCAAAGAGGAAGTTCTGGAAATGATTGATTCGGGGTTGAATGACATAAAGGCCGGAAGAACAAGTTCGGCCAGAGAGGTATTGGAGGAACTTCGTCATGAATTATAGGCTAGAGGTATCTGCAACGTTTAAACGGAATATCAAGAATCTCGGGAAACGTTATGCTTCAATAACAGACGATTATGCCCGTCTTCTTGATGAACTTGAAAAGGATCCCGGACTTGGAGCCGATCTCGGCGGAGGCTTGCGGAAAATCCGTATGGCCATTACATCCAAAGGTCATGGGAAAAGAGGCGGTGCCCGTGTCATCACATTTACCGTGATAGTTTCCGTAGAGGAGGCCGTGATAAACCTGCTGACCATCTACGACAAGTCTGAACGGGAATCCATCAAACGTTCCGAGATACTGGCCCTTTTGGAGAAGAACGGTCTCAGGTAGCGCAAACATTATACTGTATGGGTAAAATTATAAATGCCGTTACTCTGTGCAGTGTTATGGCATAAGTGGCAAGTAGTTTTGCCGCATAATCGAAGCATTGTCCTCTATGACCGGCTGTTGAAAAACAGTGGTTTTGGAGTATGATTTGTCTTGTTATACGCCCGATACTGGAAAATTTTGCTAACTTTGTCGTGCCGGTAGTGAAAGCCGGCGCGACATATTGCAGACGAAAGTGTTTTCGTACTGTCCTCGGAAGAAAATGTGGTAGTTTTCAAGATCAGAAGGACGACGGCGGCACTCGTCACTTGTATGGTCATGCGGTAGGACGCTCTGTCCGATACCTCATAACTGCACAGGTGTGGAGTATCGGGCGTTTATCTCTGATCGGGTCTTACCACAACCTTCTTCCGGGAAAACAGGCTGTCTCCACACTTTCTTTTTGCCTGTGCTGCGTTCCGGCGTATGCTGCCTTTAATTTTGCGAATGAAATATTGTAAATTAATACGTATAGTTATGAAAAAGAATGTTTTATCCATTTTGGGCTGCATTATGTGCCTATGCCTTGTTTTTTCCTGTGAGGAGAATACAGGAGAAGAGAAGTTCCCCGAACCTGATCCAGGAACAAAATATTCCATCAGTGGAAGTGTTCAGAAAGGGCCGTTTTCCCAGGGCACATCCATTACCATCCAGGCCCTGGACGATAACCTTAATCCTACGGGACGCAACTACTCCACTACCACGTACGATGATTTCGGTGCGTTTTCCATCGGCAGCGAGATAGAGTCCCGCTATGTGGAGATAATTGCGGACGGATATTATTACAATGAAGTGGCCGGTTCTCTCTCGAAATCGCCCATAACTCTGCGTTCTATATCCGACCTGAGCGAGGAGGGCCAGACCAACATCAACCTTTTGACAACCCTGGAGTCAGGCCGTATCCGCTATCTGGTGTCGAATGATGGAAAAGCCATGTCCGAGGCCCGTCAGCAGGCGGAACAGGAACTGTACGATATTTTCAACATCCCTTTGGAGGTGGGAGACAGCGGTTTTGACAAGGCGGATATATCGAAGGCAGGAGACGGCAATGCGGTGCTTCTAGCTATATCAGCGACGCTCCAGAGCACCCGTACGGAGGCTGAGCTTTCCGAGCTTATAGCGAAGATATCTTCAGAGATGCAGAATACCGGCACATTGGGAAAATCGGACCTCTCCGAGCAGATCCGTCAGGGCGGTATCGGACTTGACTATGTGCAGATACGCTCCAATCTCATCGCCCGCTACGAGCAGCTCGGGCAGCACGGTTACGAGATTCCGAATTTCGAGGACTTTATGGATATCAACGGCAACGGGGTTATAGACCGGGACGACCAGTGGCTCCTCGTCTCCGATGCTCAGTATCAGGTTCCTCAGAGCGGAGGTGAATATTCTGTTACGGTAGAGTATAATGTAGATTATGAAGTGACGGTGGAGGACGGATGCGACTGGATTTCAGTCTCCTCTGCAGATGCCACCAAGGCATATTTGGAAAGTGCCGGATATACGGTCTCTGTCTCTGAAAACGGCTCATTCGAGCCCCGCAGTGCCGGTATCACCTTTAAGTCCAAGGAGTCCTCTCAGTCTGTTACAGTCTATGTGGTGCAGGATGGCGCGATGTTCTCGTTGGGTCAGACTTATTATTATCTTGACAATACAGCGCAGGTGCTGGAGGTATGGGTGACATCCTCTTCGGACAATTATGTCGTAGAGATACCTGAAAGCAGCGACTGGATAGCGGAGTCAGACTCTGATAGCGGAGTCCGTAAATTTGCAGTGGAGGCGAACAATGATTTCAGTTCGGAGCGCATAGGCAGTATCCTGTTCAGAGATGAGGCCGGGAATCTGCTCGGCGAGGTTACGGTTAATCAGGATAAGGCTTATATGAGCATAGAACAGGAACGGTTCGATATCGACAATGCGGCGCAGAATTTTATTCTGAGAATCTCTTCATCTACGGAAGATTATAAGGTAGATGTTACCGAAGGCTCGGAATGGCTGGCAATAACTTCTCACAGCGGTGGAGACTGGAAGTTCTCAACTTATCTGAACAGCAGCTACCAGCCCCGTGACGGTATGATAACAGTGTCGGATGTAAACGGCACTGTGCTTGATACCATACCGGTGACCCAGTGGTGTGAGACTGTGACGCGGGTGACTGTGACGCCTGGCAGTCTGGAGTCGTTGATTAAGGAACCTGGACAGTTGGAATATACTGAGAGTCTTATCTTGACAGGATCCTTATCCGATGTTGACTATCTGTTTATAAGAAGTATGCCAAATGTGTCCAATATTGATTTATCTGACTTGAGCGACAGCAGTCTTCCTATTGGGGCATTCAGAAAGATGGCAAGATTGTCTGATTTGCAACTTCCTGAGAATTTGAATTCTATTCCGGATTTTATGTGTGAGGATTGTGTTGAATTGAAAAGCGTCTTTCCCTTGCCGGAAAGTATTGTCGCTATTGGAGAACATGCATTTGGACATTGTAGTGCACTGGAGGGCGAATTGATAATTCCGAGCGGAGTCGTAAGGATAAGTTATGCAGCGTTCAATGGTTGTAAGAATCTTCATGGAACATTAGTCCTACCGGAAGGTTTGGCAATACTTGGTGATTATGCCTTCCAGAACTGCAATGGTCTTGACCGCAAGATATATTCGAAAGCAAAGACACCTCCTGACACATGGTATAATAACCAGTTCCCATATCTGGATTATCTTGGAGTTCCAATTGGAAGTTATGATGCGTACTATGAGGCGCGTCCAAATATGTTCATGGTAATCGAGGAAGTGGACTTCGATGCACTGGGCTTGTGAAAATAATGAATAATCAAATAAATTAAAGTTAAAGGCTATGAATACATTATCAGAACAGTTGACATCTTTGTATGAGAGTAAATGGGACAAGTTGATGCAGCAACTGGACAAGAGGCAGATTAAAACTCAGTGTCCGTTTGTCCTTTCAGTACAGAGGAACGGCAGTGAGGACTGGTATGTCGGAGCGGACATAAAAGTCATGTTTTTCGGGCAGGAAGTCCATTCTTGGGAAAAGAATGAGGATCTCGGTGACACTATGCGTGCCTATGAGAGGTTTTTCGAAGAAAAGTATGTTGATGAAGAGGTGGCCGGTTACTTCAGTCAGGATGAGATTTCGTCCGGAAACCGCTTCATGAGATGGGGGTGTAACGGCATCATGTCCGGAATACGGGATATTCTGGAAGCTTGTCCAGGCCGGCGGGCAGCATTCCTATGGAACAATATTTCAAAACTTTCAACCTATGATGGCAGACCTGTAGGAACGGAAGTTCATGAGCTGGAGAGGGAATATTTTCACGTCATACCGCAGGAGATTGAGATATTAAGGCCTGATATTTTGGTTTTTCTTACTGGCCCGGGGTACAATAAATACTATAGCTATATTTTGGAGAATTTCACTTTGGACGGAGAACCGCAGATGTTGTCAGGAATACCTCAAGATAATTTGATGAAACTTCCTATTCAGGGGGTAATGTCGGCATACAAGACGCTTCATCCGGGTGCTCATCTAAGCGAGACAGAGCATTGGAAGAATTATCAGGCGATAATAGATGATATCCGCTTGAATATAGCAGGATGCCTGCAATGAGTTAGATGAACTTCGTGAAGAGTATGCTTTGGATAAGTCGGTCCGGGATAAGTCTGTCGCCATCCCGGACCGACTGTTTACATTTCCGATAGTATTCATATTTTGACTACTGGTTATTCCCCTCTTGACGAACTGACAAGAAATTCTTGTTAGTTGCTCTGCTTCTATGGAAAAACTGTCAGTTCCGGTATGGGCCGACAGCATTCTGCTTTCAATCTCAAAGTAGAATAAAATTTTCCTGCGCAATGCTTATACTTTATTTGCGGACACTTTCGGCCAGAAGTTCCTGGTTTGCCTTTTTACTTATACTGCCAGGGTACGCTTCCTTTCTGCATATAGCTCGGCGATGTAAATTCCGTCGTTTCCCTTAGCGCCCTTTCTTGTGCCGTAGTTTGGTGTAAGTGACTGGTGGCTGAGCATTCTCCGCTACTCATAGAACAATATAAAACAATATAAAACAATATAAAACAAAGAGAGGATTCACCATATTGTATTGTGTCATGATAAAATCCTCTCAGAGTTTTTAACAATCTTTGGCTATCTGCCAATTTCAGAAGTGAGTTGTTTCATGTATTCAAATGTCTCTTTTAAATGATTGACAACACACTCTTTTTTCTCGCTCCAGAATGTTAGATCATCGCCAATGATTATTGTTGGTAAAGGTAAATCAGCCCTATCTCCTTTTTTCTCGATGAGTTGTGAGAGATTGGGATATTTTTCTTTTAAATTTTCTTCGTAGATGTCCCAATCCTGCGATCTCCATACAGTAATATAGCTTCTGAATTCAATTTTGCCATCGGCGTTGACAGCAAAAGAACCTTCGATTCCTATTCGGTGTGTGTCATTGTTAAAATCTGTAACTATATCCCAGCTGCAGTTATTATTTTCAGGCCAATACCTCCATTGATAGTCTGTGAGTTCTTGCAATGAACGACAGAGTTCGTTAATAATTTTGTTTTCATCGTCAAATTTATGAAATGTGCGCTCAATAATGCCTTTTAAAGTTTTAATTTCTTCATAGCAGTTCTTTAAAAATTTTGCTCTATTGGACTCGTCAAGTGCAGCAAAGGGGATATTGTTTGGAGTTGAATATTCCTTAAAGATAGCGTCAACAACACCTCTTCCCTCGTCGAAAGGCAGAAAAAAATCGTATTCTTCTGCCTTATTACGCAATTCATCTATTCTTGCCAATTTCAGCATGTTTAATTTATCCGTATCTCCTTCTACATGCAGAACCATGCGGTAATGGGATTTATTAAAAAGATCGTTTTTAGATAAAGGATACCATTCAAAATGGATATTCCGATCAATATCATTAAGGAATATTTGATAACATCCATTGTTTTCTTGAATCTGATTGTTTGTCTGTGTGTCGCTGAAAGAATTCTTGGTACTAGTGTCCCAACTGTCAATTACGGGCTTTGTTATCTCCTCAGATACATTACGAAAATCTTGTAGAAGATTCTCAAGATTTTTTGTGCAGTTATTCAGTATTTGCCATTGCTCACAAGTAGTTTTGCCTTGGAGTAATTTTTCGTTAATGCTTTTATTCATGATAATTTTTATTGGTTCTTCTGATTTCCTTAAACAAAGCCGTCCTTCAAGATAATCAATGTATTGCCTAATTCCACTTTCTATTAGATGCTCTTTTATTTTTATTTCAGGAAGAATAGTGTGTTTTAGCCAAGGCAGTATGTCATCCCTATAATTCATTTCTATAAAACGGTTGCCGTTTTTAAGTTCATCGCTTAGTGAATTAGGCAAACTATTTGAAGAAACTTTTTTTGAGCCATCCAGTGTCAAGTAAATTACAAATATGTTGCGGTCTTGTATTCCGTGTTGTTTTACAGTGTTAAAATATCTGACAAGTTGCAGCTCCTGATCTGTGGCCCAATTTATTTTATTCTCAATAATAATGGCGTAATCTTTGGATGGTTCTTCAATGAGTCCATCGATGTTCTCCTTATTGAAATCTATCGAAGGTTTTTGTACGCTAGTGATGGGAAATGTCAAGTTCGGATTATGTTCACACATCATGAGGAGGAAGGACTTTAAAAATGCATATTCCCCTGAAATATTGTAGTTTAATAATTTAAGTAGAATACGGGTGTGTGCATTCTCGTTTGCGTGGAGCTCGTCAATAAGATTGAAATTATATGGTAATTTTTGACGTTCTTTTTCTCTTATTTTTGACAGTTCTTCGGCAAAATTAATCCAAAATATGTCGTCTTTTACTGTAGTGTTATTCATGGTAAAATAAGTTTAATCATCTACTACAAAGTAATAAATAATTCATAGTAAATCCAAATTTTGCCTGTGCTGTGTTTCGACATAAGTCAGCGGTAATATTGTGGCCTGAAAGCACTGATTTATTAACCGGCTCTTCCGAAAGGTTGGGCACAAAACAAAGCACTATGTACACTTTAAAATTCCCAAAGGGCAATGTCCAGACTTATTCGAATCTGAGTGATTTGCAGAATGCGGCAAAACTTTTAGGCGGTGAAGCCAAGCAGATCCGCATAGGTAGCAAGGAGTATGTTTTTATTCCTAAGAAGTAGATAGAATGGTAAAGAATTTACTATTTTTGAAATATGGAAAAGGCGACTATAGCGATAGGCGACGTGCACGGGCTGGACCTGTGGCGGGATGTGGTGGAGGCGCATCCTGAGTGCGGGGTGGTCTTTCTCGGGGACTATCTGGATCCGTACGGGTATGTCCATAAGGGAAAACTTTTGGACAATCTTCGGGCAATCATGCAGTTGAAGCGGGACAGACCGGAGGATGTGGTGCTGCTGTTGGGAAATCACGACCTGCACTATTTCTGTGATGAGGCGTGTGTCGGTACCCGTTTCGATATGGAGATAGCGGCGGATGCCTCGAAACTGTTTCTAGACAACATTCATCTGTTCCAGTATGCGTTTCAGGACGGAGAATATCTGTTTACCCATGCTGGGGTGTCGCAGGAGTGGTTCGATAATGATTTCTGCGGTGATGCGGCGCGGCAGATAGCTGATCAGCTGAACAACCCGGCGGCAGACCAGGTGCCGGCGCTTCTCCGTGTCGGCTATGCCCGCGGTGGCCGTGCATGTGATACAGGGGGCATATTCTGGGCAGATAAAAGCGAGCTGGAGGAGCCTCTGTACGGCTTCACCCAGATAGTCGGGCACAACCGGGTCGCGGAAGTGACCGAGTATACCGGTCCGGGCGGCGGCAAGATCGTGTTCTGCGACTGCCTCCGCAACGGCCTTTATCTTTATATTTGAGCACATGAAGGATTTTGCAGCCATAGATTTTGAGACAGCCAATGAGCAGCGTACCAGTGTGTGCAGCGTGGGAGTAGTGGTTGTGCGGAGCGGAGAGATAGTAGACCGCTTCTGCAGCCTCATACGGCCTGAGCCGGAGTATTACAGTTACTGGAATACCCGGGTGCACGGCCTTACTTTGGAGGATACTGCTGATGCACCGGTATTTCCCTATGTGTGGGAGAAGGTGGCTCCGCTGATAGAAGGGCTGCCGTTAGTGGCCCACAACAGTCCTTTCGATGAGAACTGCCTGCGGGCGGTGTTCCAGGTGTACCGCATGGATTACCCGGAGTATGTTTTTCATTGTACCTGCAGGGCTTCCCGCCGTGTTTTCGGGGCGGAGCTGCCGAATCATCAGCTCCAGACCGTTGCAGCCCGCTGCGGCTACGACCTTACGCAGCACCACCACGCCCTGGCCGATGCGGAGGCCTGCGCCGTCATTGCCTTGAGGATTTTATAAAATTTTCAAAATTTTTAGGAGTGTGCCATTATGCTGCTCATGTGCGTGCGACCTTTGCTGCGTAAAAGTAAAGGAGGACGGATATGAGAACACTGATACAATTGATCAAGGCGGCAGCGGTAAAGCTGCGTGACAGTAAGTTGAAGCGACTGGGCGGTAAGGAGATAACTGCTCAGCTGGATATGATGGCCCAGCGCCTGGGACTGGATAACAAGGGTGAGGCGGTGGTGTTCACTGCCCTTTTTGACAGGAGTTGCGCGGGCAGGTGCAGCGACCTGGGGGATCTGGCATCTTATTTCGGCTGCACTCAGCTGGAGGTTATGGAGTATGTGCCGTTTGTCAAGTCATTGTTGGAGAAAGGGCTTGTGGTGCAGACCGACTTGAGCGAGTGCCGTCTGACCAATCAGAATTTCTTAGTGGCCAATCACGTGATCGGCAGCGTGCTGGAGAACCGCAGGCCGGAGTTCCGCAAGTCCCGGATTCTGGAGAAGGAGTTCGACCGTTACGATTTCTGCCGGCTGGTGGACTCGCAGGTGCAGGACAGTGACGTGATGTCGGAGTCTCTCTTCCAGTTCGTGGATTCCATAGAGCGGGAGAACAGCGGGATGCCGTTGGTCAGGGAACTGGCGGCGGTCGTGGAGGACCTTCCGGCCAGGACATTGTTCTACGAGATGAGTTACGACTTTTTCAGCAGTGACGGCAACGGCAGATCTGACCTGACGACCACGCTCCGGGATATGTACGAGGCGTATGGGGTGCGGTTCCGTGAGCGGAAGTCGTTGCTGGACGGAACGCATCCGCTGGTCCGTGCCGGACTGGTGGAGGTCTCAGGGGACCATGACAGCCTTGAACTGACGGTCGCGGGACAGCGGATTTTCCTGGGAGAGGATTTCGGTATATTCGGAAAGCAGTACACGGGTCTGGACAGGTTCTCATTTGCCCGTGAAGTCAGTGAATATGTTCACAGCAGTGCTCATGAAACAAAGAGTCCCAAGGCTTTGGACAAATTGGCCGAGAAGATCCGGCTGATGGAGGATTCCAACGGCAGTCTGGAGTGCCTGGCAAAAATTAAAGGTCTTATAGTGGAGGCGGATATCCGCGCACTCTTCTATATCGTCTGCAATGCTTGTGCCGGGGGTGGCTCGGTCAGTCTGAATAGGGAACTTAGTTCTGTGTATCCTATTAAGGAACGCAATGCTGCTTTGAAGGCCTTCAAGGAGGAAAAACACAAATTGCAGAGTCTGGATCTTGCGGAGGTGGTGACGGAGAGCAGTCTTTTTGGCGAGTATACAGTCCTGAAACTGACCGATAAAGGAAAGGAACTGTACTTCGGAGAGGATGCGGAACTGTTCATGGAGAAGCCCGACAAGAAGGAACTAATCCTTTCGAAGGATATCAAGGAAAAACGACTGTTTTTCTCCGGGAAGGAGCAGGAGCAGCTGAGGCTGGTGGGTGATACTCTGCAGGAGCAGAATTATCAGTCACTGGTGGCCCGGCTGGAGGAGAAAGGGCTGGCCAAAGGCATCGCGGTCCTGCTTTATGGTGCTCCTGGTACCGGCAAGACCGAGTCGGTGCTGCAATGGGCGCGGGAGAGCGGCCGGGACGTGGTGCATGTAGATATCAGTGCAGCCAAAAGTATGTGGTACGGGGAGAGCGAGAAGATAGTCAAGGATATCTTCACCCGCTATAAGCGGCTGTGCCGCCGCTCTCAGATAAAGCCTATACTGCTGTTCAACGAGGCGGATGCCATATTCTCCAAGCGAAAGGCGGTAGGTCACGGCGGGAGTATCGACCAGACCGAGAACACTATTCAGAACATTATTCTCGAGGAGATGGAGAAACTGGAGGGAATACTGATAGCGACCACGAACCTGGCCGACAATCTGGACCGGGCATTTGAACGCCGTTTCCTCTTCAAGATCCGCTTTGAGAAGCCGTCAGTAGAGGTCAAGCGCAGCATCTGGCTCGACAAACTCCCGGGCTTGAGTCCGGACGATGCCGCCCGTCTGGCATCTGAGTACGATTTCAGCGGCGGCGAGATAGACAACGTGGTCCGCAAGGCCACCATGGTTGAGGTCCTGGACGGCACACCTCCCTCCATCGAGACCATTGCCAGCCTTTGCGGGGAGGAGAAGATCGGCAAGGAACGTATTAAAATCGGCTTTGGCGGTGCGAAAATTATATAAGTTCACAACTTTGTGGACCACAAAGTTGTGAACTTTTTTATTGCAAAACGCTTTTGTGAAAGCGAAATTTTACTCAAAAAACACTTTTGTAAAAGCGTTGGGGCGGCGGGCAATGTGATGTCGCCCGTTACTCCGCTGCCTTGAAGTTGAACACGGGTTTTATGATGTCGAGGATATCCACGGTGTCTGCTATGTTGGCGATGATCTCGGCCATGGGCTTGTAGACCATGGGGGATTCGTCGCGGGTCTGTTCTGAGACCGTCTCGCTGTAGATGCCCTTCATGGACTCGGCGAAGGCTTCCAGGCTGACTTGCTCGAAGGCCTTGGCGCGGCTCATGATGCGGCCGGCGCCGTGTGGGGCGGAGAAGTTCCAGTCGGGATTGCCCTTGCCGGAGCATATCAGGGAGCCGTCCCGCATGTTCATGGGGATGATGCACTTCTGTCCCTCGCGGGCGGAGATGGCGCCCTTGCGGATGATATTGTCGTCGCCGATGTAGTTGTGCACGCTCTCGAAGCGTTCGGAGAGCATGATTTCCGGTGTGGCGGTGATATTGCCCTGAGTCCGCAGATGGCCGGTCAGCAGGTCTATGATGATGCTGCGGTTGATCCGGGCCCATTTCTGACACAGGCGCATGTCGTGCAGATAGTCTTCCCTGGGCTGACCTTCGAGCCAGCACAGCTCGTCTGGAACCGGCGGCCGCTGCATCTTGAAGGAGCAGTGCAGCTGACGGATGACCTCCTGAAGTTCCGTGCGGCGTCCTGCTGCCTTGTATTCCTCAATCATCTTGGCCTGCTGCTCCATCAGTCTGTCCCATCCGGACATGTTTTTTACCGCCAGTTTCTGGTAGATTTCGGCCACCTGCTTGCCCAGATTGCGGCTGCCGGTGTGTACCACGATGTACATCCTGCCGCTGTCATCATGGTCCAGCTCGATGAAGTGATTGCCGCCGCCCAGCGTACCGGCGGCCTTGTACAGCCGCTTGCTGTCCTTCAGGTCGCGGAAGCAGCGCAGGGCCTTGATCAGTTCCCTGGCTTCCCCGTACCTTTCCATATAAGGCTGGGGCAGCACCAGTTCCGCCTTGTCCCGGATGCCCCTGCCTGAAGGAATATTGTTCAGAATGAATTCGTTCAGGGCGTGAAAGTCAATTTCTCCGCTGCAGTCGAACGGCTGGACGAGCATGCCGCAGCCGATGTCCACCCCGACGATATTCGGAATGACCTTGTCGCCAAGGTCGCCGGTGAAGCCTATGACACAGCCGGCCCCTGCGTGCACATCCGGCATGATGCGGACCTTGCATCCGCTGAATGTGCCGATGGACATCAGCCTGCCGATCTGTTCCAGAGCTGTGTTCTCGATGTTGTCAGTGAAGATTTTCACATCGTGTCCTTCTATCGTTTTCATAAGTATTGCGTTTTACGGATGCAAATATAGCGCGTACATGTGCCGCACTGAGGAACAGGTTCGTTTTTTAAACGTTTATAGCCGTTTATAGCCGTTTATAATCGTTTATATCCGTTTCATGACTGGTTTGTTATTCCCTTTATGCGTATCTTTGCGGTCGGAAATAATTAATTGATCCGTTATGAAAAAGTATCTTGATCCGAAGACAGATTTGACTTTCAAAAAAGTATTTGGGGAGCACAAGGACCTTGTTATCAGTTTTATGAATGCGTTGTTGCCGTTCGACAGTCCAGAAGAGGAGATCGAGGACGTAGAGTATCTGAGTCCGGAGCTGGTACCGGTCAATCCTCTGTGGAAAGACAGTGTGGTGGATGTCCGCTGCCGGGATGCCCGGGGCCGTCAGTTTATCGTGGAGATGCAGATGATGTGGACCGTCGAGTATAAGCAGCGGGTGCTGTTCAACGCTTCCAAGGCGTATGTCAGCCAGCTGCACAAGGGGGAGGAGTTTCATCTGCTCCAGCCGGTATATTCATTGAATATGCTGAATGATACATACTCAGACAGTGAGAGTTACTATCATGATTACAAGATCGTGGAGGTGGCCGAGACGAAGGAGGTGATAGACGGACTGCGCTTTATTTTTATAGAGTTGCCTAAGTTCACGCCCAAGAGTTACTGCGAGAAAAAAATGCAGACACTGTGGCTGCGTTATCTGACGGAGATAGACGAGAAGACCGATGAGGCTCCTAAGGAACTGCTTGAAAACCCGCAGATCAGCAAGGCAATGGAGGAACTGGAGGAGTCTGCATTCTCCCAGAGCGAATTGTATATCTACGACCGTTTCTGGGATATGGTGAGCACTTCCAGAACATTGATTAACAGTGCGCTCAGAAGAGGGAAGATGCAGGGGGAAATGATAGGGGAGGAACGTGGACTGAAAAGAGGAATGCGTAAAGGAATGCGCAAGGGAATGGAAGAAGGGCTTAAAAAGGGTATGGCTGAGGGCTTGGAAAAAGGTATGGAAAAGGGTATGGAAAAGGGTCTGGAGAAAGGTAAGGAGGACGAGCGTCGGAAAAATGCCGTCGGAATGAAGGCCGAGGGCATCCCTGTGGAGGTGATTTCAAGAGTGACCGGTTTGACTCCGGAACAGGTATCAGCCTTGTGATTCTGTCGGAAAAATACCTATCTTAGCGGCTCAAATTCTAAGGAAAAATGAGCAGAAACGAGATGTCATCGAGGGAGGCCAAGCTGGAGGCTTTCGGCCGCCTTCTGGATATAATGGATGAGCTCAGGGAGAAATGCCCCTGGGACCACAAGCAGACCACCGAGTCGCTGCGTCCTCAGACGATTGAGGAGACTTACGAGCTGAGCGACGCCATCCTCCGCGGGGAGGGCAGGGAGGTCTCCAAGGAACTGGGCGACGTGCTCCTGCACATCGTCTTCTATGCGAAGATAGCTTCCGAGAAGGGCGAATACGATATCGTGGACGTGATCAACCGTCTGTGTGACAAGCTGATCTACCGCCATCCGCATGTCTTCGGCGAGGTCCATGTGGACGGCGCCGACCAGGTGGTGCAGAACTGGGAGGAACTCAAGACCAAGGAAAAGGACGGGAACAAGCGGGTGCTCTCGGGAGTGCCTGTCTCCCTGCCGCCGCTGCTCAAGGCCTACCGCATGCAGGACAAGGCCCGCGCCGTGGGCTTCGACTGGGAGGAGCGCTCCCAGGTCTGGGACAAGGTGGCCGAGGAGCTCGGGGAGTTCCGCGAGGAGCTGGGCCGGATGGACAAGTCAGACCCTGAGTCGGTGAAAAGGGCTGAGGGCGAGCTCGGTGATTTTCTCTTCTCGATAGTCAACGCAGCCCGTCTGTACGACCTGAATCCCGACACGGCGCTGGAGATGACCTGCGCCAAGTTCCGCCGCCGCTTCACTTATCTCGAGGAGCACACTATCCGTCAGGGCAAGTCTCTGAAGGACATGACGCTGGCGGAGATGGACGCTATCTGGGACGAGGCTAAGGCCTTAGAGAAAAATTCTGAGGACAATGCCGGAAAATAGTCCTGCCTGGCTCGAGCGCACTGCCCTGCTGGTGGGCGGAGAGGCCCTGCAGGCCCTGAAAAGGGCGACCGTAGTGGTCGCCGGTCTGGGCGGGGTAGGGGCATACGCTGCGGAGATGACGGCCCGCGCCGGGGTAGGGCGGATGATAATCATAGATTCGGACAAAGTTTCGGAGAGCAACCGGAACCGGCAGCTGCTGGCGCTCTGCTCGACCGTAGGACGGCCCAAGACGGAGGTTATGGCGGAAAGGCTTCTGGACATCAATCCGGAATTGCAGATAATCAAGGTGGAAGAATACCTTACTGAGGACAATGTAGCTGCGGTGCTGGAACGCTCCTGCGCCGAGGCGGGGGTTGCCCGTCCGGATTTTCTCATCGACGCGATCGATACCCTGGCTCCGAAGATTGCCCTTATCGCCCATTGCGTCCATGGCGGTATCCCCCTTGTCTCCTCGATGGGAGCCGGGGCCAAATTCGACGCCACGAAGGTCCGTCTGACCGACCTCTCGAAGTCCTACAACTGCCCCCTGGCCTTCATTCTCCGGAAGAAACTCCGCAGGATTGGCATCAGCAAGGGCTTCCCCGTGGTGTTCTCGGAGGAGCTGCCCGACCGTGACGCCATTGTCCCGACGGAGGGCGAGCGCAACAAGAAGTCCCAGGTAGGCACCGTATCCTACATCCCCGCCGTCTTCGGCTGTGTCTGCGCCCAGGCGGCCCTGACTTATCTCTGCCGCAGAAATGACTGAGGTCCGTTGAAGGTGAGAAAAATGCTGCATAAATGCGGCCGTAGTATCGGAAATTTTCGTAACTTGGCAAAGTTTTTACCACTAACCGTATTTAAGCAACATTTTAGGATATGAAACGGATTTTTACTGTATTGTCCTGCGTGCTTCTCGCCTCGGCGGCCCTGTCGGCCCAGACCTGGAGGCAGTATGAGGCCGCAGCGGCTGACCAGGCCTATCTGAATGCTGACTGTGTGGTTCTGCTGGACAGCACTTCGGTCAGCGTGGAGCCCACAGGCCAGGGCTCGTTCGCAGTCTACAAGGCGTTCAGGGTGCAGACTCCTGCAGGAGCCGTCGCCAACAGAGTCCTCAAGTATGACTACGATCCTCTCACGGCTTTTGCCGAGTTCAAGTATGTGACCGTCTACCGTGCAGGCGGGGATGTGGAGCGTCTGGATGTCTCGAAGGCACTGGACTATGTGGCTCCGGCCCGCTCGATTTACTGGGGCGCCCGTCAGATTATGATAGAGGTGGGTGCGCTCAGGCCCGGGGACATCGTGGAGTATGAGATCGCCAAGAAGGGCTTCACCTATGCCCTGCTGACATCTGAATCAGGTGCTGCTGCGTCCGCGGGTGCTGCTGTTCCGGCTGACGGTGAGGACGATTCCCGCTTTGTCCCTCCGATGAGGGGCCAGTTCTACGACATCGTGCCTTTCTGGTGCGCTGATCCCACGGTCCGCAAGGTGTACTCTGTATCTCTTCCTATGGAGAAGGATGCTCAGTTCCAGTTCTATCAGGGCGAATGTGCGTCTTCGATGAGATATGAGGACGGCCGCAAGGTCTATAAGTTCGCGGTAAATGACGTGATGCCTTTCACCCGCGAGCCCAATATGGTGGACCTCTTCGACGCGGCTCCCAAGCTGATGATGTCCACCACTCCCAACTGGGTGGAGAAGTCCCTTTGGTTCAATAAAGTGAACGAGGACTACGGCAGTTTCGACGCCTACGCTCCCGCTCAGAAGAAGGTGGACGAGCTGATCCGCGGTAAGGAGACCGAGATGGAGAAGATAGCCGTGCTGACCCACTGGGTGGCCGACAACATCCGCTACTCCGGCATCACCATGGGCAAGGGCGAGGGTTACACCCTGCACAACACTAAGATGAACTACACCGACCGCTGCGGTGTCTGCAAGGATATCGCCGGTACCCTGATTTCCTTCCTGCGCATGGCCGGTTTCGAGGCCTATCCCGCGATGACGATGGCCGGCAGCCGCGTAGAGAGCATTCCCGCCGACCATTTCAACCACTGCGTGGCTGTTGTTAAGCTTTCCAACGGCACCTACATGCCTCTCGACCCGACATGGGTGCCCTTCACCCGCGAGCTCTGGAGCAGCGCCGAGCAGCAGCAGAACTATCTGCCCGGAGTTCCCGAAGGCTCGGATCTCTGCCTGACCCCGCTCTCCGCTCCCGAGAACCATTATTTCCGCATCAAGGCCGAAAATACCATAGATGAGAACGGAACCCTCAAGGGCACTCTCACCGTATCCGCTGAGGGACAGAGCGACAGGGGTATCCGCAGCATCTTCACCACAGGTTTCCAGAGCGAGTGGCGCAACAACATGGAACGTCAGCTGCTCAATGTCTCGCCCAAGGCCCGCCTTGTCAGCGTGAACTACGGCAGGAACCCCAAGGACTATCAGGCGGCCCCCATCAGCATAACCTTCCGCTATGAGATTCCCGATTATGCTGTGGTGGGAGACGGGGTGATGCTCTTCCGTCCCATCGCCATGAACAATGTCTATAACAATGTCCGCTCCTATCTGAGGATCAATACCTCCGTAGAGGAGCGCCAGTACGGCTTCAAGGACGGCTGCTCCCGTCTGGTAGAGCTGGACGAGACCATCCGTATCCCTGACGGCTACACTATGGTGACCGCTCCCAAGGCAGATGAGATGCAGGGCAGCGGAGCCGACTTCAGCGGTTCTCTCTCTCAGGAGGGAAATGAGGTGGTCCTCCACAACACTCTCGCTCTCAAGAAGAGAGTCTACGAGCCTGCCGACTGGGACAGCTTCCGCAACGCGGTCAACGCCCACAAGGCATACGGTGAATATGTCGTTATTAAAAAGTAAATCCGGGTTATGAAAAATATCTTAGCAAAAATACTGATGCCCGCCGCGCTCATCCTGTCGGCGGTACTGACAGCCGCTGCAGCACCCAAGAATGAGGCGCAGTTCGACAAGCTGGTCAAGACCTATACCCTCAATCCCGACGGCAGCCAGGAACTCAGGGTGCAGAAACAGCTGACAATCTATACTCACGCAGCGATGAACAGTCTCTACGGCGAGACATTCATCGTCTATGATCCTGCTTATCAGCAGTTGAAGATCAACGAGTCCTACACCCGTCAGGTGGACGGAACGATAGTGACCACTCCGGCCAACGCATTTGTGGAGGTACTGCCCTCCGCCGCGGCCAATGCTCCGGCATACAACGGTCTGAAGGAGATGGTGGTGGTGCATACCGGCCTGGAACTGGGCGCCACCATATATCTGGACTATACGGTTACAACAAAGGCCGGCGCCCTGCCCGCTCTGGACATATTCGAGCAGGTGGAGGAACTTTCTCCTATAAAGGAATATGTGCTCTCCGTTACTGTCCCCTCCGGAACACCACTTCATTACGCTCTGCTGAACGGCAGCACCAAGCCGTCTGTAAGCGAGGTAAACGGGGTTAGGACGGTAAAATGGACTCTCCGCAATGTCAGACCCCGTCCCCGTTATCTGGCAGTATCCGCTCCCGCCGGCAATGTGCAGGCAGTGGCAGTCACAACCTTTGACTCGCAGCAGGCCGTGGCCGATGTCATCAAGTCTCAGCTGTACAGCCCGGAGGATGAGGCGGTGAAGGCTCTGCTGGCTTCCCTGAACGAGGGCCCCGCCGACAGACGCTCCACAGTGGACAAGATACATGAGTATCTCTCCACCGGCCTGGCACAGAACCGTCTCAGCCTGGCACAGATAGGCTATAAGGTACGTCCCGCAGCGGATGTGATACACAGTGCTTATGCCACTGATGCGGAGAGAACCCTTCTGGCTGCCGCCCTTCTGCAGGCTGCCGGCCAGGATTCAGAGGTGACTCTCGCATTCCCCAGGACATCCGATCCTGCCGCTGCCGGACTGGCGTCCCTGCAGAACATCATGGCTGCCGGACTTGTGGACCGTGCGGATGAGGCTACGGCCGATATTGCCGGATATCTCAGCATCATAGGACTGGACGGACAGCCGGCAGAGGTGGCCGCTCCCGACCATAAGGTAGATGTGGAGAGCACTCTCTCCGTCTCAGCCTCCGAAGCAGCTTCTGTCGCCGAGGGCATCTATTCCTTTACGCTTCCCGAGGCCCGTTCCGGCTGGCTGGGCAGTGTGTATGCCTCCACTACCTCCAACACCACCCGTCCCGTCAACCTCCTGCTGCCTTACCTGGCCGACGAGACCTACACCTGCACCCTCGATGTACAGGATGGTCTCAAAGCTGTCGCGCTGCCGGAGAACATGACCCTGGATACCCCCGTCGGCTCACTCAAAGTGACTGTCGCCGAGGTGGATGGAAAGACTGTCATTACCCGTAGTCTGAAGCTCGTGCAGCAGCTGATCACCCCCGCTCTCTATCCCCAGTACTACCGTCTCATGAGCGAGTGGTATACATTGTGCGCCACACCTCTCATCTTCAACGCTGAATAGTATGAAGCTGAGGGATATAGCGGCAGCCGTACAGGGCGAGGTAATCTGCGGAGCGGACCGTCTGGACGAGAACGTGGACTATGCCTTCGCCTCTGACCTGATGAGCGACGTGCTGACTATCAAGACCGATGACTTCCTGCTGATTACCGGACTGGCCAACGTGCAGTCAGTCCGGACAGCAGAGATGTCGGACGTGGAATACATCCTCTTCGTGCGCGGCAAGGCCGTTACGGAGGAGATGACCGCCCTGGCCGAGGACAACGGCATGGTGGTGATACGTACGGACTATTCGATGTTCAAGACTTCCGGCATCCTCTACGGGGCCGGACTCAAGCCGGTGTACTGATATGAGGCTGGAGTATGACGTGGCTGCGGGCGACTTTACCCGCGCCGGCAATGCCTCTTCGGCTATCAAGAAGACCCTGAAGCAGCTTGGCGTCTCTACCGCCGTGATCAAAAGGGTGGTGGTGGCTGTCTATGAGGCGGAGGTAAATATCGTGGCGCACTCCTACGGCGGGCACATTACCGCCGACATAGCTCCGGAAGGTATCAGCGTGGTCCTGGCCGATACGGGGCCGGGCATCCCGGATGTGGAGAAAGCGATGCAGAAGGGATTCTCCACCGCCTCCAAGGAGGTTAGGGAGATGGGGTTCGGAGCCGGAATGGGACTTCCGAATATCCAGGAGAATGCCGATGACCTGAAGATTGAGACCGGGGTGGGCAGGGGCACGACACTGAGCATCTACATTAAGTTCTAAAGGCGTAGGGATATGGAACACAATACTTTTCACAAGGCTCTGGAGATTCAGCGGGAACTGTGCATCGGCTGTTCCCACTGCATCAAGGTATGCCCTACGGAGGCCCTGAGGGTATCCGGCGGCAAGGCCATGCTCTACGCGGACTGGTGCATCGACTGCGGCCGGTGTTTCAGAATATGCCCCAGCCGCGCCATCCGGGTGGTGGACGATGACTTTGAGAATATATTTTCCTATAAGTACAGGGTTCTGCTGGTCCCTGCCGTGTTCTATGCCCAGTTCGGGAAACGTATCCCGAGGAGAGTGATCAACGATATTCTCGGGGACATGGGTTTCTCGGAGGTGTGTACCGTGGAGCAGTGCGCGGATACCCTGGTGGACGAGATCAACGACTATGTCCGCAAGGCTGAGGAGAAACCGGTGGTGTCCTCCTTCTGCCCGGCGGTCATCCGGCTGATACAGGTGCGCTTCCCTTCGTTGATAGACCGCATAATGCTCCTGCTGCCCCCCATAGAGGTGACGGCGCAGTACTATGTGCGCAAATGGAAGATGAGCGGAGGCGATCCGTCGGAGCTGGGTGTATTCTACCTGACCCCGTGCATCGCCAAGATCGCTGCCGTCAAGTCTCCGGTCGGAGGGTACGAATCGCCCATCAGCGGAGTGATCAATATGGACTATGTCTACAACAAGGTCCTGCTGGCCTATAAGAATAAGAAATATCCGGAGGAGGGCTGCGGTACCGAGGCCGTCAATGACGCGGTGTCGTCCAAGGGACTTCTCTGGCCTCTGACAGGAGGCGAGGCCTCGCAGGTAGAGGGCCGGGCCCTGTCCATCGACGGAATGAGCAACGTCATAGAGTTCCTCGAGAAGTTGGAGGACGAGGAGATAGAGGAGCCTATCGACTATCTGGAACTCAGGGGCTGCGACGAGTCCTGTCCGGGCGGCATCCTGGTGCAGGGCAACCGCTTTCTGGTGGCGGACAACCTGAGGAACATGGCCGCGGAGGCCCCGGATACCCACCGCCTGTCGGAGGAGTACAAGCAGTTCTGCTCGGCATACATCAAGATGGATGCCGTGGAGCCCCGCTCGATGGTCAAGTACGACAAGGATATCAACGTCGCCATAAAGAAGATGGAGATGGCCGGCATGTTGAGGAAGATACTGCCGGACATCGACTGCGGAGCCTGCGGCGCACCCAGCTGCGAGGCCCTGGCGGCGGATATCGTAAGGGAGGATGCCTCGCTCAACAACTGCATCTTCATGCAGGCCCGCTTCGAGAAGGAGGGTTCCCTCCAGGTATCGGAGGCCATAGACCTGATGGAACAGGTCTGGGGCAAGGACCGCTTTGTTAATAAGGAACAGACTAATAATGAATAAAGTCATGACAGTAAGAGAAATAGCAGAGAAATTGAACCTGAGGGTATTCTCGGGAGAGGCTGGCCTGGACCGCGAGGTCACCGGCGGATATGTGTCGGACCTGCTGTCCGATGTGATGGGTTTTGCCAAGGACGGCTCGGTCTGGGTGACTCTCCAGACGCATAAGAACGTGATGGCTATCGCCACGCTCAAGGAACTGGCGGCGGTGGTTATAGTGAAGGGCTTCGAGCCGGAGGAGGATGCTAAGGAGGTCTCGGAGGAGGAGGGTATTCCCATCCTCGGCTCCAGTGAGCAGACCTTCGAGCTGGCCGGCCGGATATACAACCTTTTGAACAGGGGGTGAGGCAATGAACCGTTTCAGGGCCGATCTGCACAACCACACTCTGCTGTCCCCATGCGGGGACATAGAGATGACGCCTGCGTTCATCGTGCGGACAGCTCTGAGAAAGGGTTATGATATAATAGGTATAACGGACCACAACACGACTCTTCAGGGGAGGGAGATCCGGCGGATGATCGGAGACGGCGAGCCTTATATTCTCTGCGGAGCGGAGATAACCACCCGGGAGGAGGCGCACTGCCTGGCTTTCGCCGACAGCGAAGAAAGTCTGGACGCCCTCCAGAATTTCTTAGACGACAGCCTTCCGAAGATACCGAACGACGAGGAGGTCTTCGGTTACCAGCTGGCCGTCAATGAGGCGGAGGAGGTTATCTACGAGGCCCCTTACCTGCTGATTTCCGCCATCGACCGGAGTATCGGGGCGGTGGCCGCGTTCGTGGCGTCGATAGGAGGGATTTTCATTCCGGCCCATATTGACAAGCCGCAGAACTCCGTGATCTCCCAGCTGGGATTCGTGCCTCCGGACCTGCCTTTCGATGCCCTGGAGATATCGGCCCGATGCGACCTGGAGGGCCTGCTGGCCCGGAATGCCTACCTTAAGAAGCGTGCTCCGGCATTTATCCGTTCCTCCGATGCCCATTATCCCGAGGATTTCTGCCGGGCCGTCACCTATTTCAACATGCCCTGCCGTTCTTTTGAGGAGATACGCATGGCCCTGCGCGCGGAAGGGGGACGGAGCGTGGCGCTGGAGTAAATTTATTTAACCTTCAAAATCGACTTGAGAGATGAACGACCTTTCCATGCATATACTGGATATAATCCAGAATTCCATCAGCGCCGGAGCCACCCGGGTGAGCCTGACCGTAGACGAGAATCCGGCCGCCGACCTGCTGACTATTGTCATAGGAGACAACGGACGGGGGATGACTCCTGAACAGGTGAGCCGCCTTTCCGACCCGTTTTTCACCTCGCGCACTACCCGGAAGGTGGGGATGGGCATACCTCTGCTCAAGCAGTCCGCGGAGCAGAGCGGGGGAGAGGTCAGGATAACCTCGGAACCCGGGCGGGGGACGGAGGTGACAGCGGTTTTCGGCTATTCCGATATCGATCGCCCGCCGCTTGGGGATGTCGCTAATGCTCTGATGATTACCGCCTCGTCCAATCCCCGGATGGACTTTCTTTTCACCTACCGCTACAATGGGGAGGAGTATGTCCTGGATACGGCGGACGTCAAGGAAATATTCGGGGAGGATGCGTTCTCCAACTTAACAATCGTAAAAAATATTGAAGAAATGCTTAAAGAAAATATTGAGGAGGTTAGGAACTCTTAAATATTTTCATAAATTTGCATACCCCAACACTAATTTGTTAACCAAACTAACTGTATGAGTAAAATTAAGTCTCTTGACGAACTGCGTCAAATGAAAGCCCGGCTGGAGAGCCAGATGGATATCCGGGAGAAGAGCAATAATCCCGAGGCTCTTGTCCAGATACGGGTCGCCATGGCCACCTGCGGTATAGCTGCCGGAGCCCGCGTTGTGATGAACGCCATTATCGAGCGTGTGGAGAGAGAAAAACTGCCGGTTATTGTCACCCAGGGCGGATGCATGGGATACTGCTACGCCGAACCTACTATCGAAGTGAAGCGTCCGGGCGAGGATCCGGTCGTATTCGGTCACGTCAACACGGACAAGGCCATGGAGATCATAGACAAATATGTCCTCCACGGTGAGCTCGTGGACGGTATTCTGCCAGTCAATTATCAAACAATCGAAAAAAATTAGCCTGCCATGCCCAACTACAAAATGAGTTTACTGTGCTGCGGAGGTACGGGCTGCCGTGCATCCGAGAGCGTGAGGATCGTCGAGAGGCTGAGGGAGGAGATCGCCGCCGCGGGGATGGACAATGACGTGCAGGTGGTGGTGACGGGCTGCTTCGGTTTCTGCGAGCAGGGTCCCATCGTGAAGGTGATTCCCGACAACACTTTCTACACCAATGTGAAGCCTGAGGACGCCGAGGAGATCGTCAAGGAGCATGTGGTCAAGGGCCGCAAGGTCACCCGTCTGCTTTACGAGGACCCCGACACCCAGAAGCATATCAGCGACTCGAAGCACATGGGCTTCTATCAGAAGCAGCTCCGTATCGCTCTGCGTAACTGCGGATTCATCAATCCCGAGAACATCGACGAGTACATAGCCCGCGACGGCTACGAGGCTCTGGCCAAGGTGCTCCAGGGCACTCCCCAGGAGGCCATCGAGACTGTCAAGAAGTCCGGTCTGAGAGGACGCGGCGGCGGAGGATTCCCCACCGGTCTCAAGTGGGAGATAGCCTCCAAGAGCCCCGGCAAGGAGAAATACGTGGTCTGCAACGCCGATGAGGGCGACCCCGGTGCGTTCATGGACCGCTCCATCCTCGAGAGCGACCCCAACTCGGTAATCGAGGCCATGGCCATCTGCGGCTACTGTATCGGAGCTTCCAAGGGTCTGGTGTACATCCGCGCTGAGTATCCCCTGGCCGTGAAGCGTCTCCAGATAGCCATGAAGCAGGCCCGCGACTACGGTCTGCTGGGAGACGATATCCTCGGCTCGGGATTCAATTTCGACATAGAGATCCGCTACGGAGCCGGAGCCTTCGTCTGCGGTGAGGAGACCGCCCTCATCCACTCGATGGAGGGCAAGAGGGGCGAGCCTACCGTGAAGCCTCCTTTCCCCGCAGTCAGCGGTTATCTCGGCAAGCCCACCAACGTCAACAATGTGGAGACCTTCGCCAACATACCCGTAATCTTCCTCAAGGGTCCCGAGTGGTTTGCTTCCATCGGTACCGAGAAGTCCAAGGGAACCAAGGTGTTCGCCCTGGCCGGCAAGATCAACAACGTGGGCCTCATCGAGGTGCCCATGGGTACGACCCTCCGCGAGGTCATCTACGACATCGGAGGCGGCATCAAGGGCGGCAAGGAGTTCAAGGCCGTTCAGACAGGAGGTCCCTCCGGCGGCTGCCTTACCAAGAAACATCTCGATACACCTATTGATTACGATAACCTTACCGCCGCCGGCTCGATGATGGGCTCGGGAGGTATGATCGTCATGGACGAGGACGACTGCATGGTGTCCGTGGCCAAGTTCTACCTCCAGTTCACCGTGGACGAGTCCTGCGGAAAGTGCGCTCCCTGCCGTATCGGCAACAAGCGCCTGGAGGAGATTCTCGACAAGATCACCAAGGGCAAGGGTACGATGGAGGATCTGGACTACCTCAAGAACCTCAGCAAGGTCATCAAGGACACCGCTCTCTGCGGTCTCGGCCAGACATCTCCCAACCCCGTGCTCTCTACCATCGACAACTTCTACGACGAGTACGTGGCCCACATCGTGGACAAGCGCTGTCCCGCCCACAAGTGCCGTGCCCTCAGGGTCTACGCCATCGATCCCGACCGGTGCAAGGGCTGTACTGCCTGCGCCAGGGCATGTCCCGCCGGAGCCATCAAGGGCGAGGTCAAGCAGGCTCATGTCATCGACACGGAGAAGTGTATCCGCTGCGGTGCATGTCTGGAGAAATGTAAATTCAATGCGGTAACCGTTCAATAATCGTAACTGAGATGGATAAAATTAAACTTACTATAGACAACAGAGAGGTCGAGGTTGAAAACGGGATGACGATATTCCAGGCTGCCAGGCAGATGGGAATAGACATCCCGGCTCTCTGCTACATGAAACTGGATAACCTCGGAGTAGAGAACCGTCCGGGCGGCTGCCGCATCTGCGTGGTGGAGGTCGAGGGCCGCAGGAACCTGGCCCCCTCCTGCTCGACGGTTTGCACCCCCGGAATGGTGGTGCACACCCACACTATGAGAGTCATCAATGCCCGCAGGACCGTCCTCGAGCTGATTCTCTCGGATCACCCCAAGGACTGCCTCATCTGCCCCAAGAACGGCCGCTGCGAACTGCAGGACCTGGCCGCCCGTCTGGGCATAAGGGAGATACATTCCGTGGAGAATGCGGCAGTATCCACCTATAAGAAAGACACTTCGCCTTCCCTCAAGAGGGATATGGACAAATGCGTGATGTGCCGCCGCTGCGAGACCATGTGCAACGACGTGCAGAGCGTGGGCGCCCTGAGCGCCGTGAACCGCGGCTTCATGGCTGTGGTCGCTCCCGCCTTCGAGCAGAGGCTGGTGGACAGCAACTGTACCTTCTGCGGCCAGTGCGTCGCAGTCTGCCCCACCGGTGCCCTGACCGAGGTGGACAACACCGGAAAGATTATTCAGGCCCTGATGGACCCTACCAAGAAGGTCATCGTGCAGACCGCTCCCGCGGTACGCGCTGCCCTCGGAGAGGAGTTCGGCATGGAGCCCGGTACCCTGGTTACAGGCAAGATGGTGGCCGCCCTGCGCCGCCTCGGCTTCGACGAGGTCTTCGACACTGACTTTGCCGCCGACCTCACCATCATGGAGGAGGGTTCCGAGCTGCTCGACCGCCTCGGACGTTATCTCCAGGGTGACAAGAGCGTGAAGCTCCCGATCCTGACCTCCTGCTGCCCCGCCTGGGTCAATTTCTTCGAGCACAACTATCCCGACATGCTGGACGTGCCTTCCTCCGCGAAGTCGCCCCAGCAGATGTTCGGAGCCATTGCCAAGAGCTATTTCGCCGAGAAGATAGGAGTGGACCGCAAGGACCTGGTGGTGGTGTCCGTGATGCCCTGCCTGGCCAAGAAGTATGAGTGCCAGAGAGATGAGTTCAAGGTGGATGGCAACCCCGACGTGGATTACTCCATCTCCACCCGCGAGCTGGCATCGCTGATCAAGTCGGCCAACATCGACTTCCTCTCGCTGCCCGACGAGGACTTCGACGCTCCTCTGGGAGAGTCCACGGGTGCGGCTGTCATCTTCGGAGCCACCGGAGGCGTGATCGAGGCCGCCGTGCGTACTGCCTACGAGCTCTACACCGGCAAGAAGCTGGACCGTATCGACTTCAATGAGCTCAGGGGACTCGAGGGCATCCGCCACGCCACGATCGACTTCAACGGTCTGCCCGTGAACATCGGTATAGCCCACACTCTCGGCAATGCCCGCAAGCTGCTCGACGGTATCCGCGCCGGCATGTACAACTTCCACGCAATCGAGATCATGGCCTGCCCCGGCGGCTGTATCGGCGGTGCCGGCCAGCCATTCCATCACGGGGACAGCAGCGTAATCAAGGCCCGCATGGACGCCATCTACCGCGAGGACGCCGGCAAGGCTCTCCGCAAGTCGCACGAGAATCCCTACATCATCAAGCTCTACGAGGAGTTCCTCGGCAAGCCTCTGAGCGAGAAGGCGCATCACCTGCTGCATACTCACTATTTCGACAAACACGATTAATTCTTAGAGACATCAGTTATGGACAAGATAGAATTGAACAAATGTCAGAAAGACAAGATCGCCGAGATCTGCGCCGAGTTCCACAACTCTCCCGGTGAGCTGATCAACGTCCTGCACAAGACCCAGGGACACTTCGGCTATCTCCCCGAGGAGGTGCAGCGCGAGATAGCCCGCTGCCTCCACATCCCGGTGGCCAAGGTCTACGGTGTGGTTACCTTCTACTCCTTCTTCACCATGCAGCCCAAGGGCCGTCACTCCATCTCGGTGTGCATGGGCACGGCCTGCTATGTCCGCGGAGCGGAGGGTGTCCTGGAGGAGATCAAGAAGGAGCTCAAAATCGACGTGGGCGGTGTCACCCCCGACGGGAAGTTCTCCCTGGAGTGCCTGCGCTGCGTGGGTGCCTGCGGTCTGGCCCCGGTGATGCTCGTGGACGAGAAGGTCTACGGCCGTCTGGAACCCAAGCAGATCAAGGGCATCCTCGCCCAGTACGAATAAAAGTTATTCCCTATTGAGTTGATTCCACGGGCGGATCCGTTTCGGCGGGCCCGCCCTTTTTATTTCAGTATTTTATTGTATCTTTGCAGGTCAATTGAAATCAGTATATGAGCGAATACCCTTTAACAGAGAAATTACAGGAACTGAAGAAAAAATACGAGGCACTCTCGGAGCAGCTTTCCGGCTCCGACGTGATGTCCGACATGAAGAAGTACATCCAGCTCAACCGCGAATACAAGGAACTGGAGCCTATCGTGACTGCCGGCGACAAGTACATCAAGATGGTCGGTGACCTGGAAGGTGCGAAGGAGATTCTTTCCAAGGAGAAGGACGAGGATCTGCGCGAGCTGGCCAAGGAGGAGCTCTCCTCCATCGAGGGGCAGCTCCCGGGCATGGAGGAGGAGATTAAGCTCCTGCTCATTCCCAAGGATCCTCAGGACGAGAAGAACGCCATCGTGGAGATCCGCGGCGGTACAGGAGGAGACGAGGCGGCCATCTTTGCAGGCGACCTTTTCCGCATGTATGCCAAGTACTGCGAGCGCAAGGGCTGGAAACTGGAGATAAACAGCCAGTCCGAGGGTGCTGCCGGCGGTTACAAGGAGGTCATCTTCAAGGTGTCAGGCCAGGGCGTCTACGGTACCCTCAAGTACGAGAGCGGCGTTCACCGCGTGCAGCGTGTGCCCCAGACCGAGACCCAGGGCAGGGTGCATACATCCGCCGCGTCGGTGGTGGTGCTTCCGGAGGCCGATGAGTTCGACGTGGAGATCAACATGAACGATATCCGCAAGGATACCTTCTGCTCCTCGGGCCCGGGCGGCCAGTCGGTGAACACCACTTACTCGGCCATCCGTCTGACCCACATCCCGACCGGCATAGTGGTGCAGTGCCAGGACGAGAAGTCCCAGCTCAAGAACTTTGACAAGGCTCTGGCCGAGCTGCGTACCCGTATCTACAACATGGAGTACGAGAAGTATCTCAACGAGATGTCCAAGAAGCGCAAGACGATGGTCTCCACCGGTGACCGCTCCGCCAAGATCCGCACCTACAACTACCCCCAGTCCCGCGTGACCGACCACCGCATCAACTACACGATGTACAACCTGCCCGTCTTCATGGACGGCGACATCCAGGAGGTCATCGACCAGCTGACCATAGCCGAGAACGCCGAGCGTCTCAAGTCGGCAGCGGAGTAGTCCGGCAGAGAAATATTTCTACCAGCATTCGAGCTTGTCCTTGATATCGGGCAGGCTCTCTTTTTTGAATACGGGGTTCTTGATGCCGGCCTTCTTCTGGCTGCGGTAGTCGCTGAGCAGCCTGAAGGCCTGGGGTGAGAGAATCATGATGGCTATCAGGTTGCACAGAGCCATCAGCGCCATGGTCAGGTCAGCCAGGGCCCAGGCCAGGTCCAGGGTTATGAGGGCTCCGCAGAGTACCATCCCGGCTACCAGGATGCGGTAGCAGTTCAGCACCCATTTTTTCTTCGTGATGAAGCGGATATTGGCCTCGCCGTAATAGTAGTTGCCTATCACGCTGCTGAATGCGAACATCAGGATGGTCAGGGCGATGAAGATCTCGCCGACTGGTCCTATCTGTGCGGTCAGGGCGGTCTGGGTGAGCTGGATGCCGTCCACCGAGGCGTCGCTGACTCCGCCTATGAGGATGATGAAGGCGGTGCAGGAGCAGATGACCAGAGTGTCGGTGAAGACTCCGAGGGCCTGGATGAGTCCCTGTTTTACAGGGTGGGTGGTGTCTGCGGTTGCGGCCACGTTCGGAGCCGAGCCCATGCCCGCCTCATTGCTGAACATTCCGCGCTTGACTCCCTGCATGATGGTGGCGCCGATGCCTCCTCCGGCCAGTTCCCTCCATCCTCCGCCGTTTCCGTCCCCGAAGCCGAATGCGTCCGAGACGATCAGGCCGAGTACCTTGGGAATTTCTCCTATATTCATGGCTATGATGACAAGCGCCAGGGCGATGTAGAGGAGGGCCATTACGGGGACGAGCAGGCTGCTCACGCCGGCGATGCGCCGGATGCCGCCGAAGATGATCACGAGGGTCAGGGCCGTGAGGATGATACCCATCCACCGGGCCGGTACGTTGAACGCCAGTTCCCATGAGGCGCAGATGGTATTGCTCTGTACCGAGTTGAATGCAAAACCGAATGTTATCGAGATGAGTACTGCGAAGAGCACTCCCATCCAGCGTTTGCCTATGCCACGTTCCATATAGTAGGCCGGTCCTCCGATGAAGGTGCCGTCCTTGGCCGGACGCTTGTACAGTTGGGCCAGGGTCGACTCCACGAAGGCGCTCGCACTGCCGAAGAGGGCCATTATCCACATCCAGAACACTGCACCGGGGCCGCCCACGACTATTGCCGTAGCCACACCTGCCAGATTGCCCGTGCCGACACGGCTGGCGATGGATACCGCGAAGGCCTGGAACGAGGAGATGCTGCGCTTGCCGTCCTTGCCGCTGTCCTTGGACCTCCTTTCGGTCAGCAGACGCAGCATCTCAGGTACCGACCTGAACTGAAGGAAGCCGGAACGCACTGTGAACCATACTGCGCAGATAATGAGAACGCCTACCAGCAGGTAGGACCAGATGATATCATTCGTGGATGATATGAGGGCCTGTAGTTTTTCCATAGGTTACAAATATAGGAAATCCTTGTTATCTTCGCGCTGGAGAAATGTAATTTTTACAGGAACAATGAAAACAACAGGTATGTACAGAATGTGGATGCTGCTCGTCAGCCTTTTATGCTTGGTTACCGTTGCCGGGGCTCAGACTTCCGACGGTCCTTATATTATGTATCAGGAGGACGGTACTGTCAGGATGGTGTCGGTGACTCCGGAGGGACGGCTGGTGGATACCCTTCTGACCTCATTGCCGGGGGATTATGGCTTTACAGTAGTATCAAGTGATGAGGTGCATAGTTTCGATGTGTCGCTGCATCCGGTGGAGCGTCCGGATTGGACGACAGAGCAGCCGGACAGGATCTTCGTTACTTCCGACCCGCACGGCAACCTGGACTGTTTCATAAGCCTGCTGCAGGGAAACGGAGTGATAGACGCGGACTGTCACTGGAACTTCGGGGCGAACCAGCTCGTGGTCATCGGGGATGTGTTCGACCGGGGCAATGATGCCGTTCAGATACTATGGCTGATATATCAGCTGGAGGCGCAAGCGGCTAAGGCCGGCGGACGGGTGGATTACCTCCTGGGCAACCACGAGCCTATGGTACTGATGAACGACCTGCGCTATGCCAAGCCCAAATATACCGGACTGGCGGATACTCTGGGCATGAAGTATGCGGATCTGCTCTCTCCTTCCTCCGAACTTGGCAGGTGGCTGTCCGTGCGCAACACCATGCAGATGTCGGGCCGCTGTCTCTTCGTGCACGCGGGCCTGAGCAGTGATTTCTACAGGCAGAACCTGGACATCCCCTTTGTCAATGAGCAGGTAAGCGCCGGCCTTTACAAGACCAAGGCGGAGCGGAAGGAGGCATCTCCGATGATATATTTCCTCATGGGCAGCAGCGGTCCTCTGTGGTACCGCGGCATGGTAAGGGATGCGGAGAAGTACCATCCCCTGGCCGCGGATACCCTCGGCCTCATCCTGGACCGGTATCAGGCGGACCGTGTAATCGTAGGACACACTATATTTGACGACATCTCCACTTTCTATGACGGCCGGGTAATAGCGGTGAATGTGGACAATGCTGAGAACCGCGAGGCCGGTCTGGGCAGGGGTATCCTCATCGAGGGGGACCGCATCTATGTGGTGGGGGACAAAGGTATTCTGCGCGGGCTGTGATTTGCTGCGTTGCGCCCCTTCTGATTTTCTGCGTTGCCCCCCTCTGATTTCTGCGTAACGGTAAGGCCCGTACCGCGGTTCGTACCGCAACGGCAGCGTTTTCCGTGATTTGGTGCCGTTGCGGTGTCTGCGTTTAGCTGTTACCCCTGCTGCGTAGCCTCTGTGCGGGATTTTTCTTCTGCTCCGCATCCACAACGGCAGTGTTTTCCGTGATTCGGTGCCGTTGTGGTGTCCGCGTTAATAGATTTTGCGCCCCCAGCCGCAAGCCATTTCAATCCATTTTAAACGCCTTGCGGTGGACTGACGCAATTGCAACATGCTGCTATATAGTGATTTGTTTGACTGGCTGTTAGCCCGGCAATATCTCGTTGATTGTATGTCTTTAGTCTTATGATGCACGTATTCGACTTTATCGTTTAATAGATATTTCACGTATTCAAGATTATTGTACTTGTAAAATACATTTTTCTCGGCTCCTAATGGTGGAAAATCAGTACGTTTGTAATGCGGTGGAGTGCGCCCGAAAGGGTGGCGTCTGCTGCTCCGAGCCGGCAGAGATGTCGGCTTATTTATTTAAAGGCCATAGGGCATTACGAGTATATTGACCAAACTTGTGTCTTTGACGGACTGCAGACAGCCCATTGTAAGTGATGTTGAGATATGGTTGTATACATCTTCTGAAGACAAATTGGCCATAGTTGCGACTTTCTTTTCCGGCAGAAGTCGCGACTATGGCCAAATTATTAAAGGACAGAAATGGTCAGCGATTTACTTTCCCTTTTTTGTCACTTTTATGCACTATAACAAGTAGTGCTATAAACATGAGCGACACCAGAAAAGGAATCTCCACAATCGCTATTATTCCAAGTACAGTCATCGCAATCTAGTGCTGATACGTAAATATACGCAAACGTTTCAGATATACAAACTTTCACTTCAGATACTCAGTATCGTAGAGGTGTACCTAGGATATCTGCCGTCTGATTTCTCCCGTAATTCCGGCCATCATATTCGTACGACTCCTTCGGAAGGAGTGGGAAAGTGGCAGCAATTGCAGCAGTGCGAAGTAACGGTAGGTACTGACGCGGGGTGGAATCGTATGTGCTGGAAGGTCAGTTACTTGCTGGGGTGGCGTGTGCTTTCGGCAGGTATGGATGCGGCCGAAAAGCTCTCGTTGTGTTTCTATGTGCCAGTATTTCAGTTCGTTGTGAAAATAAGGTGTCTCTCTGCTTACCGTTGTTCAGTCTATGGTACAGTCCACCTTTGGAAGGCGGGACGATATCGTGGGTAAATCGCGCACCTTCCGAAGGTGAGGGCGTAAGCGAAAATGTAGCTGCAGTCCCTGTATGCGTTGGCCGAAGTATTCTACTCCTTCCGAAGGAGTAATGGTTGATGGTTGCAATCTTGTCGGAGCGAAGCGACATAGCCCTCCCCTGGGGGAGGGTTGGGAGGGGAGTACTCCCCAGCTCACCAGGCCGAAGGCATGGTGAGCTGCTTACCTCATCAGACCGAAGGCCTGATGAGGTATCCGCCGGCATCGCCGCCCTCAGGCCCGAGCTCGATGATGTGGTCGGCGGCAGCGATGATGTAGGGGTTGTGCTCGACGACGACGATGGTGTGGCCTCGGTCGAGGAGGGCGCGGAAGGAGGCGAGGAGTTTCTCTATGTCGTCGAAGTGGAGGCCGGTGGTGGGCTCGTCGAAGATGAAGAGGATGGGCTTGTCGGCCTGGCGGGAGCGTCTGGCGGTAACGGAACCGGATGAGGATGGACCTTGACCGGGGATGCTGTCACCTGTGATGCTGTCTGAGGCGGAGTTCTGGCTGTTCGATGTGGCAGGGATGGGGATGGAGTCCTTGCCGAGGCCGAGGAAGTAGGCGAGCTTGACGCGCTGGCTCTCACCGCCGCTGAGGGTGCTGCTGTTCTGGCCGAGGGCGATGTAGCCGAGGCCGACGTCGTGCAGGGGCATGAGCTTGGAGGCGATGCGGGTGGCGGCGGGCTCGCCGGTGGAGGAGAAGAATTCGATGGCCTCGTCTACGCTCATGTC
>CALVDH010000014.1 GCA_944326235.1 uncultured Bacteroidales bacterium | reverse complement strand
GAAGGTGTGATGTGTCCGGAGGAAAGCTAATCGCGGCCACAGTGGGCTCTCGGGGCAGTACGGCTTCTGCCTGCCTTCGGAAGGTGAGTGGAAAATGCGGGAAATCGTCCCACCTTCGGAAGGTGGAACGGGTGGGGGAACGGGAGTGGGGAACGGCCAAAGGGCAGCGGCGTTTAAACTTAGGAGTTTTGGAAGGGAGGAGTGGTAGAGATTGGGGGAATTTTCCTATATTTGAAAGTTAAATGTTGCGCCTATGAGAAAAGTTGGAAAATCGCTGTTCGCAGCAGTTGCTGCCATAGTTGCCGCCATGATGCTCGTTTCTTGTGGTGGCGGAAATAATCAGAAGATAAAAGTAGCTGTGTTTCAGGGTGACGGAGGTGCCGTTACCTGTATCCGCGAGACTGTGGCGGCTCTCAGTCTGGATGAGGATATGGAGGTGAGGATAGTGCACAGCAGCGATATCGCGTCCGGAGTGCTGGACAGTCTGGATGCAATAGTGATTCCTGGAGGAGGCGGAAGCCGTCAGTATCTGAATTTGGGTCAGACCAATATGGCGCTGATCAAGGATTTCGTGCACCGCGGAGGCGGGGCGGTGGGTATCTGTGCCGGTGCCTACCTGTTTTCGAATACCCCGGACTATACCTGCATGGCCCTGACCGGTGCCCGCGCCATCGACCGCGAGCATGACAACAGGGGCCACGGTATGGCCAAGATGACTCTGAACAAGGAGGGCAGGAAGATATTTCACGAGCTGGCCAAGGAGGATACATCCTATGTGTTCTATTACGAAGGACCTGTATTCGTGGATAGCGATGTCCCCTTCACTTCTTTCGGTACAATGGAAAGCGATGTGCATGAGGAGGGCGGTGCGCCTGCCGATATGACCAACGGCAAGCCTTTCCTGACCGGCAATGATTACGGTAAGGGCAAGGTGTTTACGGTGGTGGGACATCCGGAGGCGACTCCCGGCAAGATGTGGATGGTGCCCCGTATGGTGCGCTGGACCCTCGGCAAGCCGCTGAAGACGTATCCGGCAGAGGTGCTTACACCACCGGTGGCTCCCGAGGAGATACTCATGAGTGTGGACGACCTGCGCTACGAGTCGCAGTGTTTCCAGACCTTCCTGTACGGTACGGCTCAGGAGAAGGTGGCTGCCCTCGGGTGGCTCGAGGACCATTATTCCTGGGACTGCAAGACCTGGCTGCAGGGATTGCTCTACGATGCTTCCCCTCAGGTGAGGGCGAGGGCCGCGAAGTACATCGAGGCGATACAGTACCTGCCTTACGAGGCTGACCTGAAGGCCGCTCTGCTGAGGGAGAATGACACGAAGGCCCGTGCGGCCATGCAGCAGGCACTGGACGCACTGGCGGCTCTCAGGCCGTGGAAATAGCCCGGGCCGGCAGGCAGAATCCGGACAGGACCAATTGAATATTAGAGAACAACATTAAATTTGATTTTATTATGATTAAACAAGTATTGACTATCTGCGCGGCTGCGGCTGTGTCCGTGTCCGCAATGGCTCAGGGCGGTATCACCGACGAGATGATGGCTCAGATCCGTCAGGGCTGGCAGGGAACGCCCGATGAACTGGCCCTGCAGAATGCCATTTCTGCCAATGACATCAACAAGCTCTCCGTGAAGCAGGGCATAGAGGCCACCTATGATTACTACTTTTCTGACGAGGTGAAGTCCAAGGGTATCTCCGACCAGCAGTCCAGCGGACGCTGCTGGCTGTTCTCCGGAATGAACGTGCTTCGTGCCAAGATGATCGAAAAGTACAACCTCGGACCCTTCGAGTTCTCCCAGAACTACATCTTCTTCTACGACCAGCTTGAGAAAGCCAATCTCTTTCTCCAGGGTATCATCGACACCCGTGATCTTCCTATGGATGACCGCAAGGTGGAGTGGCTTTTCCGTCACGCGATAGGAGACGGCGGCCAGTTCACCGGAGTATCCGACCTGATAACCAAATACGGTCTGGTCCCCTCCAATGTGATGCCCGAGACATACTCCAGCAACCACACTTCCGGCATGTCCCGTCTGCTGAATCTCAAACTCAAGGAGTTCGGCCTGGAACTCAGGGAGATGACAGGCTCTAAGAAGGAACTGCCCGCCATGCTCGAACAGCGCAAGGTGGAGATGCTGGCCTTCGTCTACCGTTTCCTCGTGCTCAATCTCGGTGAGCCTCCCATGGAGTTCACTTGGACCATGTATGACGCCGAGGGCAAGCCTGTCAGCACAAAGACCTACACCCCGAAGTCATTCTATGACGAGTACGTGGGCGTGGACCTGAAGAACAACTATGTGATGCTGATGAACGACCCTACCCGCGAGTTCTACAAGGTCTATGAGATAGAGTACGACCGCCATCAGTATGACGGCAAGAACTGGCTGTACATCAATCTTCCTATCGAGGAGATCGAGGCAATGGCCATCGCATCTATCAAGGACGGTACCATGATGTACTTCTCCTGCGACGTGGGCAAGTTCCTCGACCGCAAGAACGGTGTGCTGGATGTGAATTACTACGATTACGGTTCACTCATGGGAACAACCTTCGGCATGGACAAGCGCGAGCGAATCCTCACCGGCTCCAGCGGCTCGTCCCACGCCATGACCCTTATGGCTGTGGACCTGGATGAGAACGGCAACGCCAGAAAATGGAAAGTCGAGAATTCCTGGGGCATGACAGGCCACAAAGGTCATCTGGTGATGACCGACGAATGGTTCGAGGAATATATGTTCCGTCTGGTAGTGGAGAAGAAGTACGTGCCCGAGAACATTCTCAAACTCCTGGACACCGCTCCTATCATGCTTCCGCCCTGGGATCCCATGTTTGCGGAGGAACTTTAACTCAGACGGTAATGGAACGCCTGCGCAGAATCTGGCTCTTCTATTACGAAGGCTTCAGGGGCATGTCATCCCTCGGCAGGACTTTGTGGATCGTAATTCTCCTGAAGCTGTTTATCATGTTCGCCATCCTGAGAGTGTTCTTCTTCCGTCCGGCTCTTGCAGACTGTGAGTCGGACGCGGAGAAGAGCCGGGTGGTTATAGAGAATCTTACCAAGTAATATTAATGCTAAAACCATAAACAAATGCTTTTAACGACGCTGGTAGACCTTTCAAGGTGGCAGTTCGCTCTGACTGCAATGTATCATTGGCTGTTTGTGCCCCTGACTCTCGGTCTGGGCTTTCTTATAGCCTTTATGGAGACCCGGTACGTGATGACCGGAGATGAGTTCTGGAAGAGGACCACGAAGTTCTGGATGAAGCTTTTCGCCGTCAACTTCGCGATGGGAGTGGCGACAGGTATCATCCTGGAGTTCGAGTTCGGTACCAACTGGAGCAACTATTCATGGTTCGTGGGTGACATATTCGGTGCCCCGCTGGCCATAGAGGGTATTTTCGCATTTTTCATGGAGAGTACCTTCTTCGCAGTGATGTATTTCGGCTGGAACAAGGTCAGCAAGAAGGCCCATCTGGTATCTACATGGCTTACGGCCATAGGAACCAACCTTTCTGCAATATGGATTCTCATAGCCAATTCCTGGATGCAGTATCCTATAGGAATGGAGTTCAATCCGGATACAGCCCGCAGCGAGATGACCGACTTCTGGCAAGTGGTGTTCTCACCGGTGGCCATCAACAAGTTCCTGCATTCGGTGACCAACGGTTATGTGCTGGCATCTATATTCGTGATTGCCGTATCGTCCTGGTTCCTGCTGCGCAAGCGGGAGCAGACACTGGCCCGCAAGTCCATCCGCATAGCCTCGGTATTCGGTATAATATCCCTTGCAGTGCTTATAGGGACCGGTGACGGCTCCGCCTACAATGTGGCAAAGGTGCAGCCGATGAAGCTGGCCGCCATGGAGGGACTGTACGACGGCTCGGAGAAAGCGCCTTTAGTAGCCGTAGGTATTCTTAATCCCGACAAGGACATCATAGGCGGGGAGGGTGCAGACGAGGATCCTTACCTTTTCGAAATATCCTTCCCCAACATGCTCTCATTCCTTGCGACCCGTCAGGCAGACGGTTTTGTGCCAGGTATCAATGACATTATCAAAGGTGGCTACGAGTTCACCGACAGGGAGGGCAACACCTACATCGAGCCCTCGTTTGCCGAGAAAAAGGCAATGGGTACGGCGGCAGTCACTGCCCTGGCCGACTATCAGACAGCCAAGGAGTCCGGAGACACCCAGGCAATGGCTCAGGCTGAGGCAGTGCTGGAGCAGAATTTCGACTATTTCGGCTATCACTATGTGGAGGAGCCCGAGGACCTCGTACCCAATGTTCCCCTGGTATTCTACGCCTTCCATATCATGGTGGCCCTCGGCATGTTCTTCATCCTGCTCTTTATCCTCTACATCATCTTCGAGTGGAAGAACCTCATCGTCAAGGATAAACACAAATGGCTCCTGTGGCTCGGCATCATCAGCGTGCCTCTGGTGTACATCTGCTCGCAGTCGGGCTGGATAGTAGCCGAGGTAGGCCGTCAGCCCTGGACGATCCAGAACCTGCTTCCCGTGAATGCGGCCGTATCGGGAGTCGAGTCCGGCAACGTTCTCACGACCCTGATCATTTTCGCAGTCCTGTTCACCGCCATGCTGTGCGTGGAGATCAGCATCATGCTCAAACAGATTAAGAAAGGAGGAGAATAATTATGGATACACTGTATTTTCTGCAACATTACTGGTGGGCCCTGGTTGCCCTTCTCGGAGCCATTTTAGTGTTCCTGCTCTTCGTACAGGGAGCGCAGGGTCTGCTGCTCCGCACTGCTTCCTCAGAGGAGGAAAAGGACTTTGTAGTAAAATATGCAGGGCATAAATGGGAAATAACCTTCACGACCCTCGTGACTTTCGGAGGTGCCGCCTTCGCATCCTTCCCCCTGTTCTATTCAACCAGTTTCGGCGGAGCCTACTGGCTGTGGATCTGCATCCTGCTGCTTTTCGTAATTCAGTCATTCTCCTTCGAATACCGCAAGGCTGCAGGCAACCTCTTCGGCGCCCGTACATTTGAGATATTCCTCTTTCTCAACGGTGCTCTCGGAACATTCCTGCTCGGGGTGGCTGTCGGTACTTTCTTCACCGGCGGGGCCTTTACGGTGGACAAGGTGTCCATAACGGATGCTGCGTCTCCGGCCATTTCCCGCTGGGCAAACGGCTGGCACGGACTGGATGCTCTGGCAAATCCGATGAACCTGCTTCTTGGAGTAGTGGTATTCCTGGCTGCCAGGACCCTTGGACTGCTCTACCTTCTGATGAAACCGGATGTAGGTGCATTTGCGGAGAAATGCCGTAAGAGGCTAATGATCACGGCTCCTGCATTTGTCCTGACTTTCGTGGCTTTCGTGCTGTGGATGTTCCTCAAGACCGGATATGCGGTGGATCCCGCTACAGGCACAATATCTGCCGAGCCTTTCAAGTATCTGCACAATATGCTGCACACCTGGTGGATAGCCGTAGTGTTCCTGTCAGGAGTGGTGCTCGTACTCGCCGGACTTGCAAGGCATTTCCTCGGCAAGGGAGTCAGACAGAACTTCTACATCGTAGGCGGCGGAGCCTTGCTGGCTGTCTGGGCCATCCTGCTCTGCGCCGGTTTTAATGACACCGCCTACTACGTATCGACCGTGGACCTGCAGAGCTCCCTGACTCTCTACAACAGCTCTTCGAGCCTCTTCACCCTCAAGGTGATGGCCTGGGTGTCCATAGCGATTCCCTTTGTCATAGCCTATATCGTATGGGCATGGCGCAAGATGCGGTAGAGTGCTGTTGTCTATTATGACGAAAAGCGGCGGGGTTTTTCCCCGCCGCTTTTTGCTATGGTGTGTTATGTCCGTGGACTAGAGGAGCTGGCCGCGTGCATTCTCGATAGCGCCCTTGAGCTCGAGGAGTTGGTCACGGAGCTCGGCTGTGTTGGTGGCGTTGATTACCTCGAGAGGCTTCAGAATGGTCTGGAGCTGTTCAAGCTCGGGATGGTAGGGAATCAGGGACTTGATACCCTCGTGCACGAGGATGAAACGATAGGAAACCTCTGAAGCGGCCTTGTCATCGAAGCAGGGCAGGAACTTGTCGATGTTCTGAGTGATGATGAATAGCTGCTCTACGGTACCGGCAACTACGGCCTCCCAGAAAAGGTTGACTGTACCGGCCTTTACGGACTCGTTGTAGAATTTCTCTATTCTGGACTCGAGAGACTCCTCTGACTGGGCGTTGCCGAAGGCGGGATTATTGATGTCGGCCTGCAGTTTGGCGATAGCCTGCTTGTAGCTGTCAACAGGCATGCCGTAGAGTTGGGCGACTGTCATGTCGCAGCCCAGCATGACCACTGCTCTGTATTTCTCGTTGAGGGTAACGGCCTCGTCAGCCTTGGATGCAGGGAGAAGGTATGCGGGTTTGTTTCTCTTCTCCTTGTCTGTAAGAGTAAGTTCTCCGTTCTGGATATCGACGATGACAGGAGTAGAGAGACGTCCCATTTCCTTAACGAGGGAGTCGAGCTTGATTTTGAGATCAGCCTTGATGTACTGCTCTTCTACGTTGGTTTTAGTCTCGGATTTTTTCTTGTTGCCTTGATTGTTGCCGCAGGCGCACACGAGCACCATCATGGCGGCAGCTAAAAGAAGTGTGATTTTTTTCATCGCGGTTAGATATTATTTTGGACAAAGATAGGATGTTTTGTAAAAAATAGCAACTAATTTCCACGTTTTCTCAGGAACCTCCCGGGAATATCCAGGAAGAGCAGTAATCCGGCACTCAGGCACATAAGGACAAGAATCCCTGTATTGTATGCCAGGGTGCTGATTTTCAGATTTCCTACAATTTTGGTCGAACTGTAGAACGGGGCCCTGCCGTTATGGGAGGGAGGGTCGAGCCATACTTGCCCGACCCTGGGCACAATGGTCCCGTCGATAACGGTGTACAGCTCGTCCGAGGCAGAATTGATGACCAGAGACTCCAGAAAATTGTTCCAGTTGTCCCTGCGCAGCTCCAGCAGCGCTTCCCGTCCGTATTTGTTCCGGTAGTCCGTAAGAATCCGGTCGGCTGCGAGGGTGGCTCCGGTGCCTATTGTCCCCAGAGTGTCTTCTGCGTAAGTCAGCCATTCCCTGATGTCTGCCCGTAGAGTCGTGTCGAATGTTCCGTAGCGGATATTTTCCAGCCGGCCTTCATATGGCCTGATGTCGAACCGCTCCCAGAGTACCGGTATTCCGCGGCGAACTGTCTCCAGGTCCGTGCTGTCGGCATTCTCCAGCCTCGAGTCCAGTTCGCTGATGTATGCGGTGCGGTAGTACTGGGTCTGGTACTTGACCTTGTCGTATCCGAAGATGTCCCTCTCGAAATCATTGTAGGCAAATGAGCTGACAGCCAGGGCTTCGAAGGCCCACCGTGAGGGAATCACGTCCCCGATTACCGGTACGTTCCCTGTGGTTGAGCGCGGTGTGAGGTCCTCGAACTTGACCACCAGGCCGCAGAGCAGGATCTGGGGAATGAGCAGCAGGGGAATGGTGATGTATATCGAGACTATCGAACTCAGGGACTGGGAGAGGATGAGGCCGGTCAGGTTGGCCAGTACGGCCGAGAGGAAGAGAATGAGCCACCAGAACCAGAATCCGAATCCGATGCCCATGACGGTGTTTCCGACCAGGATGAAGAGCAGGGTCTGGATAAGTGACACTCCGCCGAGGTAGATTATCTTGGACCACAGGTAGGAGGAACGGGACAGCCGCAGGAACTTCTCCCGCTTGAGCAGGGCCCTGTCCCTGAAAATTTCCTCGGCACTGACGCTCATCCCGGCGAAAATGGCTACGATGACGGCCATGAAGAGATAGGATACCAGGTTCTTGTTGTCAATGACGGTGTATCCGCTCTCGGGGGCGTAGCGGGTGAGCAGGGCTACAATCAGGGCAAGCAGCGGGGTTTCGGCAAGGGTGATGAGCAGGTATTGGGTGTCGGGAAGCTTGGTCCGCAGGTTTCTCTGCAGGAAAATCAGCAGCTGTTTCAGTTTCGACGGCCGCGTCTGTTCCGTCTCCGGAATGTCCCTTCGTTCCACTGGGGCGCTTCTGTCCGTCCTCTTCAGGTACATTCTGTGCCATTCCTGCGGTGATACTTTCCGCTTGCCGGTGATCTGGCCTCTGTCATCCAGCGCTTTTTCGTCTATGATGTTGAGGATGATTTCCGGATTGACATTGCCGCAGAGGGAGCAGGTGCTTATTTCTGCGTCGGCGTAGTTGGCAGCCCGCTTGAAGTAGGTGACGGCCTCGATCGGATTGCCGTCGTAAACCGGATAGCCGCCTCTGTCGAGCAGCCACAGCCGGTCGAAGAGCTTGAATATGTCGGAGGAAGGCTGGTGGATATTGACCACTATGAGCTTTCCCTTATAGGTCTGTTCCTTGAGCAGGTTGATTACCTTCTCGGAATCGGATGAGGATAGGCCGGAAGTGGGCTCGTCCAGAAACAGTACTGCAGGTTCGCGGATGAGCTCGAGGGCGATGTTGAGCCGTTTGCGCTGGCCTCCGGAGATGTATTTGTGGATAGGTGAGCCGACTTTCAGATGCTTGGTGCTCTCAAGGCCGAGTTCCCGGAGTATGGTGTCAACCCTGGCGGATATCTCCTCCATGCTCAGGTCGGCGAAGCAGAGGCGGGCGGTGAACATCAGGTTCTCGTAGACTGTCAGTTCCTCGATCAGCAGGTCGTCCTGCGGTACGAAACCGATCAGGTCCTTGACCTTGGGGTCGGAGATGTCCCGGCCGTTGAGGGTTATGGAGCCGCTGTCGGGCGGTATGGTGCCGTTTAGTAGGGACAGCAGGGTGGACTTGCCGGTTCCGCTGCCTCCCATGACGGCTACCAGCTGTCCGCTGCGTAGGTCGAATGTGAGGTCGTGCATGCCGTTGTCGCTTCCCGGAAAACGGAAGTTGATGTCTCTGCCGGAGAGGACTATCTCGTGTTTCCGGCATCCGGAGTCGTACAGGGCGGAGATGTTGCTGTAGTAGAGCGGGAGCATGTGCCTGCTTTTGAGCACGCCGCTCTGCTGCCATACGAGGAATGTGCCCGGAAGGACGGGAATGTCGTTCATCAGCACTGTGTCGGGGCCATTGTAACTGAAGAGAATCTTGTTGTATCTCTCAAGGTTGATTAGGCGCAGCTCGCCGTTCATCCCATCGCGGGTGAGGGTGAGCACATGTGCGTTGGTCTCTCCGGAAACATAGCATACGAAGTCCGCAAAGATGTCTCCGTCCACTTCGAAGAGCTCGGCCACCTTGCGGAATATCTGCATGTTCTCCTCCGCGATACTCTCTCCTTTATCGGAGCCCGGAGTGGGATCGCAGAATTCCATCAGACGCAGCAGCATCAGGGTCTGGTCCTCGCGGGATATCCTGTGCTTGATGTTGCTGCATATACCTTCTATGATGGCGTCCTTGTCCAGCTCCGGCGATATGTCGTAGAAATCCCTCAGGTCGGAGTACAGCGGCAGGTAGTCGTCCAGCATCCTGACGCCGAAGTGCTTGGTCAGGTAGTTGGAGAGCATCTGCAGGGACCGGCTCTTGTCGGTCCGGTTCACTGCGCCGAAGAGGGCGAAGAGGTTGAGGAGTCCGGATAGAAGGATGTCATTCATAGGAATAGGAATAAGATGTGTTTGAGTAAATTGAAAAAGAGGCTGTGTCCGAAACGCATTCCAGCCACAGCCTCATCGGGTAAATCTCAGGTGTGCCCGTTACTTCACTACAGGAACGAGGTTGCGGTCACCGTAGCCGTTGTCCACCCTGGCGCATGCAGGCCAGAACTTGTTGTCGCGGATCCACTCGAGGGGATAGGCGGCCTCCTCGCGGGAGTAGGGATGGCTCCAGGAGTCGGAGCATACCTCCTCGGCGGTGTGGGGCGCCATCTTCACGACGTTGTCGTTCTTGTCGGCCTTGCCTTCCTTGATGGCCTCGCACTCTCTCTTGATGCTGATCATGGCGTCCACGAAGCGGTCGAGCTCCTCGAGGGACTCGCTCTCGGTGGGCTCCACCATCAGGGTCTCGTGTACGGGGAAGGAGAGGGTGGGAGCGTGGAATCCGTAGTCCATCAGACGCTTGGCTATGTCGGTGGCGTCCACTCCGTAGTCAGCCTTGAAGTTCTGCAGGTCTACGATGCACTCGTGGGCCACACGTCCGGTGACTCCGGTGTAGTAGATGTTGAACTCCTTGGACAGGCGGGAAGCCAGATAGTTGGCATTGACGATGGCCATCTCGGTAGCCTTGCGCAGTCCGTCAGGACCGAGCAGCTTGATGTAGGCGTGGGTGATGGGAGCGAGCAGGGGGCTGCCGTAGGGAGCCGATGCCACTGCAGTCACGTCATGACCGCCGCACTGAGGCATTACGGGATGTCCGGGAACGTAGGGCGAGAGGTGGGCAGCCACGCAGATGGCGCCTACTCCGGGACCGCCGCCGCCGTGAGGCATTGCGAAGGTCTTGTGCAGGTTGAGGTGGCATACGTCGGCGCCGATGAAGCCGGGGTTGGTGATGCCGACCTGGCCGTTCATGTTGGCTCCGTCCATGTAGACCTGACCGCCGTTCTCGTGGATGATGTTGCAGATCTCGCGGATCTTGACCTCGAATACTCCGTGGGTCGAGGGATAGGTGATCATGATGCCGGCCAGGCTGTCCTTGTTGGCCTCGGCCTTCTGGCGCAGCTCGTCCACGTTGATGTTGCCGTGCTCGTCGCAGCCGACCAGGACGATGTTGAATCCGGCCATGGCGGCGCTGGCGGGGTTGGTTCCGTGAGCGGAGGTAGGGATGACGACGGTGTTGCGCGAGCCCTGGCCCTGAGCCTCGAGATAGCGGCGGATGGTCATCAGGCCGGCGTACTCGCCTGCGGCGCCGGAGTTGGGCTGCAGGGAGCAGCGGTCAAATCCGGTAATGACGCAGAGGTCATGCTCCAGCTCGGAGAGTATCTGGTTGTAGCCCTCGGTCTGCCATGTGGGAGCGAAGGGATGCACGTCGGTGAGCTCGCTCCAGCTCAGGGGCAGCATCTCCGCTGCGGCGTTGAGCTTCATGGTGCAGGAGCCCAGAGGTATCATGGAGTGGGTCAGGGAGATGTCCTTGCGCTCGAGTTTCTTGATGTAGCGCATCATCTCGGTCTCCGAGTGGTACTTGTTGAAGATGCTCTCGGTGAGGATGGCGCTCTCCCTCTTCATGGGCACGGGATACTCGGTGCCGCGGGCGCACTCAGCCTTGACTCCGAAGATCTCAGCGATCTTCACGGCCTCGGCGCAGTCGGACAGCTCGTCGAAGGAGATCTGTACGGTCTGGTCATCGGGATAGTAGAAGTTGAAGCCTGCGGCCTCGGCCTTCTCGCGGATCTCGCCGGCATTGACTCCGAGTACGCGGATGGTGTCGAAGAAGTCCTCGTTGGCGAGCTTATATCCACCCTTGCGGAGCAGGGCTGCCATAGCATGGGCGTAGTTGAAGGCGTTCATGGCTATCTCGCGGATGCCCTCGGGTCCGTGATATGCAGCGTACATGCCGGACATCACTGCCATCAGGGCTGTGGCGGTGCAGATATTCGAGGTGGCCTTCTCTCTCTTGATGTGCTGCTCGCGGGTCTGGAGGGCCAGACGGAGGGCATTCTTGCCGAGACGGTCAACGGATACGCCGATGATACGGCCGGGAATATTTCTCTTGTACTGGTCGCGGGTAGCCATCCAGCCTGCTGTAGGACCGCCGTAACCCATGCCGAGTCCGAATCTCTGGGCAGTTCCGACAGCTACGTCAGCTCCCCATGCGGCGGGCTCCTTCATGACTGCCAGTGCGAGGATGTCGCAGTGGGCGGCCACGAGCATACCGGCCTTGTGGGCTGCGTCGCAGAATGCGGTGTAGTCGCGGACCTCACCGTCAGCTGCGGGATACTGGAGCAGCGCTCCGTAGCACTCGGGGTCGAAACCGGCTGCGAGGACTTCCTTCCAGTCGCCTACGGTTACCTTTATGCCCAGACCCTTGGCCCTGGTCTCGATGACCGAGAGTACCTGAGGGAAGATGTTCCGGTCCACGAAGAAGGTGTTCTTTCCGGCCTTCACGGCGTCGCGGGGACGGAGCTCGTGGATCATCCTCATGGCCTCACCGGCGGCGGTGGCGTCGTCCAGCATGGAGCAGTTCGACATGGGGAAGCCGGTCAGGGAGGAGATCATGGTCTGGAAGTTGATGAGAGCCTCCAGGCGGCCCTGGGATATCTCGGCCTGATAGGGAGTGTAGGAGGTGTACCACGAGGGGTTCTCGAAGATGTTGCGGGAGATTACGGGCAGCGAGGCGGTGCCGTAGAAGCCCAGGCCGATCATCGAGCGGAAATGTTTATTCTTGGAGGCAACCTCCTTGAGACGTGCCAGATAGGCATGCTCGGACACGTGCTCATCCAGCTTGAGGGGCTCGCTGAGCAGGATGTCGGAGGGAATAGTCTGCTTGATGAGCTCGTCTACGGAGCCCACGCCGATGACATCCAGCATGTGCTTGATCTGAGACTGTCTCGGACCGTTGTGTCTGTCTACAAAATTGAGTGGCATAGTCAGTGTTTTTTATGAATTTTAAAGGATTTTCTAACAAACCTCAAATGTAGTAATTTTTTCAACTCATACTGCACCTATTTCCATCTTTCCAGGTCAAATCTCAGATGGATGAAAAGCAGTATCGTGAAAGTCAGGAAGGACGAGCCTCCATAGCTTATCAGCGGCAGCGGTATGCCCACCACCGGCATGATGCCTATGGTCATGCCCACATTGACGAACACGTGCATGAAGATGATTGAGGCCACGCAGTAGCTGTACACCCGCGCACCCTTGTCCTTCTGTTTCTCGGCCGACGTGACGATGCGCATTATGATGATGAGGTACAGGGCCAGTACGGTGATGCTGCCGATGAAGCCCCATTCCTCTCCGATGGTGCAGAAGATGAAGTCTGTGCTCTGTTCCGGGACGAAGTTGAACTTGGTCTGGGTCCCCTCCAGGAATCCCTTGCCGGTCAGTCCGCCGGACCCGATGGCTATCTTGGACTGATTGACATTGTACCCTGCGCCCATCAGGTCCTGGGATATGCCGAGCAGGTTCTCTATCCTGTCGCGGTGGTGCGGCTGAAGCACATTGTGGAATATGAAGTCCACCGAGAATACCAGGACCAGGGACAGAACCAGGGACAGGACGTAGATGCCCCAGCCCTTCATCTTGTTGCGGACATTGTGGACAATGAACCAGATGAGGAAGGGGGCAATGATGATCAGCAGCCAGTACTCCGCCGCCATGCCGGTGACACGGGCGACCGCCTCGACCGACAGCAGCCTGGGAATGAAGGCCGCGGCCGCGATGAAGGCGGCATATATGAGGAAGACCCGCACGGGTGTGCGCGAGGTCAGGGTCCGGATGATTCCGATGGTGCCGACAGTCATGAGGATGGAGACGAAGGGGGAGAATTTGAGCGTCACCAGGAACAGCAGGACGGCATATCCGGTGAATCCCAGAATCCGGCCTGGCAGTCCCTCCCGGTACAGCATGAAGGCGAGGGAGCAGTACACCAGTATCGTTCCTATGTCCGGCTCAAGCGCTATCAGTCCCACGGGGACAATGATGATGGCGGCCACCTTCAGGAAGTCGGCGGTCCGGGTAAGGTTGAAGCCGTAGGTGCCCATGACCCGGGAAAGGCAGAGGGCGGTGGCTATCTTGGAGAACTCGGAGGGCTGGACGGCAATCCCTCCGGGCAGGCCCAGCCAGGACTTGGAACCGTTTACCTCGTGCCCGAAGATCAGTACGGCTACCAGGAGTACCGCCGACAGGATGTACAGGGGCCAGGATACTGTCTTGTAGAACCGGGTGTTGAGGAACAGGACAATGACGGCCACCACCGCCGCCGCACCTATCCACAGCAGCTGGTTGCCGCTGCGCGAGGCCAGGGAGAATATTCCCTCGGCCTCCTCGCTCCAGGTCGAGGCATAGATGTTCAGCCAGCCGAAGACGGCCAGCAGGACGTAGCAGCCGATCAGGATCCAGTCCAGTTTCTTATATGTCTTTCCGGCGGGACTCATCAGTCATCTTTTTTAGGAGGTACATAATCGGGGCTGGCGGGGACTTTGTGCAGGAGGTTGGCGTCCAGCATCCGCTGTTCCAGCCAGCGGCGGTTGGAGGCTATCTCTCCGTTGAGGTATTTCTCCACCATCAGGGAGGCTACCGGTGCGGCCCAGGTGGCGCCGAATCCGGCATTCTCGATGTATACGGCAATGGCTATCCTGGGGTTCTCCCTCGGGGCGAAGCAGACGAAGACAGCGTGCTCGTCCCCGTGGGGATTCTCGGCCGTGCCGGTCTTGCCGCAGATGTCCAGGCCCTTGACCGCGGCCACACGTGCGGTGGCGCCCTCTCCGGCAGGAGCATTGACAGCCATGTACATGCCCTCTATGACTTTCTCGAAGTGGGCTGTGTCCACCAGTGTATAGTGTTTTTCCGAGAACCGTCTGTCCAGGGTGTCGCTGCCGTGTCCGCGTACGATGTGGGGGATGCGGTACCATCCCCGGTTGGCTATGGTGGCGGCCAGGTTGGCCAGGTGCAGGGGCGTGCATCCGAGCTCTCCCTGGCCTATGGACAGGGAGATGACCGAGAGCGCCTTCCATCCTCCCTTGCCGTAGACCCGGTCGTATGTGGCCGAGGTGGGAACGAATCCGGCTATCTCCGAAGGGAAGTCTGATCCCAGTCTGGTGCCGAAGCCGAAACTCCTGACATATTCTGCCCAGCGGTCCATGGCGGCCGCCTCCGAGCCGTAGACGGGATTTTCCAGAATATCCCGGAAGAGGTAGCAGAAGTAGGAGTTGCACGATACCATGATGGCCTCGGTGAAGTCCACCGGAGACTTGTGGCTGTGGCAGCCCACGCTGATGCCCCTGGCGTGGAAGCCGTCCCTGCACGGGAACCGGGTGTCCGTACTCACCACTCCCTCCTGCAGCCCTATCAGACCGTTGACCAGCTTGAACACGGAGCCTGGAGGCTGAGGGGACATCACTGCCCGGTTGAACATGGGTGTGAACGGGTCGGCGGCTATTTCCTTATAGTATTTGTTGATCTCTCCCAGCACGGATACGTCTATTCCGGGGGAGGATATCATGGACAGGATCTCCCCGGTGGACGGTTCTATGGCGATGACGGAGCCTACCTTGTTGCGCATGAGCTCCTCTCCGTAGTTCTGCAGTTCCGCGTCGATGGTGGAGACTACGTCCTGCCCGGGTACGGCCGGCTTGTCGAATTCTCCGTTGCGGTAGGAGGACTGTATCCGGTTGCTGGCGTCGCGGAGGTAGATGCTGTAGCCTTTCTCTCCGCGCAGCATAGGCTCGCAGGTCTCCTCCAGTCCTGTCCGACCGGTGTAGTCTCCGGCCGCGTAGTCAGGGTGTCTGTCCAGGAAGTCCCGGTCTACTTCGGTGACATAGCCGAGAAGGTTGCCTCCGGCATTGTAGGGATACATGCGGGTGGTGCGGGGCACACCCCGGAATTCGGGGAACTTGTGGGCCACTTCTATGAAACGGCTGTACTGCTCCTGGGATATCTGGCTTACGAATGTCACGGTCCGGTATCCGATTCTGGTCCTGTACATCCGGTATTCGCTGAACTTGTCCCTGACGTACTGAGGGTCCAGGTCCAGTATGCGGCACAGTTCCAGGGTGTCGAACGGCTTCACGTAGCGCGGTGTCACCAGGATGTCGTAGGTGTTCTTGTTGCCTACCAGTATCTTCCCGTTGCGGTCCAGGATGAGGCCTCTGGCCGGGTGGCGGGTCTGGTACAGGAGGGCGTTGTTTTCCGCGCTGATCTTGAAGCTGTTGTCCAGCAGCTGCAGACGGAAAAGCTGTGCAGCCAGGAGCAGGAAGGCTACCGCGAGTCCGATTATAAGGTACTGGTATCTGTGCTTGCCGTCATTCATGCCGCCCTACCTCCTCCGGTTGTGATGGTCTATGCTGACGACATAGAGGAATATCATCAGCAGTATATTGACTGCGAAGGAGATGCACAGCCTGAGCAGGCACTGGCCCAGGGGCCGGAAACCGGAACTGTCCAGGAAGATATAGACTGCCAGGCTGATGAGCGTCAGGGGCATGGAGTAGAGGAAGAAGTTCCTCGGTCCCATGGTCTCTATCGACTGGCGCTTCTCTTTCTCCCTGGGCGCTGTCACGCCGTAGATGCTTTTGCGGCAGAGTCCGGCGGCGGTCAGGGCTGCTGCGGACATGCCGGTGATGCCGTTGCCCAGTATGTCCACGGCCAGACCCAGCAGGAAACCTGCCAGCATGGACGGAACGGCTCCCCATTTGGGAGGCAGGATGAGCACCAGGAAGAGGCACAGGATTATGTCCAGATATACTGTGAGGTTGATGTAGTTGTCCAGTGCCCCCTGCGCCAGGACCAGAAGCAGGACAAGTACGGTGCAGCGTGCCGCGCTCATGACTCGCCTCCTTCTTCCCCGTCGCTGTCCGTCAGGGCATTAAGTTCCTCGATATCCCTGCGTGAGACCACGTACACGTGTCTGAGCCTGGAAAACTCCTCGAAGAGGTCTATGGTCAGGTCGTAGTTGACTCCGTCCCGCAGCCTGTGTCCGCCTACTGTCCCTATCGGGATGCCGGGAGGGTAGATGAGCGAGTAGCCGCTGGAGACGACTGTGTCCCCGTCGTCGAATACGGTGTGGACCGGAATGTCGTGCATGACGGTCCTCCTTGCCGTCTTGCCGTCCCATTGGATGACTCCGAAGGTATTGCTGCCGGTAAGGGTCGCGCTGGCCATATTGTCAATGTCCAGTATGGAGGATACCTTCGAGTATCTCTCGCCCGTGCTGAGAATGTAGCCGACGATTCCCCTGTCTGTCACCACGCCCATGTCCTCAGTGATGCCGTCGCGCTCTCCCTTGTTGATGATGAGGATGTTGTGAAGGCGGTCCGTGCTGTTGGACACGACCAGTGCCGGTATGTAGTCGAAAAGAGGGCTTTCCGCCGTAAGGAGCGAGTCGGGCACGGCCAGGTCGCTCAGGGCGGCCTGGAGCCTGTCGTTCTCGCGGCGCAGGGCCACATTCTCCTCGGAGAGCCTCCTGTTGATCCTGCCGAGGCTGAAGTAGCGGCCGATGTTTCCGGCTCCGGAAGAGAAGGCGTTGGTTACAGCCGAGACGGACTTGAGAATGTCCGAACGCTGAATCACGCTGTTCCTGGCAATGAGCCAGAGGGCGGCCGCCTCCAGGAGGATGAAGACGAGAAGGTTGATGAGGTGGAGTATGTACTGGTTCCGGCCTTTCATCTGCTCTCTGCGGAGACTGTCCTACCGCATCAGGAAAGGATACTGGGAGGGGTTGCGCAGGGCAATGCTGGTTCCGCGGGCCACCGCTCTCAGAGGATCCTCGCCTATGTGGAAAGGTATGTTGATCTTGTCGTAGAGTCTCTTGTCCAGACCTCTGAGCAGGGCGCCGCCTCCGGTGAGGAAGATACCCTTCTGCACGATGTCCTGATACAGCTCGGGAGGAGTCTGCTCCAGCACCTGCAGGACCGCGGCCTCGATCTTGGCTACGGACTTGTCCAGACAATGGGCTACCTCCTGGCTGGTGACGGCTATCTCCACGGGGTGGGCGGTCATCAGGTTCGGACCGCGGACGATGAAGGGCTCCGGAGTGTCCTCCAGGTCGGGAATGGCGGCTCCGATACGGATCTTGATCTCCTCGGAGGTAATCTCTCCCACCTTGATATTGTGCTGCTGGCGCATGTACTGCTGGATGTCGGAGGTGAACACGTCACCGGCCACCCTTATCGACTGGCTGGTCACGATGCCGCCGAGGGAGATGACGGCTATCTCTGAGGTACCGCCTCCGATGTCCACCACCATGTTGCCCATGGGCGCGTTGACGTCCAGACCGATACCCATGGCTGCGGCCATAGGCTCGAAGATCATGTATATCTCCCTGGCGCCGGCATGCTCGGCCGAGTCACGCACGGCCCTGATCTCCACCTCGGTGCTGCCCTTGGGGATGCAGATCACCATCTTGAGGTTCGGAGTGAAGAATGTGCGGCGGTAGTTGATCATCTTGACGAACCCCCTGATCATCTGCTCTGCGGCGTTGAAGTCGGCTATGACTCCGTCGCGGAGGGGACGGATGGTCTTGATGTTGGGGTTGGTCTTCTCGTACATCAGCTTGGCCTTCTGCCCTACGGCTATGGCCTTTCCGGTGGTCTGGTCAAATGCTATCACGGAGGGCTCGTCCACCACTATCTTGCCGTCCTGGAGGATGACAGTGTTGGCGGTACCGAGGTCCATTGCCAGTTCTTGGGTGAGGAAAGAAAATCCCATATTCTGAAAATTTATACCGGTTATAGATTCTAGTGCTTGAAATGTCTGTGTCCTGTCATCACCATGGCCAGGCCGTGGGCGTCGCAGTACTCCACGCTCTCGTTGTCGCGGATGGAACCGCCCGGATGGATGACTGCCTTGATGCCGGCCTTGTCGGCTATCTCCACGCAGTCGGCGAAGGGGAAGAAGGCATCCGAGGCCATTACGGCTCCCTCGAGGGAGAATCCGAAGCTGCGTGCCTTCTCTATGGCCTGCTTGAGGGCGTCCACCCTGGAGGTCTGGCCTATGCCGCTGGCTATCAGGCGGTGGTCCTTGGCCAGTACGATGGCGTTGGACTTGGAGTGCTTGACTATGATGTTGGCGAAGAGCATGTCGTCTATCTGCTCACGGGTGGGCTCAACCTTGGTTACTGTCCTCAGGTCGGCGGGTGACTCCCTGAAGGTGTCCCTGTCCTGAACGAGTACGCCGCCCAGCATCGAGCGGAACTTCACCGCTGAGGGAAGGGCGGAGGCGCTGCGCAGGATGATGCGGTTCTTCTTGCCCTCGAGGATGTCCAGGGCCTCGGGCGAATAGTCCGGGGCGATGACCACCTCGAAGAATATCTTGTGCATCTCCTCGGCCGTGGCCTTGTCTATCGGGCGGTTCGAGACGATGATGCCTCCGAATGCGGATACGGGGTCGGCGGCCAGGGCTGCGTTCCAGGCGTCCAGGACGGTGTCACCCTCGGCACAGCCGCAGGCGTTGTTGTGCTTGATGACGGCTACTGCGGTGCGGTCGAAGTCCGAGATGAGCTCGAGGGCGGCTTCGATGTCCAGCATGTTGTTGTAGGATATCTCCTTGCCGTGCAGCTGCTCGGGGAGGGCGTCCTCGGAGCCGTAGAACATGGCTTTCTGGTGGGGGTTCTCCCCGTAGCGCAGGTGGGTGGGACGGGTCTCGCTGGCGGTGAAGGCGGGTATCTCCTCCCTGCGGTTGAAATACTGGAAGATATGTGTGTCGTATCCGGAGCTCTTGAGGAAGGCCCTGGCGGCGAAGCGGCGGCGGTCCTCAATGGAGGACACTCCCTTCTTCGTGCGCAGCAGCTCCAGCAGGTCAGCGTAGGAATCCTTGCCGGGGACAATGATCACGTCGCGGAAGTTCTTTGCGGCGGCGCGGATGAGGGTGATGCCTCCGATGTCTATCTTCTCGATGATCTCCTCCTCCGATGCGCCCTTGACGACATATTCCTCGAAGGGGTAGAGGTCCACGATGACCAGGTCAATGCCTGGAATCTCATATTTTTCCCTCTCCTCGAGGTCTCCGGCCTCCTCCCTGCGGTAGAGGATTCCTCCCATTACCTTCGGATGGAGGGTCTTGACGCGTCCTCCGAAGATGGAGGGATATCCTGTTACGTCCTCGACTGCTGTAACAGGAATGTTATGGTCTGTGAGGTAGTGCTGCGTGCCCCCTGTGGAGAGTATCTCCACACCCAGGTTAACCAGCTCATTAGCAATGTCTAGGATGAGATTCTTATCGTACACGGAGATAAGTGCTCTACGAATCGTTCTGTCGCTGTTCATATAGGGTGGATAACTGATTTGTTATATTCGTTTTTGCTTTATCAAGTCACAAAAATAGTAATTAATGCCATATAAGTAGTACATTTGGGAAAATTATTTCAAAATATCCCCATGCGCGAAAGATATGTCATCATCCCGGCCGGCGGAACCGGCTCCAGAATGGGCTCTGAGCTGCCTAAACAGATGCTGGACCTCTGCGGCAAACCGGTCCTGCGCCGGACCGTGGAACTTTTTCTGGACCAGCCTTTCGAGGTGAGAGTGATAGTCTCGATCAATGACTCGATAAAGGAACTGTGGCTGGAGTACTGCCGTAAAAACGATTTTGTTTTCCCAAGTGTCCTGATAACCGGAGGCATCACCCGCTTCCATTCGGTGCGCAAGGCCATGAAGTACCTGCCTGACGGGGCGCTGGCGGCGGTGCACGACGGTGTCCGTCCGCTGCTGAGGAAGGAGGACGTGGCTGCTCTTTTCGAGGAGGCGGAGCAGTATCCTGCAGTGGTCCCTGTGATCCCGGTAGCGGACTCCATGCGGAAGGCAGGGGAGGACGGAAGCTCCGTTATTGTGGACAGGAGCGCTTTCAGACTGGTACAGACGCCTCAGATTTTCCATACTGAGGTGCTGAAAAAGGCATATACTGCCGCCTATTCCCCCGAGTTTACGGACGACGCCTCTGTAGTCGAAAAAAACGGCGTACCCCTGCATTTCTGCACGGGCAGCCGCCTCAATCTAAAGCTGACCACACCGGAGGACATGGACCTTGCGCGGGCCGTTGTCAGCTCCGGAATTTTGAAGTAGACTAGATGATGGTCATGATCCTGGAGAATCCGGTCATGTTGAATATCTCCTTGATCTGGCTGTTCATGTTCTTGATCACCAGTTTGCCTCCCCTGGCGTTGACGCTTTTCTGGAGTGTCAGGAAGAGGCGGAGGCCGGAGCTGCTGATGTAGGCGAGCCCGGAGCAGTCGAGCTCGATGTCGGGATTGCCTCCCTGGAGCAGGGGCGCCATCTTTTTCTCGAACTCATCCGAGTTGGTGGTGTCCAGCCTGCCTGTCACCTTGGCCAGTGTCTTGCCGCTTTCAGTTGTGATTATCAGGTCCATATTCAGATTATTTTAGTTAATTTCAATATATTCTCATCTCCCCTCCGCTCGTATTCCACGCGGTCCATGATCTGTTTTACCAGGAAGATGCCCAGGCCTCCGATCTTGCGTTCCTCTGCGCTGAGGCTTACGTCGGCTTCGGCCCTGGCAGTGGGGTCGAAGGGTATTCCGCGGTCGTAGATGTCGAAGTGGAGCTCATGGTCCTTCCTGGTGTACCTCACTGTTATGGTGTGGTCTGTCTCTCCGCCGGGGTAGGCGTAGAAGATGATGTTGGATACGGCTTCCTCCATGGCCAGGTTGATGCTCATGGCCGTGGCGCTGTTCACTCCGGCGCTTTCGCATACGTCGTCGATGAACAGGGTGAGTTTCTCGAGCTCGGACACCTTGTTGCTCAGGTTCAGGATGCGCCTGTCGGGACCGGAGGCGGTGTCCTTGCCCTTGTACTGGATGGCCATGATGGTCATGTCGTCGCTCTGCACGGCGTTCTGTACATGGGCCTGGGCGTCAGCGTAGACTCCGAGTATGATGTCCTGGGCGGACTTGCCTTTCTGGGCCTCAAGGCTCTTTGTCAGGCGCTGCTCACCGTAGAGCTGACTGTCCGGATTCTCGGCTTCGGTGAGACCGTCTGTGTAGAGCAGGAGGGTGGTGCCGGCCTGGACGGTAATCTTCCCGCCGGTATATCCGAAGTCCTTGAACAGGCCTATGGGCAGGTTGGGGTCGGGAGTCATCATGGTCACCTCTCCCTGGGAAGACAGGAGCAGGGGAGGGTTGTGGCCGGCGTTGGAGTAGGTCATCTCTCCGGTGTCCAGGTCGAATATGCCGCAGAAGATGGTCACGAACATGTTCGCCTCGTTGGTGTCGGCCAGGGCCCGGTTCATGGACTCGATGATCCTGACAGGGTCCTTCAGGGCGGAGGCCACCGAGCGGAAATGGCTTCTGGTCACGGCCATGAGCAGGGACGCCGGCACGCCCTTTCCCGACACGTCGCCTATGGCGAAGAACAGGTGGCCGTCCTTGATGAAGAAGTCGTACAGGTCGCCGCCTATCTCCTTGGCCGGATAGAGGACGGCGTAGATGTCGATGTCGTCCCTCTCCGGGTAGGGAGGGAAGGTCTTGGGCACCATTCCCATCTGTATCTCGCGGGCGATGCTCAGCTCGCTCTCTATCCTCTGCTTGGCGGCGGTGGTGCGCTGCAGCCTGTCCATGTAGGAGGACAGGGACTGCTGCATGGAAGAGAAGGAGCGGCACAGGCGTCCTATCTCGTCCTCACCATGGAAACGGGGCATGGCGGAATTGAAGTCCCCCTCCGCTATCCTGTCGGCGGAAGCTGCAAGAGTGGCAAGGGGAGCGGTGGCCTTGCGGACCGTAAGGCTCACGGTAACGGCCATGATGAAGATGGAGAGAAGGGCTATTACGAGCATGATGATAAGTGTCCGGTAGGCCCCTGCGAAGATGTCGCTTTCGGGGCAGATGGCGGCGATGCTCCAGTTGTTCGACGGTACGGAGGTGAAGAAGATGATGCCCGGGCTGCCGTTGATGCTGAGCTCGCTCATGCCTGTCTCGCCGGCGATCATTCTCCTGCCGGCCTCGGTGAGGGCTGTGTTGCCGGTCTGGAGGGCGTAGGAGAAAATTGTCTCGTTGATGATAAGGCTGTTGTCGGGATGTACGATGTATCCGGCGGCCTTGCCGATGATGAAGTTGTAGGAATGGTCGTAGAGCCGGATATTGTCGATCTTGCTTGTCAGCCACTGCGTCTCGATGCTGGCGCAGATGACTCCTATGAACTTCCCGTCCCCGTCATGCAGGGGCGCCGTGTAGGAGCACATGGACAGATGGCCCCAGACCCGGTCTATGTAGGGGTCGGTCCAGTAAGTGCTGTCAGTGCACCTGGGAATGACATACCAGTCGTAGTAGGGATATGTGTAGAGCGGATCGGTGAGCATCATCGACTTTATGGTGTCGCCTTCGTTGATGGAGTAGGCGGCGAACTGCTTCTGATGGCGGTAGTAGTAGGGCTCCAGGGCTATGGCTATGTCCTTGAGCTGCGGGGTATTCTTAAGAATGTCTTTCAGGAGGAGGAGGAATTCGGAGGTGTCCCTGCTCTCCACGGCCATTATCTCGGCCCTGGGCACCATGTTGTTTATGGCCGATGCGACTGAGCTGAGTACATTTTCCATCTCGAGGTTGAGCGCCCGGAGCTGGCTGAAGGCATTGGTGACGGCCTCCTTGCGCACGGAGTCGTAGTTGATCTTGTACACCGTTACCGAGGCCGTCAGGAAGAGGACTGCCGTCAGCAGGATGACATACAGGCTGATGCGTGTGGAGAATCTGCGGAATACTCTCATGGCCTTACGAAATCGGAATATTCAACGGGTGAGAGAATGAGATTGTTCTCCAGCAGCATCCTGACCGCGGAGTCGAAGCGGGACTTGTCCAGGTGGAACGGGACCTCCTTGCCGTCCCTGCCCTGCTGGAGTTTCAGGACGGTCCGGAGCATGTATGTCTGGTTGGTTACACTGGAAGGGATGTTGTCATTCCTCATGATGTCCACTATGGTGTTTACGGTCTCGAGGAAGTTCTCGGGCCTGCGGACCCAGTCCCATCCCCGGCGGGTGGCCCCGACGAAGCGCTCCACTATGTCCCTGTGGGAACTGTAGTACTCCTCGGTGGTGTAGACCCCGTCCTCCTGGATGTCGAATCCCTCGTCCCGGAGGTAGATGATATTGTTCTCACTGACATCTATGCCGGCCATCAGGATCTGGTAGTACTCGTTGTATTCGGTGGCTACCATGGCGTCCACCGCCCCTGCGGCGAAAGGATAGATGTTGGATAGGAATGGAATCCACTCCACATTCAGGGAGTTGTAGTAGGTGTAGCACAGGGCGGTGTCGAAGAACCCGCTGGTCCACCGTCCGATACGCATGCCGTTGAGATCCTTGGCCTGTCTGACGGGGGTGTGGGATATGATCATGGTGGAGTTGGTCTCCGAGGTCTGGAGTATATTGACTATGGGGGTGCCCATGTCGCGGACTATCAGGGCATCCACGAGCATGGTCGTGATGATGTCGGCGGAGCCGTCCTTGAGAGCGTCGGTGCTGGAATAGGACTCAGTGCCGTAATAGAGCTCCACCTCAAGTCCCGCCTCCTCGTAGAAGCCGTTCCAGTAGGCCATGATCATGCCGGCGAACTGGCACTGGGGCAGCCACTGGAGCATGACGGTGACGGTGTCCTTCTGCTGCGCCGAGGCAGGACGGAAGGACATGCACACCAGCAGCAGGGCTGCGGCCGATATGAAACGGAGTTTTCCCATCCCCACAAAGTTAAAACCATTTTGTGAAAGTAACAAACCTGTCTTTGCCGTGGAAGTCCTGAAGTATCTCCACGTCGCTGAAACCGCGGCTCTCGAAGAGTTCCCTGACCTGGGGTCCGAAGGCCTCGTTGATCTCGAAGAAACACTGCCCTCCCATCCGGACCAGGGCCTCGGCCCATCCCGCCAGGGCCCTGTAGAAGCGCAGGGGATCGCTGTCCGGAACGAACAGCGCCTCATCCGGCTCGTAATCCAGCACGTTGGGGGCCATGAAGTCTTTCTCGGACTCGCAGACGTAGGGGGGATTGGATATCAGCAGGTCCAGTTCCTCGAGATTGGGCAGGTCCGCGCCGTCTTTCTCTCCCGGAGGCCCCTCGAGGATGTCGGCACGGAAAAATACCGGGGGCTCCGGCACCGGCTGACGTCCGGCCTCGTCCAGCCAGACTTTCTGGTTGCGGGCTGTCTCCAGGGCGGCCACGCTCAAGTCGAAGGCCAGGACGGTTGCCTTGGGGAAGGCTGCCGCGAGGGTCCATGCGATACAGCCCGAGCCGGTTCCCGCATCCAGTATGCGGGGCTCCCGCACCTCCCCGGAACTGCGGAGGGCGGCAGCGGCGAGGCGGCAGAGCTGGGCTGTCTCGGGGCGGGGAATGAGTACCGACTCATTGACCTTGAAGACATGTCCCTCGAAACTCTCCTCTCCGATGACATACTGCACCGGCCTGTCGGCCGCCAGCTCGTCCAGGGCTTCCTGTATACGGACCAGGTCCGGTCTGGGGATTATCACGTTGGGCTCTACGGAGTATTCGTATTCGGAGAGTCCCAGGAAATGGGAGAGTATGCGTATGGATATGGCCTTGGCCTCACCGGGGGAATACTGTCCGGAGAGGCTTTCAGTGGCTCTGGTGACAAATTCTTTCCGGGTCATGGGCTATTTCTTCTCCCCGGCGAGGTCCATAAGCCGGGCAAGGAACTCTTCCATGGTCATGCCGGCCGCCCTGACCATCTGAGGCACCAGGCTGGACTCGGTCATGCCTGGATTGGGGTTGACTTCCAGGAAGTAGGGCCTGTTGTCCGGTCCGTAGATGAAATCCATCCTCACCAGTCCCGAGCAGCCCAGGCGGTGGTATATCATGACGGCCTCGTTCTGGATTCTGACCCTGTCCTCCTCAGGCAGAGGGGCGGGGCAGATCTCGCTGCTGGCACCGTTGTACTTGGCGTCGTAGTCGAAGAATTCCCGGCGGGGTATGATCTCTATCAGGGGAAGGGCACGCGGTCCGTAGACGTCCTCGAACACGGCGCAGTCTATCTCCCTGCCGTACAGGCACTGCTCCACTATGACGGTGTCGCTCTCGGCGAAGGCAGTGCGGAGTGCCGCATCCAGTTCTTCGATGCGGTGTATCTTGCTGACTCCGAAACTGGAGCCTCCTCCGCAGGGCTTGACGAAGGCCGGCAGTCCGGTCCTGGCCTTGATCTCGGCGGGGCTGTACGGGTCTCCGCGGCGCAGCAGGATGTCCCTGCCCAGGTTCGCCCTGCTGTCCCTGAGATAGGACTTGCATGCGTACTTGTCGAACGCGATGGCGGCGCACAGGGAGGAGCATCCGGAGAAAGTGATGCCGAGCATCTCGAAATAGGCCTGCAGGCGGCCGTTCTCGCCCGGATCCCCGTGGACGGCGATGAATACTTTGTCGAATGTTACCTTCTTCCCGTCTCCGGGGGTGAAGGAGAAGTCGTTGCGGTCAATCGGCCATTGCCGTTCCTTTCCCTCCGGGGACAGGGTCAGAGCCCACCATCCCTCGCGGGAAATGATTACCTCATGGACATTGCGGCCGGCGTTGCGGAGCCATCGGGCCACGCTCCTGCCGCTCTTTACGGAGATTTCGAATTCAGAGGAGTAGCCTCCGTATACTACAGCCAGAATCTGTTCCTTAACAGGTCTCATAGTGCGGTGTGAAGGTTAATGGTTACATATTGAAGAAAGAATTCTCATCCTGGTGCGTGTCCTCCACCGTGTCCCCGTCACTTCCGTCGCAGTCGGTGTTGAAATGCACTCCGGGAGGAGCTATGAAGCGGTCCGCCGACGTAACTCCCAGAGTGCCGTCGGAAAGGACCTTCTGCATGAACAGTCCCCAGATGGGCAGGGCGGTGTTGGCACCCTGTCCCAGGGACATACTTTCGAAGTGTACCTGGCGGTCCTCGGCTCCTACCCAGACACCTGCGGTCAGGTTGGGGGTATAGCCGATGAACCATCCGTCAGACTTGTCGTTGGTGGTGCCTGTCTTGCCGGCCACGGGCCCTTCGAGGCCGTAACGCCAGCGCAGACGGGCTCCGGAGCCCTCATTGACGACACCTTCCATGAGATTGACCATCAGGTAGGCGGTCGCCTCGCTTATGGCTTCCCGCTTGCGGGGACTGAATGTGCCCAGCACATTGCCCTCGCTGTCCTCTATGCGGGTCACGAATGCGGGGTCCACGTGTACTCCGCGGCCTGGATAGGTGTTGTATGCGCCCACCATCTCCAGCAGGGTGATGTCGGCCGGTCCGAGACACAGCGAGGGGTAGGGGGCAAGATAGGAGGTGATGCCCAGCTTACGGCACATCTCGACCATGGCGGTGGGGCCGAACTGGCGCATGAGGTAGGCGGAGATGTTGTTGCTGCTCCGCGTGAGTCCCCACTTGAGGGTTACCTCCTTGCCGATGAATTCTATGCGGTCCTCGCTCTCGGGGGTCCAGGTGGTGTCGGCAAGTACGAAGGTCTGGGGCACGTTCAGCACCTTGTCGCAGGGGTAGTAGCCCTCCTGCATGGCCAGGGTATAGAGGAATGGCTTGATGGTCGAGCCGACCTGACGCTTGCCCTGGCGGGCGTTGTCGTATTTGAAATAGCGGTACTCGGGGCCTCCGATATAGGCCTTGATGTGGCCGGTGGAGGGTTCCATGGCTATCAGCGAGGCTCTCAGGATGGACTTGTAGTAGCGGATGGAGTCGTCCGGTGTCATGACGGTGTCGATGTATCCGGGTTCTCTCCACGAGAAGACCCTCATCTCGGTTTTCTCCTCGCGGAAGACGCGGTCTATCTCCTTCTCGGAGGCTCCGTCGGCACGCATCTCCCTGTACCGGTCGCTCCATCGGCGGGCCTGGGCCATGACGGTCTCGGTCAGATCGAGGGGCACTTCCTTGGCGAAAGGAGGGTTGGGGTTGTCCGCCAGGTCTTCGAAAAATGCCGGCTGCAGGTCGGTGCTCAGGTGCTGTCTCACGGCTTCCTCGGCGTAGCGCTGCATGGTGGAGTTGATGGTGGTGTAGATGGTGAGTCCGTCCTTGTCCAGGCTGTAGCAGCTGCCGTCGGGCTTGAAGTTCTTGTTGAGCCAGCCGTAGAGGGGGTCGTTCTCCCACAGGTCCAGGTCCGCGTTGTAGTCCTCCACGAAGTAGTAGTTCTTCCTTACGGGCTCAGACGCGCTCATGTACTTGCGGAGCATGTCGCGGAAGTAGGGAGCCAGGCTGGTGTTGTGGTCCTGCTGGTTGTAATCCAGCACTATGGGCAGGGCCATCAGGGAGTCCGCGTCGGCCTGGGCGATGAAGCCGTACTTGCTCATCTGGCTGATGACGTGGTTGCGGCGGGCGATGGAGCGGTCGTAGTTGAGCACGGGGTTGAAGCGGGTAGGCTTGTTTACTGCTCCGACCAGGACCGCGCTCTCCTGGAGGTTGAGCTCCGAGGGCTCCTTATTAAAGAAGGTATTGGCCGCTGCCTTGATGCCGTAGGAGTTGCTGCCGAAGAAGATGGCGTTCATGTACATGGCCATGATCTCGTCCTTGGTGTAGTTGCGCTCGAGCTTGACGGCCGTTATCCATTCCTTGAACTTGCTGACCACCAGCTTGAACGCTGCTTCGCCGGGGAATTTGCCGGTGGCCTCCTCCCTGGGGAAGAGGGTCTTGGCCAGCTGCTGGGTGATGGTGCTGCCGCCTCCGCCGGAGCGGGCATTGCCCAGGAGGATGGTCTTGACCCCGACCCTGGCCAGGCTGCGGAAGTCGATGCCGCAGTGATTGTAGAAGCGGACGTCCTCGGTGGCTATGGCGGCGGATACGATATAGGGGGACAGCTCGTTGTATCCTACGTGCGTGCGGTTCTCTATATGGTAGGTTCCTATCAGTTTCCCGTCTTCGGAGATGAGCTCGGTGGCCAGGTAAGTCTTCGGATTCTCCAGCTCCTCGAAGGACGGAATCTCCGCGAACAGACCCACTCCGGTGACAAAAAGCAGAAGTGCTCCGACGGGAATGAACACTACGCACCAGATAGCGATTATTAATTTTCTCTTCGTTTTCTCTTTCATTTTTGCAAAATAAATTCATGCGAAGTTAGAAAATATCCTTTACTTTGCAACTTCATTCAACGGAGATATGGTAGAGAATTTAGTAATCGTAGAGTCGCCGGCTAAGGCGAAGACCATCGAAAAGATATTGGGAAAGGAATATACAGTGCGTTCGAGCTACGGTCACATCCGTGATCTGGCCAAGAAAAATCTGGGTATAGACATTGAGCACGGCTTCATTCCGCAGTACGAGGTGTCCCCTGACAAGAAGAAAGTGGTGTCCGAGCTGAAGGCCGCTTCGGACAAGGCTTCCGTAGTCTGGCTCGCATCCGATGAGGACCGCGAGGGAGAGGCGATAGCCTGGCATCTGAGGGAGACCCTGGACCTGCAGCCGGAAAAGACCCGCCGCATAGTGTTCCACGAGATTACCAAGGACGCGATACTGCATGCCATAGAGACGCCCCGCGACGTAGACATGAATCTGGTCATGGCCCAGCAGGCCCGCAGGGTGCTGGACCGCATCGTGGGCTTCGAGCTCTCGCCCATACTGTGGAAGAAGATAAAGCCCTCGCTCTCGGCCGGCCGCGTGCAGTCGGTGGCCCTCCGCCTGGTGGTGGAGCGGGAGAGGGAGATCGCCGAGTTCCAGTCCAGGCCGTATTTCCGCGTAGAAGGCATATTTGTCCCTGAAAATGGAAAGAAGACCAAGGTCCTCGGAGTACTCGACCGCCGTTTCGACACCCGGGAGGAGGCCGAGGCATTCCTGGAAAGGTGCCGCGGCAGCCGTTTCACCGTGGCCTCGGTGGATAAGAAGGAGATATCCAGATGTCCGGCGCCCCCCTTCACCACCTCGTCCCTCCAGCAGGAGGCCGCCCGCAAGTGCGGATTCTCGGTGAGCCAGACGATGTCCATCGCGCAGCATCTGTACGAGTCCGGATTCATCACCTATATGCGTACCGACTCCACCACACTCTCGAAACTGGCCATAGGCGCCGCCAAGGGCTGGATTACGGAGAATTTCGGGGCGGAGTACCACAAGGCCCGGCAGTACAAGACCGGAGTGAAAGGCGCTCAGGAGGCCCACGAGGCCATCCGTCCGACCTATATTGCAAGCACGGACATACCCGGTACGGCAGCCGAGAAGAAGCTCTACAGCCTGATATGGAAGCGGACCGTTGCCTCCCAGATGGCTGACGCCCGTCTGGAGAAGACGGACATAACCATAGCCGGTGACGGGATGCAGGAGCGTTTCGACGTGACCGGCTCCACCGTGCTTTTCGACGGATTCCTTAAAGTATATATAGAGTCCACCGACGATGATGCGCCTGCGGGAGACGAGGAGAAGATCCTCCCGCCCCTGTCAGTGGGAGACGGAATGTCCCGCGACAGCATCACCGCCTCGGAGAAATACACCGTGCATCCTCCCCGCTATTCGGAGGCCTCGCTGGTCAGGAAGATGGAGGAACTGGGCATAGGACGTCCCTCCACCTACGCTCCCACCATCTCCACCCTTCATCAGAGGGGCTACATCATCCGGCAGGACCGCAAGGGAGAGGAGCGGTCGGTGACTGTCCTTACCCTCAAGGGAGACAGCATCGCATCCACTTCCAAAAAGGAGACCACCGGCTCGGAGAAGGGCCGCCTCTGTCCCGAGGATATCGGAGTCCTGGTGACGGACTTCCTGGAGCAGACCTTCCCCGCTATCATGGATTACGGCTTCACGGCCAAGGTGGAGACCGCCTTCGACCGGGTGGCGGCAGGCAAACTGGTGTGGAACAAGACTGTAGCCGACTTCTACAAGCCTTTCCACGCCCGCGTGGAGGAGACCATGAAGGAGAGCGCCCCCATGAAGTCCCGCAAGGTCCTCGGTACGGACCCCGCTACCGGCAAGACAGTGATAGCCCGCATGGGCCGTTACGGCTCGGTGGTGCAGATAGGTGAGGACGATGACCCGGACAAGCGGATTACCGGGCTGGAGAAGGGACAGCTGATAGAGTCGGTGTCGCTGGAGGATGCCCTCAGGCTCTTCGCGCTGCCCAGGACTCTGGGCGAGTACAACGGCCAGACCATCACCTGTTCCAAGGGCAAGTACGGCCCGTACGTCAAGTACGGCTCCGCCTACGTCTCGCTCAAGCGCGGCCAGGACCCCTACACCATCACCCTGGAGACGGCCGTCAAGCTTATCGAGGAGCACGAGGCCCAGCAGAAGAACAAGGATATCAAGGCCTTCCCGGAGGCGGACATATATGTGCTCAACGGCCGTTTCGGCCCGTATATCAAGCATGCCGGGACCAACTACAAGATACCCCGCGGTACTGACCCGGCCTCGCTTACCGAGGAGCAGTGCCGTTCCATCATAGACTCTGCCGGAGAGAAAAAGCCCTCGCCCCGCAGAGGCGCGTCCAGAAAGTAATGAATATGAATACGAAGTACCAACTCGACAGGATAGATCAGCGGATACTGTCCTTCCTAGTCAAAAACGCCAGGATGCCCTTCCTCGAGATAGCCCGTGAGTGCGGAGTCTCGGGAGCGGCCATCCACCAGAGAGTCAAGAAGATGGAGAATATGGGCATCATCACCGGTTCCCGTCTTCTCGTAAAGCCCCAGGCTCTGGGCCTGAATGTCTGCGCTTTCGTGGGAGTCTCCCTCTCCGAAACCAGCAAGTACAATGAGGTGATTCAGAATCTCCGGAAGATTCCAGAGGTGGTGGAGTGCCACTTCGTCACCGGCAAGCACGCCCTGCTGGTCAAGATCTACTGCACGGACCACGATCATCTCATGCGGATACTGGTGCACACTATCCAGAACATCCCCTACATCTCCAGCACCGACACGATGATATCCCTCGACCAGGCTATCGAGCGTCAGGTATGGGTGGATGACGTGCCTGTCAGGGAGTCTTGATCCAGGGACCGAAATTCTCGTTGTAGTTGAAGTCTATCTCGAAGTCCACCGGCTCCGCGGAGTCCTCCGTGTAGTGGTGGAAGAAGACGGGGTAGGTATGGCCGTCTGACCTGAGCCAGAACTCATTGCCCCTGTGGTGGTCCAGCCGGTGTGTCCATCCGAGCGGCCCGATGGTCAGGTACAGCCTGCCGTTCTTCAAGGTCACCTCCGCGTCTCCGAAGGGAGCCGGCTTGGTATAGTGTCCCGTCAGTCTTTCGAAATCCGGAGTCACGCTGCTGCGTTCTATGATGCAGGGTACGGCGCGGCGTCCGGGTCTTTTTTTGTCCTCCAGCCACTGCTCCAGCCCCTCGGTGCTCCAGTCCCTGAGGGTATCGCCCGGCAGGTACAGGTCAATAATCCGCCGCATGAGCCCCAGGCGGGCGTATTCGGAGACCTCCGAGTTGCAAAGTATCGCTATGCCCAGGTCCAGGTCCGGTACGAAACCGCAGACCCCGGTGAAGCCCCAGGTCGTTCCCGTGTGGTAGATGACCCGGTACCTGTCGTTCTGCTCGACATACCAGCAGTAGGCGTAGTCCCTGCGCGAGGTGCTGTCCTGACGCACCTTGACCGCTCCAGTATGCAGGAAGTCCATCTGCTCCCGGGAGATGACCCGCAGAGTGTCGGTGTAGGGGTATATCCGGAATCCTCCCGTCATGGCCGGACTTATCTCGGGAAAATAATCCGACAGGGCGGTGGAGTCCAGGGGGAAGGAGGAACCGTATTCTGAGCTGTCAGGGCTGACGGTGCGTACCACGGCACCGTTGTTCAGATGAAACCTTACCCAGCGGGCCATGTCCTCCGCCGTGGAACTGATGCTGCCGGCCGGCCCTATCACGTCCACCCAGTGCAGGGCCCTCTCCTCCCCGTAGAGCGGGGTGACGTAGATGGAGCCGCGTCCGCCGTTCTTAGGTCTGGAATATCCGAAATAATGGGCGACGGAGGCCTCCTTCCCTGCCTCCAGATACCCCTCGCTGCCCGGGACGGACGAGGTCATGCCCAGGGGGAAGAATATCCTCTCCCGGATGTTGTCCTCCCAGCTGCGGCCGGTTACGGTCTCGATGATGCGGGCGGCGATGATGAAGGTGATGTTGTTGTAGGCAAATTTCTCCCTGAACGGATACACCGGCTCGATGTATCGGAACATCCGGTAGATGTCGTCCCGGTCATAGCCCAGGTTGGGGATGTAGGTGCCGGCCTGGGCCACCAGTCCGGTGGAGTGGGTGAGCAGGTCGCGCACCTGCATGACGGCCTCCACGCTGTCGTCGTACCAGTCGAAGTCGGGCAGAATGTTCTTGACGGTGTCCTCCCAGCTCAGCAGTTCCTCATCCACCAGGGAGGCTATGACGGTGGCGGTAAAGGCCTTGGTCATCGAGCCTATGTGGAAGAGGGTCGAGTCGGTGACGGCCACGCCGGGACCGTCCTTCGCGACGCTCCGTCCCTTTTCCCTCACCCCGAACCCTCCGGAGAATACCGTCGAGTCCCCGTGGATGACGGCCAGGGAGAGACCGGGGATCTTCCATTGTTCCCTTACCTGTCCGGCGTAGGCGGCTATACTGGCCGGGATGTCCCTGCCGCCGCTCTCCTGGGCCCGGAGGCCTGGAGCGGATGCTGAGAGGAAGGTCAGGAGGAAGGATATGAGAAGGATACGGCGGTTTTTCATGGCTGTGCAGGGTGTTATTGTGCGTTCTTGAACAGGCTGCGGCAGAGGGCGGCGATATCGGATACCTCCACTACGCGGATGCCGGTGGAGGGGATGCTGCGGCGCAGGTCTTCGGAGAGGTTGTAGGAGGAGATGTAGATCTCGCGGTAGCCCAGGCGGGCGGCCTCGGAGATACGGGCCTCGATGCGGCCAACTGGGCGGATCTCCCCGCTCAGGCCCACTTCGGCCGCGAAGCAGATGCCGGGACTGACGGCCAGGTCGAAGGTGGAGGACAGTACGGCCACCACTACGGCCAGGTCGCAGGCTGTATCGCCGACACGCATGCCTCCGGCCACGTTGAGGAACACGTCCTTGGCCGAGAGCTTGAAGCCGGCCCTCTTCTCCAGCACTGCCAGGAGCATGTTGAGGCGCCGGGCGTCGTAGCCGGTGGCCGAGCGCTGGGGCATGCCGTAGGCCGCCGTGGACACCAGGGCCTGAATCTCGATGAGGAAGGGTCTGGAGCCGTCCACCATGCTGCCGACGGCCACACCGCTGAGATTCTCCTGATGCATGGGGGTGAGGATCTCCGAGGGATTCTCCACCTCCCTGAGGCCGGTGCCGGTCATCTCGAAGATGGCGATCTCGGCCGTCGATCCGAAACGGTTCTTGATGCTGCGCAGGATGCGGTGCGAGTGGCGGGTGTCGCCCTCGAACTGCAGGACCACGTCCACGATGTGCTCCAGTACCTTTGGCCCGGCGATGGCCCCGTCCTTGGTGATGTGCCCGATGAGGATGACGGGGATGCCGCTCTCCTTGGCCATGCGGAGCAGGGCGGCGGCGCACTCCCGCACCTGGGTGACGGAGGAAGCGGCCGAGTCTATATTTTCCGAGTAGATGGTCTGTATCGAGTCCACCACCAGCAGGTCGGGACGCAGCTCAAGGGCGCAGCGTATGATATTGTCCACCTGGGTCTCCCCGAGGATGGTGCAGTTGTCCTCATTGTCCCCTTCTCCGGGCCGCAGGAGCCTCATGGCGCGGAGCTTTATCTGCCGCGGGGACTCCTCTCCCGAGACATAGAGGGTGCGCAGGCCCTTGCTCCTGAGGGGCAGCTGCAGGGCCAGGGTGGACTTGCCTATGCCGGGCTCGCCGCCCAGGAGTATCATTGAGCCGGGGACGATGCCTCCGCCCAGGATCCTCTCCACCTCCTTGTTGCCGATGAGTATGCGGCTGTCCTGGTCTACCGAGATGTCCTTGAGGGCCGTCGGCCTGGCTTCCGAGAGGCCGATGAGCGAGCGGTCCCGCGAGGGTGCGGCGGATGAGGTGCGGCTGTCCCTGGGGAGGCCTTCCTTCATGGTGTTCCACTCCCCGCAGGCGGGGCAGCGGCCCATCCATTTGGAGGTCTCGTTGCCGCAGGAGGTGCAGTACCATACTGTCTTTATCTTGCTGGATGATGCCATAGTGTCAATATTCCGGATGTTGATATAGTCCCAGTATTATCGAGTGCTCCGCACGTCCGTCGGTGAGGGCGTCTATGAACTGGCAGATGACGTCGACTATCCTGGTGTAGTTGTTCTCATTGACATATTGTGCGGCTGCCTGTCCGCCGGGCAGCATGATCAGGAACCTCCTGGCCCGCTCCACTGTAAAGCTCCCGTAGAGGGATTTCTTAAGATTGTCCATAGGCTCCTGAATCAGGGGCAGGAAGTTGTCGGGGATGTGTTCGTCGGCTATCAGGAAGAGGGTGTCTCCGTCCCCGCTCAGGGTGTACTCCAGCGGGATGACAGCCGTCTCGGCCGTACCGGCAACGGCGGTGAGATAGAGCCTGTCCAGCAGTCCTGCGATCTTCCCGTCTGCCAGTACCGAGTCCACTACCGACGGTCTCAGGTAGATGTTCAGGTGCCCGTCTTCTACGAAGTAGCAGGCCGGATTGTCCCGGCCGATGTAGCCGTCAGGGGTAAACTCCAGCGGAATATGGCGGAAACCGGGGTCGGAGGTGATTATGCGCAGGATGTCGTTGAAGGTATCCACGATGTCGCTCACCGGGATGGCCTCCGGACAGCTCATGGCTGAGGTGGGAAAGACTCCGCTCAGGTCCACTGTCTTGAACTCCGGATGGGAGAATGTGACCTGCATGGTGTGAACGCACCAATAGCCGGCGATGCCTTCTATGGTGATGTCTTCCTTGATGTTGAGGGACGAGAGGGCTCCGTCGCGGGTGTGCCCTTCTACGGTGATGTTCCGGTCACCGCTGCTGACAGTGCCGGAAAAATGTCCTCCCGAGCGGCCTTTGGACCTGGAGGTGGCGGTAATACTGGCGGGAAATGTTATCCGGTCCTGGCCGGAGATGAGGTTGTTGAGGGTAATCTCACATCTGCCGCCCTTGGAGGCCAGGGCTATGCTGATGCCGGCGTCACTGTAGTCGGACAGGGTGATGTCGTGCCCGTTCTTGGTGACGCTGGTGCCTGTGCTGAGGGGATAGTCTCCGTTGTAGACGGAGTAGTCGATCTCCTTCATGCACGAACCGGTGAGCAGCATGAAGGACGCCGCGCACACGTAGATGGCAAGTCTGCGGTACATGTTACTGTAGGTTGGAGGTGAGTGCCGCGCTCACGGAGTAGCTGGTCTCCGGCATGGCGAGCGACGCCGCTATCTCTTCCAGCGGGATACCGGCGGCGGTGATGTCCCCTCCCAGACCGCCCTGTACTGCGAGCAGCAGGAGTCCTGTCCAGGGGGCAAATGTATCCTGGTCTATCTCCAGTGTCAGCGTCCCGTCTCCGTCGGTGGAGTAGGCCAGGGCGAAATCAATGGGGGAGACAGGCAGTCCCAGGCCGTCAGTAATGGTACGGCGCAGGTAGATGTGTACCCAGGAGTTCCCGGGGTCGGGCCAGTACTGGACTACTCCTGAAAGCAGGGGCTCCAGTTCAGGGCTGATGTCTCCTCTCCACGAGAGATTGACGTAGCCGGTGCGGTCCAACTCGATGTACTGCAGGTTCTCAAGGACTGGTGTAATCTTCTCGCGGATAAGGCTCTGGAGTATCTGTACGGCCATGTCCGCAGGAAGTGTGATGCCGCCTACGGTGATTTCCGTCACCGCGGGAGAGCTGTATGCTACGGTGATATCCGCCAGACCGTCCTCACCGGAGGCGACTGCCCATCTTCCGGTGACTGGGGATGTGCAGGTATCGGTGATGCTCAGCGACAGGGCAGAGCCCTTTACGGTCCCGGCGACTGAGATGTCCCGGTCCTGGCCGCTGTACGAGCCGGTGAAGGTGTATCTGTCCTTTCCGTCTCCGGCCGCTGTGGCGGAAAAGGTGAGGGTGTCGAAGCCGGGGAGCAGGCTGTCTATGCAGACTGTCACAGCCTCGTCGTCGACAGCGGAGACGGTGACGGAACTTCCGGGCCAGTCTCCGATGTTGATGATGGTTCCGTTGACCTGCACACTCTGGGCCTGGAGGGTGTAATGCCCCTCGAGAGCGGAGGCGGGGGCGGACTGACATCCCGTCAGCAGCGGCATGAGGATCGCTGCCGGAAGCAGGATGAGCGGGAGTGCTTTGATGTGTGCTGTCATATCTGTTATGTTTTTTAAGTCAATGTGCTCAGACAGTGATTCTGTCACCTTCCGAGCGGGCTACGATGACTGCTCCGCAGAGGTCTCCGTACACGTTGAGGCAGGTGCGGGGCATTTCGCATATCTGCTGTACAGCAAGAATTATACCCACTCCCTCCATCGGCAGTCCGACCGCGTTGAAGACTATCGCCATCATCACTATGCCGGCCATGGGTATGCCGGCCGAGCCCACGGCTGCCATCAGGGAGGTCAGCACCACTGTAATCTGCTGGCCTATAGTCAAGTCTATGCCGTAGAGCTGGGCTATGAACAGGGCCGATACGCACTCGAACAGGGCAGTGCCGTTCATGTTGACGGTGCTGCCGAGTGAGAGTGTCAGTCCTGCCAGTTTTTCAGACACGCCGCAGGCCTGGGTGTAGCGGATGGACAGGGGCAGGGTGGCGTTGGAGGAGCAGGTGGTGAAGGCCGTCAGAAGGGGGGTGGATACCCGGCGCATGTGGCGGTAGGGATTGATGCGGGCCAGGGCCCAGACGGTGCCGGGCAGCACCAGACCGCCGTGTATCAGGCAGCCGGCCCATACCGTGAGTACGAACAGCCCCAGTCCCTTGACTATCCCGATCAGGGCGTCGGGGTCTCCGGCCTGCTGGCCTATCATGCAGGCCATCACGGAGAAGATGCCTATGGGGGTGAGCTTGATGATGGCCAGGGTGACCTTCATGATGAGCTCGTAGACTGCTGTGAAGAAGTCCAGCAGGACTGTGTAGTGCTTCTTCTCGAGCTTGGTGGAGAAGATGCCCAGCAGGACCATGAAGAAGATGATGGGCAGGATGTTGCCGTCGGCCATGGCGGCGAAGACGTTGGAGGGCACTATACCGGTGAGCTGGTCTATCATGTGCACTTCCTGGGTGGCGATGTCCCCGACGTCGCCGGTGAGCACCACGTCGCGTCCTACGCCCGGCTTGATGAAAGTGACCAGGGCCAGGCCGATGACGACAGCCGTCAGGGTGGTCAGCAGGTAGTAGGTGAGGGTCTTGCCCAGCACCCTTCCGAGATTGCCGCCCGCCATGCCGGCCACTCCTATGAAGATGGACGAGGCTATCAGCGGGATGACTATCATGTTGAGGGCGTTGAGGAAGAGGTCACCGAGCCATTCGATGTACTGGGTGCAGTGCGGCAGGAATATCCCGTAGACGGCGCCGAGGGCGATGCCTATGAGTATCTGCCAGTGTAGGGCGAGGCGGATGCCCCTTCGTCTGCGCGGGGCTGTTTCTGAACCTGAGGTTCCTTCATTGGGGTTCATCTTCTTGACAGTTCTTTGAGTTTGGTATTAAGTTTCGGGTTGTTGATAAGGTCCTCTACGGACAGGTGCATGCGGTATCTCCAGTAGTATTTGGGGACAGAGGGCACGTTGATGCGCTCGGAAGCCGGATCCTGGGCCCTGACGTCCCCGTCCACGGAGAGCCAGTCCTGCAGGGGCAGTATGGTCAGCATGGCCGGGGATGCGGTGTGCATGCGTATGATCTTCTCGCAGAGCCAGGGCTCGCAGAAGTAGGGTGCGTCGCCTCCCTCGTGGAGCATCCTGTGCCAGTACTCCGATGATATTCCCCGGTCTTCTTCCCACCACTGTCTGAGAGTGCTGGTGTCGTGGGTGCCGGTGGTACATACGCTCATGTAGGGATAGCGGGCGGGATCTCCGAAGGGCTCGCGGGGATCCTTGGACATGCGGAATATCTCCAGCGACAGTATCTTCAGGTCCCGGATGACTTCCGGCACGCAGTCCGGTATCATGCCCAGGTCCTCGGCGCAGGTGAGCATGTCGGTGGCGGCCGTCACCTCGGGGAGCTTGCGCAGGGCGGACTCCCTCCAGAACTCATTGTGCCTCTTGTAGAAGAAATGGTCGTATATCCGGTTGAAGGCCGCTTTCTGGTCTTCCGGCAGGTCGCGGTAGGAGTATGTGAACTGGGCCGATATCCTGGGATGGAAGAGTCCGGGGCGGCTGCTGTCCTCGAGGAAAAGCACCTCGCCGGCGAGGGCCTGCAGTCCGTCCTTGATATCGTTCTGTTCCGGTCCGAAATGCTCCTCTATCTTTCTCTGGGTGTTTAGTTCCTCCTTGAGGGTGAAGACCTCGTACTCGTTGCTGTTCAGATACTTGCTCATGACTTCATCGGTGCGGTCCCCGAACATGTCCCGCAGCTGCCAGTATCTTATATAAGGTGTGGCGTGGCGGGCGAAGTCAAACCCGAATCCGAACGAGCGGATCTCCCCGCAGCTCATCGGCAGGGCGGGGGAGAAATGTCCCATCAGGCCCTTGGTCTGCTCCTGCGGTATCTCCCATATCCGGAAGAATCCCAGTACGTGGTCTATCCTGTAGGCGTCGAAATATTCGGACATGTGGCGGAAACGCTCTTTCCACCAGCGGTAGCCGTCTTCGGCCATTCTGTCCCAGTCGTATGTGGGGAATCCCCAGTTCTGACCCTCTGCCGCAAAGTCGTCGGGCGGGGCTCCGGCCTGGGAATCCATGTGGAAGAGCTCCGGGGAAGCCCATGCGTCCGCGCTGTTGCGGGTGATGCCTATGGGAATGTCTCCCTTCAGGGCAATGCCCAGCGAATGGAGGTACTGCACCGCGTCCAGCAGCTGCCTGTGCAGGTGGTACTGGGTGAAGATGTGGAAGGATATCTCGGGATAGAGGGGACTGTCCTCCGAATTGACGCGCGCGAGCAGTTCCGGGGTGCAGCGGGAGTCCTCTCCCCAGCGGGAGAAATCGGCGGTGCCGTGGCTGTCCCTCAGGGCGCAGAAGGCGCAGTAGGGCAGGAGCCAGGACTTGTTGCTGCGGTAGAATGAGAGGAACTTCGGCTCGGCGAAGGTGTCCTCCCTGTAGGTCTCGAACTGTATCCTGAGGTATTTGTTCTTCATGGCCAGCACCTTCTCGTAGTCGATGGCTGGCAGGGCGTCCAGGGCTTTCCGCTCGCGGCTGTAGGCGGAGCGCTGTCCGGGGTTCCTGAGAGGACCGATGGCCGTGATGTTGATGAATATCGGATGCAGGGCCATGACGGTGATGCCTCCGTAGGGGTAGGAGTCGGTCCAGGTGCCGGTGGAGGTGGTGTCGTTGACAGGCAGTATCTGGATGACGTTCTGGCCTATGGAGCGGATCCAGTCTCCGAATATCCTGAGGTCGGTGAAATCGCCGATGCCGCAGCTGTTCTGCGTCCTGAGGGCAAATACCGGTACGGCGGTGCCGGAGAAGCGGGGCCTTCCCAGGTGGAAGGACGCCTGGGAGTATTCCACGGACCAGGTCTGATGGGGGATGATGTCGCCGGGCAGCTCCAGGACGCGGTTGTCCCTGTCCTCCCAGACGGTGCTGCCGTCAGTGGTATTGCGCTTGATGAACTTGAATTCCAGCCTCCGGCCCAGTTTCTCCGCAGGCAGGTGGACTGTCCAGCGGGAGCCGTGCACCGGGGTCATCTCCATTGCTCCGGCCGGATCCCATCCTCCCAGTACGGGGGAGTCTCCGCAGATGGCCAGGACGCAGTCCTGCTCTACTGCCGGAGCCGTCACCCTGATGATGACCTCGCGGGAGTGGAGGTGGGTCTGGGTGGACTCGCGGTGCGCGTGGGAGAAGAATATTTCGGAGAAGGGGGCGGTGAGAAAGGGGGCGTCCGCCGAATTGCCCTGCCACTCGTCGTTGAGGAAGAGCTCCCGGGACGCGCTGTTCAGTCCCAGGATTCTCTCAGCGCCTGCCTCATAGAAGGTGGAACCGTCCTCTGACTTGACGAAGTATTTGTAGGACAGTACTCTTTCCTCAAGGGCTGTTATCTTGATGTCGGTTTTCCAGAAATCACCTGGAGTCCAGTTCATGGGGACGGCCTTGGCCGGGTCACCGCCTCCGAGCTCGGGCACGGACCCCGAGATATAGAGGTTCTGCCCCCAGGCGGTGCGGAAGTTGATGGAAAAATGAATAATCATCGTTCAGAATTTTTGCAAATGTATGGAAAAATCGTTAATTTTACAGAAATATCATGTGACTATGAAGCGGTTTTTCTCAAGAACGGGCGATGCGAGGAGCGACGTGCTCAGGGCCAATATCATAGTTCTGGTTTTCGTCCTCGCCCACGCGGTCGTCTGTCTGGCACTTCACGACACCAAGATAGGTGACGGCATCTTCCTCACCTGCCTGACCATAGGCATGGTCTTCGCCCTTATCAAGTTCTACAGGGCTTCTTTCGACGTCTTCCTGGGACTGGCCTTTCTCTCGTGCTTCGCCGGTTTCTACATCGGGACCGAGGGCGCCGGGCTGCTGGAGAAGCTGGTGCCTTCCTGGGGAGTGTGGATCAATGCCATAGTCACGATGGTCACCACCGGATTCCTCGGACTGGTGATCGTCCTCTTAGTACGCAGGGACTGGCATGTCGGAGGAAAGCAGCAATAGGGGAGGGCGCAGCCAGGTCTCGACCGTCGACCTGATGGTCATCATCATCATTGTCCTGTTCGCAAGGATACTGATCGAGAGGGCCATGCCTCTGTTCTACGAGAGTTTCGGCCTGTATTTCGGAGATTTCCTCTTTCAGACGCTGTCCAACTATTCCCTGACCTTCGGGGCCATTCTTGGAGACATCCTCATCGTCGTGCTGCTGGTGCGCTTCTTCCCGTACGGAAGCGGCAGGACCATAGTCCGGTCGCTGGTGGAGGTGGGCGCCATCGCCCTGATGGCCTTCCTGACCTCCCTGCTGATCCGGATATGGCAGTATCCGCAGGTAGTGGACGGAAGTAAGTTCTTCAGCCGGCTCTTTCTCTTCACATACGTGAGCAACCTGGTGTTCAACGCCGTCGCGATACTCATCACCGACCTTATTTTCTATTACCGCTGGACGAACCGCAAGGCCGTCGCCGCGGAGGCCGAGCAGCGGGCCAGGGCCAACTACCAGTACCAGCTGCTCAAGAGTGAGACCAACCCCCATTTTCTCTTCAACTGCCTGACAGTCCTGCAGTACCTGATACATGAGGATGCCGACAGGGCCAGTGATTATGCGGGGAAGCTGGCGGGAGTGTACCGCTATTTCCTGAAGTTGGAGAAGCATACTCTGGTGATGCTGGAGGAGGAGCTGGAGTTCGTGAGCAAGTACTGCGACCTGCTGCGGGAGAGGTTCGGGGAGAGTTTCGTCACTGAGATAGACATTCCGGACAAGTATCACGGCGCCAGGATCATTCCCTGCACCCTGCAGGTGATGGTGGAGAATGCCGTCAAGCACAACGTGGTCAACTCTTCCAGCGCCCTGCACATCTCCATAGGCGTCGGGATGCGTCATATCGTCGTCCGCAACAACCTCAATCCCAAGAAGACTGAGCCGGGCGTCTCCACCGGCACCGGCCTGCAGAACATCAGCCGTCAGTACGAGATACTCTTCAACCGCAGGGTGGTGACCGAAAAGACGGACTCGGAATTCATCGTGCGCATTCCTCTTATCCAGTAGCCCGGCCTATGCGCCCTCCAGCCATTCCATGAAGGACTGGACGCGGTCGCGGGGGACGATTACGGGCTCGATGTTCTTGGGGGATAGGGTGACTTTCAGCCTGGAATTGAAATATTTCGAGATAGTGTAGATGGAGGAGAGCCCCACCAGGCATTTTCTGGATATCTTGTAGAATTTGGCCGGGTCCACCTCGTTCTCTATGGCAGTCAGCGAATCGTCGGTCATGTACTGCTTGCCGTCACGGGTTACCAGCCATGTGGACTTCTCGTTGGAATAGAAGTAGGCTATGTCGTTTACGTCAATAACTAATATCTGGCTCCCTAACTTGATGGTAAAGTGATGCTTATGGACGGGCTTTGCGTAGGCGGTTACATCGGGCGCCGTTTTCTGCGCGGCAGTTGCCCCGCATAACTGCATGCATCTGTTGACGGATTCCCTGAAAGCTTCGTCCTCTATCGGCTTCATCAGATAGTCTATGCACTTGTTCCTGAATGCGTCCAGGGCGTAGTCCGGGTAGGCTGTGGTGATTATGACCGGACAGGTGATGTCCACCTGCCGGAATATCTCGAAACTGCTGCCGTCGGAGAGTTCCACGTCCATGAATATAAGGTCCGGAGTCTGATGCTTGAGAAAGTTGACAGCCGTGTCCACGGAGTCAAGTATCCCCATGATGGTGAAGTCGGGGAAGTATCGTCCCAGGAGTCTGAGAAGTATCTGCTGGGCGGGTATCTCGTCTTCTATTATCAGGACTTTCATAGCGGATGCAAAGTTAAGAAAGATGACGGATATTTCCAATTTGTTAAAAAAATGTTACAATTCGTCGTGGATTTCCCACGGTCCGTCGGAAACTATAATGTTTAAAAGGTGTGGAAAGTCTAATTTTGACCCTGCTTATTAAACCGCATACAGACTCTCTATGGAAAAGAAGAGAATGACATTCATGCAGATTTTCAACATGAGTTTCGGGTTTCTCGGGATTCAGTTCGGCCTGGCATTGCAGAATGCCAATGTCAGCAGGATCCTGCAGTCATTCGGAGCTGATGTGGCCCATCTGTCTTATTTCTGGCTGGCGGCTCCCATCACGGGCATGATCGTCCAGCCCATCATAGGGCACTACAGCGACCGCACATGGTGCCGCCTCGGCAGGAGACGTCCCTACTTCCTGATCGGAGCCATACTGGCCTCCCTGATGCTGTTCCTTATGCCCAACTCCCCTTCCCTTGCCGGTTTCCTGTCTCCTCTGCTGATAGGCGCCGGTATTCTCATGATTATGGATGCCTCGATCAATGTGGCCATGGAGCCTTTCCGGGCACTGGTCGCCGACAAGCTGCCTTCGGAGCAGAGGACGCTCGGCTTTTCGATGCAGACATCCCTTATCGGTATCGGCGCTGTTGTCGGTGCCGTCCTTCCTTATGTGCTGACCAACTGGTTCGGAATGTCCAACACTCCTGCGGAAGCGGGCGGCGTGGCTCCGAACGTGCGCACGGCCTTCTACATCGGCTCCGCAGTCCTGCTGCTCTGCGTGCTGTGGACGGTCATCAGTACCTCCGAGTATCCTCCCGAACCCGGTAAGAAGAAAGAGAAAGACGGAGGCTTCCTGGAGATTTTCAAGGACTTCGGCCGCATGCCCAAGACGATGCTGCAGCTGGGTGTGGTCCAGTTCTTCTCCTGGTTCGCCCTCTTCTCCATGTGGGTGTACATGACCCCCGCTGTGGCCGAGCACTGCTACAACACCGTCGACCGGGCCTCAGTGGAATTCGGCAATGCCGGTGACTGGGTCGGCGTCCTGCAGGGTATATATAATGGTGTGGCCGCAGTCTACGCCTTCCTCCTGCCCTGGATAGCCTCCAGGATAGGCCGCAAGGCCACCCATTCCGTCTCTCTGCTGATGGGAGCCCTCGGTTTCGCCTCCTTCTTCATCTTCAAGAACCCGAACCTCCTGATCATATCCATGATAGGAGTCGGCATCGCCTGGGGCAGCATCCTGGCCATGCCTTACTCTATCCTCGCCGGCTCGCTGCCTCCCGCCAAGATGGGAGTCTTCATGGGTATCTTCAACTTCTTCATCACTATACCGCAGGTATGCAACGGCCTCCTCGGAGGCTTCATGGTCAACCATGTGTACGGCGGTCACACTATCTACGCCATGGTGTTCTCGGGCCTGTGCCTCCTGATAGCGGCAGTCTCCGTCATCTTCGTGGAGGACAAGGACGACCCGGTGCAGCTGCGGCTTTTCCGTAAGAAATAACAACTAACTATTTTTTAAGTACTATCAATTAATATTTAACGTATGAAAAGATTGATGACAGCGTTGATCTCGATTACACTCCTCTCGCTGACGAGCGCCTGGGCACAGTATACTGTGAAAGGCCAGATCGTCGATGCGGTAGGACCCGTAATCGGAGCTGCAGTCCTCGAACAGGGGACTCTCAATGGTACGGAATCAGACATGGACGGTAACTTTACTCTTACCGTTTCCTCTGCTTCCTCGATGATCGAAATCTCGCTCATCGGTTACAAGACACTCGTATTCCAGGCCGACCAGATGCCTCCCATCATCACTCTCGAGGATGACACAGAGATGCTCGAGGAAGTGGTGGTAATCGGTTACGGTACAGTCAAGAAGGAAGACCTTACCGGATCGGTGGCCACAGTCCGCGCTGACCAGCTCAACAAGGGTGCGGTTACCTCACCTACCGAGATGCTGAAAGGTAAGTCGGCCGGTGTCGTTATTACAGAAGGCGACGGTGCGCCCGGTTCCGGTTCCACTATCCGTATCCGCGGCGGTTCGTCCCTCAACGCCCAGAACTCTCCTCTGATCGTGATCGACGGTCTGCCTATCACCAACGAGGGTATCAGCGGAGTCGCTGACCAGCTCTCCTCCATCAACCCGAGCGATATCGAGACTTTCACTGTCCTCAAGGACGCTTCTGCGACCGCCATCTACGGTTCGCGTGCATCCAACGGTGTGATCATCATCACCACCAAGAAGGGCAGCAAGTATGACTCCGCAATACCTTCCGTAAGTGCTGACTACACCCTTTCCATCTCCCAGAACTCCAAGTATCTGGACGTGATGACCGGTGACGAGATGAGAGCCGCCATGCTGGCATATACCGGCAGTGAGACCTCCGAGGGCTACCTCGCTCTCGGCGATGCCAACACTGACTGGCAGAAGCAGATCTACCAGCTCGGCATGAGCCATGAGGCCAACGTCAGCCTGCAGGGCAACTTCAAGTTCGGCAATGCCGGATACATGCCCTACCGTGTATCCGGAGGCTATCTCAACGAGAAAGGTACCCTGAAGACCTCCAGCATGGAGAGAGGTACCATCGCCCTGAACCTGACTCCGACCTTGTTCGACGACCATCTGACCATCTCCCTCAACGGTAAGGGAATGTTCCAGAACAACCGTTTCGCCAACACCGGAGCCATCTCCGCAGCCATCGAGTACGACCCTACCCAGCCTGTATACAGCGAGGATCACGGTCTGGACGGATACTGGATGTGGGGCAATGTGATGCCTGACGGCACCTTCGAGCCGAACACCCAGGCCACCATCAACCCTCTGGCCGCTCTCATGCAGCGCAATGACGTGTCCAAGGCTTCCCGTTTCATCGGCAACGCCCAGTTCGACTATAAGATCCACGGTTTCGAGGACCTGAGGCTGAACCTCAACCTCGGTATGGACTACTCCCACTCCAACGGTACTGTGACCGTGCCCTACGGCGCCGAGCAGTCCTATCACAACCAGACCCAGGCCGGCCGCGGTCTCTACAACCCCTACGACCAGACCAAGCGCGACATGACCCTCGAGGCCTACGCCGACTATACCAAGGAGATAAACAAGCACAGCTTCGGTGTCATGGCCGGTTATTCCTGGCAGCACTTCTACACTGAGAGCAACAGCCAGTCTCTTACCCAGCCGGATCCTGTAGCAGGCAGTCAGGCCACTCTCTCAGAGTTCCACAACAAGAGCGAGTACTTCCTCGTCTCCTTCTTCGGCCGCGCCAACTACAACTACGACAACCGCTACATGGTGACAGCCACAGTCCGCTGGGACGGTACCTCCCGCTTCACCAACAACAAGTGGGGCTTCTTCCCCTCCGTCGCCCTCGGATGGAACATCAAGGGCGAGAGCTTCCTGAAGGACTCCAAGGCCGTATCCGACCTGAAACTCCGTCTGAGCTGGGGCCAGACCGGTCAGCAGGACATCGGTGACGTATATCAGTCCATAGCTACATATCAGAACAACCTGATCGGCAGCTACTACATGTTCGACGGCCAGGTGATCGTGCCCATCACTCCCAACGGCTACAACGCCGACCTGAAGTGGGAGACCACCACCACATATAACATCGGTCTCGACTACGGTTTCCTGAATGACAGACTGTTCGGTACCTTGGACGTTTACTACAGGGAGACCACCGACCTGCTCAACTACACTCCCGTAGCAGCCGGTGCCAACCTGACCAACTACCTCTTCGCCAACATCGGTTCCTTGGTCAACAAGGGAGTCGAGTTCGAGATTACCGGTATCCCCGTCCAGACCCAGAACTGGAACTGGACCATCGGCGCCAACTTCGCCTACAACCACAACCGCATCACCAAGCTGACCACCAACGACGGTGACGGCTATACCGGAGTAGCCACCGGCGGCATCAGCGGCGGTGTCGGCAACACCATTCAGAGACACATGGTAGGTTATCCTGCCAACACTTTCTATGTATATCAGCAGGTATATGACGAGCAGGGTGCTCCCATACCCGGTGCATACGTGGACCAGAATGGAGACGGTGTCATCGATGCCGACGACCTCTACTATCTCGGACAGGCCAGCCCTGTATGGACCATCGGCTTCAACACCTCCGTGTCCTGGAAGAACCTGACCCTGGCCATCGCCGGTCACGGCAACCTCGGCAACATGGTCTACAACAACAACGCCTCCCGTCTGTCCCTGCTCTCCGACCTGTGGACCAACTCCTTCGTCCGCAACTGCATGACAGCAGCTCCCGGATGGGGCTTCACCAACGCGGCCTACCTGTCTGACTACTGGGTAGAGGACGGCTCCTTCTTCAAGATCGACCGCATCACCCTGAGCTATCTCTTCGACCTGGGCAAGGGCGGTAGCCTCAACCTGTTCGGCACAGTCCAGAATGTGGCCACCTTCACCAACTATTCGGGTATCGACCCTGAGGTATTCGGAGGTATCGACAACAACATGTACCCCCGTCCCCGTACCTACATCATCGGTCTTAAGTACAACTTCTAAATAAAGGAGAACTGAAATCATGAAAAGAATTACAACAATATTCACAGCCATAGCGGTATCGGTAGCGGCTCTCTTCACCACCTCCTGCGTGCAGGACCTGGACGTGACTCCTATCGATCCCAATATCCAGACGCCTGAGCATGTACTCAACAGCATCGAGGCCTACCAGCAGCTGCTGGCCAAGTGCTACGGCGGTCTGTCAGTCAGCGCCTCCGAAGGTCCTGACTCCTCTCCCGACATCGACGGTATCGACGGCGGTTACGGCCAGTACATGCGTGCCCTCTTCCATCTGCAGGAACTCTCTACTGATGAGGCCAGCACCTGCTGGAATGACCAGACCATCAAGTCCCTCCACGGACTGAGCTGGACTACTTCCGACGTATTCGTGACAGCCATGTTCTCCCGTATCTACTTCCAGATCGGTCTCTGCAACGAGTTCATTCGCCGTGCCAATGCCGCTCCTGCCGAGTTCCAGGGCGAGGAAATGGACTACATGATAGCCCAGGCCAGGGCCCTGAGGGCACTGAGCTACTACCACGCCATCGACCTCTTCGGCAACGTGCCTTTCGCCACCGAGGAGAACAGTGTGGGAGCTACCGGTCCCGACCAGATCCTCCGCTACGACCTCTATGAATGGCTGGTAAATGAGATCACCGGTGAGAACAACTTCCGCGACGCCCTGCGTCCCGCCGCCTCCACCGAGTACGGCCGCACCAGCCAGGACTTCGCCACCATGCTGCTGGCCAAGCTCTACCTCAACGCCGAGGTCTTTACCGCTGACGATCCTCAGGGCCGTCCCGTCATCTCCGCATGGGCCGAGTGCGCTGCTGAGAGCAAGAAGATCGTGGAGGCTTACACAACCCTCCCCGAGTATCAGTGGAACTTCTCCGCAGACAACAACCTCTGCCCCGAGATTATCTTCGCCGTGCAGAGCGACGGTACCAACATCCAGACCTACGGAAGCACCAACTTCGTAATCAAGGGTTCCATCGTTTCCGGTAACCCTACATGGCAGGCTGCTCTCGGCACCAACGACGGATGGGGCGGTCTCGTAGTGACCCCTCAGTTCCTCGATCTCTTCGATGAGGCTGCTGACCAGAGATTCCTCTTCACAGACGGCGCTGAGTTCGGCGAGCAGGCTCACACCCGCGAGATACTGGACAACGCCAACTTCGCCAACGGCTGGTGTCAGATGAAGTTCACCAACCTCAAGCACGACGGTTCTCCCGCCGACAACAGCACTTCCTCATATCCCGATACCGACTATCCCATCTTCAGGGCTGCTGACGCTTACCTGATGCTGGCAGAGGCCCAGCTCCGCAACGGCGGTATCCAGTCAGACGGTCTCGATGCATACAATGCAGTACGTACCAGGGCCGGCCTCAACGCAGTCTCCTCTGTAGACCTTGATGACATCATCGACGAGCGCGGCCGCGAGCTCTACTGGGAGAACATGCGCCGTCAGGACCTCGTCCGTTTCGGTCTGCTCACCACTTCCGAGTATCTTTGGGACTGGAAGGGCGGCTCTTACGAAGGCAACAGCGTAGACGACCGCTACAATCTCTATCCTATCCCCACCACCGAGATCAACTCCAACAACAAACTGGAGCAGAACCCCGGTTATTAATAGACAATGCTAAATGATAGAAACGATATGAAAAAGATATTCAACATATTAGCTGCCGCTCTGATGTCCGCGGCCGTGCTGACATCCTGCGCCGAGAAGGAGATAGTCACCTACTATCCTGATGAAGTCGTAATACCCGCCCTTCAGGAACTGTCAGTAGAGGAAGGCCTGCAGCTCTCCGACGGAGACGGAGTGATTTTCGCAACCCTGCAGTTCTCCGCTGCGGACTTCGGTATTGCCACGGCCGCAAGGTACACGGCATACGCCGATATCAAGGAGGATTTCTCCTCCAAGCAGGCACTTGGCAATGTGACTACCGATACAGCCGGCATCGCCATTTCTGCCTCAACCCTGAACAACGCCCTGATAACCCTCGGCTGTCTTGACAGCGTCGATGTCAAGGTGTACTTCCGCATCGAGACCCAGATGATGGGCGAGTCCTCTCCCGTGGGTGCGGTTGAGACTCTCGTCTCCAACACGGTATCGGCTGTCGTGAAGCCTTATGATGCCGAGAAGGTATATCAGATGATATATGTTGCCGGAACATGGAACGATTGGAGTCAAACATCTATGCTCTTCTGTTACAACGAAGATGGCAATACCTTTGAAGGTGTACTTGACTTCGGTGCAGATTATGCCAACAGCGGATTCAAACTTTGCCCTAATCCGAACTGGGATGCCGAGTATGCGGATCCTAATTCAGACGGAAACACCACTTCTACAGCAGCGGATGCGCCATCAATGACATTGGTGGAGACTGGTGGCGGCAATATTATCAACTACCGGTCACATAGGTATTATAACTTCTGCTTTACCAAGTCCGATCTGATATTCAAGATGATAAAGGGCTTCGACCTCGTGACTGTAGCCGGTGCATTCAACGGCTGGTCTACCGATGCCACTCCCATGCAATGGGTAAGCAGCAACGGTAAGTTCTATGTAGACTTAGTCGTGGATGAGGCAGGCGCAGCTGACGGCTTCAAGTTCGTCATCGACGGCAGCACTTGGCTCGGTGCAGGTGAGATAAAAGGTACTGAAGATGTTGGAGGTGGTAATATGGCCCTTGAGCCCGGACAGTACCGCTTCTACCTCGACCTCAATGACTGGGATAATCCTACCTGTAGCCTCAGCGAAGACGACTACGGCACACCTGTTGACGGCGGCGGCTCCGATACTCCTGATGAGCCCGAGGATCCTGAAGACCCTGAGAACCCTGAAGATCCCGATCAGCCCGAACTGCAGGAGAATCTGTGGGGAGTTATCGGTACATTTGCCGGGAGCAATTGGTCTACAGATATCTACATGACCGAGTTCCCTGCCGGCAGCGGTCTCTGGTTCAGCCCTGTACTGGAGTTTGCCGATACTACTCAGTTCAAGCTCCGTTTCAACAACGACTGGAATACTCAGGCCGGAGCAGTAGCAGCAGGCGACACTCTTAGGACAGGTATTCCGACTGTCGCCGGTTTCGGCAACAATGTCGCTCAGAACGTAGGCGTCGCTAAAGAGCAGGTTGGCAAGAGGGTCGTGGTTTACGATGCAGAGAACAACCAGCTCTATCTCCTCGGATGGAGCGTTATCGGAGCAATCTCCGGTGACAGCTGGGGACATGACTTCCCGATGATCTTTGATCCCGAGGCCAATACCTGGTCAGTTTCAGGACTGTCGGTTGAAGGCGCCTTCAAGCTCAGATGGGCCGGTCAATGGTCAGATTCTTCAGTCACGATTCCTGACCGAGGTCTGGCAGACGGTGCATCCTTCGCTGTGGGAACTCCCATAAGCCTCAAGCAGGGCGGTGGAGATATCAACCCCGGCGAGAGTGTCGGAACCTACAACATGGTTTACGACGTAGCCAACGAGACCCTGACTCTCACGGCAGCCGAGTAACAGAAGATTTTAATGGAGGGCGGGACAGATATTGTACCCGCCCTTTTTAATATTGTACAGTACCCATTATGAAGAAGACACTTTATCTGACATTGACCCTGCTGCTGGGAGCGGCGCTGTGCGCCTGCAATCCAGAGAGACCGGCAGGAGAGGAGGAAGAAACGGGCGGTCTGCTGACGGCGGACCCTATCGAGTGGGACGGGACGAAGAATGCGGAGATTACCTACCAGCTGCTGGTGTATTCCTTTGCCGACTCGGACGGAGACGGCATAGGCGATTTCCAGGGCATCATAGACAAACTCGACTACCTGGACTCGCTCGGAGCGACGGCTCTGTGGCTCTCGCCCATACATCCTGCGGCCTCCTATCACGGTTATGACGTGAAGGACTATGCTGCTGTGAATCCGGATTACGGTACCCTCGAGGACTTCAGGGCCCTGGTGGCCGCGGCCCACGAGAGGGACATCAAGATATATATCGACTACGTGCTCAACCACAGCAGCAAGGACCATCCCTGGTTCCTGGACGCCAAGGAGAATGAGGACAGCCCTTACCGCGACTTCTATATCTTCTCGGACAATCCCCGGGCTGACATCGAGGCCGGACGCATCCCCATGATCAATACCGAGGGCGCCAACGGCTATGACGCCTCCCAGTGGTATGTGGCCGGCAATGCCGCTGTCGGTACCATGGAGTTCGTCCTGGACTGGACCGACCCCGATGCTCCGACCGTTACCGTGACCCGTACGGACGCGCCGGCAGACCCGGAGAATACAGCTCCCGATACGGACAGCGACAAGTATCTCTACCTGGGTGACCCCGGCCGTCACGTGAAGTTCTACGATGACGGGGGCGGGATGTACTCGCTGACGGTGGATTTCGATTCTCCCTGGGGATTCCTTATCCGCCCGATGAATTCCGATGAGTGGCCGGCCGGTTCCAAATACGGGGCACAGAGCGCTTCGGAGGCCATGATAGAGTACGGTGTCCCCAAGGTACTCTTCACCTCTCAGGACAACAACGCCGTGGCCGACCTCCTGATGCCCGGTACCCTCTACTACCATTCCCACATGTGGACCTCCTGGTTCGCGGATCTCAACTATTGGGCCGCTGACGAGGCCGAGAAATCCCCGGCCTTCCAGGAACTGGTGCGCATCGGCCGTCAGTGGGTGACCGACTACGGCATCGACGGCATGCGCCTGGACGCCGTGAAGCACATTTATCACAATGCTAATTCCAGCGAGAACCCGACCTTCCTGGGCAAGTTCTACGATGCCATGAGCGAGGGCTTCACCGGGGAGGATCCCTTCTATATGGTCGGAGAGGTGTTCTCGGAGCACAATGAGGTGGCGCCCTACTACGCCGGTCTGCCCGCGGCCTTTGAATTCTCCTTCTGGTGGAGGCTCTCTTCCGGCATCAATTCCGGCACCGGCAACACCTTCGTGAAGGACATCCTGTCCTATCAGCAGGAGTATGCCGCCGTGCGTCCCGACTATATCGAGGCCACCAAGCTCTCCAACCACGACGAGAACCGAGCCGGCAGCGACCTGGGTGAGTCCACCGCCAAGATGCGCCTGGCCGGAGCCGTGCTTCTGACCGCCGGCGGCGAGCCCTACATCTACTATGGTGAGGAACTCGGCTATACCGGAGTCAAGGACAACGGCGACGAGTATGTGCGTATCCCCATGAACTGGGGCGACAACTACAACACCAAGCTGGCCGCGTACACCGATAAGGCGGAGGTAACCCTCCCGACAGCCTCTGTCTCCGAACAGGCCGCCGATGCCTCGTCCGTCTTCCGGGTGTACAAGGATTTTGCCCGGGCCCGTCACGCCTGCCCTGCCCTGGCTCACGGCCGGATGGTGCGCCATGACCTCTACAACGAGACCCTGACCGCCCTTCCCGCGCTATGCGCCTGGATCATGGAGAGTGAGGAGGACCGTGTGCTGGTACTGCACAACTTCAGCGGAAGCGAGATCAACTTCCTCCTGCATGACACCGTCACCGGTACGGTAGCCGTTCAGGGCGAGGTGTCCATGGACCGCAGCGGGGACACTCCCCGTCTGACCATGGGCGCGTATTCTTCTGTAGTATTCAATATTTGAAATGAAAACATTCAGATTGATGACAGCAGCGGCAGTCATACTGTTTATGGCTGCGTCCTGTTCGTACAGGGTGGAGCGCAACCCCTTCTTCGACGAGAAGTCCGCACCGGCAAGACCCTGCGTGCTTATGTCCGATACGACCCTGCTGGTGGTCCGGGATTACTTCCCCGGAATCGGCCGGGTGGACGGGCTGACCTGTAACGACTATACGGTGGTGCCGCTCTCCCCGGACAGCATGGATACGGTGCTGGTGGTTGCCGGGCCGGCCTCCCGCAACATCTCTACGGTCAGAGTGACCACAGGGGAGGAGAGCGGGGTGATCGTGCTCAAGCGGGAGCCCCCCAAGGCGCAGACCGTACCTTCGGTAACCGTGGTGGGTACCGACATGGGCGGCCGGGAGTTCACCGTCAAGGTGGACAATACCCCTGCCAGCTACCTGGTGTTGTGGCAGAATACCCTGCTGGGGCACAAATGCCTTTCCTACCATAAGGCCGGAGTCTTCACCGTCCACATCCCCGACAATGCGGAGGAGATGGACCATTCCTGCATCCGCATTTACTCGCACAATGCGGCGGGAGCCGGCAGCGATATCACGGTGCCGGTGCGAAGGGGACGGGTGACGCTCTCCGATGCTACTGAATTGTCCTGAAAAATGATAAAACAAACTGTATGAAGAAGAATCTGATAACTGCCGCTGCCCTTCTCCTCCTGACGGCCGTCCTGCCTTCGGGGGCGGGAGCGCAGCAGATGAGCTCTCCCTCCGGGGAATTGTCCCTCAATGTCGGGTGCACCGGAGGGACGGTGACTTATGAATTGACCTACAAGGGACTGCCCGTCATTACCCCCAGCCGCCTGGGACTGGTGAGCGACGAGGCGGACCTGACCGGCGGCTTCTCGGTAGTGGCCGTGAGCCGGGATACCGTAGACAGGAGCTGGAGTCCGGTGTGGGGTGAGTATGCCGAGGTGAGGGACCATTTTCATGAGATGGCCCTGACTCTGGAGCAGGAGGAGACCGGCCGTGTGGTGACCGTGCGCTTCCGCCTCTTCGACGACGGACTGGGCTTCCGCTATGAGGTTCCCGAGCAGGAGCATCTGAACTATCTGACCCTGCGCGGTGAGCAGACCGAGTTCAACCTCTCCGGCGACCATCTGGCCTACTGCATTCCCGGAGATTACGACTCCAACGAGTTTGCCTATTCCACTGCCCGGATATCCGGTCTGGAGGATGAGATAGAGAGCAGACTGTACCTGAAGACCTACGAGACCAGGGCCGAGGGCGGGCTGTCCGTGCAGACTCCGCTGATGCTGCGCTCCGATGACGGGCTGTACATCAACATCCATGAGGCCGCGCTGGTGCACTATGCCGCCATGCTCCTGGATGTGGATGATGTCAGCTTCCGGCTGAAGGCCCATCTGGTGCCGGACAAGAACGGGGTGAGGGGATACCTGCAGGCTCCCTTCCATTCACCCTGGAGGACGGTCATCGTAAGTGACGACGCCCGCGACATCCTCGCCTCGCAGCTGATATATAACCTGAATGAGCCCTGCGCTATAGAAGACGTGTCGTGGATCAAGCCCCAGAAGTTCGTGGGCGTGTGGTGGGAGATGTTCACCGGAGCGGGAGCCACCTGGGCTTACAGCGACTATTGGAAGGCCCGTCCGGGGGTTACCGACTACTCCGCTCTGGAACCCAACGGACGGCATGCGGCCAATACCGAGAATGTGAAGCGCTATATCGACTTCGCCGCTGAGCACGGTATCGACGCGGTGCTCGTCGAGGGCTGGAACGAAGGCTGGGAGGACTGGGCCTCATACCGCAAGGACAGGCATTTCCTCTTTACCAAGCCCTATCCCGATTTCGACATAGACGAGGTGTCCTCATACGCCCGCTCGAAAGGGGTCAGCATGATCATGCACCACGAGACGGCCTCCAACGCGGCAGACTATGAGCGCCAGCTCGAGGACGCTTTCCAGTACATGGTCGACCACGGCTACCACTCCGTCAAGACCGGATATGTGGGCTACATCATCCCCCGCAGCGAGTATCACTCCTCGCAGTGGATGAACGACCACTACATCCACGTGGCGCGTACTGCCGCCGAATATGAGATCATGGTAGACAGCCACGAGGCCGTACGTCCGACCGGACTGATGCGTACCTGGCCCAACTGGGTGGCTCAGGAGTCGGCCCGCGGCGGAGAGTTCGAGTCGATGGGCGGCAACGACCCTGACCACACCTGCATCCTGCCCTTCACCCGTCTCAAGGGAGGTCCGATGGACTACACTCCCGGCCTCTTCCAGACCAAACTGGACTACTACGAGGGCGGCAGCAAGCCCGGGGAGCAGGCCGGTACCACACTGGCGCGGCAGCTGGCCCTCTATGTGACCATGCCCTCGCCCCTGCAGATGGCCTGCGACCTGCCCGAGAACTACGAGCGGTTTATGGACGCATTCCAGTTCATCAAGGACGTGGCCCTCAACTGGGACGACTCCTGGTATCTCGAGGCCGAGCCCGGGGACTACATCACTGTGGCCCGCAAGGCCCGCGGTGCCGATGAATGGTTCGTGGGCGCAGTCACCGACGAGAATGCCCGCGAGGCTGTCATCCCTCTCTCGTTCCTCCCCTCAGGCTCCGGCCAGAAATACGAGGCCACGGTCTACGCCGACGGAGAGGACGCCGACTGGGAGTCCAATCCTCAGAGCTACCGGATCTATACCAGGAAGGTGAAGCCCTCCGCGACCCTCCGTATCCCCTTAGCGCCGGGCGGCGGTGCGGCAGTAGTGATCCGGCCCGTTGAGAAGTAAATGAACGTCCGCGAACATACCACTGGCTTTGCGCATGGCTTTGCACTGACTTCCGCAACGGCATCGAATCGCGGAAATCGCTGCCGTTGTGGAGCGCAGCCGAAGCAGCGGGACTGTGAGAAGAAAGTAATTTTGTTTTCCTAAAATATCATTGTATTATGAAGATGATTAAGACAATCGTTTTTGCGGCCGTAGCCCTGCTTCTGCTTGCAGGATGCGCCGGCAAATCAGGGCAGGAGGTGCAGTCTCCTGTGAGCAACGTGAGCCATCCCGACTGGACGGCCTCCGCAGTCCTCTATGAGGTCAATGTCCGTCAGTACACCAAGGAGGGCACCTTCAAGGCCTTCGAAAAGCATCTGCCCCGGCTCAAGGAACTCGGGGTGGACATCCTTTGGTTCATGCCCGTGTATCCCATCGGAGAGGTGGAGCGCAAGGGTGAGTTGGGCAGCTACTACTCTATCCGCGACTACAAGGCCATCAATCCCGAGTTCGGAGACATCGAGGACTTCCAGTCCGTGGTGGATAAGGCCCACGAGCTGGGCTTCAAGGTGATACTCGACTGGGTGGCCAACCATACCTCCCGCGACCACGGCTGGATCGCCGAGCATCCCGAGTGGTACGTGATGGATGACAGCACAGGTACTCCGGTGGCTCCCTTCGACTGGACCGATGTGGCCGAGCTGAACTACGACAATGCCGATATGCGTGCCGCCATGCTCGACGCCATGACCTACTGGGTGTCCGAGGTAGGTGTCGACGGCTTCCGCTGCGACGTGGCCCACGAGGTGCCGGTGGACTTCTGGAATGACGCCGTGGCGGCACTCCGGGAGATCCGTCCCGACCTGTTCATGCTGGCCGAGTCCGAGGAGCCCGCTCTGATGACCGACGCCTTCGACGCCTACTACGGCTGGTCCAACCATGCGTTTATGAACAGGCTCGCTCAGGGTAAGGCCACTGCCGCCGAGTACGCCGTCTACCGTGTGGAGCACGAGGGTAAGTTGCCCGTGGAGAGCATCGAGATGAACTTTACTTCCAACCACGACGAGAACTCATGGAACGGCACCGAGTTCGAGAGGATGGGGGATGCTGCCCGCCAGTTCGCTGCCCTGACTTTCGCCGAGCCGGGCATGCCTCTGATCTACAGCGGTCAGGAGGTGGGCAACGACAACTCACTGGAGTTCTTCATGCGCGATCCCATCGTGTGGGAGGACCGCGGAGGCTTCACCCAGTTCTACCAGGAGCTGATTGCCATGAGGGATGCCCATCCGTCGATGTATGCTCCCCGCGAGGGTGCTCCTATGGTGATACTGGCGTGCGACAGGCCCGAACAGGTGTTTGCCTTCGAGCGCAGGCTCTCTGACGGCAGCGACGGATTCGCCGCAGTGTTCAATTTCTCCGCCGAGGAAGTGACCGTGACCGTCTCCGAGGGCTCCATCGCCGGGCAGAGCTACACCCTTCCCGCTCACGGATATAAGTTCGTGTTCTGATGCCGCTCTGCGTTTTCCGCATTTTCCCACCTTCGGAAGGTGCGCAGAAAACGGCCGGAAACGTCCCACCTTCGGAAGGTGGGAGAGGACGCTGGAGGACCGGAAATGCCCTACAGCCGTTGTGGAGCGGTTTCCGCATTTTCCCACCTTCGGAAGGTGGGCGGAGAGAGACCGAAAACATTCCGCCTTTGGAAGGTGGATAAAGTGTAACGATATATAAAACCAAATAGCAATAATTTATGAAGAAAAATTTACTGACTACGATTTTAGCTGCGATGGGGCTGTCGTCCATGGCTTCCGCAGCTGTGGGCCAGGAGGGACTGCGCGTGGAGCCGCCCTGCTGGTGGACCGGGATGGAGACCCCGCTGACGCTGATGCTGCACGCTCCCGGACTTTCGGGTGCGGGTGTGTCCGTGGACTCTGACGGGATTACGGTGAAAGCCGTGCATTATGCCGAGAGCCCGAACTACGTGTTCGTGGATCTCGAGATTGCCGATAACCTGGCTCCGGGCGAGTACACATTTACCATCAACTACCCCGACGGGAAGACCGAGACATTTGCCTACAGCATAGGCGAGCGTCGCGAGGGGTCACGGGATAGGGTAGGCTTCGGCTCCTCCGACGTGGTGTACCTGCTGATGCCCGACCGTTTCGCCAACGGTGACAAGAAGAACGACTCCTCCCCCCTGACCGCCGAGAAGGGCAACCGCAAGCTCCCCGGCGGACGTCACGGCGGTGACCTCCAGGGTATCATGGACCATCTGGACTATCTGGCCGACCTCGGCATCACCGCCATCTGGCCTACGCCCATCACCCTCGACAACGAACCGACCTATTCCTACCACGGCTACGCCTGCGCGGACTATTATCAGATAGACCCCCGTTACGGCTCCAACGAGCTTTACCGCTCCCTCGTGGCAGCCGCCCATGAGAAGGGCATCAAGTTCATCCAGGACATCGTGCCCAACCACAGCGGCACCGCCCACTGGTGGTTCAACGACCTGCCTTTCCAGGACTGGATCCACCAGCATCCGACATTTACCCGCTCCAACTACGCCATGTCCGGACACTCCGATCCCCACGCTGCCCAGACCGACATCGACGCCTGCGTGACCGGCTGGTTCGATACCTCGATGCCCGACATGAACCTGAGCAATCCCTATTGCCTCCAGTACTACATCCAGCTGGCAGTGTGGTGGATAGAGTACGCCGATCTGGACGGTATCCGCGTGGACACCTATCCTTACACCCGCAAGGAGGACATCTCAGCCTGGACTGCCGGTATCCTGAATGAGTTCCCCAACTTTACCCTCGTGGGCGAGTGCTGGTTCCACAACACCCAGCAGATAGCCTACTGGGAGGGCTGCAGGACAGCTGACGGTGGCTTTAAGACCAATGCCGACGGCTATACCTCGCACCTGCCCATGGTGATGGACTTCGCCTTGACTGACGCTATCTCCGAGGCATTTGTGCAGAATGAGAACCTGGGCTACGACGACGGCATCAAGCGCGTCTACGGCTCCGTGTCCCTCGACTTTGCCTACTACAACCCCTACAACCTGCTGACCTTCATTACCAACCATGACATGGAGCGCCCGGCCATCCGCTTCGGTACCTACAAGGATTCCGACGAGACCGTGCTGGCGAGGATGAAGAATGCCACGACCCTGCTGCTGACCATGCGCGGAGTGCCCCAGTGGTACTACGGAGATGAGATTCTGATGCACGGACCCGAGGAAATGGTGGGCAAGGGCGATGCCTGGTGGAGGACCGACTTCCCCGGCGGCTGGCCCGGTGACAAGGTCAATGCCTTCACTTCCGCCGGCAGAACAGACCTGCAGAACGAGATGTTCGACCACACCCGCACCCTGATGCAGTGGAGGAAGACTTCCGAGGCCGTGACCAAGGGCAAGCTGATGCACTTCATGCCTTTCGGCGACCTGGTTAACGCCTACGTATATTTCCGCTACACCCCTGACTTCAAGGACTTCGTGATGGTAGTGATCAACAACGGCACCGAGTCCATCTCCCTCGACTGGGCCCACTACGCCGAGATATTCGATGCTGCAGCCGCAGCCCTCGGCACCGACAGCTTCACTGCCACCGACATCCTCACCGGAGCGACCGTCTCCCGCAGCACCGAGCCCTTAGACGTGCCCGGCATGACCTCCCTCGTCCTCCAGTTCTAACCCCGGACTGCTTCATCGACAACGGGAAAGAGAACCGTAAACCTGCAAGGGACGGCTCTCTCTCCCGTTCCTTTTTATATGCCTTTTCTCGAGATCACTTCACCACTCCTTCCGAAGGAGTCGTGCTTTCCCGCCATTTTCCTACTCCTTCCGAAGGAGTAAAAATAAAAGGCGCATGCGCGGCTGCGGTGGCCGGGGCATACGCCTTTTGTTGTGCTGTCAGGTCAGGACGGGCTGCTAGTAGTAGGTGACGGTGACAGATGAGATAGCAGAGTTGCCGGTCACAGTATCCTTGCGCCCAAGCTCATTTTCGGGTATCAGGACTTGACCTAACCCTTCTTCCGTCTCTATTCTGCATTTGCAAGTGATAGCCATTTCGTGGAGAGGCATTTCATACTTGATGCTGTGCAGCAGTCCGTCGCTGTCTATGTCAAATGTCGTGATGCATTCATCGGGCAAATAATATTCGACTGTATGTGTGTAGATGACATAGCCATCGTCACCTGGCGCCGGGCTTCCATCATAGTAAATTTGTTCAGGCAGAGTAATTTCATCAGGTGAATTGTAGCTGTTTATACCGTCATACGGAAGAGCATAATGGGCGTCCCTTTTCCCCAGCATACCGACAGCTCCCAAAATCTGATGGGGCTGATGGATGTATTGTACGCCTTTTATGCTTGAAAGCCAGTTGATGTCTATATTGGTTTTAGGATTGTTATCGTACGCAGAGAACGGGACGTTAATCACATCGTCGTCGCTCCCGATCAACTTTACGTTGTCACCATTACTCCACTCAAAAATTTCAGACATTTCGGAAGATTGATAAATATTATCCTTAATGGCAATGAGCTGTCCTTGATCATTATATGACATGTCATATGACGTTTTATCCGGATACGTAGAGGTTTCTGCCGAGAACATTTCAGTGGCTTTCCCCTCGGAGTCGAAAACAATGTTTAAGATTTCAAGCCCTTCCTCCTCATACAGATCGCGCTCAAGTATTGCTGTTCCGTCCTCATTGTAAGTAAACTTGTTGGAATAGCCTCCTTCATCCACATACTCTCCACCTTCAATTTGCCTGACCTGTACTATTGAGACCTTGTTGAGGTTATCGTATTCGAAGTTGAATAAATAGGTCCAACTGGACTCACCTTTGCTGTGAGAAAATTCCACGGACTTGACCAGCCCTGTATGGTCCGGAGTATCCGGCTCCTCCGGCTCTTCCGGCTCATCCTGTGCGGTGGCTCCGGCCTGAGAGACGGAGACGGTGGCGGAGGAGCTGCCGCTGGTGACAATGACGGTGGCGGTGCGCTCTTCCTCGGCGGTGTTGGCCTCTGCTGTGAGGGTGACGGTGTGCTCTCCGGCCTCACCGGAGGCAGGGTCAATGGTGAGCCATGCGGCGGCGGTGCCGTCGGAGGCGGGCTGCACGGCGGCAGTCCAGGAGCCGGGGGCTGTGACGGTGAATGAGGTGCTGCCTCCCTCTGCTGCGATCTGCGAGGGCTGGGAGTCGATGCTGACGGGAACGGGCTCTTTCTCCTCGCAGCTGAGAAGGAGTGCGGCCGTGAAGACGCTGGCCAGGGTGAGGCCGGCGATACGGGAAAATCTAGAAATAGTGTGCATAATATCGTATTTTGCTAAAAATGCAAAGTACGGAATTATTTGAGACTTTTCATATCACGGAAAACCATGATTTTGCCTCGGAAGGATGAAGGGTTCAGCGGCTTCTGACCTTGTAGTGCGGGCGGGCCAGGGGGGACGGTACGGGGCGGTGGAGGCCGTGGCTGTCTGCCCGGACTGCGGTCATTGAGGCCCGGTTCAGGTCCAGCGGACCGTTGTATTTGCCGGTGATTTCGTAGCCGCGGTCGGTGTGGAATACGTACATGATGTTGTACTCCAGACCGGTGGAGTTCATGATATACAGGCTGCCTTCGGTGATGAAGCCCATGAAGGCGTTCTCGTCGCTGTCATAGTTCTCGACGACAGTGCCTACAATCATGTCGTTGATGACTTCGCCGGGGCTGAGGGTGAAATCCTGCTGTCCCCACTCGGGGGAGATGTCGTACGTGCCTGCCGGGATGCGGCCTTCATCTGTGAGCTTCATGTAGCAGTCGATGTTGAGGATGCTGCCGGGAGGTATGGCATAGCCTTCGGCGTCCAGGGCCATGTCGGTAAAGGACAGTATTACGTTGGAAATGCCGCCGGGGAGGCCCTCCATGTCATCGTACAGAGTGGCGTTGGCTGCATGAGCCTGGATGTTGAGGTCCTGGGCCAGCTGCTGGTATCCGCCGACGACGCCCTGCGAGCGGTCTATGATATCGACACGTCCTACATAGTGGACATAATGCGTCATGCCGGCCATGTCGGTGAGCTCGGCCTCTATCTCGTAGTAACCGAAGTCATCATCGTCGATTCTGAGGATACCGTTGCTGAATCTCATCTCGATGGGGTCTCCATAGCGGTCGCTTCCGATGTAGTAGGAGTAGTCCTGAGTGAATGTGCCTATCGCCGTGGCTCCGCGGGCTCCCAGTGTGTATGTCCCGGAGGGAAGGGGAATCTCTCCGTACCTGTCTGGTACTCCGGGTGTGGAAAAAATGTCGAAGAAGTAGTATGCGGTGCCTGGACCGGGATATTCATTCCCTTCGGGGGAGTTGGTCAGGTAGATGTAATAGTTGTGCTCTCCCTGTACGCCTATGGCTCCGTTATATTCGCCGTATATCTCGAAAGCCTCTGTGTAATAGTCATAACTCTCACCGTCGATGTTGCACGAGGCGAGGGCGGTCATGGACAGCAGAAGTATCAGGTATAGGGGCAGATGATTTTTCATAGTGCGTAAAGATAATATTTTTCCGAGACTTTACGGAATTTTTCTGCAAAATCATTCCAGATATTGAAGATGTCCTCATATCTGTACCGCTCTCCGAAGGCCTTCCGCACCTCCTCGGAGCCGGTCACCTTGTCGAACATTTCCAGCCGTGAGGCATCTGCAGCCCCGAACGGGTCGAAGTCCGGCTGCATGTCCGCAATGACCTGCACCGCATAGAACTGAATCTCCGAGAGCCGTGCCGCCCCGAAGTCCGTGATGTAGATCTGCACCCCTCCGATCTCCTTTCCCTTGAGCGAGCCGTAGAACGGTGTGGCGTAGACGGGCCGGAACAGCACCCCCGGCAGGTAGAGGGCATTCATCCGCGAGGCCAGCAGGTCCGCGTCCATCCCCGGACAGGCGATCATGCCGAAGGGCAGGGTGTAGCCCACCCCGATGGAGAGGACCCCGAGCTCTCCGAGGATGCCGGTCGCCGGGTAGAGGTATGCCGCCTCCACCGTGGGAATGTGGGGGGAGGAGGGCACCCAGAGCAGTCCCGTCGCGTCGAAGTTCATGCCGCGCCTCCATCCTTCCATCTTCACGACCGTGAGCCGGCATTTTACCGTAGAGTCCCGGCCGTCGGAGCCCTCCACCCTGAGCATCCCCTCCTCGTTGAGCAGAGTCGCCAGCTCGCCGGGGGTGAGGCCGTAGACGTAGGGGATATTGTATTGTCCTACAAATGAAATGAGCGAGTCCTCCACTCCCGGTCCCTCGACCTTCAGGCCTCCGAGCGGGTTCGGACGGTCGAGGATGATCATCTCCACCCCTTCCATTGCCGCCACCTTCATCACATTGCCCATGGTGCTGATGTAGGTGTAGGAGCGGCAGCCGATGTCCTGGATGTCGTAGACGATGGCGTCGAGGCCCTCGAACTGCTCCGCGGAGGGGAGGCGGGTCTTGCCGTAGAGGGAGAAAATGGGAACGCCGGTGCGGGGGTCGACGGCCTGTCCCTCGACGTGCTCGCCGGCGTGGGCATTGCCACGGACCCCGTGCTCAGGGCCGAAGAGGGCGACCAGCTCCACTCCCGGGGCGCTGTGCAGGACGTCGATGGTGGAGTTGAGGTAGCGGTCCACGCCCGTGGGATTGGTCACCAGCCCGATGCGCTTGCCCTGCAGCTGCTCAAAGCCGTTGGCCTCGAGGACGTCGATGCCGGTGAGGACGGTCTGGGCGGTGCCGGTGGCGGGGATGAGGGTAAGGGCGGTCAGAATGAGGACGGCCGCGGCTGTGGTGGAAAGATGGTATGTTCCGGATAATTTCATATCGTACAATGTGTTTTGGACTCGGGCTGTCAACTGAGGGCCTGGCCGGAGTCATCGTATTTCTCGGGGTAGAGGAGGATGAGGCTGCAGGAGGTGAACTCGCGGCCGAGGAGGCGGGGCAGCTTCTCAAAGGAGCTGTCGTGGGAGATGGAGCCGGGGCGGGAGCTGACTACGGCCAGGAGGCTGTCGTCGTCGAGTTCGGAGGCGAGGGAGGTCAGGTCGCTGTAGTCCTCCATGGGAACGTAGAGGGCTTCCAGGCGGTGGCTGTTCTCCTCGAGGAGTTTCTGCAGTATGACAATGGTCTCCTGGGGGGCGTGGAAATGCAGGGGACGCTCCAGGGAGGTACTCAGGCGGCAGAGGTGCTCCACCCAGCGGCTGAATCCGGCTTCGTACTCGGCTTTGGGCGGGACTGCCACCACTATCTGGCTCAGGGTGTTGATGGGGACCATGAGGCGGGATAGGAGTACTTCGCAGGAAAGGCTCTTGAGGAGGTTGACGGCCAGGTTGCCGAGAATCGGGCTGTCGGCGTCCCTTCTCAGGCCGATGAGGAGGCTGGTGATCTCCTGTTCCTTGACGGTGTGGATGATGCCCGAGGCGATGTTGAGGTCGTAGCGGCTGAGTTTCTTCAGGTCCACGTGGGCGGAGGCGGCTATCCTGGCGGCGTTGTCGAGGTTGCGGGAGGCGGTGCTCACGGCCTTGGAGTTGTCGGTGTCGTAGAGGATGCTCAGGGCGTAGAGGTTGTCGTTGAGCATGGGGTCGCGCACGGCCATCGAAAGGCAGACTAAGTCCTTGACGGTGTCGGGGTTGGCCAGCGGAATGAGAATCTTCTCGGGCCGGCTGTCGGGGTCGCGGTCGATGACGGGCTCCTCCATGGCTATCTTGCGGGCGGTGCGGTCGGTGGTCAGGGAACTGACGATGCAGGTGAATAGAATCAGGAGAATGGTGCCGTTGAGGATGTCCTCGTTCAGGAGGCGGCTCCCGTCGGGGAGGATGATCTCGTAGCCGATGAGGGCTGCTGCGAGGGTGGCGGCTGCCTGGGAGGTGGTGAGGCCGAACATCAGGCGGCGCTCGGTGGCGGCCATGCGGAAGACCTTCTGGGTCAGGAGGCTGGCAATCCATTTGCCGGTCAGGGCGGTGGCGGTCATGACCAGTGCTACCTTGATCGCGCCCCAGTGCCCGAATATCACGTTGAGGTTGATGAGCATGCCCACTCCGATGAGGAAGAACGGGATGAAGAGGGCGTTGCCCACGAACTCGAGATGGCTCTTGAGGGGGGAAATGGACGGAATCAGGCGGTTGAGCAGGATGCCGGTGAGGAAGGCTCCGAGGATGCCCTCCAGTCCGGCCACTTCCATCAGCCCGGCTGCTGCGAAGAGGAGTACCATCACGAAGATGAACTGCATGACGGTGTCGTCGTACTTGCGGAAGAACCATCGCGCTATTCTCGGGAATGAGTAGATGATGACGGCACCTATCATTATTACCTTGAACGCCATCACTATCCAGAACGACTCGCCTGTTCCGCCCTCGAATATGCCGCTCATGACGGCCAGCACCAGCAGGGTCATGGTGTCGGTGACTGCTGTGGCTCCTACGGCTATGCTCACGCTCCTCTCGCGGGAGACTCCGAGGCGGAGGACTATCGGGTAGGAAATCAGGGTGTAGGAGGCGTACATGCTGGCCAGAAGGATGGAGGTGGCGAGGCTGTACTTGAGCAGGGACGTGTTGACTATGAGCCCGAGTATAATCGGTATGGAAAAGGTGAGCAGGCCCAGAACGGCGGCCTTCTTGCGGTTGTGCTTGAAGTCCTCCATGTTGATGTCCAGGCCGGCCAGGAGCATGATGTAGTACAGGCCGACGTTGCCGAAAAGTTCGAAACTGCTGTCGCGGGCCAGCAGGTTGAGTCCGTGCTCGCCGATGAGCACGCCGGCCAGGATCATCCCGATGATGTTCGGTATCCGCAGCCGGTTGAACAGCAGCGGGGCGAACAGGATGATCAGCAGTACGATCAGGAATATCCACGTGGGATCGGTTATGGGCAGGCTCAGTTCACTCCAGTTCATTCTGCGAATTTAAGAAAAAATCTTTTCCGGCGATGCTTTTCCGGCGATGCACTTTTCTGTTTCGGCTCAGGAGGGGCTGCTGTTTCCCCTAGCTTCCCATCACCTTCGGAAGGTGAGTAGATTCCCCGCGTTTTCGTATCACCTTCGGAAGGTGTGCATTTGCCTGGATTGCCCTACAGCGTCTGTGGCCCTGCTTTCCCTTGCCTGATCCTCATCCCACCTTCGGAAGGTGAGTAGATTCCCCGCGTTTTCATCCCACCTTCCGAAGGTGTGCATTTGCCTGAATTGCCCTACAGCGTCTGTGGCCCTGCTTTCCCTTGCCTGACCCTCATTCCACCTTCGGAAGGTGAGTAGATTCCCCGCGTTTTCGTATCACCTTCGGAAGGTGTGTATTTGAACGATTGCTGCTTT
>CALVDH010000013.1 GCA_944326235.1 uncultured Bacteroidales bacterium | reverse complement strand
TGGAAGACGATGTTGTCCTTGCCGATGAAATGCACCATCTTGGTGTCGGGGCTCTTCCAGTATTTCTCCCAGTCATCTGGACGGGCCTCGATGGTGTTGGAGATGTAGCCGATGGGGGCGTCGAACCATACGTAGAGGACCTTACCCTCGGCGCCCTCAACGGGTACGGGGATGCCCCAGTCGAGGTCACGGCTCACTGCCCTGGGCTGGAGACCGCCGTCGATCCAGGACTTGCACTGACCGTAGACATTGGTCTTCCACTCCTTGTGCTCCTCGAGGATCCACTGGCGGAGCCAGGGCTCATACTCGTTCAGAGGCAGGTACCAGTGTTTGGTACGGCGCTTCACGGGGGGCTTGCCGCTCAGGGCTGAATGAGGGTTAATCAGTTCGTCGGGGCTGAGGGTGCAGCCGCACTTCTCACACTGGTCGCCGTAGGCTCCCTCGTTGCCGCACTTGGGGCAGGTACCCACGATGTAGCGGTCGGCCAGAAACTGCTTAGCCTCCTCATCGTAGTACTGCTCGCTCTCCTTCTCGATGAACTTGCCGTCCTTGTAAAGCTTGCTGAAGAACTCCGAGGCCGTCTTGTAATGGGTTTTGGACGTGGTCCTGGAATAGATGTCGAAACTGATGCCCAGTTCCGCGAAGGAGTCCTTGATCAGCTTATGGTATTTGTCCACGATATCCTGGGGCGAGCAGCCCTGCTTGCGGGCCTGGATGGTGATGGGCACCCCGTGCTCGTCCGAGCCGCCTACGAAGAACACGTCCCTGCCGCACATTCGGAGATATCTGACGTAGATATCGGCGGGCACGTAGACTCCCGCCAGGTGACCGATGTGGACAGGTCCGTTCGCGTAAGGCAGAGCGGAGGTGACAAGATAACGTTTGTACTCTTTCATTTTCTCTGTGATTTATAGGATTTTGATTATGAATTCAAATGTGTACTCGCCGTAGGGCAGCATATACTGCTCCAGGGGCAGGGCGCCCCAGGAGGTGACGCAGCCGAGGCCCATCTGTCTGAGGTCGAAGCTGACGTAGGTGTCCTCGCGGGGAACGAGTTCGGACGGGTGACGGACGTATGTCGGGGAGGCCAGGTCCAGGTCCTCCGTCGAATAGTTCAGGGAAGTGGCCGTAAAGGGCACCGAGGCGGATATCTCCAGGCCCCTGCCTATGCGGTCCACCACTTTCCAGTACCTCAGGCCGGTGCGGGCACCGCTCTCCTGGGGACGGACATAGTCGTACTGGTAGAGGTCCTCCACGTCGGCGCTGTAGAGTCCTATCATGGCGGAGCGGCTGCGGTCAGCGTAGTTCTCGTGAGGACCGTAGCCGTAATACCTCACGCGGTCGAAGCGGCCGGGCATGGCCATGGTCATGCCGAAGCGCAGCAGAGGATTGACCTCCTGGTCCTTTCCGGGTATCATGTGTTCGGTGACGGCTATCTCACCCTCAGAGTTGAGCAGGTAGGACATTTTCAGGACTGCCCCCACCTTCTCCATACTGTACTCGGCCTCGACGGAGACTCCGCGGTCTGTACGGGATGCCTTGATATCCTTGAGCTTCAGGCCGGGGTCACGCCATACTCCGCTGCGGTAATGGAGCCCGGCCCCGTCATCGTTGTCCGTGACTGCACGGTAGAAATTGGGGCGCAGGGGCTCGCTCAGCAGGTCCACTCCGGTGGAGAAAGGCTGTGTGGTGCGGGCCGAAGGCTGATAGTCGGGGATAAAATTGCCGCCGGTATAGGTCAGGTCCGAGGCATGCTGATGGCCGGTGGTGACCAGTCTCTCCAGCCAGCCGTCGCTTTTGCTGAACTCAGCCCGCCAGCCGTTGCCCTCTATATAATAAAGGTAGGCGTCCTCATACAGCACGGGAGCCGCAGCCTTGGTAAAATTGCGGTCAATACGTTCCTTGTAAGCCGCAGCGGCATCGTACTCACGTACCGCGATCTGGTCATAGGCCAGAACTGTGCCGGCATCGAGCAGACCCTGGGCCGACTTGAGGCTGTAGCGCACGTTAATCATAAGGTCAGAGGCATCCCCGCAGGCGGCAATCTGCTCCGCAACGGGCAGGGTGACCGTCTCTGTAGCCTGAGGCGCCACACGCAGGTCGTCCACGACTCCGGAGGCCACGATACGGCCGTCAGCCATCAGTTCCCAGGAGAGAAGATAGCCGGAGAGGCCGGTGAAGAAATTCTCGTTGTAGACCTGTATCTTTCCCGACGCGGGATCCTCGGATGTCGTGAGGATCGAGCGGTACTCGTGACCCACCTCGTAGGCTGTGGGATGGAGGGTGCGGTCGGAGGCGATGAAGCCGTTGTTGTTGAAGTTGTCGTCGGAGGCGTCGTACTTGTTGTAGCTGCCGCCGTAGGTGGCCGTGGAGCGGCCGTCCGGCTCAAACCGTATGATCGACTGGTCCACGAAGTCCCAGATGAAACCGCCCTGGTACTTGGGATACTTGCGGACGAGGTCCATGTACTCGCCGAAACCGCCCATGGAGTTGCCCATGGAGTGGGCGTACTCGCACTGGATCAGAGGCCTGGAAGGATCAGTAGCCAGATACTTCTCGCAGCTCTCATATCCGTAGTACATAGGACAGTAGATATCGGTATAGCGGGTTTTCTCGAAATCCTTGCGGTTGATGGCCTGCTCATAGTGCACGGGACGCGAGGGGTCGTAGGCCTTGATCCACTCATAGCAGGCTATGAAGTTGTCCCCGAAGCCAGCTTCGTTGCCAAGACTCCAGATGATGATGCTGGGGTGGTTGAAGTCCCTCTGCACCATTCTCTGATTCCTCTCCAGGTGGGCCTGAGCGTAAGCGGGATTCTTGGCCAGGGTCTTCTCACCGTAGCCCATGCCGTGGGACTCTATATTGGCCTCGTCTATCACATAGAGGCCGTAGCGGTCACAGAGGTCATACCAGCGGGGGTCATTGGGATAGTGGCATGTGCGCACTGCATTGATGTTGAGGCTCTTCATTATCTTAATGTCACGGATCATCTCTTCCTCTGTCACCAGATACCCGCCGCGAGGGCTGACCTCATGACGGTTGACGCCTTTGATAAGGACGGGCTGACCGTTGACCAGGAGCTGACCGCCGCGAATCTCCACCTTGCGGAAGCCTACATTGACCGAAGCCTTCTCCGTCACACCCTTGACTCCGGTCACCACAGCGTCCAGACGGTAGAGAGAGGGGGTCTCGGCCGTCCATTTTGCGGGAGAGCGGAGACTGGCCGTAGCCTTGAACGTACCGTCAGCGGAGATATTGGCCACCGCCGTCCACACCGTCCTGCCCTCGGGAGAGGTAAGGGCAAGCCCCACATTCTGCACACCTTCCGTTACCTTGCCCTTAATAGCCAGGGTACCGTTCTTATAGGATGCGTCGAGGTCCGGAGTAGCCTCCAGAGCCAGAAGACGCTCCGGGCTGCGGGCATAGAGATAGCTCTCGCGTGCCACACCGTTGAGCCTCCAGAAATCCTGGTCCTCGAGATAGGTGCCGTCGCACCAGCGGAAGACCTGGAAGGCGAGCAGGTTTTTCTCTCCGGGCTTGATATAAGGTGTGATGTCGAAGACCGCCTCCATCTTGCTGTCCTCGCTGTATCCCACGTACTGTCCGTTGACGTAGAGAGTGATGTTGGATGTCACTGAGCCGAAATGCGCGAATACATCCTGTTCCTTCCAGCCGGCGGGTATCTCTATCCAGCGGCGGTAGGTGCCCACGTGGTTCTGCTGATCGGGGATCTTGGGCGGACGGCTTTCGAAGAAATTGCGCCACACATAGCAGTTATTGACATAGACCGGATCTCCGTAGCCGTTGAGTTCCCACATGCCGGGCACGGGAATGGTCCCCCATCCCTTGTCATCGTAGTCGGTAAGGTAGTAGTCCTCCGGACGGTCCCAGGCATTCTCCACCCAGTCGAACTTCCACAGTCCGTGAAGAGAGACTGTCGGGAGATTCTCGATATCGAGAGTGGCATGCATAGGAGCACGGTTCACCTCATTGACCCGGGGATTGCCCCAGGCTGAATCCGCCGGCAGGGTCCTGTTTTCCCCGTAAGGCTGAGCTGCTGCTGCCAGGCAGACAGAGGCCGACAGCGCTGCTGAAAGGATGAATCTTCTCATTTTCATATAAAATTTCAGATGATTTGCAATAACCCGCGAAGTTACTATATTTGCGCGATTTTTTCAAAAGAGACTTTATGCAAAATATCACAATCGGAAGAAGGAGCGCGGTGAGAGAGTGGTTGCCGCTGCTGGCTCTGACCTTTTCAACATTCATTTTCAACACTTCGGAATTTATTCCCATCGGGCTGCTGAGCGACATTGCGGCCGATTTCGCCATAACTGAGTCCAGGGCCGGACTCATGATCACCATCTACGCCTGGGTCGTGGCGCTCACCTCCCTGCCGCTGATGCTCCTCGTCTCCGGTGTGGAGTCCAAGCGGCTGATGTGCGGGATAGTAACACTTTTCGCTGTCAGCCACATCATATCGGCACTGTCCACCGGATACTGGATGCTGATGGCCTCCCGTATCGGAGTGGCCTGCGCCCACGCCATCTTCTGGTCGATAGTCACTCCGCTGGCGGTCAAGATAGCGCCTGAGGGCCGCAAGGCCGCTGCCCTGAGCATGATAGTGGCCGGCTCGTCAATAGCGATGATAGTCGGCCTGCCTATGGGACGGGCGATAGGCATAGCCACCGGCTGGAGAAACACCTTCCTCATCATAGGCCTGATCTCCTTCGCGGTACTGCTCTTCCTGAGTTTAGTACTGCCCCGGACCGAGGGGGAGAAAGCGTTCTCCTTCAAACAGCTGCCGGAACTGCTCAAGATACCCGCCCTGCCTCCGCTCTACCTGGTGACAGTGCTTCTGGTAACGGCCCATTTCACGGCATACAGCTACATCGAGCCTTTCATGGCCCAGACCGCCGGACTGAAGGAAAGCACCATCACCCTGCTACTCACCCTCTTCGGCATCATGGGGCTGGTGGGCAGCGTAATCTTCTCCCGGTACTACGAGCGTCACCGCAGCCTGCTCATGCGCCTGGCCGTCATCGGAATATGCGCCGGACTCTTCCTCCTCCGCCCCGCCGCATGGTCCGTCCAGAGCGTCATCGCCATGCTCGCCCTGTGGGGCCTCTCCTACACATTCTTCGGCATGGTCTTCCAGTCCGAAGTCATCCGCAATGTACCGAAAGGCACATCCGTGGCCATGTCCATCTACTCCGGCATCTTCAATGTCGGCATCGGCGGCGGCGCCCTCATCGGAGGTCTGGTATGCTCAGGGATCAATGTCGGAGCCATTGGTTACATCGGCGGCATCATCAGTATCGCCGCATGTCTGGCCTGCATCATGTATCTTCAGCCCCGGCTCAAAAAATAATTTGCGATATACAAAAAAAGCACTATCTTTGCAGTCCCTTTGAAAAAAGGAAGTGTCTGCCCGGATGGTGAAATTGGTAGACACGCTAGTTTCAGGGACTAGTGGCCGCAAGGCTGTGCAGGTTCGAGTCCTGTTCCGGGCACAAAAAAAGACTGATGTTCGCATCAGTCTTTTTTTGTGCCCGAAGGGCACCCGTATCTGACCCATCCCCCGGCCCCTTCCCAGGAAGGGGAGTGTAGTCGCTGTGCTCCAATGTTTTATCATATACTCTATCTTGCCTTCGGCTCCTTTATCCACCCCCTCCTAAATCCTCCCCAGTGGGGAGGACTTGGTCGCTTCGCTCCTATTGTCGGTGCTCCGAATGGATATGGGATTCACATGCGTCGGCGGATTTCTTTTGCTTTTCAAGAAATTTATATTACATTTGCGATATCATTAAGTGTATTGACCAAATTAAGACAGGCATCCATCCCTAAGTGGATGTCTGTTTTTTTGAACTGTTACCGAGGGGAGGTAGTTATTGCGAGAAGCCAATTGTTCTTACACATAGTCAATACACAATTAATGAAAATGAGAACAAGATGCACATTCGTGATAATCTCCATCAGAGCGGAGATTGTCAGGCTTGCCCGGATCAAAGTGATTGCACTTTTCCGTTTCGGCAAGGTTGAAAGGGCCTGAAGACCGTACCGGCCGGGTATTAGGGTACTCTGCTGATTTCGGGATTCAAGTCTGAGCCGGAAAGGCACTCTGTCCTATCCCCTCGGTTTTTCACCTCAACATTTCCGCTATCTCTGACAAATAAGTGTACGTGCCTTCCGCCGTCGCCTGTGGCCGCACGCCGCATTTTTGTAACAAATTGATAATCAGCATCTAATAGGAGGAGCATGTGCTTTAGTCCGTTTTTAAACTTCCAGCCTCCACAAGCCGTTGAATTAACACGCTGATTGTCACTCTGTTCTGACACCGCCCCGTGCGGACGATTCAAATTCGTTCACGCATTTTTCCGCAACGGCAGAAAAATGCGGAAAACAGTGCCATTGCGGAAAGGGTTAGGAAATGAAATACGGCTCAGAGTCGCTGTAACGGGTGGAGACAGCAAATGTCGCAAACACAACGGCAGCAAATCGCGGGAAATGCTGCCGTTGTGGTAAAAGGCGCTGCTGCGTGCAACCGCGTGGTGACGGCCGCCTATAAAGGCGTTACTGCGGGGCCACGGCCGCCTGTATGACATTGTCGATCGCGGCGATGATGGGATAGAAGGCGCGGTCGTCCAGGGGGGAGTAGCGGCCGACGAGGGCGCGGAGCTGGACGAGGACGATGTCGCCGGAGACAGCCCACTGACGGCGGTCCACACCGACTCCGCAGCGGGAGAGATAGGACAGGAAACCGGCCTCGAGATCCATGCTGTCCAGCAGTGCGTTGAGATCATCCAGCGTCTTCACCTGACGCAGGGATGAGCGGTACTTATCAGCGACTTCCGACGAATACTTGACAGCCAGGGCCTGACGGTTGATACGCACCAGCAGGTCGGTCACCCCTACCGTATCCACAGGCACGAATACATCGGGGATGATACCGCCTCCGCCGTAGACTACCTTGCCCTTGGGCGTCTCATAGCGCAGGGAATCGTTGCGGACTATGCTGTCGGCGCTGGTCATCTCACCGTGCTCGTATCTCTCATAGATATCGTAGACATAGCCCAGGTCATCGCCGGGCACGTAAGGCTTCTGGATGCACCTCCCGGTAGCGGTATAGAAACGCGCCACGGTCAGACGGATACCGGAATTGTCGGTAAAGAAGATGGGTTCCTGCACCATGCCCTTGCCGTAGGTCCTGCGGCCGTAGATGACAGCCCGGTCATTGTCCTGCATGGCTCCGGCGAATATCTCGCTGGAAGAGGCGCTGCCCTCGTTGACCAGCACGGACAGCCGGATGTCCTGACACTGCCCGGTGCCGTCGGCGTAGAAGTTCTGACGCGGACGGTGGGCTCCCTCCATATAGACGATCAGGCTTCCTGCAGGCAGGAACTCATTGGACAGCAGCAGGGCCTGGTCCAGATAACCGCCGGTATTGTCCCGAAGATCGAATATCAGCCTGGTCATGCCGGCCTCCAGCAGGGCAGGCACAGCCGCCGAAAACTCGGCATAACTGGTTCTGGTGAACTTGGAGAGTTTCATGTATCCGGTCGTGTCGTCTATCATATAGGCCACGTCGATGCTCTTGACCGGTATCTTGTCGCGGGTCACGTCGAATTCCACCATCTCCCGGTCGCGCATGATGTCCAGGTGCACGACTGAGCCGGAGACTCCCTTGAGCATGCCGACCAGGGAGTCCTGGTTGATCTTCACGCCGGCCACGGTCCGTCCGTCCACCGCTATGATCCGGTCCCCGGAAAGCAGTCCGGCCCGCTCGGAGGGTCCGCCGGTTATCACGCTGATGATGATGGCTGTATCCTCCGGCACGTTGAATGTCACTCCGATGCCGTCGAAGTTGCCTTCCAGTTCGGCGTTGGCCTCCTCCAGGCTCTTGGGCGGCAGGTAGACCGAGTGCGGGTCCAGCTCGCGGAGTATAAGCGGCAGGATGTCCTCTGTCACCTTGTCGTAGTCGATGCTGTCCACATAGTTCTGCTCTATCTGCTCCAGCACCAGCCTGACTTTGTCCCAGCCGTGACCGGAGTCCAGCATGGTCTGACGCTCTGTCCTACGGTTCATGAGATTGGCAATGATTCCCCCGGTCATGAGCAGAATCAGGGCCCAGAGGACGTTTCTAAGTATCTTCAGTCTGTCAGGTTCAGGCATGGCTACGGCATATCATATTTGCAGACCTCGATTCCGGCCCTGCGGAGCAGTTCGATACCGTCGCGCACACTGTACTCGATGACGTAGACCACCCGCTTGATTCCGGCCTGGATAATGAGCTTGGCGCACTCCAGACAGGGCGCGTCGGTGACATAGAGGGTCGCTCCCTGGCTGTTGTTCCCCGACTTGGCCACCTTGGTGATGGCGTTGGCCTCGGCGTGCAGCACATAGGGCTTGGTCTTGCCTGTTGCGGGATCCTCGCAGATGTTCTCGAAACCGGAGGGGGTCCCGTTGAAGCCGTCCGAGATGATCATCCGGTCCTTGACCAGCAGGGCGCCCACCTTCCTGCGCGTGCAGTAGGAGTTCTTCGCCCATACCCTGGCCATTTCCAGATAGCTGCGGTCAAACTGTTCCTGTTTGGTCATATTGTTCTGAAAATAAACTAGTTGTTGGTTCTCTGATAGAGATATCTCTTGATGCTCTTCTTGGGGGTCTTCTCGAACTCCTCGGGGAAGAGCTCGACTGCTCCCACCTTGCAGTAGTTGGGCTGATGGGCGTTCATCTCCTTGACGCTCTGCTGTATCCTGGCCAACAGCTCGTCCTTGGAGAGTCCGTCTGCAGCGGCCATCTCGGAATCAGGATATACCAGAGCCCGGAGTCCGCCGTTGTCCTCAATGACGAGGGACTCGATTACGTAAGGCATGTTGTTGATCTCGCCCTCTATTTCCTCGGGGTAGATATTCTGTCCGGAGGGGCCGAGAATCATGCTCTTGCAGCGTCCCTTGATGAAGAGGAATCCGTCGGAGTCTATCACGCCCATGTCACCGGTACGGAACCATCCGTCCTCGGTAAATACCTCGGCTGTAGCCTCCTCATTCTTGTAGTAGCCCAGGAAGACATTGTCTCCTTTTACGAGAATCTCGCCGGGTATGTTGGCCGGATCGGTAGAGTCTATCATCACCTGCATCCTCGGAGCCGCCTTGCCGCAGGAGTAGAGTTTGGTCTGGTTCCAGCGGGCGTAGGTGATGATGGGGCCGCACTCTGTCATGCCGTAGCCCACGGTGAATCGGAATCCGATACGGCGGAAGAATGCCTCGGCCTCGCGGTTGAAGGCTGCACCTCCGATAATCACCTCGTCGAACTTGCCGCCGAAGGCCTCGTCGAGCTGGTTGTTGATCTTCTTGAGTATCTTCTCGTCAATGACGGGAAGCCTGAGCAGCAGGCGGATGTCCCTGCGGTTGATGATAGGCTCGAGCTTCTTCTTGTAAATCTTCTCAATGACCAGGGGCACGGTCACGATAAGGTCGGGCTTGACGGAGCCCATGGCGTCGAGGATGATCTTGGGGGTCGGGAGTCTGGTGAGGAAATGCACGTGGCTGCCGGAGCAGAACTCCACCAGGAACTCGAACATCATACCGTACATGTGGGCGGTGGGGAGCATGGACACGCAGTTGGAGGCATTGTCCAGATGGCCGTGCACCTCGAAGCCGAAAAGGACGTTCGAGAGCAAGGAACGGTACGGCAGCATGACTCCTTTGGAGAATCCGGAAGTTCCGGAGGTATAGTTGATCATGGCCAGCTCCTCGGGGGAGTCCTCGTAGTAATTTACACAGTCCGGATGGAAGCTCCGGGGATATTTCTTGCCGAAGAGCTCGTTGAGGTGCTCCCGGGTATGGGTTATCTTCTCATTGGAAGCGTAGAGCAGGGAAAAATCGTTCATCAGGATGATGGCGTCGAGGCCGGGCATCTCCGACTGGGAGAGACCTTCCCACACCATGTCACCCACAAAGAAGACGCGGGCTTCGGAGTGGTTCACCAGATGATAGATGTTTCCGCTCTTGAACTCGTGCAGCAGGGGAACGGGCACGGCTCCGTAGGTCAGGGCGGCCAGGAATGATACGGCCCAGTTGGCCTGGTTCCTGGAGCAGATGGCGATCTTGTCGCCGCGCTGCAGTCCGCACATCTCGAGCATGATATGTATCTTCTCAATCCTGCGGGCCACGTCCCGGTAGTAGAGGGTCACTCCGTTGTAGTCGGAGAGCGCGGGGCAGTCCCAGTTTTTCTTGATGCTCGCTTCGATGATTTTGTTCAATGATTTAGGTTGTTCCATATTTTCGGTTTTAGTTATTTACAATTAACTGAATGTCTGCATCTCGCACAGGTGCGAGTAGAGCCCGCCGGAGGCCAGCAGCTCCGAGTGGGAGCCTCTCTCCACGATACGGCCTTCCTTCATGACGAGTATCTCGTCGGCATGCTGGATGGTGGAGAGACGGTGGGCGATGACGATGGAGGTACGGTTTTCCATCAGTTTGGTGAGGGCATCCTGCACCAGACGCTCGCTCTCGGTGTCGAGGGCCGAGGTGGCCTCGTCCAGGATGAGGATCGGGGGGTTCTTGAGCACCGCCCGGGCGATGGCGATTCTCTGCCGCTGACCGCCGGAAAGCTTGCCGCCGCGGTCCCCGATGTTGGTGTCATAACCCTCAGGCATCTGGGTGATGAACTCATGAGCGTTGGCGATTCTGGCCGCACGGATGACATCCTCATCGGGCACGTCATCCATTCCGAAGGTGATGTTGTTGCGGACAGTATCGTTGAACAGTATCGCCTCCTGGGTCACGATGCCCATCAGGGAGATGAGTTCCTTGGGATAATACTGCCGGATATCCGTACCGTCTATGAAGATACCGCCGTCAGTGACATCGTAGAACCTGGGCAGCAGGTCGGCCAAAGTGGACTTACCGGCTCCGGAGGGGCCTACGACTGCCACCATCCTGCCCTTGGGGATGGTGATGCTGATATCCTTGAGCACATAGTCCGTAGAATACTTGAAGGACACGTGACGGTACTCGACGGACTCCTTGAACTCCGATATGTGCACCGGGTTATCAGCCTTGCAGATGGAAGGTTCGGCGTCGAGGATGGCGAATATCCTGTTGCCTGACACCAGGCCCTTCTGCACATTGGAGTAAGCCGCCGCTATGGCCTTCGACGGCTCCAGCACCCGCCAGTAGAAGGCAATGTAGACGATGAATCCCGAGAGACTCATGCCCAGTTCGCCCTTCATCTGCAGGATACCGCCGTAAAAGAGGACGGCCGCGGCCACCGATATGCCCAGGAACTCGGACAGGGGCGAGGCCAGTTCCTGACGGGTGTACATGGCCCGGCTCACGTTCTTGTGCTCCTCGTTGGTGCGGTCGAAATGGTCGCGCACGTATTTCTGGGCGTTGAAGGCCTTGATGATCCTCACGCCCGAGATGGCTTCCTCGAAGTGGCTGATGATCTGCCCCATCAGTGCCTGGGTCCGCGTAGCGCCGCGCTTGAGCTTGCGGGTCACGGCTCCTATGACGAAGGCGGAGATGGGCAGCGTTATGAGCGTGAGTATGGTCAGCTTGGGCGACATGTAGAACAGGCCTATCAGGAAACCTATGATAAGCAGCGGCTCCCGGAAGAGGATGTGGAAACTGCTCGCCACGCTGTTCTGCACCTCGTTGACGTCATTGGAGACGCTGGAGAGGATGTCGCCGGTACGCTTCTGCTTGAAATAATCGACGTTGAGACGGGTTATCTTGTTGAACAGGTCGGTGCGGATGTTCTTCATCACGTATGTCTTCATGTTGACCAGTATCTTCTGGGAGAGGAACCTGGTCAGGTTGGACAGGAAAGAGGTGATGATCAGCACCACGCACACGAACATCAGTCCTTTGAGAGGGCCGCTGGCCTCCAGGATCCTGGTAAGGTAGTACTGGAACACTCCGTAGAAATAATCCACCGTCAGGGAAAATTCCGGCATGGCCGAGAACTTCTCCACTGCGTCCGGGTCAAACAGGACCTCCAGCAGAGGCTTGATCAGGGCATAGTTGACCACGCCGAATATTACGGACAATATGGAGAAAGCCAGATATCCCGGCCAAAAACGGCTGTAGGGTCTGGCATAGGAAAGGATACGTTTAAAGGCGCTCATCGGTAATCTCTGCTAAATCTATTTCTTCCTGTCATCCACCTCCTCGAAGTCCACATACTCTCCTACGTGGTCCCCGATTATCTTCTCACCGGCAGTAGCGTCCTGGCCGGACACCGTCACCTCGCCCTCGCGGTTTTCCCTGCGGCGCCCGATATTGCGGATGCGTCCGTGGAGAACCTTGAGGAAGAGGAGCGGCAAGGCGACTATGAGCACCAGCGCACCTATGATGAATGTCATTATAAGACTGAACATACTAATTCTATCACTATCGTTTTCTGAACGAACCGTCGTTCAGGTCCAGGACCATCGCACGTCCGTCCGCCGTGGTGACTCCCACCTCATGGGAGGACAGCGGCTCGACCTGCGTATCCCTGGTCAGTTTGCGTTTCTTGCTGAAATCAGCACATATCGTGCCATCCGCACGGTATATCAGGGTCTGGTAGGAAGTCCTCACCACCCAGTACCTGCCGTCTCCGACAGTCAGCGGCTCCGGCAGGGAGATTATGCGCTCCGCCAGAGTCACCGGCTTCCAGCCGGGAAGCGGCTTGCCGTCTATATCGTACTGCACCAGAGTATTGTCAGTATGCAGCACCATCAGGGTATAATCCTTATTGCCCTTGAAATCATACACGTCGGGGCCGAGAAGTATCTCCTTGCCCAGACTTATGGGGAACCGTCCCACTGTCCGTCCCAGACGGTCCAGCAGGTGGATGCTCTCCCCGGCTCCGAAGAGCATCTGCAGCTTATTGTTCTTGAGATAGTCTATCTGCCTCACCGTCCCGCAGAGCGGCTTGTCGAACTTGACGGTCCATACCGGACGGCGGGAACTGTTGAGCAGACGTATGTCATGGTTGTCCAGCTGCTCCAGGTAATTGGTAGAGCCGTCGATAAAATTCTTGACCGGGAAGGGTCCTTCCGGCACAGTCACCGGCACATCCTCCACGACCGCAGGTACTTCTCCGTCTGCCACTCCCTTCGGCTGCGGCAGGGCGGCCAGATTCTCCCGGTAGACGGACGACCTTATGCCCAGAGAGTTGCTTACCTTGAGCATATTGACCGAGAGGAGCTCAAAATTGGAATTGCCCAGATGCTGCCTCAGCGTCCCGGCATAAGGCTTCCTGAGGAAGGATGTCAGAGTATCGGCATACCGTCCCAGATTGACCATCAGGGACAGGCAGGAGAGTTCCCTGAGCTCGTCGGCGGCTGGAGTCTGCGCGATGTAATCTGCCAGAGAGAAATACGTGCCCTGGGCCCATTCCTTCTGAATAGAGGTTATTTCATCCTTGCCTCCGACGAGAATCCACTCCCCTACGGCACACCAGCACTCCTCGGAGGAGGGGGTGAAGACCTTTCCCAGCAGGGCCGGCACATACCCTTTGAAACGGTATGCGCTGACGGGAGTGTCATGACTGCCCATTGCCGCCGTATTCCGGCTTCTCATGGCCAGGACCTTCCTTTCCCCTATTCCTTCAAAATTTGCCGAGAACACCGCTATCTCGCTCAATCCCAACGACTCCACGAACTTGGAGGTCGTCACGCCGCCCTCACCGCCGGAAGGCAGCACGGCATTGACATAGTCATAGTCCTTTTTCTGCCCCATGGCCGCGATATATGAGTTATAGGCCCTGATGTAGTCAGGATAGGACGTCAGGGGAAGGGTCAGGACATAGGAGGAAGTATAGGGCGCCACTGCAAATGCCTCGGGCTTCCTGCCCCTCTGGGTAAGCAGGACATCGGAGAAGTTCTCCCCCGAGCGCACGCTCAGAACCCTGCCGTCAAAGGACAGCGGGGAATTCCCGTCACCTTCTCCGAAAGCGCCCCAGTCGGCGAAACTCTGGAAAAATGAGGCATACTTCACATACCCGGTTCCGGCCGCTCCGGAGAACAGTTTTCCCAGGTTGCTGAAGCTGACATGCAGCACGCCTCTCCCGGAGGTAACCCCGGCTATTCTGGAATACAGGGGATCGTCCTTGATGGAGGTTCCTGTCTCCAGATGCCTCAGGGACGACTCGACGATCACAAGCGAGGGACTTGCTATGAGAAAATGACCGTACACCGCGAACGAGGCGTCCGGTACTGCGGACTTATGGACGGTGACCGAGCCGTAACGCTTGTCCACAACACCGCCGCACTCTCTGAGTATCCGGTCCATGAATGCCCCGGCGTCCTCATCCCCGGGCAGGGAGAGAACCAGCAGGGGCGAGACCGCGTTCTTGCTGGAATAGTGCATGGAAAGAGCGGCCTCCCATTCTGACGCAGCGTCGGGAATGCACCCCAGCAGTCTGCCGAGGGCACTCCCGTCGTCGGTCAGTCTTTCTATTTCCGACAGGGCTCCGGCCTCGAAGAGGAATATCGCATCGGACGGGACAGCCTCCACTCCGTCAGTCAGCCGGTCAGTCCTGACAGCAGTACCCTCGTCTCCGAAAAACAGGGAGAAAAAGAGCCAGCCGATACCCGCGAGCAGCAGCACTACGACTGCCGTACAGATGATTATACTCCTCTTGTTCATAGTCCTGTGCGTTTACTATTTCTTCTCGGGTTCCTCGACTGCCTTGGAAACCTTGATAAGCTCCACGTCGAAGATCAGAACGCTGTTGCCGGGGATGGGACCGGTACCGCGCTGGCCGTATCCAAGGTCAGAGGGGATGAAGAGACGGATCTTGCCGCCTTCCTTAATATATGTGAGGCCCTCGCCCCAGCCCTTGATCACTCTGTTGAGGGGGAATGTGGTGGTCTCGCCTCTCTCATAGGAAGAGTCGAAGACTGTTCCGTCGAGCAGACGGCCCTCATAATTCACCTCCACGGTATCCTTGGGGCCGGGTGCGGCTCCGGTACCTTCGGTCTCGATGATATACTGCAGGCCGCTCTCAGTCTCCACCACGCCTTCCTTCTCCTTGTTGGCCGCCAGGAACTCATTGCCCTCCTCGAGGGTACGCTCGGCCTGATATGCCGACTGCACCATCAGATGACTCTGGATAATCATGCTCAGCTTGGTCTCGTCAAGCATGGTCTCATTGCCTTCGAGCACGTCCATGAATCCTTTCCTGAGCTGTCCGAGATCCACCTCGCCGAACGGTGAGCTGGTCATCATCTTTCCATAGTACATGCCGAGGGCATAGCTGACCGTGTCGATGTCCGCCGACGAAATTTCGGGGGCCCTGTTGCCCTTCTGGTAAGTTCCTGCGCAGGATGAGAGCGCGAGTACTGCCGCACATGAGGCGGCGATTACAATTGCAAATCTTTTCATTTTAAATGACATTGTTTTTATCTGTTTTCTTTGTCGTCAAATATAGTGCCGCAACGCCGAGGCAGGCAGCCAGGAACGAAGTGGCGAGGATGGCCAGCTTGCCGGCATTGATCATCGCCGGGTCGGTAAAAGCCAGGTTGTCGATGAATATGGACATCGTAAAGCCTATACCGCCGAGTATTCCCAGAGCCAGAATCTGTATCCATCGTGTCCCCTCAGGCTTACCGGCCAGGCCGAGTTTGACCGCCAGCCAGCTGAAAACGAAGATTCCCAGAGGCTTGCCCAGCAGCAGTCCGAAGAATACTCCGGGTATCACCGCCGGCATCGTTCCCTGTCCCAGGGATGAGGGGTCTATCACCACTCCGGCATTTGCGAGCGCAAATATAGGCATAATAAGGAAATTGACCCAGGGATGCAGGGCTGTTTCCAGTTTTCCGAGCGGAGAGTCCGGTCCGGTGAATGCCCTGATGTCGTCCTTGGATGTCTTCGCGGGAATGGTCATGGCCAGGATAACACCGGCAATAGTGGCGTGCACTCCCGACTTGAATACGAAGATGAAGAGCACGGCCCCGAGGATGAGATAGAACAGCAGGCTGCGTATTCCGGCTCTGTTGAGCGCCAGCAGGGCCAGGACTGTCACCGCCGCGTATATCAGGTAAATAAGGTGGATGTCATGGGAGGGATAGAACACGGCCAGCACTATGATAGCGCCTATGTCGTCCACGACGGCGAGCGCCACCAGCAGCACCTTGAGGCCTACGGGGCAGCGGTTTCCCAGAAGCGACAGGACACCTATGGCAAAGGCGATGTCGGTGGCCATGGGTATGCCCCAGCCGGCGGCTGAAGGCGTACCGGCATTGAAGTAGGTATAGATGAGGGCCGGAAACACCATCCCGCCCAGGGCGGCGAACATGGGCAGCATGGCCTTCTTCATGGTGGACAGCTCGCCGACCAGAAGTTCCCTCTTGATCTCCAGGCCCACAGAGAAGAAGAACACGGCCATGAGCACATCGTCCACCCACTGCCGCACGGGCATGTCGAACGAGAACTCTCCGAAGGAGAATCCCAGTCTGATGTCCCAGAAGCGGTGGAGCCATCCGAGTGCCGGCACATTGGCCGCCATCACTGCCACCACGGCGCATATAAGGAGGAGCACTCCTCCGGTCATGCTGTTGTGAAGAATCTTTTCGAGCAGCACACGTCTGCGAAGTACGTACATTTTCGGATCAATCATATTTATAGGTAGGTTTCAGGTTATAAAGCCTACAAATATAATCATTTTTCCCTAATGGAGAAAGTCATGGCCGCAAGTAGTCTGAAAAGCATCCGTACTCCGGAGTTGGCATCCCATTCTCCGGCGCCGGGGGCCACCTCGCAGAGGTCAAATCCCACAATCCTCCTGCCCGAAACGGCCAGACGGTACAGCAGCCAGTCGGCCTGGGAAAAAGAAAGCCCCCCCGGAACAGGAGTGCCGGTTCCGGGACAATACTCGGGAGACAGCCCGTCAATGTCGAAACTGACGTACACATTCTGTGGCAATGCCTCTATTATCCGGTCGCAGAGCTCCTTCCAGGTACTTCCGCTGTAAAGGCTGTCCTTCAGATAAAAATCGGTAAATGTCACGAAGCGGTCCGAAGAGGAGGTCAGGGCATGTTCCGCAGAGCAGAAATCCCGTATGCCGGCCTGGACTATGCGGCTGACTCCCGGCACCTCCTTCATCACATTGTACATGATGGAAGCATGTGAATACCGGAAGCCTTCGTATGCCTCCCTGGTATCGGAATGAGCGTCAATATGCAGTACGCCCATCCCCGGAAAGCGCCTGGCAAGAGCCTTGATCAGGCCCAGGGGAACGCTGTGCTCGCCTCCCACCACAGCCACCTTTTTCCCTTGGGAGAGGTATTCTTCCGCTGTGGACTCAACGTATGAATTCACGGCTTCCGAGGCCGCGTCGACCTGCCGGCACAGTCCGGTCAGAGCCGCGGGATCCGCCCCTTGCTCCAGAGCCGAGACCACCATGGCCGATATCTTCCCGGCCCCGGCGTTCAGTTCTGCGATACTGTCCTCCTGAGGCAGGGTCCAGACCTTCATTCCGGCCACGTCCGGATACCTCTCGTCGAACAGGTCCACCTGCAGGGAAGCAGCGAGCATTGCGGCCGGTCCTTCCGCCGTACCCTTGCCGTAGGACGCGGTGGCATCCCAGGGCACCTGTATGAGCACTGTCTCAGCGTCCTCTCCTGTACACGGCAGGCCGAAGAAATTGCCGTTGGCTATGCCGATGCTGTCCGGATCGAAGTCCGCCGCCGTGCCCTTTTCCCTTTCGCCGGCCTCGATAACCTCGGCGAGAGTAGTCTCTGAGGCGTATTTTCTCAATTTTTCAATTAGATTTTTCATTTTAATTTGCAAGAAACTGAACTTTTGGGTAATTTTAGACGCGCAAAGGTAACAAATATGAAGATTAGTTCTGAAGATTTACATTCCAATTTGAAGAAGTTTTTCGGTTTCGACACTTTCAAGGGAGACCAGGAGAAAATCATGATGCACCTTATAGGCGGAGGCAACGCCTTTGTCCTCATGCCCACCGGCGGCGGCAAGTCACTGTGCTACCAGCTGCCCGCCCTTGTGATGCCGGGAACAGCGATTGTGGTATCGCCCCTCATCGCCCTTATGAAGAACCAGGTGGACGCGATAAGAGGTTTCGTAGCCGGCTCGGAGGGTGTCGCGCATTTTCTCAACTCTTCCCTCAACAAGAGCCAGATCCAGGAAGTCAAGGACGACCTCCTGAGCGGGGTCACCAAGCTGCTGTACGTGGCTCCCGAGTCCCTGACCAAGGACGACACCGTTGCGCTGCTGAAACAGATCAAAATCTCTTTCTACGCCATAGACGAGGCCCACTGTATATCTGAGTGGGGCCACGATTTCAGACCCGAGTACCGCAACATCCGCAGCATCGTGGAGAAACTCGGAGTAGCCCCCATCATAGCCCTGACGGCCACGGCCACTCCCAAGGTACAGGCTGACATCCAGAAGAACCTCAACATGATGGACGCCCGGGTATTCAAGAGTTCCTTCAACCGTCCCAACCTCTACTACGAGGTGCGGGACAAGGTCAATGTCCGCCGCGAGCTCATCAAGTTCATCAAGGAGAATCCCGGCAAGTCCGGCATCATCTACTGCCTCAGCCGCAAGAAGACCGAGGAGATAGCCGAGTTCCTGACCGTCAACGGCATCAAGGCCCTTCCCTATCACGCCGGCATGGACGCCGCCACCAGGGCCAAGAACCAGGACATGTTCCTGATGGAGGAGGTGGACGTGATAGTGGCCACCATCGCCTTCGGCATGGGTATCGACAAGCCCGACGTGCGCTTCGTCATACACTACGACATACCCAAGAGTCTCGAGGGCTACTACCAGGAGACCGGCCGCGCGGGCAGGGACGGACAGGAAGGTAAGTGCATCACATTCTACAGCTACAAGGACATCCTCAAACTGGAAAAATTCATGCAGGGCAAGCCCCTCTCCGAGCAGGAGATCGGGAAGCAGCTCCTGATGGAGACCGTGGCCTACGCCGAGTCCAACCGCTGCCGTCGCAAGATCCTCCTCAACTACTTCGGAGAGGACTACCCCGAGGAGAACTGCGGCAACTGCGACAACTGCCTGCATCCCAAGAAGATGTTCGACGGGCAGGAGGACATGGCCCTGGTGCTGGAGCTGGTGGCCTCGATGAAGGAGAATTTCAAGACCGAGCACCTGGCCAATATCCTGGCGGGGGAGATCAACTCTATAATCAAGTCCTACAACCACCACGAGAGCGAGTTTTTCGGCATGGGCAGGGACAAGGGCGTAAAGTTCTGGATAGCCATTATCCGCCAGGGAGTCATCCTGCATTACCTGTACAAGGATATAGAGCAGTACGGACTCATCTCCATCACTGACCTGGGCCGGGAGTTCATGGAGCATCCCCACGAGCTGATGCTGACGGAGGACCGCGAGTTCGCGGACGGGGACGAGGAGGACGAGGAGGAGGCAGCCGCAGCCGCGGCAGTACGTCACGGAGGCGGAGTGGGTGATCCCACCCTATATGCCATGCTCAAGGACCTGCGCAGGGATATGTCCCGCAAGCTGAAACTGCCGTCCTTCGTGATATTCTCCGACCCCTCGCTGGAGGATATGTCCATCCACTACCCCATCACCCTGGACGAGCTGAAGAACTGCCAGGGCGTGGGCGAGGGCAAGGCCCGCAAGTTCGGCCGCGAGTTCGTCAAGCTCATAGCCAAGTACGTGGAGGAAAATGAAATCCAGCGGCCCGAGGACATCGTCGTCAAGTCGCTGGTCAACAAGTCGGCCAACAAAGTCTACATCATCCAGAACATCGACCGCAAGATACCTCTCGAAGATATCGCCGACGCCAAGAACATGGAATACATGGAGGTTCTCGACGAGATAGAGGCCATCGTGGCCGCCGGCACCCGCATCGACCTGGACTACTACATCGAGCAGACCGTCGATGAGGACAAGGTCGAGGACATATACGACTACTTCAAGGAGGAAGCCGAGACCGACTCCGTCGAGGAGGCCAAGAAGGCTCTCGGTCCCGACTATCAGGAAGAGGACATCCGCCTCGTCCGCATCAAGTTCCTCTCAGAAGTCGCTAATTAAACTTACACCCGACCAGGCCGCACATCAGCGCGGAAAAAGTATTACCCCTTGGAGACGTTGGCTCCCGAAAAGGGAGGGGACCCACCGAAGGTGGGGAGGATCGCCAAGGGGTAATACTTTTTCCGGCGCGTACAGAATGTACCCGCCTGCGATATGCTGCCTACTTCCAGAGATGCTCGGGATATACCCCGGCATCGATAAGCTTCTGGATACGCTCTACGACGTAAGGCCTGTCCTGCTTGTATGTGACGCCGAACCACTGGGCATCGCTGTTGAGCACCTTAAGAGTGGCCTTCCCCTCGTTTATCAGCTGGTTCACGCACAGGGGGATGAAGAACTCGGCCTTGGGATTGGCCATATTGGCGGGGTCGGAGAGGAACTTCTTGAAGAGAATCTCGGACTCGGCGAAGAAATCGGGAGTGAATCCGAAGAGGTTCATCGACACGACAGTGTTCTCGTCCAGGGGATGGAGACCGTCAGCGTCCTTGTACATAATCTGACCGCCCTCGACACGTTCGATGGCAGTACGCTCCACGATGGAGACCAGATTGCCCTCGGCATCCACACGGCACTCACCGCGGGAAACCGTGCCGTAGTCTGACAGGGTGTTGCGCAGGTTGTAACCCACCATCGAATACTTGCCCTTCTGTCCTTCCACCGAACGGAGATAGTCTGCCAGTACCGCATAACCCTCACGGCCGTAGAAGTCATCTGAGTTGATGACCGCAAAAGGAGTGTCCACCACGGGAGCCGCCATCATCACAGCATGATTGGTTCCCCACGGTTTCTCGCGTCCTTCGGGCACGCTGAATCCCTCAGGCAGGTACTCCAGCTCCTGGAAAACGAACTCTATCTCCACCTTGCCGCCGAAATGCTCCGGAGTGAAAATCTCGCGGAAGGCCTTCTCGAACGAATGTCTGATGATAAACACCACTTTCCCGAATCCGGCACGGACGGCATCGTAAATCGAATAGTCGATAATCGCCTCACCGTTGGGGCCTACTCCGTCCATCTGCTTCAGGGAACCATAGCGGGAACCCATGCCCGCTGCCAATACTACTAACGTCGGTTTCATTTTTCTATCTAAATCGTGATAAATTAAAATCAAATAAAAAGAGGCCGCAACGGATATACATCAATTACGGCCTCTATAAAGTATACTTCGGTGCGTCAGAGTGGGTAAAGCGCAAGGCGTCGAGCTTCAGTGCGAAGGAGTTTACTGAGCGTAAATGACTGAGCTCTGGAGCGAAGACAACGCAGCGATTTGCCTGCTATGACGCGCCGCACCGTAATTATCGCTCGAGTTTATGGATCGCCAGACCGCTCCTCAACTTAGGCTCGAACCAGGTAGTCTTTGGAGGCATGATGTTGCCGGTATCGGCTATCCTGATAAGCTGCTTCATGGAAACGGGATACAGAGCAAAAGCTGCTGCCATCTCACCCGAGTCAACCCTCTTCTTGAGCTCGCCGAGACCTCTGATACCGCCTACGAAGTCAATACGCTTCGAAGTACGGAGGTCCTTGATGTCGAGGAGCTTGTCGAAGATAAGGTTGGAGCAGATGGTCACGTCGAGGCATCCGATGGGATCGTTGTCGTCGTAGGTGCCCTTCTTGGCTGTGAGGGAATACCAGTGACCTCCCAGATACATCGAGATGTTGTGCAGGTTCTTGGGCTTGTAGATCTCGGTACCCATGTCCTTGATCTCGAAGTCCTCACCAAGTTTATCGAGGAACTGCTCGGGAGTCATGCCGTTGAGATCCTTAACCACGCGGTTGTAGTCGATGATCTTGAGGTGGCTCTCGGGGAATACCACAGCCATGAAGTAGTTGTATTCCTCATTGCCGGTGTGATGAGGGTTCTGACGGCGTTTCTCCTCGCCTACGAGGGCGGCAGCGGCTGTACGGTGGTGACCGTCGGCTACATAGAAAGCGGGAATGGTCGAGAAGATCTCGGTGATCCTCTTGATATCCTCGTCATTGTCGATAATCCAGAAGTGATGGCCGAAACCGTCGTCAGGTGCCACAAAATCATACTCGGGCTTGCCGTCGGTGTACTTCTTCACGATAGCATTGATCTCGGTGTTGTCAGGGTATGCGAAGAATACGGGCTCGATGTTGGCATTCTGGATACGGACGTGGATCATACGGTCCTCTTCCTTGTCCTTGCGGGTGAGCTCGTGTTTCTTGATCTTACCTGTCATGTAGTCCTCAACGTTGGCACAGAGCACGATACCGTACTGGGTACGGCCGTTCATGGTCTGGGCGTAGACATAGTAGCACTCCTTCTTGTCCTGCACGAGCCAGCCTTTTTCCTGCCATTTCTTGAAGTTCTCGACAGCCTTGTCATAGGCCTGCTGTGAGTGCTCGTCGATGATGGGGTCGAAGTCGATCTCGGGCTTGGTGATGTGAAGGAGGGACTTCTCGCCTGCCTCAGCCTTGGCTTCCTGGGAGTTGAGCACGTCGTACGGACGGGCGGCCACTTCCTTTACGATGGCCTTGGGAGGGCGGATAGCTGCGAAAGGTTTTACTTTTACCATATTGTTTCTCTCCTATTTGCTATTTGTTTACCTGGAACTTGCGGTTGCCTGTGGCGAAGAAGTCGCAGATCTGGTTGGCTGCTGCTACTCCCGCGTTGATATTGGCCTCGGCGGTCTCGGCACCCATCTTCTTGGGGGTGGCGAAGACTCTCTTGCCGAACTTCTCGTTGAGCTCTGCCTGGTTGGTGGCGGCGATATCTGTGATGTACTTCAGGTCCTGTCTCTCCTCGAGTACCTTTACGAGCTCGGGCTCGTTGATGACTTCCTTGCGGGCGGTGTTCACGAGGCAGCCTCCCTTAGGCATTCTGGACAGAAGTGCGTAACCGATGGAATTCTTGGTCTCGTTGGTGGCGGGGATGTGCAGGGACACGAAGTCGCTCTTTGCATAGAGGTCCTCGAGTGAGGCGGCTACCTCGACTCCTTCAGCCTGAATCTTCTCTGCAGGAACGAAGGGGTCAAAGGCCATGATCTTCATGCCGAAGCTCTTTGCGTGAGCGGCTACCAGACGGCCGACATTGCCGTAAGCCTGGATACCGAGGGTCTTGCCTTTGAGCTCTGAGCCTGTGCCCGGAGTGAACTGGTTACGTGAGATGTAGATCATCATGCCGATAGCAAGTTCGGCCACGGCGTTGGAGTTCTGGCCGGGAGTGTTCATGGCTACGATGCCTCTCTCGGTGCAGGCTGCCAGGTCGAGGTTGTCATAACCGGCGCCGGCGCGGACTACTATCTTCAGCTTGGGTGCGGCAGCAATGACTTCCTTGGTTACCTTGTCGGAACGCACGATAAGAGCGTCTGCATCGGCTACGGCTGCATAAAGGTCCTTGACATCGGTGTATTTTTCAAGAGTTGCAAGCTCATGACCGCCTTTCTCCACGATTTCGCGGATCTGGTCGACGGCTACCTTTGAGAAAGGTTTCTCGGTTGCTACTAAAACTTTCATTGTGAATATTTTAAAATGTTGATTATAAGCTATTGAAAAAACCGAACCCCGGCAGTCCGGTTGTGATGTGGATATGCCGGGGTTACGGAGTTTAATTATTTGTGCATTTTCTCGAACTCCTGCATGCAGGCGATCAGAGCCTCTACGGCCTCGATGGGGCAGGCGTTGTAGATGGAGGCGCGGAATCCGCCGACTGAGCGGTGGCCCTTGATACCTACCATGCCTTTCTCCTTTGCGAAGGCGAGGAACTCGTCCTGGAGGTTCTCATAACCGGGAGCCATCACGAAGCATACGTTCATCAGGGAGCGGTCCTCCTTGGCGGCTGTACCTACGAACAGAGGGTTGCGGTCGATCTCGTCATAGAGCATGCCGGCTTTCTTCTTGTTGATCTCGTACATAGCCTTCAGGCCGCCCTGAGCCTTAACCCACTTCAGGGTCTCGGTCATAACGAAGATAGAGAATACAGGAGGAGTGTTGAACATGGACTCACCCTCGATGTGTGTGCGGTAGTCGAGCATGGTGGGCAGATAGCGGGACACCTTGCCGAGGATCTCGTCCTTAACGATAACGAATACCACGCCGGCAGGACCTACGTTCTTCTGGGCACCACCGTAGATCAGAGCATACTTGGAAACGTCCACGGGACGGCTCATGATATCGGATGACATATCGGCTACGAGGGGCACGGGGCAGTCCATATCCTCGTGAATCTCGGTACCCTTGATGGTGTTGTTGGTAGTGATGTGGAAGTAGTCGAGGTCTGTGGGGATCTCATAGCCCTTGGGGATGTAGGTGTAGTTCTTGTCGGCTGAGGAAGCCACTGCGTATGCGTTGCCGATACCCTTGGCCTCTTTCAGAGCCTTCTTTGCCCATACGCCTGTCTCCAGGTAACCTGCCTTGTTCTCGAGGAGGTTCATGGCCACATAGAGGAACTGGAGGGATGCACCGCCGCCGAGGAAGAGGACGCTGTATCCTTCAGGGATGTTGAGGAGCTCTTTCCAGAGGGCGCGGCACTCGTTCATGACGGCCTCCCACTCCTTGCTTCTGTGAGACACTTCTATTACGGACATTCCTGTTCCCTTGAAATCCTTAAGGGCCTCGATAGCCGCTTCGATAGCCGGTTTGGGCAGAACGCAGGGACCGGCGTTGAAATTATAAGCTTTTTTCATATCGTAAAAATTGTTAAAAATGTTTAATCATTATTAAGCGACAAAGTTACAAAATATTTGTGACAATGGGTAAAAATTATAAATCCGTAATCTTTTCGCAGTATACGCACTGCAACTGTATCTCAGAGCCTTTTACTATGGTCCTGAACCTTGTCGGGATGTCTTCGTGATTGGTCACGCACATGGGGTTGATGCACTTGACTATGCCGCAGATGGTCTCAGGGATGGTCAGCAGCCGTTTTTCAACTACTTTGAAGTCCCGTATGATGTTCACGCTGGCGTTGGGGGCGATGAGGGCTATCTTGTTCAACTCGTCGTCCCTGAAGAATCTTTCGGATATCTTGATGATGCCCTTGCGGCCCATGGACTTGCTGTCCAGATTGACCCCGAATGTGACCGGATGCTCGGATCCGCTCAGACCGAGGATGTCTATTACCTTGAATACCTGGCAACTGGGGATGTGGTCCAGAACGGTGCCGTTCTTTATCGCGCTTACTTTGAGTTGTCTGTCGTCGTTTCTTTCCATAAGGCTGTCCTCCTATCTTTTACCGAGTAAGTATGAGATGATGGCCATGCGGACGTACATTCCGTTCTCGGCCTGCTTGAAATACCATGCGTGAGGAGTGTCGTCCACGTCCACCGCTATCTCCTGCAGCCTGGGCAGGGGATGGAGAATCTTCATGTTGGGCCGCACGCCCGAGAGCATGGAGGCATTGAGGCTGTAGACGTTCTTGACCTTCTCGTACTCCACGGGGTCGGTGAAGCGCTCCTGCTGTATCCTGGTCATGTACAGGATGTCCGTGCTGTCCAGATACTCACGCAGGTCGGCGGTCTCCTTGTAGGGAATGCCCTTGCTGTCCATGAAGTCGCGGTACTCCTGGGGCAGCTTCAGCTCGTCGGGAGCGGTGAACTCGAACTCAGGGGAAAAATGGCTCATGGCCTGCAGCAGCGAGTGGACGGTCCTGCCGTATTTCAGGTCCCCCACCATGTTGATGTTGATGTGGTCCAGACGGCCCTGGGTCTGCTTGATGGTGTAGAGGTCCAGCAGGGTCTGCGTCGGATGCTGGTTCGCTCCGTCACCGGCGTTGATGACCGGCACCGAGGCCACCTCCGAAGCATAGCGGGCACTGCCCTCCAGAGGATGCCTCATCACGATGAGGTCCACGTAGTTCGACACCATCTTGATGGTATCCTTGAGGCTCTCGCCCTTGCGGATGCTGGTATTGGCCGCGTCCGAAAAACCGATAACCCTGGCGCCCAGCCTGTTCGCAGCAGTCTCGAAACTCAGGCGGGTCCTGGTGGAAGGCTCGAAGAAGATACATGCCACCACCTTGTCGCTCAGGAATGTCTGAGACTTGTTGTGCTCAAACTCCTCCGCCACGTCGAGGATGTGCAGGATCTCCTCCTTGGTAAAATCCTGGATTGAAATTAAACTCTTTTTAGCCATATCTGTTGTTGAATATTGTCCTAAAGCACCTTCTCAACCCTGGCCTCCGCGTCCTCCATCCTCTGCCGGAACCGCTCCACATCGCTGAGCCTGACCCTCATCTCCATCCTGCACACGTCCTCCGCGGTGTACCCTGACGGAGCTATGCCCATGTCCTTGAGCACCCGCATCACCCTGTCCATCGCCACATAGTCGAATGTCACCGCATACCCTTCTGAAGCCACCTTCTCCACCACCTCCGCATGGTCCAGCGCATCGGCCGCGGCCGCCTTGTAAGCCCGTATCAGCCCCGGAACCCCGAGCTTTATGCCCCCGAAATACCGCACCACCACTATCAGCACGTCGCTCAGTTCCCGCGAGAGAATCTGCCCGTAAATCGGCCTGCCCGCCGTGGAGGAAGGCTCCCCGTCATCGTTGTACCTCCATACATCCCCGCTCAGTCCCAGCCTGTAGGCATAGCAGTGATGACGCGCGTCGTAGTACTCCTTCCTGATTTTCTCCAGAACGGCCCTGACCTCCTCTTCCGAGACCACCGGATATGCAAAAGCGAGAAACTTACTTCCCTTTTCCTTATATAACCCCTCGGCGGGGCCGGAAATGCTCTTGAAAGTATCGTTTCTCTGCGATGAATCCATGTCTGGCCATTTGAGCCCCTAAGTTAGCAATTTTTTTTAACTTTGGGCCCCAATTTCGGAAAAATGGAAAGGAACGGCTTTATAATAAGGTATGCCTCCCTGGGGGACCGCATCCGGGCATGGCTCGGAGGGACGGCCGCCTGGCCGGAGCTGGACGCGGCGGTGGAGCAGTCCGCGGGGGACAATATTTTCTTCACCCCCTGGATGCAGCGCCGCGCCCTGGAAGCCCTGGCGGAGGGGATGCTGAGGGAGGAGGTGCTGAGGAACTGGCTGGAACAATACCCTGAACCTGGCCCCGCAGCATCGGGGAAGGTCTGCGGAGTGGTCGCGGCCGGGAACATCCCCGCGGTGGCGTTCCACGACATCCTGACAGTCCTCGCCGCGGGATGGCGGCCCCTGGTCAAGCTCTCCTCTAAGGACAGGTACCTGCTGCCGGTGCTCTTTCCTCCCGGAACGGGAGCGGAGTTCCGTTCCTCGGCCGACGGCTGGAGGGTGGACGCCCTGCTGACGATGGGCGGGGACGGGGCGGCGGAATTTTACCAGGAGCAGTTCGGCGGCATCCCGCACCTCATACGGGCCGGGAGGTTCAGCGCCGCGGTGCTCACCGGCAACGAGGACCCTTCCGCCCTTGAAGCCCTCGCCGGGGACATGCTGCTGTACTACGGCCTGGGCTGCCGCAGCGCGACCTGCCTGCTGGTGCCGCAGGGACATGACCTCTCCGGGACAATGGCCGCCGCCGAAGCCTTCGCCCGGGAGCACTGGGGTCGGCTCGGCCAGGACAACCACCGCAAGAACAGGGCGGTACTGACTCTCTCGGGGGAGGAATTCCTGGACAGCGGCACGGTTATTTTCCGGAATCTGAGGAAACTGATTCCGGGGGCTCAGGAGGATATCAGCCTCTGCCGGCCGTGGGACCGGAGCCTGCGCGTGGGGGAGGTGTGGTATGTGGAATACCGCCGGGAAAATGAATTGGAAAAATTTATAGGGGCCAATTTGGACAGAATTCAAAAAATTATCCGTAACTTTGGTTCGGCTCAGAGCCCCTCGCCCCAGGACTGGCCCGATGGGGCGGACGCTCTGGACATGCTGACACGACTATAATATCAACGCCATGATACTCAGATATAAAGCAACTATCCCAGGCAACAGGATCTTCATGCGGGAATATGACGTGGATTCCGGCATGAGCCTGTACAAGCTCCGCGAATACATGGACCGGGAGCTGGGTTTCTCGCCTGACCAGATGACGGTGTTCGACACACTCTCGGCCGCCGGCAAGTTCTCCAGAAGGATAGGGCTGTTCGATTTCGGAGACGGGTCCATGGACATGATCACCATCGACAACACCGTCTCGCACGAGGAGACCGTCCTCCGCTACGTCTACAATCTGACCCAGAACCTCTGCATCGAGCTCCGCCTGGAGGGCGAGCAGGAGTTCAACCGCCGCCTCTCCTACCCCGTGCTGGTGGCCGAGAAGGGCCGCAACCCGGACCAGTTCTCAGCCGTGTACGAGGATTACGAGGAATTCTCCGACCGCCATGCCTCACAGTCCGCCGCTCCCGACGAGGAGGACTCCTTCGAGGACGACGAGCTGCCCGAGGGCGAGGAGAACGTATAGCCGCCCCTCATGAGCGGAAAGAAGCTGATACAGGTACTCGGGCCTACGGCTGTGGGCAAGACCGATTATGCCATACAGCTGGCCCTGAAGTACTCGTCTCCCGTGATATCCTGCGATTCCCGCCAGATATTCAAGGAGATGCGTATCGGCACGGCCCCTCCGTCGGAGGAGCAGCTGCGGCAGGTGCGGCACTACTTCATCTTCAGTCACTCGGTATCGGACTACTACTCAGCCGGTCTCTATGAGGTGGAGGCCATGGAGCTGCTGGCCCGGCTCTTCCAGGAGCACGACGTACTGGTGATGGTCGGAGGCTCCGGCCTGTATGCCGATGCCCTGTGCTACGGACTGGACGACTTTCCTCCTGCCGATCAGGAGCTGCGCAGACTCTTGACGGACAGGGCGTTGAAGGAGGGAGTCGGAGTGCTTGCAGAAGAGCTGCGGCAGGTGGACCCTGAGAGCTGGGCCGCCATCGACCTGTCCAACCGGCAGAGGGTCGTCCGGGCCCTGGAGGTCACCCTATCGACCGGACGCAAATTTTCATCATATAAGTCCAACCCCCGCAAGGTCAGACCGTTCGGGATTCAGAGGATCTGCCTCACCCTTCCCCGCGAAGAGCTCTACCGCCGCATAGACCGCCGCGCCGAGGCCATGTTCGAGGCCGGGCTGGTGGACGAGGTGCGGGGACTGGCGCAGTACCGCTCCATGCCGGCCCTGCGCACCGTGGGATACCGGGAGGTATTCGACTACCTGGACGGGATCATCTCCCTGGACGAGGCCCTGGCCCTGGTGCAGCGCAACACCCGGAGGTACGCCAAGCGGCAGATCACGTGGTTCGCGCCGGTTCAGGACAAAATAGCCCTTTAGTTCCGGACTTTTTGCATACGCTTTTCATTTTTTCGTACCTTTGCGGGACAGCACCGAATTGTATCATTTTAACCGTCAACACCCCTGCTTATGACCCTTACATTGCTCCTGCTCGTGGCCGCCATCGTCATTGTCCTGTGCGTAGTGCTCAACAACGTCTCGAACAAGATAGGCATCCCCATGCTGCTGGCATTCATCCTGCTGGGCATGGCCTTCGGATCCGACGGCATAGTGAAGATTCAGTTCGACAACTTCGATTTTACCGAGAGCATCTGTACCGTGGCCCTGATATTCATCATGTTCTACGGCGGTTTCGGCACCCGGTGGAAAGAGGCTAAGCCGGTGGTGGTCAAAGCCGGCATACTCTCCACCCTCGGCGTGGCCCTTACCGCGGGACTGACCGGCCTTTTCTGCTACTACGTGCTCAAGCTCCCGGCAGCCCTGGGTTTCCTGGTCGGCGCGGTGCTCAGCTCCACCGACGCGGCCTCCGTGTTCTCGATTCTGCGCTCCCGCAAGCTCGGCCTCAAATACAACACCGCCTCCCTCCTCGAGATCGAGAGCGGTAGCAACGACCCCTGTTCCTACATGCTGACCGTCATCATGATGGCCGTCATCGAGGGGACGGTGTCCGGCGGGCGCATAGTATATATGGTATTCGCGCAGATAGTCTACGGTGCGGCCATAGGTGCCGTGATAGCTGTGTCCGCCGCGTGGCTGATGAAGCACTTCCGCTCCACTACATCCGGCTTCGACACCCTCTTCGTGCTGGCAGTGGCCATCTTCTCGTATGCGATTCCCAACCTCATCGGTGGCAACGGCTACCTGAGCGCCTACATCGTCGGCATCGTCCTGGGTAACGCCAACATCCGCGGCAAGAAGACCCTGGTGCCCTTCTTCGACGGACTGACCAGCCTGATGCAGATTATCATATTTTTCCTGTTGGGACTGCTGGCCTTCCCCTCACAGCTGCCGGCCATCGCTATACCGGCCATTCTGATTGCCCTGTTCATGACTTTCGTTGCCCGTCCCCTGTCCGTGTTCGCCATCATGGCCCCGTTCCGAAGCAAGTGGAGACAGCAGCTGCTCGTCTCCTTCGTGGGACTAAGAGGTGCGGCGTCGGTAGTGTTCGCCATCATGGCCCTGCCGGCTTCCAGGCAGCTCACCGGCAACGAGTACGACCTGTTCAACATCGTGCTGATGATAGTCCTGTTGTCCATTTCCCTGCAGGGCTCGCTCATCCCTCTGGTGGCCCGCAAGCTCCGGATGACCTCGAGCGAGGAGGACATCCTCAAGACCTTTACCGACTACTCGGACAACATGGACGTGAGCTTCGTACAGATGAATATCGGGGAGAAGGACTCCTGGTGCGGCAAGGTCATCAAGGATCTGCCCATCCCGCAGGAGACTCTCGTCGCAGTGATACTCAGGAATGAAAAGGCCATCATCCCGAGCGGAAAAACCAAGATACTGCCGGGGGACAAGGTCATCATGAGTGCCCGCGACTTCGAGGACGAGGACCTCATGCAGCTCTCCGAGCGGCGCATCGAGAGGGGCAGCGAATGGATAGGCAAGAAGGTCTTCCAGTACTCGCCCGACAGCAACGAGCTGATAGTGCTCATAAAGCGCGGCAACAGGGCCATCATTCCCCGCGGCAACACCGTGATACACAAGAACGACGTGATGGTCATCAACAAGATCCGCAAGGAATCCCTCCAGAACTGACAACAAACACAGTACATACATTATGGAAAAAGCAAAAGTTTACTTCACTGACCTGCACACCTCCACCCGCCTTCCCTTAGTGGAGAAGATGAAAGCCGTGGCCAAGGCCGCCGGCATCGAGAAGATAGATTTCAAGGACAAGTTCGTCGCCATAAAAATGCACTTCGGCGAGCCCGGCAACCTGGCCTTCCTCCGGCCCAACTACGCAGCCGGCATGGCCGACCTGGTGCGTTCCCTCGGCGGAAAGCCCTACCTGACTGACTGCAACACCCTCTACTCCGGAGGCCGTTCCAACGCCGTGGACCATCTCGAGAGCGCGTCCCGCAACGGTTTCAACCGCCTCAGCGCCGGATGCGACGTGATCATCGCCGACGGCGTCAAGGGTACCGACTGCCGCGAGCTCCCCATCGAGGGCGGCACCTACTGCAAGACGGCCAAGATAGGCACGGCCATCGTGGACTCCGACGTGCTCATAGCCCTCTCGCACTTCAAGGGGCACGAGCAGACCGGTTTCGGAGGAGCCATCAAGAACATGGGCATGGGCTGCGCCAGCGTGGCCGGCAAGCTCGAGCTGCACTCCTCGTCGAAGCCCGTGGTCAAGGTAGAGAACTGCCGCTGCTGCGGTATCTGCGTGAAGCACTGCGCCCATGACGCCATCCATCTCGAGACCGTCGAGGGCGTTAACTACGCCGGCAAGCATACCGCCGCCGTCATCGACTACGACAAGTGCGTAGGCTGCGGCCAGTGCGTAGCCCTCTGCCAGTACGAGTCGGCCGTTCTGAAGGACTGGGATACCTCCGAGACCCTCAACGGCAAGATAGCCGAGTACACCAAGGCCATCATCGCCGGCCGTCCCTGCTTCTACGTCAACCTCATCGTCAACGTATCCCCCGAGTGCGACTGCTGGAACCACAACGACGCCGCCATCGTACCCGACCTCGGCATGGCCGCCTCCTTCGACCCCGTGGCCCTCGACCAGGCCTGCGCCGACATGGTGATGGCCGCCCCCGCCCTCCCCGGCAGCAAGCTCGAGAAGACCCATCCCCACGAGCACCTCTGCGGCGACGACAAGTTCCACATCCTGCATCCCGACACCAACTGGCAGTCCGGCCTCGAGCACGCCGAGCGCATCGGCATCGGCACCCGCCAGTATGAGCTCATCAAGATCTGATGGGAGACACTGTCAAGAAAAACTCGACGAAGGCGTGGGTGCTCGCGGCCAGACCGAAGACTCTGGCGGGGGCGGCCACGCCCGTCATTATGGGAGGAGGCTGCGCTTGGATGTGGATGGAGGGCTGCGGGATGTCGCCGGCTGAGGCGTTTGACTGGGCGGCGTTCGCGCTGTGCATGCTCTTCGCGTGGATCATGCAGGTGGACGCCAACTTCGTCAACGACTATTTCGATTTCCGCAAGGGCGGGGATACGGAGCGGCGGCTCGGGCCGAAACGGGCCTGCGCACAGGGGTGGATTACCCCCGGAGCCATGAAGACCGGTATTCTGGTCACGACGGTCCTCGCCTGTGCGGCCGGACTGCCCCTGATATGGACCGGCGGTCCGTGGATGATAGCTGTGGGCGCCCTCTGCGTACTGTTCTGCTTCCTGTATACCACGAAATTCTCGAGGCTGGGGCTGGGCGATGTGCTGGTGCTGGTCTTCTTCGGGATTGTCCCCGTGGGATTCACATTTTACCTGCAGACAGGGACCTGGGACCTGCAGACCACCCTGGCCGGACTCTCCTGCGGTCTGGCCGTGGACTGCCTGCTGATGGTCAACAACTACCGCGACCGTGCAGAAGACGCCGCTCAGGGGAAGAAGACCATCGTCGTGCGCCTCGGAGGCAGCACCGCCATTATCCTGTACTACCTGCTGGGACTTTGCGCCACAATGCTGGCCGCAGCCGCCATTGTCCTGAGCAAGCCCGGATGGTGCGCCGCTCCCCTGCTGCTGTACGCCGCCCTGCATCTGGCCACTTCCCGGCGCATCAGCGATACCGACGGAGCGGCCCTGAACCCCTTCCTGGGCAAGACGTCCCGCAATTTTTTCCTTATGGCGCTGCTGTTCGCCGCGGGATGCGCTCTCTGAAAAGGGGTAATTATTTCTGCATTAAGGTACAATTTTTGCAATAGTCAGTCGATTTGGTCTATATTTGCACCGCTATAGCTATATTGCAGTATTATGCAGATTAACATCCCTACAGAGAAATTTACCAGGACAGGCCGGAGAGTGGCCGTCAGAATCAGGAAAATACGGCGACTGCCGAAATGGATATGGTATGTCGTCCTCGGAGTGCTCGTGGCGGGCATCTCCGTGTGGATCATACTTTCGTGGCCGGAGCCGCCCAAGCCGGAGTATCCGATAGTCGAGGCGCAGCCCGTGGTCATCGACGACGTGGAAATCTACGGTGAGTACGCCGGAAAAATCAGTGCCCAGCAGTTCGTGGAGGTACGTGCAAGGGTCGAGGGATATCTCGAGGAGATATTGTTCGAGGAAGGTTCCTACGTCAGGAAGAACCAGACCCTGTTCATCATCGACCCGAAGCCTTACCGCGCGGACATGGAGAGGGCCAAGGCCCAGCTCAACAAGAACAAGGCCCTGGAGCTCAAGGCCGAGAGGGATCTGGAGCGTATCCGCCCCCTCTTCGAGCAGAACGCAGCCAGCCGCCTGGACCTGGACAACGCCATAGCCGCCTACGAGAGCGCCAAGGCCGAGGTGGTCATGAGTGAGGCCGACCTCACCCAGGCGGAGATTGCCCTTGGATACACTACTGTCCGTTCCCCCATTTCCGGCTTCATCAGTGAGAGCAACGTGGACCTCGGAACCCTCGTCGGCCCCGGAGGAAAGTCCCTGCTCACCACCATTGTCAAGAGCGACACCGTCCAGGTGGATTTCAGCATGACATCGCTCGACTACCTCAAGAGCCGCGAGAGAAACGTCAACCTCGGACAGCAGGATACCGCCCGCAAGTGGAACCCCTACGTGACCATCACCCTGGCCGACAACTCGGAGTATCCGATGAAGGGCTTCGTGGATTTCGCTGACCCTCAGGTGGACCCCAACACCGGAACATTTTCCGTCAGGGCCGAGATGGCCAATCCTGACCGCGCCCTCCTTCCCGGACAGATCACCAAGGTGCGCCTCCTCCTGGACGTGCGCGAGGATGCCATCGTGGTGCCTACCAAGGCCCTGGTCATCGAGAAGGGCGGAGCCTACGTCTACGCCTGCCGTCCGGACAGCATAGTCGAGAAGAGATTTATCGAGCTCGGCCCCGAGATAGGCAACAACGTAGTAGTCGAGCGGGGATTAGGACCTGACGAGAACATCATAGTCGAGGGCTTCCACAAGCTCAGCCACGGTGTCAAGGTCGCCCCGATAATCGTAGCACCGGAACGTCCTCAGGCAGACTCTGAGAACGACGGCCGATTCTCGTTCGGCACCGACAGCACGGCATCAACGGCCGACAGCACATCATACGAAAACACAGACAGCACCAAGACAGAGAGCGAATGAAAAGTGATTTCTTCATAGACCGGCCGATATTCTCCACGGTCGTCTCCATCGTCATCGTGCTGGTGGGCATGATAGGCCTCTTCCTGCTGCCTGTCGACCAGTACCCGGAGATCGTGCCTCCTGTGGTACAGGTCTCCGCCTCCTACCCAGGAGCTGACGCCGAGACCGTGTCACAGGCCGTGGCCACCCCCATCGAACAGGAGCTCAACGGTACTCCCGGCATGCTCTACATGGAGTCGCGGAGCACCAACTCCGGCTCATTCACCGTCACCATCACCTTCGACATCGACACTGACCCCGACCTGGCGGCCGTCGAGATACAGAACAGGGTAAAGCAGGCCGAGGCCCGACTTCCGGCCGAGGTCATCCAGAACGGTATCTCGGTGGACAAGCAGGCATCCAACAAGCTGATGACCATCACACTGCTGTCCAACGACCCCAAGTTCGACGAGGTGTACCTCAGCAACTACGCCACCCTCAACGTGCTCGACATGCTCCGCCGTATTCCCGGCGTGGGCCGCGTTTCCAACGTCGGCAGCCGCTACTACGGCATGCAGATCTGGGTACAGCCCGAGCGTCTGGCCAGCCTGGGCCTGACCGTCCAGGACATACAGAGCGCACTCAGGGAACAGAACCGCGAGTCAGCGGCCGGAGTGCTCGGCCAGCAGCCCATGAACGGAGTGGACGTGACCGTCCCGATAGTGGCCCAGGGCCGTCTGTCTACGGTCAGCGAGTTCGAGGACATAGTCCTCAGGGCCAATCCTGACGGTTCCATCATCCGTATGCGCGACGTCGCCCGCGTCTCCCTCGAGGCCCAGTCCTACAACACCGAGAGCGGTATCAACGGAGGCAACGCCGCGGTGATGGACATCCGCATGCTCCCCGGCATGAACGCCATGGAGGTATCCGAGTCCGTCAAGAAGGCCATGGACGAGATCAGCCGCAATTTCCCCGAAGGTATCTCCTACATGATTCCCTTCGACATGACCGAGTACATATCCCAGTCCATCCACGAGGTGTACAAGACCCTCTTCGAGGCCCTCTTCCTCGTGATTTTAGTGGTGTTCCTCTCCCTGCAGAGCTGGAGGGCGACCCTCATCCCGGCCATCGCGGTTCCCATCTCCCTTATCGGTACTTTCGGAGTCATGCTCATCTTCGGTTTCTCCCTCAACACCCTGACACTGCTGGGTCTGGTCCTTGCGATCGGTACTGTCGTGGACGACGCGATAGTGGTGGTCGAGAACGTGGACCGCATCATGAACGAGGAGAAGCTGTCGGCCTACGAGGCGACCAAGAAGGCCATGAACGGCTTAGGCAGCGCCCTGATAGCCATGTCGCTGGTACTCTGCGCCGTGTTCATCCCGGTGAGCTTCCTCTCCGGCATCACCGGCGCCCTCTACCGCCAGTTCACGATAACCATCGCGGTATCCGTGATCATCTCCACCATAGTGGCCCTGACCATGAGCCCCGTGATGTGCGCCCAGTTCCTCAAGCCCAAACAGGAGGGCGAGGAGGAGCGCAAGAACTTCATCTTCCGCGCCATCAACCGCTGGCTCGCCAAGGGACAGACCGTCTACGCCCGCATCATACGCAACTTCCTGGCTCACTCCAAACGCTCCTTCGCAGCCTTCGGCATCGGCATCGTCTGCATCTGGGCCATGGCTCAGATCGTGCCCCAGAGCTTCCTGCCGCAGGAGGACCAGGGATATTTCACCGTAGAGTTCGAGCTGCCTGAGGGCGCGACCCTCGAAAGGACCCGCGAGGTCACTGACCGCGCCATGGCCTGGCTCTTAGACCAGCCGGACGTACGCTACGTACTCAACGTCACCGGTTCCAGTCCCCGTGTCGGCACCAACCAGGCCCGCAGCCAGATGACCGTCATCATGAAGCCCTGGGACGAGCGTGAGGACCCCGACCTGCCCGCCTTCATGGCCCGGGTAACCGATGAGTTCTCGCAGTACCCCGAGAGCAAGGTCTACCTCAGCACCCCTCCCGTCATCCCCGGATTAGGTACCTCGGGCGGTTTCGAGATGGCCCTCGAGGCCCGCGGCGACCTGACATACGAGGAACTGCAGAGAGCCTCCGACACCTTGGTATATTATGCCTCCCAGCGCAAGGAGCTGGCCCGTGTGAGCAGCTCGATGCAGGGCGACATCCCGAAACTCTACTACGATGTGGACCGTGACCGGGCCAAGCTCCTCGGAGTCTCCGTCTCGGACCTGTTCACCACGATGAAGGCCTTCACCGGCTCTGTCTACGTCAACGACTTCAACCTCTTCAACCGCGTCTACCGCGTCTACATCCAGGCCGAGGAGCCCTACCGCCAGTGGCGTGACGACATGAACATGTACTTCGTCCGCGGCAACGGCGGAGCCATGATACCCGTAACCTCGATAGGCACCACCGAATACACGACCGGTCCCGGTACCATCAAGCGCTTCAACATGTACTACGCCGCCACCATCACCGGTGAGGCCGCCCACGGCTACAGTTCCGGTCAGGCCATGGAGATCATGGAAGAAATAGTACGCGAGAAGCTGCCGGCCAACGTTGGCATCGAGTGGAGCGGCCTGTCCTACCAGGAGAAGCAGCAGAGCGGTCAGACCGGACTCGTCCTGGCCTTGGCATTTCTCTTCGTCTTCCTCTTCCTGGCTGCCCAGTACGAGAGCTGGTCGGTGCCCATAGCCGTCATCCTGTCCCTGCCCGTGGCATGTATCGGAGCCTTCCTCTCGATACTGGTCCTGGGCATGGAGAACAACGTCTACTTCCAGATCGGACTCGTCATGCTGATCGGAGTGGCCGCCAAGAACGCCATCCTCATCGTGGAGTTCGCAAAGGAGGAGGTGGAGAAGGGCAAGGACATCGTAGAAGCCGCCATCGCCGCATCCGAGCTGCGTTTCAGGCCCATTGTCATGACTTCCCTGACCTTCATCCTCGGCATGCTGCCCCTCGTGCTCGCCTCCGGTCCCGGCTCCGCCAGCCGTCAGGGCATCGGCGTGGGAGTATTCTTCGGCATGATCGCGGCCATCACCCTTGGAATCGTCTTCGTTCCCTTCTTCTTCGTCTGGATATACAGGCTCAAGGAGAGATTTGCCAATAGAAAAAAGAAGAGACTGAAAGCATGAGACACACTATAGTAAAAATATCAGCCGCAGCGGCGGTATGCGGAGCGCTCTTCCTCCTGCAGGGTTGCGGAGCGGCAGTAAAACAATGCGCCGACCCCCAGCTCGACATCCCGGAGACCATCATCCCCGGAGGCTACGCGGACACACTCTGCCTGGCCGACCTGGAGTGGTCGGAAATCTTCTCCGACCCCCTGCTCAAGGACCTGATCCAGAAAACTCTGGACAATAATAAGGACATGCTCACAGCGGCCGCCCGCGTCCGTGAGCTCGAGCGGCTCCACAGGGTAGTCCGCGCCGACCAGTTCCCGTCCTTCAATGCCAGAGGCTATCTGGACCAGGAGAACTATCAGTACACAGATGCGGCCCCCGTCAAGGACAATGAGTTCGGTCTGAAGGCCGGAGTCTCCTGGGAGGTGGATTTCTTCGGCCGCCTGCGCTGGGCCAACCGCGGGGCAATCGCCCAATACCTCGGCTCCATCGAGTCGCAGAGAGCCATGCAGATGACCCTCGTAGCCGCAGTGGCCACCGCATACTTCGAACTGGCCGCCCTGGACAACGAACTGGACATCGTCCTCCGCACCCGCGACACCTGGAGAGAGAACGTCAAACAGGCCCGTCTCCGTTTTGAAGGCGGACTAACCACCGAGATACCTTACCAGCAGGCACAGGTAGAGTATGCCAGCACCGCAGCTCTCGTACCTGACCTTCAGAGAGACATCGCCATAAAGGAACACGAAATAGCCCTCCTTGCCGGAGAGTTCCCTTCATCCGTAGAGCGCTCCAGGCTCAACACCCACGACCGCTTCCCCGACCTGATGCACGTGGGAGTACCCTCCGAACTGCTCCAGCGCCGTCCCGACCTGCTGGCCGCCGGACAGGACCTCAAGGCCGCCATGGCCGATGTGGGAGTAGCCTGGGCCAACCGTTTTCCCAGACTGGAGATATCCTTTACAGCAGGAGTGGAGAACAACACCTTCACCCACTTCTTCACAGGGCCCTACTGGTATCCTGTCCTGAACCTGACTTCGCCCCTTTTCGCTTTCGGCAAGAACAAGGCCCGCTACCAGGCCTCCATAGAAGCCTACAACCAGGAGAGATACCAGTACGAGCAGAAAGTCCTCGAAGTCTTCAAGGAGGTCAATGACGCAGTCGCCTCCTACAACTCCGCACGCGAGAAAGTATCCCTTCTGGGCAATCTGCAGGACGCTTCCCGCAAATACGTCGAGCTCGCCCTCTTCCAGTACCAGAACGGCTACATCAGCTACATGGACGTCCTCGACGCCCAGCGCAGCTACTTCAACGCCGAGATCGACTACTCCAACTCCGTCCGTGACGAATTCCTCGCCATCATCGGCCTCTACAAGGCCCTCGGCGGCGGGTGGTCTGTCCCGGAAGAAGAATCCGAAACCTCCGGAAAATAATATAAAATCACAATTTATTGGGAATTCCGTTGATTTTCTCAGCGGAATTTTTTATTTTTGGCAAAAATCACAATACACAGTGAATACAGAAGAAATAGGCAAAGCCATCCGGGACCGCAGGAAGGCACTCCAGGTCCGGCAGGAAGAGATAGCCGGACTCTCGGAAGTCGGAATCAACACGCTCGTCGCAATTGAGCGCGGACAGAGCAATCCGAAACTCCGCACACTGCTGTCTATCCTCGACACCCTCGGCCTCGAACTCACCGTTAAACTTAAGGACTGACGATATGAGACAATGCGAAGTATACGTTCACGATATCAGGGCAGGACTGCTGACTGAAGAGGACAACGGGGAATATATCTTCGCATACGATTCCCCGTATGTCGCTGACAAAATGCCCCCCGTCAGCCCGACCATGCCGCTGAGAGAAGAGCCCTACCGCTCCCCCTACCTGTTCGCCGTCTTCTTCAACATGCTCTCCGAGGGAGAAAACCGCCAGACTCAGTCCCGGCTGCTGCATATTGACAGCGACGATGATTTCGGAATACTTCTCGCCACCGCGCAGAATGACACCATAGGAGCCATCACCGTCAAACCTATAGAGCCATGAGACCGCTGACCGTATGCCCGTCCACTCTCGCCCCGGGATTCAGCACATTTTGCCCGCTGGCAAGAAGACTGCTGTTCGACGGAAAGACTGTATCCCACATTTTCCCCGGGATAAGTCCGGCTGATCCGGATCACAAGAATGTCCAGAACACGGCGCAACATATCGGACGGATATCTCTGTCCGGAGTTCAGCCTAAGTTCTCTGCTGTCGTGGGTGAGGACCTGCGCCTGCGCTATACCCGCGAAAATGAGCGCGGACATTTCATTCTGAAACCGCAACCGTCCAGCTACCATATAATCAACCGCGAGTTCTGCGCCGCCAACGAGAACCTTACCATGCAGCTCGCCTCACAGGTCTACCGGATTGAGACCGCGGCCAACGGACTGTGCTTCTACGAAAACGAGGAAGCCGCCTACATCACAAGAAGATTTGACATCCACAGCGGAGGCAAATACATGCAGGAGGATTTCGCTTCCCTGATGGGCCTTACAAAATCCAACGGCGGCGCTGACTACAAATACAGCCGTGCAAGCTACGAAGACTGCGCGGACGTAATCCGCCGCCACGTAAAAGCCTACCGCATAGACCTACTGCGTTTCTTCAGGCTGGTGCTGTTCAACTTCATCTCACTCAATGATGACGCACACCTGAAAAATTTCTCTTTAATCAACAACGGCAATGAATATCGCCTGACTCCGGCCTACGACCTCATCAACACTTCGCTGCATCTGGTCAACCACAGGATATTTGCCCTTGACAAAGGGCTTTTCAAAGAAGGAATGCAGTTTTCCGATGTCCGCCAGGTCTGCCGCAAGGACTTCGAGGAATTCGGTCGCAGAACAGGCCTAAATGACAAGACCGTGCAGCGGGAACTGGACTTCTTCGCGGCAATACATTCTGAAGCAGAACAAATCATCAGCAGATCCTACCTCTCCGAAGAACTGAAGGAACAATACAGAAGTTCACTTGACTATCGCCGCAAAATGCTGACATTCTGAGGGCATCGGCCTCTACAAGGCCCTCGGCGGCGGGTGGTCTGCCTCGGCACTGCTATTTCGTCTAGCACACTTTAGAGGATTTTGCGTAACTTTGTAAGTTGAAAACAAAAACAGATATGGTACAGTTCAAGGATAAGACCCTGCTGATCACCGGCGGGGGCACAGGCATAGGCGAGGCGATCGCCTATCAGTTCGCACAGAGAGGTACTAACGTGATACTCACCGGGCTGGGCGAGGAGCAGCTCTCGAAGGTAGAGGAGCGCTGCCGGCAGTACGGCGTGAAGGCCTGGCACCGTGAGGTCAACCTGGAGGACCCTGCGTCCATCGACGCCCTGGTCGAGTACGTGGACAGCCTCGGCCTGAAACCGGACTTCTTCGTGCTCAACGCCGGCATCTCCCAGAGGGCCCTGACCCTCGACTGCGACATCTCGATGGACCGCAAGCTAATGGAGATCAATTATTTCGGCGGAGTATACATCATCAAGAAATTCAAGGAGCACCTGAAGGCCGCCAAGGAGATACACATCGCCGTGACCACCTCCATCTCCGGCCTGTTCGGCTTCCCGCTCCGCTCGGCCTACTGCGCCTCGAAGCACGCTCTCTTCGGATTCTACGAGTCACTGGAGCTGGAATACCCCAACATCAAGGTCACCTTCCTCATTCCCGGCCGCATCCGCACCGAGATATCCAAGAGCGCCCTGCTCGCCTCCGGTGAGAAATTTGCCAGGATGGACCCCGGCCAGGCCAACGGCATGGACGTGACGAAGTGCGCTAAGGTCGCCCTGAAGGCCATCGCCCGCGAGAAGCACAAGAAACTCATCGGCGGCAAGGAACTGCTCATGGCGTATTTCTACAAATACACCCCCTGGCTCTTCTACATCCTGGCCCGGAAGGTATCGGCTCATTAATCGGAAAAATATAAAATCAAGGACAATATGGAAAAAATCATCTGTGGAATACAGCAGGTCGGCATCGGCGTGAGGAACGTCGCCGAGTCGTGGAAATGGTATAAGGACAATTTCGGATTCGACACCAAGATCTTCGGTGCGGAGGGCGTCGCAGAGCGGATGCTGCCCTACACCGGCGGCAAGCCGCAGCCCCGCTACGCGATTCTGGTGTACAATCTCCGCGGAGGCGCCGGATTCGAGGTATGGGAGCCCCGCGGCAGGGAGCTGAACTACGTAGCCTTCGAGCCCGCCCTCGGAGACCTCGGCATCTACGCCTGCAAGATCAAGTCCCGCGACGTCAAGGCAGCATACGGACAGCTGAGCAAGGCCTCCGGCGCCCGTATCGTCACCCCCGTGACCAAAAACCCGGCCGGCGGAGAGCATTTCTTCCTCTACGACCCTTGGAACAATCTCTTCGAGGTCGAGTCCGACAACTACGTCTTCCTCGACGAGGACAAGAATCTCGGCGGCGGCAACGGAGCTGTGCTCGGAGTCACCGACATGGACCGCTCCGTGAAATTCTATTCCACCCTGATGGACTACGATAAGGTCGAGTACGATGTAACCGGAGTACAGGCTGACTTAGAAGGGGTTCCCGGCAGCCAGTATCCCCTGCGCCGTGTCCTCCTCTCCCGCAGCAAGCCCATCGAGGGCCCTTTGAGCGAGGTGATGGGCACCTCCCGTATCGAGCTGGTGCAGCGCATACCGGAAGGTTTCGAGGTACCCGTTCCCAAAAAGATATACGAGGGCCGCTACTGGGGTGACCCCGGCTTCATCCACCTCTGCTTCGACATCCGCAACATGGAGGCCATCCGCGAGTGCGCTGAGTCACTGGGCCACAGCTTCGTCTGCGACGGCGGCCGCGACTTCAAGATGGGCGAGGCCGACGGGCATTTCACCTACGTGGAGGACCCCGACGGCACGCTGATAGAGTTCGTGGAGACCTTCAAGGTCCCGATTCTCAAGAAGTGGGGCATCTACCTCCACCTCGAGCACCGCGACCCGCACAGGCAGCTGCCCCGCTACATGACCCGCGCCCTGCGTTTCCTCCGCTCGAAGTAAAAAATGCTTGACAGTTCAGGAAAAATACCTATATTTGCGGGCCTTTTCTCGAGAAGATAAGGAGGTTTTAAATTATTAATTCACTAATAACCTGTAAGTACAATGGCAGTTAAAATCCGTTTGGCACGCCACGGCAAGAAGAACCACGCTTTCTTCCACATCGTAGTAACCGACATCCGCTCACCCCGTGACGGACGTTACATCGAGCAGCTCGGCATCTACAACCCCAACACCAACCCCGCAACCATCAAGATCGACCACGAGAGAGCCCTCTACTGGCTCGGTACCGGTGCTCAGCCTTCTGACACCTGCCGCCGCATCCTCTCCTACGAGGGTATCCTCCTGAGGAAGCATCTCAACGGCGGTGTTGCTAAGGGCGCCATCAGCCAGGAGATCGCCGACCAGAGATGGAACGCATGGAAAGCCGAGAGAGACGCAAAGGTTGAGTCCAAGAAGCAGAATCTCAAGAAGACTGACAATGAGACCCGCCGCGAGCTCCTCAACGCCGAGGCTAAGGTAAACCAGGAGAGAGCTGAGGCCATCAGCAAGCGCAAAGCCGAAGAGGCTGCCGCAAAGGCAGAGGCAGAGGCTAAGGCAAAAGCCGAGGCTGAGGCCGCAGAGGCAGCTGCAAACGCTGAGACCGCAGAGGCCGCTCCTGCAGCAGAGTAAAGCGACAATGCTTCCCGCGGAAGACACATTGCTGCCCGTCGGCAGGATAGTCAAGTCCTACGGCACTGAGGGAGAGGTGATGATCGCCTTCCAGGAGGGTATTGCAGACTTGCTCAAGAGAGATGAACCGGTATGGCTGTTCTACGACGGCCTGCCGGTTCCTTTTTATATCACTTCACTCCAGCCCAAGGGTCCGCGCAAGGCCGTCATCCGCCTGGAGGACATCGACACCCTCGCCGACGCGGAGGAGGCCGCCGGCAAGGAAATCTGCATCGATCCTGCCGGTTATCCGGAGCTTTCAGACACTGATGCACATACCATCACCGAGGATGGCCTCACACTCGAGGACCTCATCGGATTCAGCCTGCAGGACCAGGACGGCCGCAGGGCAGGCACCATCGGGGACATCCAGGACTTCTCCGGCAACATCTGTCTGGAACTCTGCGGCTCCGGAGCCCTCGTCCCCTTCCACGACGACCTAATCATCGACATCGATATCGAAAAAAAGACCCTCACCATGTCCATCAGTGAAGGTCTGCTGTAATCCTATTCGCGTTTCCTGGAAGTACAGATACTCTGAAAAGTACGCGCCTACGGCGCTATCCCTCCCACCGTGAGTATCATCTCGTTACTACGTAACGCGGTGATACTCATGGCGGGCCCCTCCCGCTAACAGGCCGCGGGTGGCATGCTTTTCAGAGTATCTGTGCTTCCCGGAAACGTCCGGCGTTACTCGAAACGCTTTATGATTTCCCTGGCCTGAGCGACTTTCTCGGCCAGCAGGTCAGGTGAAGATGCCTCGCAGATAAAGCGCAGGTAGGGTTCGGTATTGGACGGACGGATATTCAGCCACCACTGCGGGAACTCCACGCGGTAGCCGTCGAAGTCCATCAGGGCCGAAGGCTTCTCCCCGGAAGTAAAATGCTTCACCACAGCCTCCATCGCGGCCGGTTTGTCCTCAACCCTGAAATTGATCTCCCCTGAGTTGCAGTAACGGGAGATGCCGGCGATAAGCTGCGACAGACTGCGGCCCCGGCGCTTCAGCTCCGCCACTATGTCCAGGATGATGAGCGAGGCCATGATGCCGCTGTCCGAGTAGAAGAAATCCTTGAAATAGTAGTGACCGGCCAGCTCTCCTCCGAACAGACCGTCTATCTCACGGAGCCTGGGAGCCGCGTATGCCCGGCCGACCCGCCATGTGTGCATCTCCACTCCCATCGGAGCAAGGTACTCTCCTACCGCCTTGGAGCTGCGGATATCCTGCAGGGCCCGCACTCCGGAAATCCTGCCGGCAGCCTTCAGGGCGGCCCTCTCCCTGGCAGCGGGACTGGTTCCCGTACCCTCCATGAAGAAATGCCCCATAAGGGCAATCATCAGGTCCGGCGAGATAAACTCTCCCCTCTCGTCCACGAACATCACCCGGTCCGCATCCCCGTCGTAGATGAGTCCGATGTCACAGCCGTGGTCCCTGACGTACTCCCTCAGCATGGCGGTATTCTCCGGCACCAGGGGATTGGGCTCGTGATTGGGGAAAGAGCCGTCGGGGGTATCGCAGATGTACTCCACCGAAGAGGGAAGCAGGTCCTTGACGAAGAGGGCAGACATGCCGTTGGAGAGGTCCGCGCATATCCTGAGTCCCGAATAATCCCCGACATAGCGCCTCTGAAATGCCAGATACTCATCCCGCAGGTCGAGCGGAATCACTTTGCCGCGGGCCGCCTCCTCCACCGGGACACACGGACGCCCCTCGAGAATCCATTTCTCGATGGTGCCCAGGCCGGTATCATAGCCCACGGGCAGGGCATTCTCCCGCGAAACCTTCAGACCGTTGTCATCCTTGGGGTTGTGCGAGGCGGTTATCTGGACTGAGGCACTGAAGCCCTTGGCGGCCGTAGCATAATAAACGTACGGTGTGGTGGCCAGGCCCAGGTCGTACACGTCTGCTCCTGCATCGGTCAGCCCTTTCAGCAGGGCAGCGTGCAGCTCCGGGGAGGACAGGCGCATGTCCCGCCCTACTGCCACCTTGCGGCAGCCCAGAAGTTCCGGCAGGAAATATCCTGTCTTATAGACAGTGTCGCGGTCGAAGTCCACGTTCCAGCGCCCGCGGATATCGTATGCATGAAACGCTCCCATTATCTCTCAAGTCTGGTTTTGTAAGTGGTGCGGGCCTTGCCCTTGGCGATATTGTGGAGCTTGGCCGCTATCATCTTGCGGCGGATGGGCGCTACCCGGTCCACGAACAGGTGACCGTCCAGATGGTCCATCTCGTGCTGGACCATGCGGCAGGCGAACTCGTCCAGTTCTTCCTCCACTACATTGAGGTCAGCATCGTAGTAACGCACCTTTATCTTCTTGGGACGCACCACGTTGCAGTGAATGTCAGGAACACTGAGACAGCCCTCGCTGTAGTCGGCCGTCTCATCGCTCTCCTCCAGCACCTCCGGGTTGATCATGGCCCGGCGGAAGCCCTTGAGATAGGGATAGACATCCGCTATGTCATTGCCGTCCACGACCAGAATCCTGCGGCTGTCGCCCACCTGCGGTGCAGCCAGACCCACGCCGTCGGCATGCTTCATCGTCTCGAACATGTCGTCGATATACTTGCGGAGCTCCTCCTTGTCCGCATTCTCCACATCCACCTCCTCAGCCACTTCCCGGAGAACTTCGGAGCCGTATACATAAATAGGTAGTATCATCGTATTTTACGTTTTTATATTTTTTCAAAAATTCAAATTCTCATTTTTTCCTGTCCAGATACGACTGGAGGATAATGGCCGCGCTGATCTTGTCCACCACAGCCTTGTCCCTCCGGTCCATCTTTCTCATTCCCCCGTCTATCATTGCCCTGTGAGCCAGGACAGAGGTAAAGCGCTCGTCCTCCAGCTCCACCGGAGTATCCGGAAAGCTCTTGCGGAGCTGCTTGAGGAACTCATTCACATACCGTGCCGCTTCCGCCGGAGTATTGTTCAGATTCATGGGATAGCCGACCACGAAGAGAGATATACCCTCCCGTCCTGCATAACTTTTAAGATATTCGATTATCTTTGCAGATTGAACTGTATCCAGTGGAGACGCGAAAATACCCAGCGGGTCCGAGACCGCCAGTCCTGTCCGCTTTCTGCCGTAGTCTATTCCTATGATCCGGTTCATCCTGCAAATGTAGTCAATAAGTATGTCCGAAAAAAATAAAGAGACAAAAAAGCAGCCCGACAGGAAATACCTGTTCGCCATCCTGGATGATGACACCCACGACTTCCGCTTCATCATCCGCGGCACCAAACATGCCGCCATATTTGCCGTAGCCGGTTCCATAGCACTCATCTGCATCGTCACATTCTGCCTGGTGGCATTCACCCCCCTGAAAAGGATTCTTCCCGGCTACCCCTCCTACTCCACCCAGCGGGAGGCCGTCGAAAATGCCGCGATGGTGGATTCCCTGGAGACCCGTATGCGCATCATGACCCTGCAGCTCACCAACATCCGCCGTATCATAGCCGGAGAAGAGCCCCTGCCCCTGGACAGCCTTTTCTCCAGAGGAGGCGTGGAGAGCGCGGAACTCACCGCCGAGGAGATGGACCACCACGCAGACTCCATCCTCAGGGAGAAGATTGACTCCATTGAGAAATACAACCTCAGGCCTTCCGGAACCGAGCCCCGGCTCGAGGGCCTGATATTCTTCCCCCCTGTCAAGGGAGTCGTCACGGAGAGATACAGCCCGGCCAAAGGACATCCCTTCATAGACATTGCCGTTCAGAACAACAGCGCGGTATGCGCCGTGCTGGACGGTACGGTTATTGCAGCATACTGGACGGACGACACCGGCTACAACATACAGATTCAGCACAAGAACGACCTCATATCGATATACAAGCACAACACCAAACTGCTCAAGGAAGTCGGTGACAAGGTCAGCGCAGGCACCACCATATCCCTTGCCGGTGACGCCGGCAATATAAGCACGGGGCCCCATCTGCATTTCGAGCTTTGGCACAAGGGGGAACCCATAGATCCGTCCCTGTACATTAATTTTTAAGACAATTATGGAAAAAAGACGACTCGCAATACTGGGCTCTACCGGCTCCATAGGAGTCCAGGCCCTGGACGTGGTGAGGGAGCACCGGGAACTTTTCGACATCCGGCTGCTCACCGCCAACAACAACAGCCATCTGCTCATACAGCAGGCCATCGAGTTCAATGCAGCATGTGCGATTATCGCGAACGAGGACCTCTATACCGAAGTCTCGGAAGCGCTTACACCTCACGGCATCACTGTTTTCGCCGGGATGGCCTCCATCGTAGACGCAATGTCCACGTCAGACAGCATCGATCTCGTCCTGTCGGCGATGGTGGGATTCTGCGGCCTCGAACCGACCCTGGCGGCCCTCAGGTCCGGCAAGGCGGTCGCCATCGCCAACAAGGAACCGCTGGTGGCAGCCGGCAGAATCGTCATGCAGACAGCCCGGGAGCACAACGCCGCCATTCTTCCGGTCGACTCCGAGCACTCCGCCATCTTCCAGTCCCTGCAGGGAGAGCACTCCCCGATAGAGAGGATTTTCCTGACCGCATCCGGAGGTCCCTTCTTGAGAACACCGGCCTCCGAACTGGAGCATGTAACAGTCGCAGAGGCTGTCAATCATCCCAGGTGGAAGATGGGACGCAAGATAACAGTTGACTCATCCACACTGATGAACAAGGGTTTCGAGATCATCGAGGCCTGCTGGCTCTTCGGGGTGGACATCTCTCAGATTACGGTGGTAATTCATCCTCAGTCGGTGATTCACAGCATGGTGGAATTCCAGGACGGAGCCGTGATAGGACAGATGAGCCTGCCGGACATGAGGCTTCCCATACAGTATGCCCTCACTTACCCGGAGCGCCTGCACCTGGACATTCCCAGAGTAGATTTCTACAAACTGGGCGGCTTCACCTTCTCCGAGCCGGACCTGAACAAGTTCCCGTGCCTGGGCATTGCCATAGAGGCCATGAAGAAGGGCGGCAACATCCCATGCGCCATGAACGCAGCCAATGAAGTGGCTGTCGCCGCCTTCCTGGACGAGCGGATACGGTTCACCGACATACCCGCCATAGTCTCCCGCTCCATAGAGAAATGCTCATTCATCAAGGACCCTGACCTCAATGCGGTGCTCGACACCGACAAGGCCGTCAGGGAATATGCATCCAACCTCATACCCAAGCGATAATGGACGTTCTTCTCAAAATAATACAGGTAATACTCTCCCTCTCCCTGCTCGTCCTGGTGCATGAGTTCGGCCACTACATAGCCGCCCGCATCTTCGGAGTCAGGGTGGAGAAATTCTACCTCTTCTTTCCGCCCGCAGTATTCAAGTTCAAGCCCAAGGGCAGCGACACCGAGTTCGGCATAGGCTGCATCCCTCTCGGAGGCTTCTGCAAGATATCGGGCATGATAGACGAGTCCATGGACACCGAGGCCATGAAGAAACCGCCCCAGCCCTGGGAACTACGCTCGCGTCCGGCATGGCAGCGGCTCATCGTCATGGCCGGAGGAGTGATCATGAATGTCATCCTGGCCATCATACTGTACATCGCGATTCTCTTCACATGGGGCGAGCAGTACATCCGGACCTCGGACGCAGTATACGGCATCGAGGTGAGTCCTCTGGCCAGAGAGATCGGATTCCATGACGGAGACCGGATCCTGGCTTTCGACGGTGAACCGGCTCCCGAGAACTTCGCGGACCTTCAGGTAGACCTGCTGCGTGACCAGGTCAGCCGGGTGACCGTACTGCGCGGAACCGACACTGTGGACATAATCATCGACCCGGAATACATGCCGGCCATGCTCAACACCCCCGGGATGATAGGCATCCGTCTTCCGATTCTCGTAGGCGGAGTGCCCGACACATCCATCAACGCGGGCGCGGACCTGCGCATCGGGGACAGATTTCTGAGCGCGTCAGGGCAGCCCGTAACCTACTATCAGGACCTGCAGAGAGTCCTGGCCGAGAATTCAGGCAAGACTGTGGACCTGAGCCTGCTGCGCGGAAGCGACACGGTATCCGTCCCCGTCAGGGTAGGCTCGGACGGGAAGATGGGAGTCCTGCTCCAGAGAGACCCCTCCGGCATCAACATTACCCGGAAAGAATACAGCCTCCTGGAGGCCATCCCCGCCGGATTCCTGATGACATTCACCAACATAGGCCACTACATCAAGGAACTGGGTCTGATATTCTCCCCCCAGACCGAGGCCTACAAATCCGTCGGCAGTTTCATCGCGATAGGCAGCATCTTCCCCTCAAGCTGGGACTGGCAGATATTCTGGAACATCACCGCGCTGCTCTCCATCATGCTGGCCGTCATGAACCTGCTGCCCATCCCCGCCCTGGACGGAGGCCATATCCTCTTCCTGCTGTACGAGATGATTACGGGCCGCAAGCCCTCCGACCGCTTTATGGAAGTGGCGCAGATGGTCGGAATGTTCCTGCTGCTGATGATCATGGTACTGGCATTCGGCAATGACATCATGCGGCTGCTCAGATAACTTGAAATCTACACACCTTATATAATAGAATATGAGAAACAGAATATTTTTTAGAACTGCCGTCCTCCTGCTGCTGTCCGCCCTGGTGCTGACAGCCTGCAACAGGAAGCCCAAGGACAGGGAACAGTATCTGCCCAACATCACCGGAAACGCCGGTGAGGTGCTCGTTGTCATCAACAAAGGCTACTGGGAAGGAGAGCTGGGCTCCACTCTCAGAGAGATACTCGCCGGAGAATACCCCTTCCTCCCTCAGAGAGAGGCAGTGTTCAAACTCTTCAATGCCACCCCCGGAGGTTTTACAGGCAGCTATCTCCTGCACCGCAATATCGTCATCGTCAATGTATCTCCGGAAGTTGACACCACCGGCATACGCATGACCAGGAACTCCTGGGCCAAACCCCAGGTCATCGTGACCGTCTCAGCCACTACCCCCGAGGAGGCCTCGGAACTGATTTCCGGCAACCGCGAACTGATCGTCAACACCATAGAGCAGGCCGAGCGGGACCGCCTCATAGCCAGTTCGAAAAAATACGAGGACAAGGAAGTCCGCATGGCCGTGACTGAGAATATCGGAGGCTCGCCCTACTTCCCCACAGGATTCACCATGAAGAAGAATACTCCTGAGTTCATGTGGATCTCCCAGGAGACCACTTACGTCAACCAGGGCATCCTCATCTTCAAGTTCCCCTACACCGACTCATCCCAGCTTACCCCGGAATACCTGAAGAACAAGCTGCATGACCTGTGGCAGGCCAACGTGCCCGGTATGCGCGAGAACAGTTACATGACATTCAACAAGGTCATCGACCCCGGCTTCAACAACATAGAGTACAACGGGCAGACCATGGTCGAGATGAGAGGACTCTGGGAGGTGGAGAACGACTACATGGGCGGTCCCTTCGTATGCCACATCTTCCCCGACCCGGCAAGAGAGAACATAATTATTCTCAACGCTTTTGTATACGCGCCTAAGTACGACAAGCGCAAGTACTTACGTCAGGTTGAGTCAATTATTTACTCTTTTGACTGGAAATAATTGTCAAAAAAATTTGGGAGTTGAGAAATATTGTATATTTTTGCACTCCCAATCTAACGGTGGATTCGTCTAACGGTTAGGACACAAGATTCTCAATCTTGCAATAGGGGTTCGATTCCCCTATCCACTACTTCTTCTTTTTCCCTTTCAACATAATGAGTGAAATAGTCAGAACACGTTTTGCGCCCAGTCCCACAGGCTATATGCACATCGGGAATCTGCGCACGGCGCTCTTTGCATATCTGTTTGCAAAATCCCAGAACGGAAAATTCATCCTCCGCATCGAGGACACGGACCAGGGCCGCTACGTAGAAGGCTCCATCGACGTCATATACGACACCCTCCGCACGGCCGGTCTCATCCATGACGAAGGTCCGGATATCGGAGGAGACTATGGTCCTTACACCCAGAGCGAGCGCAAGGACATCTATAAGAAGTACGCCCTCGAACTGGTGGAGAAAGGCGCCGCCTACTACTGCTTCTGTCAGAAAGGAGACAAGGAGACCGAATCCCAGGACGGCGGCGGATACGACCGCCACTGCCGCAACCTCTCCCCCGAGGAAGTGAAGGCGCAGCTGGACGCCGGCAAGCCCTACGTCATCCGTCAGAGAATCCCCCTGGAGGGCACGACGTCCTGGAACGACCTGGTATACGGCGAAATCTCGGTGGAGAACTCCACCCTCGACGACCAGGTGCTGCTCAAGAGCGACGGCATGCCCACCTACAACTTCGCCAACGTGGTGGACGACCACCTGATGGACATCACCCACATCATCCGCGGCTCCGAGTACCTCTCTTCCAATCCGAAATATCTGCTGCTCTACCAGGCCTTCGGCTGGGAGACTCCGCAGTACATACACCTGCCGATCATCAACGGCCGCAACGCCGACGGCTCGATAAGCAAGCTTTCCAAGCGTCACGGAGCGGTCAGCTTCCAGGCACTCATCGAGCAGGGCTATCTGCCTCAGGGCATCATCAACTACATCGCCCTCCTCGGCTGGTCGCCCAAGAGCGAGCAGGAGATATTCACGATGGACGAGCTGATCTCCCAGTTCTCCATCGAGGGTGTACACAAGAGTCCGGCCGTGTTCGACTACCAGAAACTCGGCTGGGTGGACGGACAGCACATCACGGCCCTCGACCCCGCCGTGTTCATCCGTGACGCCTTCCCCTATGCTCAGATCAGCGGCACTTTCCTGGAGGCAAAATGGCCCAAGCTGGCCTCACTCCTGCAGAGCCGCATCACCAAGTATTCGGACATCCCCGAAAAGATTGCCTTCCTGCAGCAGATGCCCGGATACGACGTCAGCCTCTACATCCACAAGAAGAACAAATCCACCCTTGAGAGTTCCACTGCAATACTCTCCCGTGCCATAGAATGTCTCACATCCCAGGAGGACTGGTCCGAGGAGGCACTGCTGGCCTCGATGACAGCCCTCGCCGGAGATATGGGTCTGAAACTGGGTCCCCTGACATGGCCCGTGAGAATCGCCCTCTCAGGCCTCATGGCCACTCCGGGAGGAGCGATAGACATCCTCTACCTGCTCGGTAAAGAAGAGTCGCTCAGGCGTTTGGCCGACGGCATAAGACTTATCGAGAAAGAAAATTTGGTAGATGGAAAATAATATCTATCTTTGCACTCCCAAAATGAGGAGGATTCGTCTAGCGGCTAGGACTCAAGATTTTCATTCTTGCAACAGGGGTTCGATTCCCCTATCCTCTACCAAATATAAAAGGATTTAAAATGGCAAACCACGCATCAGCAGACAAGCGCAACCGTCAGAACGAGTCGCGCAGATTGCATAACCGTTATTATGCAAAGACAACACGCAACGCCATCAGGGCGCTCAGAAACACTACCGACAAAGAAGCAGCTGCAGCTCTTCTTCCCAAAGTATCCGCTATGATCGACAAACTTGCTAAGATCAACGTGATACACAAGAACAAGGCAGCTAACCTCAAGAGCGGCATCGCAGTTTACGTAAACAAGCTCCAGTAAAAAATTTACGTTTCTGCACACAGATATCGGAAAAACTTCCCGAATTTCGTCGGGAAGTTTTTTTTATATCTGTACTATGAGCATCAACAACTGGAAAATGGACGACAGGCCGCGGGAAAAGATGAATGTGTCGGGAGCGGCCTCGCTGAGCGATTCAGAATTGCTTGCCATACTCATCAACTCCGGCACCAGGGACAAAAGCGCCGTAGATGTGGCCCGGGAGATTCTGGCATCAGCCGATAACTCCCTCAACGCGCTGACAGGGATTACGAAGGACAGGCTGTGCGCCATACAGGGCATAGGAGAGGCCAAGGCCTCCAGGCTGCTGGCGGCATTCGAGCTGGCTGTCAGGATTCAGAGCGAGCCATCCGGCCCCAGAATGAGGATCACAGCATCCAGCACCGTATGCAGGATATTCTCCCCCATGCTGCGCAACCTCCAGCACGAGGAATGTTGGGTGCTTTTCCTCAACAAAGCCAACAAGATAATATCCAAGGAGAAAGTCAGTACAGGCGGAGTCAGCGGAGCCGTTCTGGACCCGCGCATCATCATCCGCAAGGCTGTGGACAAGCTTGCAAGCGCCATCATCCTCGTTCACAACCACCCTTCCGGCAACCCTCGTCCCAGCGAGCTGGACCGCAGGCAGACCCGCGTCCTCCGCGACGCCGCCGCCCTGCTGGACATAGCGCTCCTGGACCACGTGATCATCGCGGGCGACAGCTATTACAGTTTCAGCGACGAAGGTCTCTAGAATTTCGCTATATTTGTAAAAAAATTCTTATGACCATACACAACCTGAGTGACGGCAACTCCGTCCTGAACCAGTACATCGCAGAGATCCGCGACAAGAACATCCAGAAGAACCACATGCGCTTCCGCAGGAATCTCGAGCGGATAGGAGAGATATTCGCATACGAGATAAGCCGTACCCTGAATTATAAGAATGTGGAGATTACTACCCCTCTGGGTATATCGGAGTGCAGCGTTCCTGCAGACGGAATCGTACTGGCCACTATACTCCGTGCCGGGCTGCCCCTGCACAACGGCCTGCTCAACTTCTTCGATGACGCCCAGAACGCCTTTATCGCGGCCTACCGCAAATACGGCAAGGACAACAAGTTCGACATCAAGCTGGAATACGTTACCAGCCCCTCCATCGACGGAAAGGTCCTCATCCTGGCAGACACTATGCTGGCCACAGGCGCATCAGTAGTACTGGCCTACCATAAACTGATGGAGGACGGTACTCCGCTCCACACACACATCGTCTGCCCCATAGCCAGCACCTACGGAGTGGAATATCTGTCGAAGAACCTCTCTCACAAGACTGTTACTCTGTGGACAGGAGCCGTGGACGAAGAACTCACCAACAAGTCCTACATAGTTCCGGGCCTGGGTGACGCAGGCGACCTGGCATTCGGAGACAAGCTGTAGCAGGTGTCAGATTTCTTTCCGCATCCTCGCAATGGGGATGTTGAGCTGCTCCCTGTACTTGGCGACAGTGCGGCGGGCGACTTTATAACCCTTCCGGGACAGAACACTTACAAGCTCCTCATCCGTGAGGGGCTTTTTCTTGTCCTCAGCCTCGATGCTCTCCGAAAGAACCTTCTTTATCTCACGGGTGGAAACCTCGTCTCCGCTCTCCGTCTTCATACCTTCGGAGAAGAAATACTTGAGGGGATACACCCCGAAATTGGTCTGGATATACTTGCAGTTGACCACCCTGGATATGGTGGATATATCCAGGCCTGTTTTCTCGGCTATATTCTTCAGGACCATCGGCTTGAGCTTGGCCTCATCACCGTCCAGAAAGAAATCGTGCTGAAAATCCAGAATAGCCTTCATCGTGTTCTGAAGAGTATTCTGCCTCTGCTTTATGGCCTCTACGAACCATTTGGCCGAATCCAGCTTCTGCTTGACGAAAGCCACCGCATCCTTGCCCCTCTTGCCGGAGGAAGACGCTGAGTTCATCAGAAGGTCCGCATACCGTTTGTTTACCCTCAGTTCCGGAACAGAGAACTTGGGCATCGACAGAATCAGCTCCCCGTCCTTATTCTCCAGGATGAAATCCGGAACTATCTGCTGAGCCTGCTCCACGTAAGAGTCGTCTATCTGCCCTCCGGGACGGGGATTGAGCCGCACTATCTCGTCCATCGCCTCCTTAAGATCATCCTTGTCCATGCCTGTCCTGGCCATTATCCTGTCATAGTGCTTGCGCGAGAATTCCTCAAAATAATTCTCGAGTATCTCCTCCGCCCTCCGTCTCTGGGGTGTCTGTTCCTTGGCCCGCAGCTGGAGCAGCAGACATTCCTTCAGGTTTCTTGCCCCTACTCCCACCGGCTCGAACTCCTGTATGACCTTCAGAATCTGCTCCACATGCTCGGGAGTAGTCTCAATATTCAGTCTGAACGCGATATCGTCGGTAAGGGAGAGAATGTCCCGCCGCAGATATCCGTCATCGTCTATGCTCCCTATGATAAAGGAGGCTATCGTCCTGTCCTCGTCTTTCAGACCGCTGTAGCCCAGCTGCATCTCCAGGTTCTGGTGAAAACTCTCCTTCACGGAGAAGGTATTGTACTGGGGCTTGAGGTCCTTGCCCTGATTGTTGACATAAAGCCGGTATGACGGCGTGGAGTCGTCCTGGCTGCTGTAGTCACTCAAGGACACATTCTTGGGCTCTCCGTCGTCGGTCTCTTCAGAAGACGGGGCCTCGTCAAGTACGGGATTCTCCTCCAGTTCCTTCTTGATGCGCTGTTCCAGTTCAAGTGTGGGAAGTTCCAACAACTTGATAGTCTGAATCTGGAGAGGCGAGAGTCCCTGCTGTAATTTCTGTTGTAATCCTTGTTTTAACATAACTGACTTCAAAGATAACAATAAATATTCTATCTTTGTACTTTGAGATTAGATATGGAGCCAGAAAACAACATCCTCTCAGTTGATGTAGAGAAGGTCATCCGCGGGAAAAGCCGGAAACTCGCGGAACGCTTGCCCCGTTTCGTCATAGAATACATCAAAAGGACCATTCACCAGGACGAAATCAACCGCCTGCTGTATAAAAACAGGGAATATACAGGGGTTGACTTCGCCACCCACATACTTCAGGACCTTGATGTAACCTACAACGTCCACTTCACGGGCGCCTCCCGCCCCATTCCCGGAGGACGGTACATCTTCGTTTCCAACCATCCTCTCGGCGGCCTTGACGGCATGATCCTCATCTCCTACATAGGCAGCAGCATGGGAGACGTGCGCTTCATTGTCAATGACCTGCTGATGTACATCAAACCGCTGGCTCCCGTATTTGTACCGGTAAACAAATACGGCCGGATGAGGCATGACAACACCCGCCTCTTTCAGGAGACATTCGACTCCGACGCCCAGGTGCTGTATTTCCCCGCCGGCCTGTGCTCCAGGCTCATTGACGGAGAGATCACCGACCTTGAATGGAAGAAGACCTTCGTCACCAAAGCCATAGAGAGCCGCAGGGACATCGTGCCGATGTTCTTCTCAGGGGAGAACTCCCGACGTTTCTACCGCCTTGCCAACCTGCGCAAGCGCCTGGGTATCAAGTTCAACATCGAGACATTCCTGCTTCCCGACGAAATGTTCCGCAAGAAAGGCACCTCCTTCGACCTTTACATAGGAGAGCCGGTTCCATATACATCCCTTACAGGAGAACACAGCCACAAAGAGTGGTGCGACATTATAAGAAAGTACAGTTATGCAACCCGTAATCAAGCCCGTTGACCGCAAGCTCATACGCCGTGAGCTTACAGCGGCGAAGTACATAAGGACCACCCGCAAAGGCGACAACGAACTCTATGAGGTCACCTACAAGGACTCTCCCAACATCATGCAGGAGATAGGACGGCTGCGCGAGATATCGTTCCGGCTGGCAGGAGGCGGTTCGGGGAAAGACTGTGACATAGACCAGTTCGACACGGACCCCGTGGACTATTACCGTCAGCTCATAGTCTGGGACCCGCATGACCAGGAAATCCTGGGAGGCTACCGGTATATCCTCTGCGGAGGCATCTCCCCGGAGAAAATGGCCACAAGCGAGATTTTCAACTTCTCGGACAGCTTCATAAACGACTACCTGCCATTCACCATAGAGCTCGGCAGGTCCTTCATCCAGCCCAACTACCAGAACATCAACGTCAAGCGCAAGGGACTCTACGCACTGGACAACCTCTGGGACGGTCTCGGCGCCCTCATGCTCAAATATACCCACTACAAGTACTTCTTCGGGAAAGTAACCATGTACACCTCGTACAACCTCAGGGCCCGCAACACCCTGCTCAACTTCCTGCACAAGTATTTCGGGGACCCGGACAGTCTGGTAACGGCCATCGACCCGATAGACTACGACAGCGGAAACAAATACTACCTGGAACTGTTCAAGGACCTGGACTATCACGATGCATACAAGGTGCTCCAGAAAGAGATAAAGCTCAACGGAGAATTCATACCGCCGCTGATCAACTCCTACATGAATCTCTCACCCTCCATGAAGGTATTCGGTACCGCAGTAAATCCCGGATTCGGGAAAGTGGAGGAGACGGGTATCCTCGTAAAGATGGAGGACATCTACCCCGAGAAGAAAGAGAGGCATCTGGCCCCCATGCAGGAGGCCCTGCGCACCATGGCCGCCAGATTCAGGCCTAAATGGTGGAGAAAGATTCTTTAACCAGAAATACCGTCGGATACTCCGGACGTATGGCCTCCAGAAAGCGCATGGCGTCGGACTTGGTGCGGAACTCTCCTACCGTCACCTTAAAATAGGGATTGTCATAGATCCGGTACACCGGTACCTCGGGATGATGCACCTTGAAGGTATCTACGATCTGCTCGGACACTGCTCTGGCATTCTGACTGTTGTCAAAATATATCCGGATCCGGTATCCCTGCGCCGCACGTCCCCTGTTCCTGTCCACCTGCCCGTCCATGGCCTTTATCAGCGAATCCGACAGACTAACATGCCCGCTCAGATACGTCATCAGGCTGTCATAGCTCATATAGCTCACCACGGTCAGCGAATCCGCCGTGACGGTCGTATCCACAGGAGACACCGCCAGAGTATCAGGAGTCTGGGCATCAAGGGACAACACCGGAAAGAGCAGCACTGCCGCTGCCAGGAATAACCTTTTCATCACATCACTTATTTTAAAGCGTTCACAATATCTTTAAGAGGGACCTCCCGCAGTCTGACGGTCTTCTTCATCTTCCCGTCCAGACTCAGCACTATACTGCCGTCCACGACGAAATCCTCCAGCCTCCAGCTTCTGAAATCCAGGCCGGCGGATATGATGCCCACCGGATCCAGGACGGACGCCCTGACAGGCAGGCTCACGGTAGACTCCGTCCGGGGTGCGGCCGAGACTCTGTCCTCCAGGGAGAACCTTACAAATTCCCTGCCTTCCCTGAGCAGAACGGCGTCCACGGACTCTACTGAGACGGTACGTGCCGTAGGATTGTCCACCTGCACCTTCAGTTCTATAGTGGCGGAGGAAGTCCCGTTGAAACGGAAACTGCCCGGTGTAACCCCGTCAATCCTTATCTGCCTGTAATCCGTACACCCGGACAGCAGGAGCACGGCAGCGGCAAGCAACAGTACAATTCTTCTCATTATTATCTGCGGTTTGTTCCGGCAAAGATATAAAAAGTTATCTTTGCGGTGCAATGGCAAATGACAAAAGAATATTCATAGAGACATACGGTTGTCAGATGAATGTCTACGACAGCGAGATAGTCCTCTCCATCCTGGAGAAGGAAGGCTACACGCCCTGCAGGGGACTGGAGGAAGCGGATCTTATCATGGTCAATACCTGTTCCATCAGGGACAATGCCGAACAGCGCGTCTGGGGCCGCCTCGACCGGTTCCTTCAGGAGAAGAAGCACCGCAGGGTCACGGTCGGAGTGCTGGGCTGCATGGCGGAAAGGCTCAAGCAGGAGCTGCTCTCTCATCCGGCGGTGGACCTGGTGGCCGGGCCCGACACCTACAGGGACCTCCCGAGGATGCTCCGCTGCCTGGCAGAAGAGGGGGAGAAACAGGTCAATACCGTCCTCTCGCTCAGGGAGACATACGCGGACATCGACCCCGTCCGCACGGACGCCGGAGGCGTCACCACCTTCATCTCCATCATGAGGGGATGCAACAACATGTGCACCTACTGCATTGTCCCCTACGTCCGCGGAGGCGAGCGCAGCCGCGACCCCCAGTCCATCGTAAGGGAGGCGGAGCGCCTGTATGCCGCCGGCTACCGGGAGGTAAGCCTGCTTGGCCAGAATGTCGATTCCTACCTCTGGAAGAATCCGGACAATCCGACCGAGACCGTCAATTTCGCCCAGCTCATCGAGCTGGTGGCCCTCGTCGCCCCGGACCTGAGGGTAAGGTTCTCGACATCACACCCCAAGGACATGAGCAACGGAGTCCTGTACTCCATGGCGATGTATCCCAATATCTGCACCCACATTCACCTGCCGGTCCAGTCCGGAAGTGACAGGATGCTGGAGAAGATGAACCGCAAGTACACCGTGGCAGGGTATTTGGAGAGAATAGAGAAGATCCGGGAAATAGTCCCCGAGGCGGCAGTCACCACCGACATTATCGCGGGTTTCTGCTCCGAGACGGAGGAGGACCACCGGGCCACCCTGGAGCTTATGCAGAAGGTACGCTTCGACAGCGCGTTCATGTTCCAGTACTCCCAGAGACCCGGAACCAAGGCCGCCAGGCATTTCCCCGACGACGTTCCTCCCGAGGTCAAGACCCGCAGGCTCAACGAGATCATCGAGATGCAGAGCGCCATATCCCTGGAGCGCAACCGCGAGTGCGTGGGACAGACTTACGAGGTGCTGATCGAAGGCACGTCCAGAAGGGACAGCGGCTCGCTCTTCGGCAGGACGTCCTCCAACAAGGTATGCGTCTTTCCGGCCCTGGGACACCGCCCCGGAGAATATGTCAAAGTAAAGGTGGAAAGCTGCACTTCGGCCACCCTGCTTGGAAATATAGTAGAATAATAAACAATATTTAAAACAGACAAGTTATGACAAAGATGAGAACCACTTATCTCGGCAATCTGCGTACCGAGATTCTTCACGAGCAGTCCGGCAACAAGATTATCACCGACGCTCCCCTGGACAACCACGGCAAGGGCGAGTACTTCTCCCCCACCGACATGTTCGCCTCTTCCCTCGCCTCATGCATGCTGACCATCATGGGCATTTCGGCTCAGTCCTACGGCTTCAACATCGACGGAACTACAGTCGAGATCGAGAAGGAGATGGCTGCCAATCCCCGCCGCGTGGCACGTATCGTCGTGGACATCACCTTCCCCAAGGGACAGAAATACGATGACAAGGCCAAGAGGCTCATCGAGTCGGCAGCCCGCACCTGCCCTGTATCCAACAGCCTGCATCCCGATATCGTAAAGGATATCCGTTTCCACTACGACGAGTAACAGGTAATTTATAGCCCCTTTCCTACTCGGGAGCCGATACCTCAGAGGGGTTGTACTTTATCTCCTGCTCATGAGTGGCGTCTACTGCTGCTTTTTCTTGCGGAGGGCGCTGTAGATGAGGCAGGCGGCCAGGATGATGAAGGCCGCGAGTATGATGAGCATCTCGGTGACGTGTTCCAGAGGGGCCACCCAGATCTCGTTGAACAGGTCGATGCGGCCCATGATCTCCACCGGTGTCCAGAATACGATTACCGTGGCTATGGCCATACGGATGTTGGCGCCCCAGGAGGAGATCCTGAGCTGCTTGATGAACATGAAGACGGCTCCTATCAGGCAGCCTGCGCCTATGAGCAGGGTTACAGGGTGATGGTCGCCAAGGAAACGGGGATCGTAGCAGAACATCAGCAGCAGGTAGCAGGCCCACATCATCATATTGAGTTCCATGAATGTGGTGATGGAAGTGTGACGGGTCAGCGGACGGGTCACTATCTCGTCCTTGCGCTTGCCGAAGATGCGCTTCTGTATCCAGGTGATGAAGTAGCAGCCTGTCTTTACGCTGAATATGTACACGGTCATAATCAGCATCCAGAAGCCGAAGGTGGCCGGCATGATCAGGTACTCGGGCTTGGTGACCACCTCGCCGTTCACTATCTCGGGCTGTACTCCGTAACGGGCGGCATAGTACTGGAGCAGGAACTCCACCCAGCCGGTCCAGAAGAGCAGGCCGCCGACGAGTCCGAGGATGGTCTGCCTGGTGTCGCCCTTGACGAAGACTCCGGCAATCACGATACCCAGTCCCACGGCTCCCATAGCGAAAGCGCAGCCGTGCAGGGCCGACTCCGGAAGAAAATGTTCCATGAGAATCATCAGCGCATGTCCCAGGGGCATGGCGCAGAGAACTACCAGAAATGCCACCAGGGTCCTGCCCCAGTATCTTTTCACTACATGCTCCATTCGGTACCCTCCTTCGTGTCCTTGATGGTGACACCGAGTTCCTTCAGCCTGTCACGGATACTGTCGCTGGTGGCGAAATCCTTGCGGGCCTTGGCCTCGCGGCGGACTTCCAGAATCATGTCCATCAGACCCTCGACCGTCTTCTCCTCCGAAGATGCGGAGACCTCGTCTATGAGGCCGAGCACATCCGGAACCAGTTTGCAGAATACCTCCGAAAGGGACTGGTAATCCGCATCTGAAAGTCTGAGGCTTCCGTCCTTGGCCTGATTGACCAGCCTTACGGCATCGAATACGTGGGCCAGGGCGACAGGTGTGTTGAGGTCGTCGCAGAGGGCCTCTATTACCTTCTCCGAGAGTCCTGCAATCTCCGGATTAGGTTCTGCTCCGGATGCATGCTGAAGGTTCCTGAAGTCTTTAGACGCCTGCAGTACCCTCTTGAGTCCCTTTTCGGCTGCTGAAAGAGCCTCGGCACTGAAATCCACGGTACCGCGGTAGTGGGCCTGAAGCATGAAGAAGCGGATGGTCATTGGAGAATATACCTTGTACAGATCCGCGAGGGTGGTAAAGTTTCCGAGGGATTTGCCCATCTTCTGACCGTTCACGGTGAGCAGGTTGTTGTGCATCCAGTACTTCACGCCGCCCTTTCCCCTGGAAGCGGTGTTCTGTGCCAGCTCGCACTCATGGTGCGGGAACTGCAGGTCCATACCGCCGCCGTGTATGTCGAACTCATCGCCCAGATACTTCTCGCTCATGGCAGAGCACTCCAGATGCCACCCGGGGAAGCCCTCGCTCCAGGGAGAAGGCCACTTCATGATATGCTGGGGAGAGGCCTTCTTCCACAGGGCAAAATCGTATGGAGAGTGCTTGTCTCCGGTTCCGTCCAGGGAACGGGTATTGGCCATCATCTCATCTATATTGCGGCCGGACAGCACTCCGTAGTGATATTTTCTGTTGTAGGCAGGTACATCGAAATACACGGAACCGTTGCTCTCGTATGCGAAACCGGCATCCATAATCCTCCTGACCAGCTCTATCTGCTCGATGATGTGTCCTGAGGCCCTGGGTTCTATGCTGGGGGGCAGGGTGTTGAGCCTGCGCATAGCATCATGGTAGGCTATGGTATAGGTCTGCACCACCTCCATAGGCTCGAGAGATTCCAAACGGGCCTTCTTTGCTATCTTGTCATCCCCCTCGTCCGCGTCATGCTCCAGATGGCCCACATCAGTTATGTTTCTGACATACCTGACCTTATAACCCAGATACCTGAAGAAGCGCACCAGCACATCATAGGTCACCGCCGGCCTGGCGTGGCCCAGATGGGGTTCTCCATAAACGGTAGGGCCGCACACATAGAGTCCCACCATGCCCGGATGCACCGGTACGAATTCTTCCTTTCTCCGTGATAACGTGTTGTAGATGTAAATTGTCCTTGCCATGTTGAAAAAATTTTCCAAAGGCAAATATAATGCTTTTATGTCATCTCCGGTTCCTCAATCTTGACTCTCGTAGCCAGCACCTCGTAGAAAGTTCTCTCCTCCCCGTTGGCCGCGGTGTAACGGTTCTGCCGCAGGCGCCCCAGAACGTAGACACACGTCCCCTTGCTGATACGGGAGAAATCCGGCATCCCTTTCCCGGACCACGCCGTCACGGAGTGCCAGGTAGTCTCCTCCTTGAGATTGCCCGAACGGTCCTTGTACGTCTCGTTGGTGGCGATACTGAATCTGGCCACCGTGTTGTCGCCTACCTGCATGATCCTGGCGTCCTGTCCTGCGTTTCCGCGCAGTTCGATTCGGTTGAATGATCTGTCCATAATCTTGAATTTAAATGTTGAACAATGTTTACGGCGGCAAAACAAGGCATAATCCGCGAGAAAATCCGCACTCGAAACGGCTATAAACGATTATAAACGGCTATAACCGTTTATAGCCGGTTACAATCAAATAAATTTACGTTTGCGACACCTCTGTGCCGGCGCGGCAATTTATCTTTGCCGTACTAACATTAAAATACGAGTTGTATGGAAGAGGAGAAAAGGTATTGCCCGAACTGCAACGGGCTCATCACAGGAAGATCCGACAAGCGCTTCTGCTCGGACGCCTGCAGGACTATGTATAACAACCGCATTTACCGGGAACGCCGCGAGGAATTGATCAGGATCGACCGGATTCTGAAGAAGAACCATTCGATCATAGACAGACTTTACTCCAGCGGGAAACGGAAGATCTCATTTGTCGCCCTCTTCGGTCTGGGATTCAACTTCGACTATATCACGTCGATGAGGGAGAATCCCAGTTCCGGAGGTTCATTCATAATGGGATGCTACGACTACACCTTCATCATAGGTAATGACGGGACTGTAGTCATCGGCAGAAGAAAGACTACTCTACTGTAACCGATTTCGCCAGGTTCCTCGGCTGGTCCACATCCCTGCCTTTGGCGATAGCCACATGATATGCCAGCAGCTGAAGAGGGATGGTGGACAGCAGGGGCACGAAGCACTCCTCGGTATCCGGTATCTCGAAACTCCAGTCCGAAATGTTCCGGACATCCGTATCGCCCTCGGTTACTATTGAGATTATCCGCCCCTTGCGGGCCTTTATCTCCTGCACGTTGCTGACTATCTTGTCGTACTTGCCCCTTCTGGTGGCGATTACCACGACAGGGAGCTCGTCGTCGATCAGGGCGATGGGGCCGTGCTTCATCTCCGCTGCAGGATAGCCCTCGGCATGTATATAGGATATCTCCTTGAGTTTCAGGGCACCTTCGAGGGCTACGGGGAAATTGTAGCCCCGGCCCAGATAGATGAAGTTATGCGCGTATGTGAAGACGCTGGCTATACGCGAGATCAGCTCATCGTGTCTGAGAATCTTCTCAATTTTCTCCGGAATGCGCTGCAGTTCCTCCACCAGCTCGCGTCTGCGTGCATCGGTTATGGTACCCTTCTCCTTGGCCAGCGAGAGGGCCAGCAGGGCGAGAGTAGACACCTGGGCGGTAAAAGCCTTGGTAGAGGCCACTCCTATCTCCGGACCGGCATGGGTATAACATCCCGAGTCGGTCTCGCGGGGAATGGATGAGCCCACCACGTTGCAGATACCGAAGAGGAATGCGCCGTGAGCCTTGGCCAGCTTAATAGCCGCCAGGGTGTCGGCAGTCTCTCCTGACTGCGATATCGCAATTACTATATCATCACTGAAAATCACCGGTTTGCGATACCTGAACTCCGAAGAATACTCCACTTCCACCGGTATCCTTGCCAGTTCCTCGATCATGTATTTTCCTATCTGGGCGGCATGCCACGATGTTCCGCAGGCACAGATGATGATTCTTCTCGCATTGAGGAACCTGTCCCTGTTGTCGATGATGCCGGAGAGCTTCACCTCGCCGAGTTCAGGATGAAGACGGCCCTTCATGGATGTACGCAGGGTGTTGGGCTGCTCGTATATCTCCTTGAGCATGAAATGGGGGAAGCCGCCTTTCTCTATCTCGCTCAGATTGAGCTCCAGTTTCTTTACGATGGGAGTGACCTCCACCTGACGCAGGTCCGTAATGCGGATGCCGCCGCCTCTCTCCATCACCGCTATCTGCTCGTCATCCAGATAGATGACCCTGTCGGTGTACTCCACGATAGGTGTGGCGTCAGAACCGATGAGGAACTCTTCCTTGCCGATTCCGACCACCAGCGGACTGCCCTTGCGGGCGGCAATCATGATATTGGGATTGTCCTTGTCGATCACCACTATGGCGTATGCGCCCACGACATTCCTGAGAGCCAGGGGCACTGCCTCCACCAGCGAGATGCCGTGCGAGTCCATCATATACTGTATGAGCTGAATCACGACCTCGGTATCGGTATCACTGTGAAAGTGATAGCCTTTGTTGAGCAGTTCCTTCTTCAGGGCCTTGTAATTCTCGATTATGCCGTTGTGAATCAGAGCCAGGTTCTTGTGCTCCGAATAGTGGGGATGGGCATTGATGTCATTCGGTTCCCCGTGAGTGGCCCAGCGGGTGTGCGCTATGCCTATGGTACCGGAGGTATCCTTGTCATTGATAAGTTTTTCCAGGTCGCTGACCTTGCCCTTGGACTTATATACCGAGAGTGTCCCCTCGGCATTGATAAGGGCTATGCCGGCACTGTCATAGCCTCTGTATTCCAGTCTGTGAAGTCCTTTGATCAAGATGGGGGCCGCCTGTTTCGGGCCCATATATCCAACTATTCCACACATAATTTTCGATTTTAAAAAAACAAAAATAATAAATAAAGGTCAGTTTTTATAAATTTGCGACGTTCAATGCGATATTTATTAATTGTGACCACGCAAGATGACAAAATTTCTCAAAATTCTCGGAAAAATCCTGGCCTCCATCCTGCTGGCGGCAGTACTGGCCCTCGCCATTTTCAGTGTTTCCCCCATATACCGGTTCGAAGGCCCGGTGCCTTTCAGCGGAGACAGGATATACAACCCATATGCGGACCTAGACACATCCATAGGCTGGAAACGCGCCTGCCTGCATACCCACACCAGGGTGGACAAGGGCATAAACGAATGTCCATACTACCCTGACGTCGTGTACTCCGACTACATGAGCTACGGATATGACATTCTGGGCTTCACGAATCACCAGGCCCTTACTCCCCATCCCATTGACCCGTCACTGTACATTGCCGGATACGAGCACGGGTACAATCTCTTCAAATTCCACATCAACGCCTACGGCGTGGAGAAAGTGGAGAAATTCGACCACTTTCTGCCTGTCCTCCTGTCCCAAAAGCAGTTCATGATAGACAGGCTGGCCGCTGACGGAGACTTCGTCCAGTTCAACCACCCCAACCGGACCCTTACCATTAACCGAAGGGTTATGGAGCATCTCTCCGGCTACCGTCTCATCGAGGGAGACGCCGGATTCGGCGAGAGGGACCACGGCAGAGGCACCAGCCTGAACCACTGGGACGAGGCTCTGTCCGCCGGACGCTACGCCCACAACAACATCAACGACGACAACCACAACTCCAAGGCCCATGCCTCCATAGCCCGCCGCTGCTCATGGATCAACACCCCTACCCCCTACTGGGAAGATATCCGCGAAGAGCTGCTAAAGGGAAACTTCTACACCACCCGCGTCCCTGACTTCGGAGCCGGAGACACAGCGGTCAAACACGCTGAGAACCTGAAGCTGCCCAGGATAAAGGACATCGGACTGAGAGGAGACACCGTGTACATGCGTCTGAGCGCCCCCGCAAGCGCTATCAGAGTCATATCTCAGAACGGGACTATAGTGGATTCCATTTTCAACTCCAGCGCGATACAATATGTCATGAGACCTGAGGATCCATACGTGAGGATGACCGCATGGTATGAGAACGGCACCACAGTCTACACCAATGCATTCGCCAGATACTCCGAGGGAGATTCGCCCTACCGCGAGTTCGCCCATCCCGTCAGATGGGGCATGACCATCCTATGGAACCTGATGCTGCTGGCCGTCGCTGCCGGATGCATCTATTGTTACAGACTGATGTTCACCTCAAGGGCTCCGCTGCCGTAACGCAGTACGGAGGCTTCCCGCACCGTCACGCCAGGATATTCCCGCAGGCGGCGGAGCAGTTCCGAACGGAGAATACCCCGGCCATTGCCGTGAATCAGAACCACGGTCCGCACTCCCTTCCTGAATGCCTCGGCCATGCTCTTCTCGAAGACATCCAGCTGAAGGTAGAGAGCATCCCCGTCGGGGACATTGCGTGCCGCGGGATATTTCTGCCGGATTCTTTCCAGATGCAGGTCCACTTCCATTGTATCCGCCTGACGCCGTGCTTTCTTTCCACTCGGGACAGAATGTGGAACAGGGGCCGGACGCTGCTTGAAACGCGAAAGATCCGTATTGCCGTCATATAGAGTACGCTCATCCTCACCGCTCCCGGCTCCGACACGGACTACCTCTCCCGCCGACACCCTCATGCGCATACCCTCCGCCTCTATCTCCAGAGAGCCGTGCGGAAGGACAGCCGTCACTATACCGTCCCCGTCGAAGTCCATGAAGCGGACCCTGTCACCGATATTGTACTGCATAGACCTGAATATTTTCCGATTAACCTGGATTCTGCCGGCAAATATAACAAACTTTTCAGGACCGGGGCCCGGCCAACATCTGTGTAGCGCTCTCATTGCTAATTTTATCATGGGGCAATGTCGCCCCGCGTTAAATTATCGATGAAACATGATAGCAGGTTATCTCAGGGTCAGCACTTGCAAGCAGCATCTGACCAACCAGAAGGAGGAGATCCTCCGTTACGCGGCAACCAGACAGATTACCGTCGACTGCTGGGTTACAGAAATAGTAAGCGGTAAAAAACACGAAAAGGAGCGGAAGCTGGGACTTCTGCTGCGCCGTCTCAAGCCCGGAGACACACTCATCGTCACCGAGATTTCCAGGCTCAGCCGCACCCTCACCGACATTATGGAGATCATGGCCAAATGCCTCCGGAAAAAAATCCGGCTCTACACCACAAAAGAAGGATACTCCTTCGACAACAGCATCAACAGCAAGGTACTTTGTTTCGCATTCGGACTGGTTGCGGAAATCGAAAGGAACCTGATTTCGATGCGGACCAAGGAGGCTCTCGCCATGCGGAAGGCCAACGGAGTAGTCCTCGGCCGGCGCAAAGGCAGCTGCACAAAGCTCAAAATCTTGATGGCCAACAGTCAAACTATATTGAAAATGCTGGAGGACCAATACACCATCCTCGACATCTGCCGCCATTTCAACATCTCGCGCGAAACATTCAACAAGTACCGCCGACTCACCCCCGCTGCCGCCGAACTCATTTCCCGCAACGCAGCCATGACCTCCACAGCCCGTCGCCCATCCGCCAAACTCCCCGCCCCCGAAGCCGGCACACCTAACCCATAAGCCATCCGGGACACTCCCCACACCCGGAAGGTGGTGGAGAAAGGCCGTTTCACCCGGCACCTTCCAGACGGGGATCTTGCATAGGGCAGCGAGAGAGGCCTCTGAGGCAGGTCGGCTGATAACGAATTCGAGAAGGTGCCGGCGAAACAGCGATTTGACCGGCACCTTCTCCGCATGAAACCGGTGCCGGGCCACCGAGAGCCACCTCTGACGCGGACCAGCTGATAACGAATTCGAGAAGGTGCCGGCGAAAAGCCACATTTGTCGGCACCTTCTCCGCAGGAAACCGATGCCGGGCCACCAAGAGCCACCTCTGTCGCGGACCAGCTGATAACGAATTCGAGAAGGTGACGGCGAAAAGCCGTTTCACCCGGCACCTTCCAGCACGGAAAGGAGCGTCGGCAGAAGGACAGAGAAACGGGCATCCCACAACGGCACCGGATCACGGGATTTGCTGCCGTTGCGGTTTCACTACGCGCCGGCAAGAGAACGAAAATGAACTGTGCGCACATGGCAATTCTATAACGCTCTGATACCCTACAACTTAGCGAAAGCGGCCGTGGACGCGTCAGTTTTCAAAACGGACGAAAGCACATAGTTATATCATTCAGAACTGACCTTCAAGGGGTTACAGAAACAGGGCGTGCGGGGACGGAAAGCCGGGAACCGCCGCACGGACCGGCACGGAGCCCGCCCGCCCACCGGCATACCGCCGGCAAGAAGGACGACACCACAGACCACTGACGCACGGCAACAAAAAGCCCGGAAGCAACACCCACCAATGGCCACATCGGAGCGCAGCGACCAGCCCTCTTCCCCACGGGAAGGGCGGGGGGATGGGGAGACAAACGCACCTTGGAGCCCAGACCAGGACAATGCAACGGAGACCGGTCCGCCGCACACCCAAAATGCCCATAGAGGAAAAACCTCCGGGGGCTCCAAGGAGCGCAGCGACCGGCTCCCTTCCCCACGGGAAGGGCGGGGGGATGGGGAGACAAACGCACCTTGGAGCCCAGACCAGGACAATGCAACGGAGACC